>NZ_CP013386.1:1279600-1919400 GCF_001523745.2 Burkholderia mayonis
CACGCCGGTCGTCACCGCGACGTCGCGGCCGCCGATGCCCGCATGCGCGATCCAGAGCAGACCGCCGCATCCGACGCTTGCCGTCGCGGTGCGCCAGAACAGCGTCGTCGTATCGGCGTCGGTGCGCTTGCGGGACCACAGCAGACGGAACGTCAGCGCTGCGAATGCCGCGTACGCCGCATATAGCGCGATTCGGATCGCATCGGCGGCGAAGCCGACGCGGCCGGCAAAACCGAGCGCGACGATCGACGCCGCGCCGAGCAGCGCGAACACGCAGGGGCCGAGGCAGCGCGTGATGATGCGCGGATAGGGTTCGGTCACCTGGAACATCGGGATGAGCTGGTATGAGATGCCGATCGTCAGCAGCCCGACCCATCCGGCGAGCCCCCAGGTCGCGTGCAGATCGACGCGCGCGATCGAGAAGAAGGGCAGACGCCAGCCGAGCGCGAGCCCGAGCGATACGCCGAGCGCGATGGTCGCCGCGAGGGCGGTCAACGCGAGGCGCACGGTGCGCAGCACGCTCGCAGCGCCTGCCGGCATGCGCCGCCAGTGGCGCGCGAAGCCGATCCCGCATGCGAGCGCGAACCAGAGGAACGCCGCACTGAGCATGAGCGCGGCGGGCGCGAACAACGCAGGCGCCGCGCACGCGAACGCCGCCGCGAGCAGCAGCGTGCCGAGCGTCAGGCATGCGTGGATCGCGGTCGCACTCGCGACGGGCGACGCGATCCGGATGCCGGCCGCGACGGACATGATCTGGATCATCGCGCCGATCATCGTCGTCGCGAGCATGCCGAGCGCGCACAGATGCGCGAGCGCGAGCGCATACGGCGACCACCGCGACGCGAACGCATCCGGTCCGGCCCACAGCAGCACGCCTGCCGCGACGATCGCGAACAGCGGCGCGCTGATGAAGAAGCGCAGCGGTGCGCTCAGCGCGGGGGAATGGTCGAGTTCGAGTTTGCGCTGCATGTCGGAGAGGATGCCGGCCGAGCGCGGCGTCGAGAACGTGCGCGGCGGCCGTTTCGCACGGCCGCGACACGAAGGCGCGGCGACGCGACGCGGTCATGTTTCGGTATTCTGATCATAACCCCGGTCCGGGTCGCGGCCCGGACAGAGATCTTGACGCGGATTAAGGCGACGGAAACGGGTTCGGCCGCACACTTATGCACCGGGCGTAAGCCGCCCCTTTCAGGAATTCGCCGTGTCCGCCGTCAAAACCGCATTCGAAAATCTCGTGATCAAGGGCAGATCGTTGCTGCCGATTGTGCAGGGCGGGATGGGCGTCGGCGTGTCCGCGCGTCGGCTCGCCGGCACCGTCGCGTCGCTCGGCGCGTGCGGCACGATCTCGAGTGTCGACCTGCGTCGACATCACCCCGATCTGATGGCGCGCACCGGCCGCTCGCGCGACCGCGCGCTCATCGATGCGGCGAATCTCGAAGCGCTGGATCGCGAGGTCCGTGCGGCGAAGTCGCTCGCGAACGGCAGCGGACTCGTCGCCGTCAACGTGATGCGCGCGTTGTCCGAGTATGCGCCGTACGTGCGGCAGTCGTGCGAGAGTGGCGCGCATGCGGTCGTCGTCGGCGCGGGCCTGCCGCTCGACTTGCCGGAGCTGACCGCCGATTTTCCCGACGTCGCGCTGATTCCGATCCTGTCGGATGCACGCGGGATCGGGCTCGTGCTGAAGAAGTGGATGCGCAAGAACCGTCTGCCCGACGCCGTCGTCATCGAGAATCCGCGCTACGCGGCGGGTCATCTCGGCGCGCCGACGACGGACAGCCTGAGCAATCCGAATTTCGCATTTCCCGCCGTGCTGGAAGGCACGTTCGAACTGTTCAAGGAACTCGGCATCGAGCGTGAACGCATTCCGCTCATCGCGGCGGGCGGCATCCACAGCCATGAGCAGGTGCGGCAACTGTTCGCGCTCGGCGCGAGCGCGGCGCAGCTCGGCACGCCGTTCGCCGTGACGGAAGAAGGCGACGCGCATCCGAACTTCAAGAAGATGCTCGTCGAAGCGGGACCCGACGACATCGTCACGTTCATGAGCGTCGCGGGCTTGCCCGCGCGTGCGGTGCGCACCCCGTGGCTCACGAACTATCTGGAACGGGAAAAGAAGTTTCAGCGCGCGGCGAAGCCACGCAAGTGCCTGGTCGGCTTCGACTGCCTGCAGCAATGCGGATTGCGCGACGGCATCGCGAAGCAAGGCCAGTTCTGCATCGATACGCGGCTCGCGTTCGCACTCGCGGGCGACATCAAGCGCGGCCTGTTCTTTCGCGGCTCGGAAACGCTGCCGTTCGGTCACGAGATCCGTTCCGCGCGCGAGCTGATCGACTATCTGCTGACGGGCGCGAAGCCCGCAGTCGCCGTAGCCGAAACGCCCGAGTCGGCGCATGTGCCGCTGCCCGCGCTGGGTTGACGGCGCTTCGATCCGGGCGATGTCCATTCCCGCCGCTCGACGGCATGCCGCGAGCGGTTTCTCCTCTCATTGATGGAGCCGTCACGCTATGACGCAAAGCAGTCACTCCGCGACCGACGCCGCGCAAATCGAACTGGTGTGTCCCGCGGGCAGCCTGCCCGCGCTGAAGGCCGCCGTCGACAACGGCGCAGACTGCGTGTACCTCGGCTTTCGCGACGCGACGAACGCACGCAACTTCGCGGGCCTGAACTTCGATGCGCAGGCGATCGACACCGGCATCCGTTACGCGCACGATCGCGGCCGCAAGGTGCTCGTCGCGCTCAACACGTATCCGCAGCCTGACGGCTGGACGGCTTGGCAGGAGGCGGTCGGCCGCGCGGCGGACGCGGGCGTCGACGCGATCATCGTCGCCGATCCGGGGCTCATGCGCTTCGCGCACCGGCGCTATCCGGAACTTCGGCTGCATCTGTCGGTGCAGGGCTCTGCGACGAACTACGAGGCGATCAATTTCTATCACGAGCACTTCGGCATCGCGCGCGCGGTGTTGCCGCGCGTGCTGTCGCTTACGCAGGTCGAGCAGGTTGCCGGGAATACGCCGGTCGAGATCGAGGTGTTCGGCTTCGGCAGCCTGTGCGTGATGGTCGAGGGGCGTTGCGCGCTGTCGTCGTACGCGACGGGCGAATCGCCGAACACGCGGGGCGTGTGCTCGCCCGCTAAATCGGTGCGCTGGCAGAAGACGCCGGACGGCCTCGAGTCGCGGCTGAACGGCGTGCTGATCGACCGTTACGCGGACGGCGAGAACGCCGGCTATCCGACGCTTTGCAAAGGGCGCTTCACGGTCGAGGACGAAAGCTACTACGCGATCGAGGAGCCGACGAGCCTGAACACGCTCGAGCTGCTGCCGAAGCTGATGCAGATCGGCGTGCGCGCGATCAAGATCGAAGGGCGGCAGCGCAGTCCCGCATACGTCGCGCAAGTGACGCGCGTGTGGCGCGACGCGATCGATCAGTGTGCGGCGAACCTCGCGCGCTACTACGTGAAGCCCGCCTGGATGACGGAATTGAACAAGGTCGCGGAAGGGCAGCAGCATACGCTCGGCGCCTATCACCGGCCATGGAAATGAAACGCATGACGGCGCATGCCTGAATGCGGGAGCGAGGATCATGAAAATTGCTTTGGGGCCGGTGCAGTACTACTGGCCGCGCGTCGCGACGATGCAGTTCTATCAGGCGATGTCGGAGACGCCCGTCGACATCGTCTATCTCGGCGAGACGGTTTGTTCGCGCCGTCACGAATTGCGCTTCGCGGACTGGCTCGAGATCGCCGACATGCTGGCCGCGGCCGGCAAGGAGGTCGTGCTGTCGACACAAGTGCTGCTGGAATCGGGCCGCGATCTGAAGACGATGCGCGAGATCGTCGAGAACGGCCGCTATCTGGTCGAGACGAACGACATGGGCGCCGTGCGCTGCAACGCGCCGCGCGCGTTCGTCGCGGGACCGTGGCTCAACGTCTACAACCCGCCGACGCTCGCGATGCTCGCGGAGCTCGGCGCACGCCGCTGGGTGATGCCGCCCGAGATGAGCGAAGCGGGTCTCGCGAAGATGCAAGCCGAGCGGCCGGAGCATCTGCAGACCGAAGTGTTCGCCTACGGGCGCATTCCGCTTGCGTTCTCCGCACGCTGCTTTACCGCGAGGAATCGCAATTTTCCGAAGGACAACTGCCAGTACGTGTGCATGGAGCATCCGGACGGCTTGCCGCTGCACACGCGCGAAGGCGAGCCGTTCCTCGTGCTCAACGGCATCTCGACGCAGTCCGCGCGCGTCTACAATCTGATCGACGAGCTCGACGCGCTGCGTGCGCTGAACGTCGACGTCGTGAGGTTGAGTCCGCAATCGCAGCACATGGCCGGCGTGATCGACGCGTTCCACGGCGTCCTGAACGGCCGCACGAGTATGCGCGACGCGCTCGCGGCGCTGGACGAGCGGATGCCGGAGACGTCGTGCAACGGCTACTGGCACGGCAAGCCGGGCCTCGAGCGCGTCGCGCATTGAAGCCGCGGCGCGGCATGCGCCGCGCCGCTTTCGATTGGTTTGTGAGGAATCCGCGATGAATGCCCCGATCTATCAATTGCCGCCCGCGCTCGGCAAGCTGCTGTCGACATTGCCCGCGTATCCGGGGTCGATGCTGCTCGCGGGCGGGATCAATCTCGTGCTGCGCAAGCACTTGCCCGCGGAGACGCTTGCGTTGCTGGAGAATCGTCCGCTGCGCATCCAGGTGAAGGATGCGGGTATCGCATTCGATTTCGTCTGCCGGCGCGGCGCGTTCTCGCCGCTGCCCGGCCGCGGCGACGTCGACCTGACGATCGGCGCGACTGCCTACGATTTCTATCTGCTGTCGCAGCGCCGCGAGGACCCGGACACATTGTTCTTCAGCCGGCGCCTGACGATGGAAGGCGATACCGAACTCGGACTGCTCGTGAAGAACTCGCTCGACGCGATCGACCTGTCGGTGTTTTCGCTCGAACAATGGTTACCGACGCGGCTGTTCCGCCAGCGGCCGATCGAGCGCAGCGGAATGCCCGACTGACCTGCGCGCGCGAACCGGGCAGACAGCCGATCAAGAGAACGGGATGAAGAACGAAACGAAAACGCTGCCGCTCGTCTATTCCTGCTCGGGATGTTCGAACGTCGCGCAACTCGCGAATCACGTCGCGGTGCGGCTCGACCGCGGCGGCGACGCGGAGATGTCGTGCATTGCGGGCATCGGTGGCGACGTGCCGTCGCTACTGAAGGTCGCGCATTCGGGCCGGCCGATTCTCGTGATCGACGGCTGCCTGCTCGTATGCGCGAAGAGGAGCCTCGAGCGGCACGGGATCGTTCCGGATGCGCATCTGCAACTCGGCGAGCATGGCGTCAGGAAGCGTTTTCACGAGGATTTCGATCCGGACGATGCGAATCGCGTTCTTTCGCTTGCACGGCGCGAGGCGTTGAAGCTTGCGCAACACGAGCCCGAGCCGGCGCGCGTCGACATGGGCGCCGACATCGACGCCGAACTGCACGACAAAGTTTGATCCATGCCGAGCGAAGTGCGGTCGGCTCGTCAGCTTTCCGAATCGATCGGCAATCGAGCGGCGGCAGCGATGCGTCGCCGTCGCCACTGAACGCGCGCCGGCCGATTCAACCGCGCCGAATCGAAAAATTCACAAATAGACGATCGAGCCGCCCGAGCAGCGCGTCGCTCGGATAGCCGGCGAGCGACGCCGCATTCAGCGTACCGTCGTCGCATCCTTGTGTGCGGAACACTTGCAGCACGTAATTCTCGACGCCGAGATCCGCGAGCTCGTGCGCGATGCGCAGCAGCGCCGGCTCGGGCAGCAGGTCGGGATGCGCGGTCGTCCGGCATTCGTACGCGACGCGGCTTGCGAGCACCGCTTCGAGGCTTTGTCGCGCATGGCCGCCGCTCGCGCGTACGCGCGTCGTGCGCGCGTAGTCGTCGAACGGCGCCTTCACGTCGAGTCCGATCCAGTCGAGCGACGGCAGCAGATGCGCGAGCCGCCTCGGATGCGTGCCCGCGCTATGCATGCCGACCTTGAATCCGAGCCGTTTGACGTCGTCGATCGACGCGGCGAGCGACGGATCGATCGACGGCTCGCCGCCGCTGAACACGACCGCATCGATCAGGCCGACCCGGCGCGCAAGGAACGCGAGCAGCGCGTCCCATTCGAATTCGGCCGGTTGCGAGCGCGCCTGAAGGTGCGGATTGTGGCAATACCCGCAGCGCCACGGACAGCCCTGCACGAACACGACCGCTGCGAACTGGCCGGGATAATCGGTCGCGGTGAACGGGACGAGCCCGCCCACCTTGAGCGGATGACGCCGGGCGAGAGCGAGATTCATCGCGCGAGCGGTGAGCTTACGCCGCGGCGCGCAGCGCGACTTCGCCGGACTCGCGTTCGCGGAAGTACTGGCGCTCGTGGAATTCGCCTTTCTTGCCGACGTTGAACGACGACACGGGACGGTGGTAGCCCATCACGCGGGTCCAGATCTCGCACGGTTGACGCTCGTCGTCGGACAGCGAGATCGCGGCAAGGGCGGTTGGGTTGTTGGCTTGCAGTGTCGTCATGATGTTCAGGCTTCCATCGGTTGGGGGTGAGATAATTTGCGACGCAGCAGCGCTTCGTCGCACTTCGGGCAAAACGTGTGGCTGCCGGCGAGATAGCCGTGCGTCGGGCAGATCGAGAACGTCGGCGTGACGGTCAGATACGGCAGCGAGAAGCGGGTGAGCGCGCGCTTGACGAGCGTCCGGCACGCATCGGCGGACGACAGCGCCTCGGTCATGTAGAGGTGCAGCACCGTGCCGCCCGTGTACTTGCGCTGCAGATCGTCCTGGCGCTCGAGCGCCTCGAACGGATCGTCGGTGAAGCCCACCGGAAGCTGCGACGAGTTCGTGTAGTACGGCATCTGCGGCGCGCCGGCCTGCAGGATGTCCGGATAGCGGCGGCGGTCTTCCTTCGCGAAGCGATACGTCGTGCCTTCGGCGGGCGTCGCTTCGAGGTTGTACATGTGGCCGGTCTCTTCCTGATAGTCGACGATGCGCGCACGCACGTGGTCGAGCAGCCGCAGCGCGAACGCGTGGCCCCAGTCGGTCGTCAAGTCGTGCTCGTCGTGTGTGAAATTGCGGATCATCTCGTTGACGCCGTTCACGCCGAGTGTCGAAAAATGATTGCGCAGCGTGCCGAGATAACGCTTCGTATACGGGAAGAGCCCGTTGTCCATGTGATGCTGGATCACGTCGCGCTTGATCTCGAGACTGGTCTTGCCATGGTCGAGCAGCGCGTCGAGCCGCGCGAACAGCGCGCGCTCGTCGCCCGCGTGCAGATAACCGAGTCGCGCGCAATTCACGGTGACGACGCCGATCGACCCCGTCTGCTCGGCCGAGCCGAAGAGCCCGTTGCCGCGCTTCATCAGCTCGCGCAGGTCGAGCTGAAGCCGGCAGCACATCGAGCGGATCATGTTCGGCTTCAGCTCCGAATTGATGAAGTTCTGGAAGTATGGCAGCCCGTAGCGCGCGGTCATCTCGAACAGGCGCTCGGCATTCGGACTGTGCCAGTCGAAATCGGCCGTGATGTTGTACGTCGGGATCGGGAACGTGAACACGCGGCCCGCCGCGTCGCCAGCCTGCATCACGTCGATGTAGGCCTGGTTGATCATATCCATTTCGTCCTGCAGATCGCCGTACGTGAACGGCATCTCGTCGCCGGCGATCACGGGCGCCTGCTTGCGCAGATCGTCGGGGCAGGTCCAGTCGAACGTCAGGTTCGTAAACGGCGTCTGCGTGCCCCAGCGCGACGGTACGTTCAGGTTGTAGATCAGCTCCTGCACGGACTGCCGGACTTCGGCATAGGTGAGCGCGTCGCGACGCACGAACGGCGCCATGTACGTATCGAACGAACTGAACGCCTGTGCGCCCGCCCACTCGTTCTGCAGCGTGCCGAGGAAATTCACGATCTGGCCGACCGCGCTCGACATGTGCTTCGGCGGCCCCGACTCGACCTTGCCGGGCACGCCGTTCAGTCCTTCGGCGAGCAGCGTGCGCAGCGACCAGCCCGCGCAGTAGCCGGACAGCATGTCGAGATCGTGGATGTGCAGATCTGCGTTGCGATGCGCTTCGCCGACTTCGCCTGGATACACGTGGCTCAGCCAGTAATTCGCGATCACCTTGCCGGACACGTTCAGGATCAGGCCGCCGAGCGAGTAGCCCTGGTTCGCGTTTGCGTTGACGCGCCAGTCCTGCCGGTCCAGGTATTCGTTGATCGACGTCTCGACGTCGATCAACGGCTTGTCGCGCGACGTCGGGTTCGACGCGGCGGAAGGGAGCGTGGTCTCGGACAACGTGGGCCTCTTTCGTTGGTGGCACAAAATCTGGTGACTGGGTGAATGCTAAATACCAGATGTTGTATGGGTCAACGGCGATCCGGCGAAGTTTGGCGCGCGCTTGACGGCGATTAAGGCGCGGCGAATTAGGGCTGCGACATCGGCGACAGGGTTGCCGGACCGAAGGCGCCGCGGAGAAACGGATGGCCGAGTTTGTCGTGCTGCATCGACAGGACGACTTCGGCGCGCGTCGAACGGACGCTTGTCGGCGCGTGCGCGTTGCCGATGCACGATCGTCGGACATCCGAATGCGAGCGAAGCACGAGCAACGAATCAAGGGCTGCTTCGCATGCATGCAATTTCGAGCGGGCCGATTTGCCGTCGACGATGAGCCGGCTACAGCAGTGTGCGTCCGCACATTACGCGGTCTGCGATGAATGGCCGAAGAGGTCGACTCGCCGCAACCGCACGACGAATGACGCACGAATGACGAGCGACGAATAACAAACGATCCGCATTCGATGAACGGCGGGCGCTCCGCTTTCGGCACTACGACGAACGAGGCGGTTGAAAGGGAGCGTGGCGCGTGTAACCGTCGCGCAGCACGTTCACTTGCCGGATTTCGTGTCCGAACCGGATGGAATCACGGCGGGCGCCATCAGATGACCGGCATGGCGCGCCAGATAGACGACCAGCGCGGCGGACCATCCGATGCCGGCGACGACGAGCCACTGCGCGGTCGCGGCGGGAGCGAGCCACGGCCCGAGCACGCGTGCGAGCGTCGCGACGATCAGGAGCCCGTAGCAGACGCGTTCAGCGGCTCGTGCGACCTGTTCGCGTCCCGTGTGCTCGAGTGCGGTGCGCGTGATCATGCCGACGATCGCACAGCCGATCGCGCCCATCGTGAACATGTGCAGCGTGAGCGAATGCGCGACGAGGCCATACGCGCTCAAGCCGGTCAGTGCGAAGCCGGCCGCGATCGACGCATACGCGACGTGCAGGACCGACAGCATCGGCCGCCGCCCGACCGCCCAGAAGCGCCAGCCGACGAGCCGCGCCGCGTGCAGCGCGGCGGCCGTCCATGCGAGCGCGGCGATCGCCCAGGCGGGCGCGCCGGCCGCGTCGACCACGAGCGCCGCCAACGTGACCGGCATCACCGACGATTCGACGATCCGCCACTGCTTCACCGGCAACCGGGGCGGCGCGGCGGCCGTGATCGACGGGATGATGCGGCCGCCGATGATGACGATGAAGAGCACGAGGAAGCCCGCGGCAAGATCGGCGCAGCGCAGCGCCCATGCGGCGTGTCCTTGCCGGACCCCTATGTGAAATAGCGCGTTGAGCATGGCGAGCATGCCGAGCGCGACGGGCAGGAAGATCCCATGACGATTCTTCGCGCCGACCAGCGCGCGGACGAGCGCATAGGCGACCGCGGGCAGGAACGCGATGTCGACGGCCGCCGCGACCCAGCCGGGACCCGTCCACATCAGCACGCGGCCTGCGAGCCACAGCAGCCACAGCGCGACGAGCGACGGGCCTTGTGCGGGATTCGTCGATGTCCACGTGCGCACCGACGTCAGCAGGAAGCCGGACACGATCGCGCAGGCAAAGCCGAAGATCATTTCATGTGCGTGCCAGAAAAGGCCGCTCATCGGCGGCGCGTGGCCTGCCCAGTCGCGGCCCGCGAGCGCGCCGAGCCACGCGAGCATCGCGATCGCGCCGAAGCATGCGCCGCCCAGATAGAAGGGCCGGAAGCCGGTCGACCACAGCGCGCTGCGGCGGCCGTCCGGCTGCGCGAGCACGTTGCGGTCCGTCGAGCGGGCGAGCAGCATGACGTTCCCCTTTTCGATATGTTGCTTTCTTAATGCATCATATGGAAGAAACGCGCGCAAGCCCTGCGACAAGATTGCACGGCTGCGGCCTTGCTCGAGCGCAAGACCGCCGTGTCGGACCGTTGACACCACGGAGGTGGTGATCCAAAGGGGATGTTTGCCGATGTTTCGGCGCGTCTTCGCTTGACGCGCGAGCCCGATGCCGATCGCGAGCGTCACGGCGAAGCTCGCGATCGCGACGGCGGCGGCTTCACCGCCCGCGCGCCGCAGCGTGAACACATCGAGGAGGCCACCCGCGACGCGCAGCGCGACGGTCGCATGCAGTAGCGCGAGCGGCGCGTAGAAGAATGGCCGATATGCCACGCGCAACCGTGCGACGGCCGGCACGATGATCGGTGTGTGCCCGAGGATCATCGAGAACACGAAGCCGAGCGTGAGCGTGTGCAGGGCGGCGTCGTGCGCCGGATGGCCGGGCGCGAGCGCGCCGTCGAGACTGAGCGCGCCGCTCACGGCGAGCCGGCCATAGCCGGACAGCAGGCAGACGGCGACGAAGCGCGTGAGGCCGCGCTGGCGCACCGTGCGGCGCGCGATGTCGTAGCGAATCAGCCATAGCGCGAGCAGCAACTCGCCCGCACCGAATAGCCGCAGCGCGGGCAGCGGCTGCCACGGCGCGAGCGCCGCGGCGACGGGCAGCAGCGCCGCGATGCCGCGGAAGAGGGCGCTCGCGCTGCGCGGCAGTGGGCGCACGCGCGTGAGTTCGAGCCGCTCGGCGGCGATCGTCAGGATCAGGAACGCGAGCCACCATGGCACGGCCGAGGACGGATCGCCCGTCAGCAGCCAGACGACGTTGCCCGCCCGCCAGCACGCGACGCTTGCTGCGAGCATCCACAGAAACAGCGCCGTTTGCCGCCGCAGCACCGCGGCGCCGACGACGAGCGCGACGCTCGCTGCACCGATGAGCAGCGCGGCAGCGCGCGCTCGTCCGGCGTTTCGCTTCGGATTCTTGATGAATTGCACATGATTGGCCCCGAACGGAAGGAGAGGGAGAAGACCGGCCGCGCGTCGCGCGGCCGGCAAGTTCAGGTGACGATGCTTACGTGCGTTGCACGGTCTGTCCGACGGCGCATTCGTCGGGTCGCGACGGCGCGGGCCGGCGCAGCAGGCGCAGCGCGAACCATCCGAGATACAGCACGCCGAACGCGAACACGACGTCGCCCGGCACGCGCAGCCACACGAGTGCGTTCATGATCGGCGCATGCACGATCTCCGGCGAGCGCGCATACCAGAGACCTTTCGTCACGCTCGCATAGGCTTCATAGATGCCCGACGGCAGGATCGACAGGAACACCATCATGAAGAGGCCGACGTTGAGCAGCCAGAACGCGGGCTTGAGCAGGCTGTCGCTCCACGCGCTGCGAACGGTCATGCCGCGCAGGCAGAACAGCATGAGGCCGATGCCGAGCATCCCGTACACGCCGAACAGCGCGGCATGGCCGTGTGCGGGCGTCATGTTGAGGCCTTGCACGTAGTAGAGCGAGATCGGCGGATTGATCGAGAAGCCGAGCAGGCCCGCGCCGACGGTATTCCACACGCCGACCGCGACGAAGCAGAGGATCGCCCACTTGTACGACTGGATCCAGGGCGCGGCGTGCGACTTGCGATACGTCTGCCAGCCTTCGATGCCGACGAGCGCGAGCGGCACCACTTCGCACGCGGAGAACACGGCGCCCACCGCGATGATCGACGTCGTCGTGCCGGTGAAGTACAGATGGTGCAGCGTGCCGAGAATGCCGCCGAACAGGAACACGATCGTTTCCATCACGATCGCGCGATTCGCGCTTTCGAATCGGATGAGGCCGAGGCGCGCGAAGATGAGGGCGATCACCGCGGTCGCGAACACTTCGAAGAAGCCTTCGACCCACAGGTGCACGAGCCACCATCTCCAGTACTCGATCATCGAGTAGTGCGTGTTTTGCCCCCACGCGAGCGACGATGCATAGAAGAGCCCGATGCATGCGGCGGACAGGAACACCATGCCGATGAGGCCGCGGCCTTCGGTCGCCTTGTTCTTCAGCGCGGGCATCAGCGCGCGTCCCATCAGGAACAGCCAGAACAGCAGGCCGACGAAGAGCAGGATCTGCCAGACGCGGCCCATGCTCGTATAGGCGAGGCCCTGGTTGCCGATCCAGAACGCGTAGTTCGTGCCGAGATGCTTGAGCGAGCCGAGCCAGCCGGTGACGGTCGAGCCGACGACGATGAAGATCAGCGCCCAGAACAGCGCATCGACGCCGAGCTTCTGCAGGCGCGGTTCGCGGCCCGACAGGAGCGGCGAGATGTAGAGACCCGTTGCGAGCCACGCGGTCGCGATCCAAAGCACGCCGAACTGTGTGTGGATCGTGCGGCTCACGATCCACGGCAAGACGTCCGCGAGCGGAATGCCGAAGAAGCTGTGGCCTTCGACCGCATAGTGTGCGGTGATCGCGCCCATCAGAACCTGCGTGAGCAACAGGCCGATCACGACGTAGAAGTACTTCTTCGTCGCGCGCATCGACGGCGTCGGCTTCACGTTGACGAGCGGATCGTTCGTCGGCACGGCGAGCGGCGTGTCGTGCTCGCCGTGCGCGGTGTGATACCAGATCATCCCGGCGATCGCGCCGAGCAGGATGATCACGCTCGCGATCGACCACATGCCGTTCGCGGCCGTCGGCGTGTTGCCGACGAGCGGCTCGTGCGGCCAGTTGTTCGTGTACGTGATGCCCATTTCGCCCGGGCGGTCAGTCGTGGCCGACCATGCGGACCAGAAGAAGAACGACGCGAGTGCCGTGCGATCGGCCGCGCCCGGCACCGAGCCCGCCGTCATCGCGTATTGATCGCGCAGCGTGTCGAGCGACGAATCGGTGCCGAACAATGCTTCGTAGTGCTCGGCGACGCGTAGCGTCGCGGTGGCACGCGCGTCCGACAGCGTGAGGCGATTGCTTGCGGCGTCGTAGCGGTTCGTGCGCATTTCATGCTTCAGACGCGCATCGAGCATGCCTTGCTGATCGACCGGCAGCTTCGCGTACGGCGCGCCGAATTGCTGGCGCGCCCACGCTTCGCGCAGTTCGAGCGCTTCGCGATGCAGCCAGTCCGCCGACCAGTCCGGCGCGACGTAGCTGCCGTGGCCCCAGACGGTGCCGAGTTGCTGGCCGCCCGACGCGAGCCACACTTGCTGACCGCGCCTGATCTGCTCGCCAGTGAAAATGACGCGCCCATTTTCGCTGACGACCGCGTTCGGAATCGGCGGTGCGGTGAGATAGATGTCTCTGCCGAGCCATAGCAGGACGGCGAATGACGCGAGGCAGACGAGCCCGAGCCATGTCCATAGACGACGTGTGGAGCGCATGACCTCTCTCCTTCAAGAGGGTGGGATGTGGAGAAAACGTTCAATGCGACGGCGGTATGACGGGCCGTCGTTTTAACATGCACAACAAATGTATGTTTGTGTGGATGGTATGAGACGGGTATGCGCTTGTAAAGGCTCGATGCGGCGCCAGGGTGACGCGACGCGGTTGCGCCGCGCATGCGATCGGCCGTGAAGGCGTGCCGATATTGGGTCGCAGGGCGTCACGGCAAAGACGGCGTGTCAATTGGCCGCGGGCGGGTACGACGCCGCGAGGCGGGTTGCCGTGGCGGACGCGATCGCACGCAGTGCGGGCGAAGCGCGGAGCCGACGAGCCGAGCGTCTCGTGGTCGGAAAGAGAAGCCGCAATGGATGCGAGCGCGATGAGGCGGGGTGACGTTCAGCGCGAGGCGACGGACACGAAGCGGCGGCTGACCTGAACCAACGACCAGGAGCGGGCTTTAAGCGCGAGGGCGTGAAGACGAGAAAGTGCGGAAGATGATGAAGAGAAGCAAGGCAACCCGTGGCCGGATGCCGCGCCGTGCCCGTTCTGAACGACAAAAAAAGCCGTGGCGCGCGTCGACAGGGCGCACACGCGGCGCCTCATGCGGAGAACCGTCAGCGCGACGGCCCGCATCGTCACGTGTTCGCGACGGCCAGATCCGCGAGCACCTTCCGCCGGATCGAAGGCTTGATGTTCGATTGCGCCATGTTCGCGCCGTAGTGCGCGACGACGCGCGGATTCATCACCCTGAACCATAGCGGCGGCACGTATGCGAGCAGGATCATCGCCGCATAGCCGGCGGGCAATTGAGGCGAATCGTCGAAGTGCCGCAGCGCCTGATACGAGCGCGTCGGATTCGCGTGATGGTCGGCGTGGCGCTGCAACTGATAGAGGAACAGATTGGTCACCACATGGTTGCTGTTCCACGAATGCTGCGGCGTGCAGCGCTCGTAGCGCCCGGTCGGCAACTGCTTGCGGCCGAGTCCGTAGTGCTCGACGTAGTTCACGACTTCGAGCAGCGATGCGCCGTACGCCGCCTGGATCAGCAGGAACGGGATCACCTTCGTGCCGCCGAACGCGATCGCGGCGCCCCACAGCGCGACCGTCATCGCCCACGCCTGCAACACTTCGTTGCGCCACGACAAGGCCGAGCGGCCGCTGCGCGCGAGCCGCTCCCGTTCGAGCCGCCACGCGGACGCGACGCTGCCGGCCACGGTGCGCGGCAAGAATGCCCAGAACGATTCTCCGTAGCGCGCGCTCGCGGGATCGTTCGGCGTCGCGACGCGCACGTGATGGCCGCGATTGTGCTCGACGAAGAAATGGCCGTACGCAACGGGCGCGAGCGTGATCTTCGCGAGCCAGCGCTCGAACGGGCTCGTCTTGTGGCCGAGCTCGTGCGCAGTGTTGATCGAGATGCCGGTCGCCGCGCCGAGCGACAGCGCGAAGCCGAGATAGTCGTACCACGCGAGCGACTGCGTGCTCACGATCCACATCGCGCCCGCGAATGCGACGTAGACGATGAAGGTCGCGAGATAGACGACGTAGCGGTAGTAGCGGTCGCTTTCGAGCCGAGGCACGACGGCGTCAGGCGGATTCTCGCTGTCGACGCCGATCAGCATGTCGAGAACCGGAATGACGCCGAACGCGAAGAGCGGCCCGAACCACCAGAAGATGTGCCAGCCGGTCGACAGTGCGAGGAACGCGGCCAGGAGCGGCAGCGTGATCGTCAGCGCGCCGAGCAGCCACCAATAGCGCTTCGTGTCGGTCCAGGCCGTTGATGCCGGTTGCTGAATTGCCATTGTCACCCTCCATGTTGGGTACCGATTGTGTTGTGCTCCGGTTTATTGCGTACGCAAGCGATTGTCGCTCGCGCCGACGAGTTCATGCCCGTTGCGCTGATTTATACGTGCACAATGATCGTTCAGCCAAACATTCGGATTAGGGCGCAGCCTCCAAACAGCGAAGCTTCCGGGGGCGCCGCCATGTCGCTTGCGTCGAGCGACGATTCAAACATCCGTGTAATCCATGATTGCGGAACGAATGGCGTATAAAACCGAGGGTAATTCCGTATATTTGGGGGCGGCGCAAGAAGCATGAAAGATCGCTACTGAGCGGGTTTTTCCCGCATGGCGAGCTTATTCGCCGTTCCCGCGCCGCACTCGCCTCGATACAGTCCGCAATCACGATTTTTCGTTTTTCTTTCGCGGAGGTCTGCCCCCTTGTCCGCCGCTTTCTCGATCGCTCACGCCGTCGTCCGGTTTCGCGACGATCTGCGCGTGTCCGATCATCCCGCGCTCGTGCGTGCCGCCGAGTCGGGACGTCCCGTGATCGGCGCGTACGTGTTCGACGAGCGCGCCGGTGCGCGTCCGCTGGGTGGCGCGGCGCGCTGGCGGCTGCACGGATCGCTGCGCGCGCTCGACGCGGCGCTCGCCGCATGGCGGCGCCGCGCAACCGGCTATCCGTTCGTCGACGCCGGTATGCGCGAGCTATGGGCGACGGGCTGGATGCACAACCGTGCGCGGATGGTATGCGCACCGTTCCTCGTCAAACATTTGCTGATCGACTGACGCGAAGGCGACGCGTGGTTCTGCGATACGCTCGTCGACGCGGACGCCGCGTCGAACGCGGCGAACTGGCAGCGGGTCGCGGGTTGCGGCGCGGACGCCGCGCCATATTTCCGGATCTTCAATCCGATTGCGCAGGGGAAGAAGTCCGACCCGGACGGCGCGTACGTGCGGCGCTGGGTGCCGAACTGGCCGGCCTGCCGGCGAACGCGATCCACGAGCCGTGGGTCGCGCCGTCCGCGCAACTCGCCGCAGCGGGCGTGCGGCTCGGCGATACCTATCCGCTGCCGATCATCGCTCACGACGCCGCGCGCAAGCGGGCGCTCGATGCATTGGTGACCGTAAAATGAATCCTGATCTGGTGCATTTAATTTTTTGTAATTAATATGGCCGAAATATTTCGAAAAGACCGCATTTTTGATCTCTTTCAGTTGTTAAACTCTCGCTTCGTGCTAGGAGGAGCTTGATAGAGGCGAATGCATGGACATGAAGGACGGTTTTCCGCCGGAGGCGATCGCTCCGGTCGTGTGGATGACGGGGTTGTCGGGGGCCGGCAAGACGACGACTGCGAATGCTCTGCTGAGCCGGCTGCTCGAGAGCGGCGCGAAGGCGATCGTGCTCGACGGTGATACGCTGCGCACCGGTCTGTGCTCGGATCTCGGCTTTTCGGACGCCGACAGGATGGAGAACATTCGCCGCTTCGCGCACGTCGCGAAGCTGTTCCAGCGCGAAGGCTACGTCGTCGTCGTTGCGACGATCTCGCCGCTGAGGGCGCATCGTGATCTCGCACGCTCGATCGTCGGGAACGGTTTTTTCGAGGCCTATGTGTCGACGCCGCTCGAAGTGTGCCGCGCGCGCGATCCGAAGGGGATGTACGCGCGCGCCGAGCAAGGGCGTTTGATGCAGTTCACGGGCGTGTCGAGTGCCTACGAGCCGCCTGTCGCACCCGACATCTCGATCGACACGACGAACTGCAGCGTCGCGTTTTCGCTCGGCGAAGTCATGGCGCAGCTCGACCAGGTGGCCGTGCTGCCGGCGCGGCTCGCTGCGGCCGTGTCCGTGCCATTCCCGGCTGCGCTTCCCGCCGGCTGACGATTGTTCGGCTGACGAAGCATCCGGCCTGCCGCCGCGCAGCAGGCAACACCCAGTGTGCATGGCATGCAGGGTTCTGTCGCCGCGCTTCCTTTCTGTTTTCCAATTCATTGACGAGCGTGCCGGCGCGCTGCTTCGCTTCCCGAGCGTTCGCTCCGCGCCAGGTCACGTCGCCCACCGATGACGATATCGACGCCGTGCAAAGGCGCCTGCGCAACTCGCGCAGGCAGCCGACTGCATGCGGTCATCCAACGCGGTCATCCATCGTCTGCCGCGACCCGCGCGGCTCGCATCACAGGGCCGGTCGACATGGCCGAACGCATATTGCGGTGCGGCGAGCGCGCGTTGTTTTTCTTTTAAGCCATGCGATTGCGCCTATCGCGAAATTCACCTGGTTTCACTCTGCGGTTAAAAAAGAGACATCGCGCGAGCTTCGCGCTGCGCGCGTGCCGACGAGTCCGAGCGAGACGCGTTGCTCGTTCCGCCGGCGCATCCGCAACGGTGTTTTTCGAGATATCCGCAGTGACGCACGTGAATAATCAATAGAAGCATTGAGCGATCCCGTCGCCTATTCGAGCCGCGTATGGGCCCGTTTTACCGAATGAAAAAATCTCATTTGCCCGAATGAGATCGCGCATGTGTAATTCGAATCGAATTACACGAAAACACGAGCTGAAAAAGCACAATCATAAAAATCACGCTGATCATTCGGGCCGGCTGATTTGCCTCGCATCGATACATTGGACGCGGCGCTTCGCGCCGCCGACGCGCGAGACTTCGGCTTGCCCGGACATGGAGATCCGATGAGGGCGGCGATGGGGAATTGGGCAGAGGACCTGCTGGCGGGGCTGGACGGCGCCCGATCCGAGGAAGAAGCGTTTCGGAGCATCGAAGCCGCCACTACGGCTCTCGACTTCGAATACTGCGCGTATGCGCTGCGCGTGCCGTGGCCGCTGTCGAGGCCGCGAATCGAGACGCGCAGCAATTTTCCCGAGCAATGGAAGCGGCGCTACGGAGAGGCGGGCTTTCTCGACGTCGATCCGATCCTCGCGCATGGCCGCCGGTCGCAGCAGCCGATCGTCCTGACCGAGGCGCTGTTCGCGTCCGCGCATCAGATGTGGGTCGAGGCGCAATCGTTCGGACTGCGGTTCGGCTGGGCGCAGTCGAACTTCGACGCATACGGCGGCATGGGCATGCTCGCGCTCGTCCGCTCGAGCGAGCCGATGACGGAAGCGGAGCTCGACGCGAAGGAGTACCGGATGCGCTGGCTCGTGCGTACCGCGCACGCCGCGCTCGGCCGCATGATGCTGCCGAAGCTGATGGCGGATCCGGAGCGCGGTCTGACCGAGCGCGAGGTCGAGGTGCTCAAGTGGGCAGCGGACGGCAAGACGTCTGGCGAGATCTCGAAGATTCTCGCGATCTCCGTCGATACGGTGAACTTCCACGTGAAGAACGCAATCCTCAAGCTCAGGACCGCGAACAAGACGGCTGCCGTCGTGCGCGCGGCGATGCTCGGGTTGCTGAGTTGAGCGGCGTCGCATCGCGCGTGCGCGGGCGGGTCCGGATTGGCGAGTCGCGCGCGGTATCGTTGATGGACGTGAGAGGGCGAGGCTGCCGGATCGGCGGCCGATTGTTCTTGTAGCGAATACGTGCGTGGCGGCTACTGGTGCGATGCGCGCGTCTCGGCATCGAAGCTTGAACGCCCGTCTCCGAATGCCCAACTTCGAATTCCGCGATTAACGACGGCGCTTCCGCATCTTCAGCGTCCGCGCGTCATGGCATCCGTTATCGCGCTCTGCTGATGGATTCATGCGCGATGATGTCGTTTCCCGTGTCTTTGCGCGGTGTCCGATCATCGGTTCCCGAACAGCCGAATTTCGACGCATCGGCGCGCCGCCGCAACGCCGCATCGGACGGCGATCCCACTGATCTTCGACGCGGCGCTCGTTTAGCGCGAATCGGCGTTCGCACGGCGTTGCTACCGCTTGCTTTGGAGAAGGGCGCATATATTCTGCCGCGCGCGTCGCGCGTCGCGCGTCGCGCGTCGTGTGCGTCCCGTGTTCCTCGCCGGCATATCGCACGATTCCGGCACCGCACTGCTGCTTTTCTGCAAATCGAGTAACGTATCGTTGCGGCTTCCCGAACCGTCCGGCTGCGGGCATTACCTGTGCGATAGGCGATTCCGGAAGCGCGCGGCTGCGCGATGTTCTCCCGGCCGAGTGCGAGGCGGCGAAACGCAGAAGCTGAGCAGATGGCGGCGCACGCGCGGCGTACACACGAATACGCGCGCTTGTTTTCGCGCGCCGATCTCGCGCGCCGGCGCCGCGCCGCGAAGCCACCCGATTTCGGCGAGCGAACACTGGACGTTCGCCTGCCGATCCGTCGAAAACCGAAACAACGACGGCTGCCGCCGGCCGGCGCTTCGTGCGGCCGCGCGGCGCGCCGTCTCGATACGACCGTCACAGGAGACGACATGCCGGATCAGCAGCCCGACGCCATTCCGCCCGAGCCTTTCGTCGCGCCGGCGGCCGACGGCTTTCCCGTGCGCGGCTTCGCGTGGCGGCATCGCGGCCCGGCGGCCGGCAGGCCGGTGACGGTCGTCAATTGCGCGACATCCGTGCGCTGCCGCTACTACTTCCGTTTCGCCGCCTATCTGTTCAGCCACGGCAGCGACGTGCTCGTCTACGACTATCGCGGCATCGGCGAATCGCGGCCCGACGCGCTCGCCGGCTTTCGCGCGAGCTGGCTCGACTGGGGACGTCTCGATTGCGACGCGGTCCTGCAATACGCGTCACGCACGTTTCCGGGCCAGCCGGTCGACGTCGTCGCGCACAGCGTCGGCGGGGTCACGCTCGGGCTCGCCGCGTCGAACGCGCTCGTGCGGCGCGCGTTCACGGTCGGCGCGCAATATGCATACTGGCGCGATTACAAGGGCTCGCATCGACTGCGGATGCTGATCAAATGGCATCTGCTGATGCCCGTCATCGCGCGCCTGTTCGGCTACGTTCCCGCCAAGCGGCTCGGCTGGATGGAGGACACGCCGCGCGGCGTCGCGCTGTCGTGGTGCCGCAGCCGGCCGCGCTTCGAAGACGCGTACGTGCGCGCGCCGATCGCGGAGACGGCCGACGCGCGGCGCGATCTCGTCGAGCGCTTCGCGCGCCTGAGCGCGCCGGTGCTCGCCGTCGGGCTGTCAGACGACGAATTCGGCACCGTCGAGGCAGTCGAACGTCTGCTCGGCTATTACACACGCAGCGCGATCACGCATCTGCGGATCGCGCCCGAGCAGATCGGTGCGGCGTCCGTCGGGCATTTCGCGTTTTTTCACAGCCGTTTCGAGCAGACGCTCTGGCCGATCGCGCTCGGCTGGCTGAAGACGGGCGAGCTCGCGCCCGATGCGCCGGGCGACGTCCATCGGCAGCCGTCCGCGCACGAGCGCGGCCGCGTGGTGCGCGCGGAGGAGGGCGGCCGGGCGGCGACCGGTTGAGCGGCGTGCGTCGGTCGCGGTCGGCTCGACTCGGCGCGACTCGGCGCGCGAAGATCCGTTACCATCGAGCGCTTTCCATTCCATGCACGACGTGCACCGCCGCCGATGCGCCAGCCGACCGACGCCGCTTTGCCGCTCACGTACGACGACGCCTACCGCGTCGTCGAGCTGTCGCCGCCCGCAGCGGCGCAGCGCGCCGGCGTGCGGCTCGTGCGGCTGGATTTCGATCTCGCTGCGGCGCGCGGCACGCGCGCGCTGGAACAGTTGAACGACGCCGAGCGCGAGCGCGCCCGCCGTTTCGTTCGCGCGGAGGACACGCTGCGCAGCGCGGCGACGCGCGCCGTGTTGCGCAGCCTGATCGGCGCGGCGCTCGGCCTGCCGCCCGCCGAGCTGCGGATTGCCGCCGACGCATCCGGCCGGCCGCAGCTCGCGCCCGAGCACGCGGCGCTTGCGCCGACGCTCGACTTCAACGTGTCGCATTCCGGCGCGCACGCGCTGATCGCTTGGAGCCGCGCGGCGCGCGTCGGCGTCGACATCGAGGAGCGGCGCGCGGGCGTCGACTGGCAGTCGCTCGGCCGCGCGGTGTTCGCGCCCGCCGACGCAGCGGCGATCGACAGGCTGCCCGTCGGCGAGCGCGAAGCGGCGTTCTATCGCGTGTGGGCGGCGAAGGAGGCGTTCCTGAAAGCGCTCGGCACGGGGATCGGCGGCGGCTTGACCGCGTTTTCGGTGCTCGACGGCGGGGCGCCGTCGATCGAGACGGCCGCGCCCGCCGTCGGCATCGTCGAGCCGACGGCGCCGGCGAGCGGCGCGGCGGCGTTCGATGCCGCCTGGCTCGACGCGCCAGCCGGCTACGCCGCGTGCGTCGCGTGGCGGCGCGCGGGAGGCGGCGCGTTCTAGCGGAGATCTGTTTCGCGGCGATTCGTCGAGCGAGTCGCACGAATCGTCAGCGGCTTGAATCGTCCGCGCTGTCCGGATCGTCGGCCCGCTCGAATCATCCTGGGTTGTCCGGATCGTTCGAGTTCGCTCGGGCGTCAACGCATCACCGTAATCACCGCATCGCGCGCGGCCGCCGGTGACTCGCGGCTTTGCATGTCGATAGCGAGGCGATACGTGGCGGCAGCCGTCGGAGCAAGCCTCTACGCCACCGTAATCCACGTCACCGATCTCGGCGATCGAAAGCCTCGCCGTAGCTCGCCAGCCATTCCGGCATCCCCAGCTTCCCCGGCGTCGAGCCCGCTCCGGCCCGTCCGGCCACTTCGTCCCCGATCCGACTGCGCACCTCGCCGGGCTAGGGGAAACTCCTAGTCCGGATTTTTGAAAAACAAGTTGTCTATACAACATCGAGTCACTACACTTCATCTCACTCCGAAACTTGTATAGACAGGACCCCTTCATGATCACGCTGACCCCAGGCCGCCTGACTCTCCCGCAACTGCGCCGGATCGCCCGCGAGAACGTGCAGATCGTGCTCGATCCCGCGAGCTTCGCCGCGATCGATCGGGGCGCGCAAGCCGTCGCCGACATTGCCGCGAAGGGCGAGCCGGCCTACGGCATCAACACGGGCTTCGGACGCCTCGCGAGCACGCACATCCCGCACGACCAGCTCGAGCTGCTGCAGAAGAACCTCGTGCTGTCGCATGCGGTGGGCGTCGGCGAGCCGATGTCGCGTCCCGTCGTGCGCCTCCTGATCGCGCTCAAGCTGTCGAGCCTCGGCCGCGGCCACTCGGGCATCCGCCGCGTCGTGATGGACGCGCTCATCAAGCTGTTCAACGCCGACGTGTTGCCGCTCATCCCGGTCAAGGGCTCGGTCGGCGCGTCGGGCGATCTCGCGCCGCTCGCGCACATGTCCGCGGTGTTGCTCGGCATCGGCGAAGTGTTCATCCGCGGCGAGCGCGCGAGCGCGACGGATGGCCTGCGCGTCGCGGGCCTCGCGCCGCTCACGCTCGAGGCGAAGGAAGGGCTCGCGCTCCTGAACGGCACGCAGGCGTCGACCGCGCTCGCGCTCGACAACCTGTTCGCGATCGAAGACCTGTACCGCACGGCGCTCGTGTCGGGCGCGCTGTCGGTCGACGCGGCGGCGGGCTCGGTGAAGCCGTTCGACGCGCGCATCCACGAGCTGCGCGGCCATCGCGGCCAGATCGACGCGGCGGGCGCGTACCGCTCGCTTCTCGAAGGCTCGGCGATCAACGTGTCGCACCGCGACTGCGACAAGGTGCAGGACCCGTACAGCCTGCGCTGCCAGCCGCAGGTGATGGGCGCGTGCCTCGACCAGATGCGCCACGCGGCCGGCGTGCTGCTGATCGAAGCGAACGCGGTGTCGGACAACCCGCTGATCTTCCCGGACACGAGCGAAGTGCTGTCGGGCGGCAACTTCCACGCGGAGCCCGTCGCGTTCGCGGCCGACAACCTCGCGCTCGCGGCGGCCGAGATCGGCGCGCTCGCCGAGCGCCGGATCGCGCTGCTGATCGACGCGACGCTGTCGGGCCTGCCGCCTTTCCTCGTCAAGGACGGCGGCGTGAACTCGGGCTTCATGATCGCGCACGTGACGGCCGCCGCGCTCGCGTCGGAGAACAAGACGCTCGCGCATCCGGCCTCGGTCGATTCGCTGCCGACTTCGGCGAACCAGGAAGACCACGTGTCGATGGCGACGTTCGCCGCGCGCAAGCTCGCCGACATCGCGGACAACACCGCACACATCCTCGCGATCGAGCTGCTCGCCGCCGCGCAGGGCGTCGACCTGCGCGCGCCGCACGAAACGAGCCCCGCGCTGCAAAAGGCGATGAAGGCGATCCGCACGGACGTCGCGCACTACGACCTCGACCACTACTTCGCGCCGGACATCGCGGTGATCGCGCAGCGCGTGCGCGAGCGCGCGTTCGCGAAGCTGAGCCCGCTCGCGTTCGAGTCGGAACAATAAGACGATGAGCACGCCCGCCTATCAGGAAATCAAGGACTTCATCCTCGATCGCATTCACGCCGGCGAATGGGCGGAAGGCGATCAGGTGCCGTCCGAGAACGAGCTCGCGCGCGAATTCAAGGTCGCGCGGATGACCGTCAACCGCGCACTGCGCGAACTGACGGCCGAGCAGGTGCTCACGCGCATCCAGGGGGCGGGCACCTTCGTCGCGCGGCCGAAGTACGAATCGACGCTCGTCGCGATCCGCAGCATCTCCGACGAGATCGCCGCGCGCGGCCACAAGCACCACGCGCGCGTGCTCGACCTCGTCACGATGAAGGCCGACGAAGGGCTCGCCGACGAGATGCAGGTGCCGCTCAACACGAAGATCTTCCGCTCGGCGATGCTGCACTACGAGAACGACGAGCCGGTCCAGCTCGAAGAGCGCTGGGTCAATCCGGCCGTCGCCGCGGACTACGCGGACCAGGATTTCTCGACGATCACGCCGAACCAGTACCTGATGCGCGTCGCGCCGCTGCAGCGCGTCGAGTACCGGATCGAGGCGGCGATGCCCGACCGTGCGATGCGCGAGCAGCTCGAGACGGGCGAGACCGAGCCGTGCCTCGTGCTGCATCGGCGCACGTGGTCGCAAGGCGTCGTCGCGTCGGTCGTGAATCTCTGGCATCCGGGCAGCCGCTATCGCTTCACAGGTCATTTCTGAACGCTTAACGAACCCTCACATTTCTTTCCGGGAGCAGTCGTCATGAATCACCCGAAACATATCGATCCGCGTCTCGATCCGACCCGCGTGATCCGTGCGCCGCGCGGCAGCGAGAAGCGCTGCAAGAACTGGCTTGCCGAAGCCGCATACCGGATGATCCAGAACAACCTCGATCCGGAGGTCGCCGAGCATCCGCACGCGCTCGTCGTCTACGGCGGCATCGGCCGCGCGGCGCGCAACTGGGATTGCTTCGACCAGATTCTCGCGTCGCTGAAAGACTTGAACGACGACGAGACGCTGCTCGTGCAATCGGGCAAGCCGGTCGGCGTGTTTCGCACGCACGAGAACGCGCCGCGCGTGCTGATCGCGAACTCGAACCTCGTGCCGCACTGGGCGACGTGGGATCATTTCAACGAGCTCGACCGCAAGGGCCTGATGATGTACGGCCAGATGACGGCGGGCAGCTGGATCTACATCGGCAGCCAGGGGATCGTGCAGGGCACGTATGAGACGTTCTTCTCGGTTGCGAACCAGCACTTCAACGGCGATCCGAGCGGCCGCTGGATCCTGACGGGCGGCCTCGGCGGGATGGGCGGCGCGCAGCCGCTCGCGGCGACGATGGCGGGCTTCTCGATGATCGCGGTCGAATGCGACGAATCGCGGATCGACTTTCGCCTGAAGACGCGCTACGTCGACAAGAAGGCGAAGACGCTCGACGAGGCGCTCGCGATGATCGACGATGCGAAGCGCGCGGGCAAGCCGGTGTCGATCGGGCTTCTCGGCAACGCGGCCGACGTGTTCGCCGAGATCGTCGCGCGCGGCATCACGCCGGACTGCGTGACCGACCAGACGAGCGCGCACGATCCGATCAACGGCTACCTGCCGCAGGGCTGGACCGTCGAGCAGTGGCGCGAAGCGCAGAAGGTCGCGCCGGACAGCATCGTGAAGGCGGCGAAGCAGTCGATGGCGGTGCAGGTGCGCGCGATGCTGACGCTGCAAGAGCGCGGCGCGGCGACGCTCGATTACGGCAACAACATCCGCCAGATGGCGCTCGAGATGGGCGTCGAGAACGCGTTCGACTTCCCGGGCTTCGTGCCCGCATACATCCGGCCGCTCTTCTGCGAGGGCAAGGGGCCGTTCCGCTGGGTCGCGCTGTCGGGCGACCCCGAGGACATCTACAAGACCGACCAGAAGGTCAAGGAGCTGATCCCCGACGATCCGCACCTGCACAACTGGCTCGACATGGCGCGCGAGCGCATCGCGTTCCAGGGCCTGCCCGCGCGGATCTGCTGGGTCGGCGTGAAGGATCGCTATCGCCTCGGCCAGGCGTTCAACGAGATGGTGAAGAACGGCGAGCTGAAGGCGCCGATCGTGATCGGCCGCGATCACCTCGACACCGGCTCGGTCGCGAGCCCGAACCGCGAAACGGAATCGATGAAGGACGGCTCGGACGCGGTCAGCGACTGGCCGCTCCTCAATGCGCTGCTGAACACCGCGGGCGGCGCGTCGTGGGTGTCGCTGCATCACGGCGGCGGTGTCGGCATGGGTTTCTCGCAGCACGCGGGCGTCGTGATCGTCGCCGACGGCACCGATGCCGCGCACGAGCGCCTCGGCCGCGTGCTGTTCAACGATCCGGCCACGGGCGTGATGCGCCATGCGGATGCCGGCTACGAGCTCGCGCAGCGCACCGCGAAGGAAGCGGGCCTCAAGCTGCCGATGCTCGGACGCTGATGCGGATGGTGTCGTCTACGATGCAATCGACGCTGATACGCGCGGATTCGCTCGTTGCGTCGCCGTGGAAGAATGGCGGCGGCGTGACGCGCGAGATCGCCGCGCATCCGTCGGGCGAGCGCACGACCGGCGCTGCCTTCGACACCTTCGCGTGGCGCGTGAGCATCGCGGACGTCGCGCAGCCGGGGCCGTTCTCGCGTTTCGACGGCATCGACCGCACGCTCGTGCTGCTCGCGGGCGCAGGGATGACGCTCGTCGAACCGGACGGCGCGCGGCACGTACTGCGTGCGCCGCTCGATCACGTTGGATTCGCGGGCGAGACTGCGCTCGCGGCCGAACTGCACGACGGCCCGACGCGCGACTTCAACTTGATGACGCGGCGCGACGCGGCGCGCGGCAGCGTCGACGCGTGGCACGGCGGCGGCGCGGCGTATGCGCTGCGCGCGCACGCCGTGCTGCTGTTCTGCGCGAGCGGTGCACCCGTCGTCGATCTCGGCGATGGCGCGCCCATCGCGCTGAACCCGTTCGACACGCTGCGCCTCGACGATCCCGCGAACGGCGAGCTACGATGCACGATCCACGGCGACGGCGCGTTGCTCGCGGTCGGCGTGACGCTTCTTCACGACAAGGCTTGAGCGGATGAAATCGATTCTCTGGCACAACCTGAAACTGTGCGCGCACGGCGACCCGAACGACACGATCGCCGACGCCGCGATCGCGGTGAACGGCGACGGCACGATCGCGTGGCTCGGACGCGCGAGCGACGCGCCGGCCGGCTACGTGCACTGGGCGCGCGAGGATCTGCGCGGCGCATGGGTGACGCCCGGCCTCGTCGACTGCCACACGCATCTCGTCTACGGCGGCCAGCGCGCGGACGAGTTCGCGCAGCGTCTCGCCGGCGTGAGCTACGAAGAGATCGCGCAGCGTGGCGGCGGCATCGTGTCGACGGTGCGCGCGACGCGCGAAGCGAGCGAGGCGATGCTCTTCGAGCAGGCGGCCGCGCGGCTGCGGCCGCTCCTCGCCGAAGGCGTGACCGCGATCGAGATCAAGTCCGGATATGGGCTCGAGTTCGAGAGCGAGCGCCGGATGCTGCGCGTCGCGCGGCAGCTCGGTGAGCGCTTCCCGGTGAGCGTCTACACGACGTTCCTCGGCGCGCACGCGCTGCCGCCCGAATACGCGGACCGCGCGGACGCATACGTCGACGAAGTCTGCGATCGGATGCTGCCCGCGCTCGCCGACGAAGGGCTCGTCGACGCGGTCGACGTGTTTTGCGAGCGGATCGGCTTCACGCTCGCTCAGAGCGAGCGGGTGTTCGAGGCGGCCGCGCAGCGCGGGCTGCCGGTCAAGATGCATGCGGAGCAGTTGTCGAACGGCGGCGGCGCCGCGCTCGCCGCCCGCTATCGCGCGCTGTCCGCCGATCATCTCGAATATCTGGACGAGGCGGGCGTCGCGGCGATGCGCGCGTCCGGCACGACGGCCGTGCTGCTGCCGGGCGCCTATTACTTCATTCGGGAGACGAAAATGCCGCCGATCGATCTGCTGCGCCGGCACGGCGTGCCGATCGCGCTCGCGACCGATCACAATCCGGGCACGTCGCCGCTCACGTCGCTGCTGTTGACGATGAACATGGGCTGCACGCTGTTCAAGTTGACGGTGCAGGAAGCGCTCCTCGGCGTCACGCGCCATGCGGCGATGGCGCTCGGCGCAAGCGACCGGCACGGCTCGCTCGCGCCGGGGCGGCAGGCGGACTTCGCAGTGTGGTCGGTGGCGACGCTCGCGGAGCTTGCGTACTGGTTCGGCCGGCCGTTGTGCGAGCGGGTCGTGAAGGGCGGTGCGACGGTGTTCGCGCGCGATGCGCGCTGACCGGAAGACAAGCATGACGAAGATCGATTCGATGTTGTTTGCCGAGCATGCCTATCTGCCCGGCGGCTGGCGGCGCGACGTGCTGCTGCGCTGGGACGCGACGGGCGCGCTCGTCGATGTCCGCGCGAACGCGGCGGCGCCTGCGGGCGTCGCGCGCGCGAACGGGCCACTGCTGCCCGGCATGCCGAACCTGCATTCGCACGCGTTCCAGCGCGCGATGGCGGGGCTCACCGAATATCGCGCGAACCTGTCCGACACGTTCTGGAGCTGGCGCGACCTGATGTACCGCTTCGCGCTGAAGATCACGCCCGACGCGCTCGCCGCGGTCGCGCGCTGGCTCTATGTCGAGATGCTGAAGAGCGGCTATACGTCGGTGTGCGAATTTCATTACGTCCATCACACGCCGGACGGCGCGCGCTATCCGCGGCGCGCGGAGCTGGCCGCGCGCGTCGTCGGCGCGGCGCAAGACGCGGGCATCGGCATCACGATGCTGCCTGTCGCGTATCAGTACAGCGGCTTCGGCGAACGCGCGCCGCGCGACGACCAGCGCCGCTTCATCAATACGCCCGACGCGCTGCTCGCGCTCGTCGACGAGTTGCGCGGCGAGCTGCCCGAGCACGGCGGGCTGCGCTACGGCATCGCGCCGCATTCGCTGCGCGCGGTGTCGGAAAGCGGATTGCGCGAATTGCTCGACGGATTGCCGGCCGATGCGCCCGTGCACATCCACATCGCCGAGCAGACGGCGGAAGTCGACGACTGCATGCGCGCGTACGGCGCGCGGCCGGCGCAGTGGCTGCTCGACCGCTTCGACGTGAACGCGCGCTGGTGCCTCGTGCATGCGACGCATCTCGACGCGGCCGAGACGGGCGCGCTCGCGCGCAGCGGCGCGATCGCGGGCCTGTGTCCGACGACCGAGGCGAATCTCGGCGACGGAATTTTCCCGGCAGTCGACTATCTCGCGGCCGGCGGTGCGATCGGCATCGGCTCGGACAGCCATGCGGCCGTCGACTGGCGCGCCGAACTGCGCCTCTTCGAATACGGGCAGCGGCTCGTGCGGCGCGAGCGCAATGTGCTTGCCGATTCGGCGCATACTCATGTGGCGGACCGTCTGTTCGCGGCCTCGCTCGCGGGCGGCGCATGCGCGGCCGGCCGGCCGGTCGGCGCGCTCGAAGCGGGCCGGCGCGCCGACTGGATCGTGCTCGATCCTGCACATCCGTCGATCGCCGAGCACGGCAGCGATACGTGGCTGTCGGGCGCGGTGTTCGCCGAGCACGGCGACACGCCGGTGCTCGACGTGTATGTCGGCGGCGAGCAGGTCGTGAGCGCGCGCCGGCATCGCGACGAGGAATCCGCGTACGCGGGGTATCGTGGGGCGCTCGCGCAATTGCTGCGCTGAGTACGCAACCGGCTTGCGCGAACGCATGACGGTACGAAGGGGCAGAAGTGCGGCCGCCGTGCAATACGGCTAGCATGCGTGCCGCATCCGACATGCGGCGCAGTGCGAGGGCAGGGTTGCCGCGCGCGCCGAGACGAAGTGCATGCAAGCCGAGCGCCTCGCGCACGCAGCGCCGCAACCGGCCGCCGCATGCGCGGCGCGCGCCGCGGATCGGCCGGCGCGCCGTGTGAGGCGCCGCATCATCAACGAGGTCGAACGATCATGAACACCGCATCGCATCCGCCGGTATTCACGCTGCATCGCGGCACGCTGCCGCTGCTCGTGTCGATACCGCACGCAGGCACCCACATTCCAGAAGAAATCGCCGCGACGATGACGCCCGTCGCGCGCTACGTCGACGACTGCGACTGGCATCTCGAGCGTCTGTACGATTTCGCGAAGGCGCTTGGCGCGTCGGTGCTCGTGCCGTCGCACGCGCGCTACGTCGTCGACCTGAACCGTCCGCCCGACGACGCGAATCTCTACCCGGGCCAGGACACGACGGGCCTCGTGCCCGTCGACACGTTCGACAAGGCGCCGCTGTACGCGGACGGCGACGAGCCGACCGTCACTGAGATCGCGCGCCGTCGCGAGCGGTACTGGACGCCGTATCACGATGCGCTCGTCGGCGAGCTGCAGCGCCTGAAGGACGAACACGGCCGCGCGCTGCTGTGGGAAGCGCATTCGATCCGCTCGCACGTGCCGCGCTTCTTCGACGGCCGGCTGCCGGACTTCAACTTCGGCACGTCGAGCGGCGCGAGCGCGGCGCCGGGGCTCGCCGACAAGCTGGCTGCGCTCGTCGACAAGCACGGCGGCTACACGTCGATCGCGAACGGACGCTTCAAGGGCGGCTACATCACGCGGCACTACGGCGCACCGGAGAACGGCGTGCAGTCGGTGCAGCTCGAGCTCGTGCAGGCGACCTACATGGAAGAGGCGCGGCCTTATTCGTATGACGAAACGAAGGCGCAGCGCATCGCGCCGCTACTCGAGGCGCTCCTGACGGCTGCGCTCGAGCATCGTTGACATCGTTGCGGCGGTAGTCCCGTTTTCGTGGCGTATTGCCCGGGATGGCGCGCTGCGTGAGAAGCCGCGCCGTCGCACGCGATTCGAGACGAATGCGATCTTCGTTCGTGATTCGCACGCTTGCCGCGCAAAGCATGCGTGCGAAGCAGCGATGTTTCGGATTCCGATCGGATAGCGCGGAAATGCCGCGCGATGCGTGCGTTCATCGACGCTTGTCGTCGAATATTTTAAGCATTGGTCCCGAAGCATACTCAGGGAAAACCCTGAATTCGTATTTTTGAAACGGAATTGACTGCGTTTCCAGATACGATAAGCTGATTGTCAGCTAGCCGTCACATCGATAGCGGCGGCGTTTTCCGACGTCGCCGCCACACGCGAACGAGTTGCGGCGACGTTCGCGACGATCGACCGGCTGGCCGGGCGGCGGCGCATGCGAAGTCGCATCGCCGTTTGCCGCGTTCAATACTTTAAACAGTCAGTCGAGTGTGATCGTGAGAGTCCAAGGCCCCTTGGTCAGACGGGATCGAAGTCGGCGTGCGAATCTTCCGCACGCCGTCGATGCTGCCGACGACGGCTGCGGCAAGTTTCTCGCCAGCCCAAGCCTGTCTATCTTCGCCACCGTGTCCCGGCGCTCCGTGCGCCGTCACAACGCGGTCGCCGCACGCGCCTACATGGCGGTTCACGACGACGGCGTCGCCTCGCTGTTGCCCTAGCGCCTCTTTTCGTCACTCGTCGGTTCGTCGCTGCTGCGCAGCCTCGCGATGTCGCGAGGCATGCGAGGGGACGGTGCGCGCGCCCCGTCACGCGAAGTGCGGCCGTCGCGTCGCCCGCGACGCGCGCATCCGTCGTGTCGTGTCGACGTTTCATCTCGCGGTCCGCAACGTGCGTGCGTGTTCGAGCGTGCGCGCCCGTGCGCGCAACGTTGTTCCCGTTTTTTGCGACGAGCGCGATCGTGCATCGCACGTGCCGCGCACGCATTCGCCGCTCGTGTCGAATCGAAGGAAACGCGATGGATGAACGCATCGACACCGCGCCGCGGCCCGTCGTCGGCATCTGCGCGGATCGCAAGACGGTCGGCCTGCATGTCGCGCACGTCGCGGGCGAGAAATATTTGACCGCGGTCGTCGACGGCGCGCTCGCGATTGCGATCGTGCTGCCCGCGCTCGGCGCGCGGCAGCGCGCGGACGAACTGCTCGCGCTCGTCGACGGCCTGCTGTTGACGGGCAGCTATTCGAACGTCGAGCCCGCGCGCTATGGCGGCCCGGCGAGCGCACCCGGCACGCTGCACGACGCGGCGCGCGATGCGACCACGCTGCCGCTCGTGCGCGCGGCGATCGACGCCGGCGTGCCCATGCTCGCGATCTGCCGAGGGATGCAGGAACTGAACGTCGCGTACGGCGGCACGCTGCATCAGGAAGTGCACGCGTTGAGCGGCCATGCCGATCATCGCGAGGACTTGTCCGCGTCGGTCGACGTGCAGTACGGCCCCGCGCATCCGATCCGGCTCGAGCCGGGCGGCCTGCTGCAGCGCCTCGCGCACGGCGCGGAAACCGTCCAAGTCAATTCGCTGCACGCGCAAGGCATCGAACGGCTCGGCGACGGGCTGACCGTCGAGGCGCGCGCGCCGGACGGGCTCGTCGAAGCGATCGGCGTGCGCGACGCGCGCGCGTTCGCGCTCGGCGTGCAATGGCATCCGGAATGGCGGTTCGACAGCAATCCGCTGTCGCAAGAAATCTTTGCGGCGTTCGGCGCGGCGTGCCGCGCCCGAATGCGCAGGGCGGCCGAGCGCGCGACACGCGCGTGACGGCCGTCGAAGCTTATCGAAGAGAGGCTCACATGCAAGACATCGATGATTTTCTGAGGCAGCACCGGATCACCGAAGTGGAAGCGATCATCCCCGACATGGCGGGGATCGCGCGCGGCAAGATCATCCCGCGCAACAAGTTCGAAACGGGCGAATCGATGCGACTGCCGCAGGCGGTGATGGTGCAGACCGTGACCGGCGATTACCCGGAAGACGGCACGCTGACGGGCGTGACCGATCCCGACATGGTGTGCGTGCCCGACGCGTCGACGATCTGCCTGATTCCGTGGGCGGTCGATCCGACCGCGCAAGTGATTCACGATTGCGTGCATTTCGACGGCTCTCCCGTCGAGATCTCGCCGCGTTTCGTGCTGCGCCGCGTGCTCGATCTGTATCGCGCGAAAGGGTGGAAGCCCGTCGTCGCGCCGGAGCTCGAGTTCTATCTGGTCGACATGAACAAGGACCCGGATTTGCCGCTGCGGCCGCCCGTCGGGCGTACGGGGCGCGCGGAGACGGGGCGGCAATCGTACTCGATCGAAGCCGTCAACGAGTTCGATCCGCTCTTCGAGGATATCTACGAATACTGTGAGCTGCAGGGCCTCGACATCGACACGCTGATCCACGAAGTCGGCGCTGCGCAGATGGAAATCAACTTCCTGCACGGCGACGCGCTGTCGCTTGCCGATCAGGTGTTCCTGTTCAAGCGCACGGTGCGCGAGGCGGCGCTGCGCCACAACATGTACGCGACATTCATGGCGAAGCCGATGGAGAACGAGCCCGGCTCGGCGATGCACATCCATCAGAGCATCGTCGACATCGAGACGGGCCGCAATCTCTTCATCGACGCGAGCGGCGACGTGACGCCGATGTTCCGCGGCTATCTCGCCGGGCTGCAGAAGTACACGCCCGCGCTGATGCCGATCTTCGCGCCGTACATCAATTCGTATCGCCGGCTGTCCCGCTTCATGGCCGCGCCGATCAACGTACAGTGGGGCTACGACAACCGCACGGTCGGCTTCCGGATTCCGCATTCGGCGGCGGCCGCGCGGCGGATCGAGAACCGGATTCCGGGCGTCGACTGCAATCCGTATCTCGCGATCGCGGGCACGCTCGCGGCCGGCTACCTCGGCGTCACGCAGGCGCTCGAACCGACCCAGCCGCTCGCGAGCGACGGCTACAGCCTGCCGTATCAATTGCCGCGCAATCTCGAGGAAGGGCTCACGCTGATGAGTGCATGCACGCCGCTCGCCGAGATGCTCGGCGAAAAGTTCGTGAAGGCCTATCTTGCGCTGAAGGAAACGGAGTACGAAGCATTTTTCCGCGTGATCAGCTCGTGGGAGCGCAGGCATTTGCTGCTGCACGTTTGAGCGAGCGCTCGCGCGCCGCATTCAGGAGATCAAAGTGACGTATCGAACCGAAGACATCGCTTTTGTACAGCCGCTGCGCGCGACCGCGTCGCAGCGTACCACCGCGCAGTACCGCGCGCTCGACGCCGCGCATCACATCCATCCGTTTTCCGACATGGGCGCGCTCAATCGCGCCGGCAGCCGCGTGATCGTGAAGGCCGAAGGCGTCTATCTGTGGGATTCCGACGGCAACAAGATCATCGACGGGATGGCCGGGCTCTGGTGCGTGAACGTCGGTTACGGCCGCAAGGAACTCGCGGACGCCGCGTATCGGCAGCTCCAGGAACTGCCGTTCTACAACACGTTCTTCAAGACGACGCACCCGCCGATCATCGAGCTGTCGGCGTTGCTCGCCGAGATCGCGCCGCCGTCGTTCAATCACTTCTTCTATTGCAACAGCGGATCGGAAGGCAACGACACGGTGCTGCGCGTCGTCCATCAATACTGGCGCACGCAGAACCAACCGCAGAAGAAGGTCGTGATCTCGCGCAGGAACGGCTATCACGGTTCGACGATCGCGGGCGCGACGCTCGGCGGCATGGGCTACATGCACGAGCAGATGCCGTCGAAGGTCGAGCACGTCGTCCATATCGATCAGCCGTACTTCTTCGGCGAAGCGCAGGGCAATCTGACGCCGGAAGAATTCGGACTCGCCCGCGCACAACAGCTCGAAGCGAAGATTCTCGAGCTCGGCGCGGAGAACGTCGCCGCGTTCATCGGCGAGCCGTTCCAGGGCGCGGGCGGCGTGATCTTTCCGCCGTCGACATACTGGCCCGAGATCGAGCGGATCTGCCGCAAGTACGACGTGCTGCTCGTCGCCGACGAAGTGATCGGCGGGTTCGGGCGCACCGGCGAATGGTTCGCGCATCGGCACTTCGGCTTCGAGCCCGATCTGATGACGCTCGCGAAGGGGCTGACGAGCGGCTACGTGCCGATGGGCGCCGTCGCGCTGTCCGACCGGATCGCTGATGCGCTGATCGCGCACGGCGAGTTCAATCACGGGATGACGTATTCGGGGCATCCGGTCGCGGCGGCGGTGGCGGTCGCGAATCTGAAGGTGCTGCGCGACGAGAAGATCGTCGAGCGCGTGAAGACCGACACCGGCCCGTACTTCCAGCAGCGGCTGCGCGAGACGTTCGCCGATCATCCGATCGTCGGCGAGATCGCGGGCGCGGGGCTCGTCGCGGGCCTTCAGCTCGCGCGCGAACCCGGCGCGCGCAAGCGCTTCGAGAACGGCGGCGAGGTCGGCACGATCTGCCGCGACTACTGCTTCAACGGCAACCTGGTGATGCGCGCGACAGGCGACCGGATGCTGCTGTCGCCGCCGCTCGTGATCTCGAAAGCGGAGATCGACGAGATCGTCGAGAAGGCGAAGCGGGCGATCGATGCGACGGCGAAGCAACTGGGCATGGCGTCGTAGCTCAGGGCCGGCGGCACGGAGCGCGCCGAGCGGCGACTGCTTCGGATGGAATGCGTTTCGGGTGCAACGCTCCACCTTCATTCGTTTGCCGCGCGATTACGAACAGACGATCCGCGCCCGCCGCCATACCGCTTGCGAACGCAATCCCGAGCAGCGTTCCTGCGCGGCGGCAAGCGGAAAAGAGGGGGCGTCGCGATCGCGCGGAGCCGATCCGCTGCTCGATCGCGATTCGCGCAAAGCGCCGGCTCGACGGGCCGGCGCTTTCCGCTTCGAGTCGAGACTGCCGCATTCCACGATCATGGCCGCGTACTGCGCGCTACGCACGTCGAGCATCCCGGAGAGAACAAGCTCTCCGGCCTTCAAGTGCGCGCGGGAACCACTCGTGCGCGCTCAGTTTCCGCGCGCTTTCCTTGCATGAGGACGCGTGTTAGCCCGTATTGCTTCAGGCATCAGCATGCATGGGATCTCAAGTGCGATCCCACCGTGTCACTCGAGGACGCGGCCAAGGCAATGGGCCACTTATCCGATTACTCGACTGGCAAGTACGGTCATGGGATACACGGAAGAAAGGGCAGCGGGGTGAAAGCGTTGATCGTTGAAATTTGCGGCCGGTCCGCCATTCACCGAAGGTTGATCGACTCGCTCGCTTCAAGATCGCGAGTGCGAAGCGGCGCGACCACAAACCAAGTTGATCGCCATATGTCGGTGGCTGCCAATGCGTCGTTCATGCGTTAAAGGTACGTCGTTTTCGATGCATTCGCGGGCGCGACCAAATAACCTCGGTTAACTTTTCCCAAGAACATTCCTTCCGCACCACGATGTCCAGTATCTGCTCCGCCACTCGTCAACCTGATAACATTCCTGGCTATGACCTATGTCAGAAGTAATCGTTTCTGTAAACGCGCGAATTCATGTAGACCAAAGACGCTGGATAATTTTCGTCAAAGCTTGCGATAAATTCATTGGCTTTAAATTGGGGGCACATATAAAAATGGCAAAAATTAGATTGCACAATCAGGTATGTGCGTTTATTGATGTGCTCGGAGGAGCCAATCTGTTTAGAGGAAAAGAAAGGGGGCGAGCTGCGGATTTTTTCGCCTGCTTGGAGGAGTTTGAGCGTCGAATGAATGGATGGTCATCTCATTTTCCAGAGAAACGCCAAACACGCGCTCTCGTTAAAACCTTCAGCGACAATATCTTCGCAGCGTTTCCTTTGGGCTCGCATCCTACGATGGGCGATGAACAGGTTGTTGCACTGTTCCTAGATGAACTCACGGCACAGATACATGAACTAACACTTTTCGCCGGGTTTCCAGTGCGCGGTGCAGTGACAGCAGGGCCGTTGATGTTCTCTGACAGGTTTCTTTTTGGCCCCGCGCTGGTTGAGGCGGTTGAGCTGGAAAAAGTCGCGCTTTTTCCAAGAGTACTTTTGAGTCAGTCCGTTCTCCGATACATAAAGCCAGAAGGCCGCTATAGTTCTCTTGCATTACGGGACGCTGATGGGCGCGTTTTCCTTGACTATCTAGGGAGGAAAATATTCCTCGAATCGAAACTGAAATGGCATCGGAAATTTGTTCAGGGCGGGTTGACCGAAAACGTATCAAGGGTTCGCGAGCGTCAGAAATACGAATGGCTCGCTCGGTAGTCGAACCTGAACAATCCTGGACGGCTTATACGGAAAGGCGGTGAGGCCGAAACGGTGTTGTTGGATTTGCAGGAAGCAGGCATATTGACGCGTGAATCCTGCAAATCCTGACGAGGTGTGGATGGGTCCGAAGTTGCCGGTGACAGAGGGAGATTTCTTCCGCCAACCGCTGCGCGAGCAGATCAATCTGAAGCATCCGTTGATTCGCCTGGCCGATCTGATCGACTGGGCTCGGTTGAGCACGACGATGAGTGCGAGTTTCGCATCGTCTCGTGGCCGACCGGCAACGTCGCCGCGTTTGATCGCAGGGCTGCTGTACTTGCAGCACGCGTTCGACCTGTCGGATGAAGAGGTCGTCTGGCAATGGCTGGAGAACCCGTACTGGCAAGTGTTCACCGGCGAGACGTACTTGCAGACGAAACCGCCGATCGATCCGTCGAGCCTGACGCGCTGGCGTAAGCGCCTGGGCGAAGCCGGCGTTGAAGAACTGTTGGCTGAGACGATCGAAGCGGCCAAACGCGCAAAGGTCATCAAGACGACGAGCCTGAAGCGGGTGATTGTCGATACGACGGTGATGGAAAAGGCGATTGCGCATCCCACCGATTCGCGCCTGCTCGAACGTTGCCGGGAACATCTGGTGAAGGCCGCCGCCCAGCACGGGCTGAAGCTGCGGCAGAACTACAACCGCGAAGCGCCGCGTCTGGCGGGCCAGATCGGGCGCTATGCGCATGCGAAGCAGTACAAGCGGATGAAGAAGGCGCTGCGCACTTTGCGTTCACGAGTGGGGCGCGTGATGCGTGACGTGGAGCGGCAACTGGAAGGCGTTGTTCAGCAAAGTCGCGCGGAGTTGGAAGACTTGATCAGCCGCACGAAGCGGATTCTCACGCAGAAGCAGAAGGACAAAAACAAGCTGTATGCGCTGCACGCGCCGGAAGTGGAGTGCCTGGCGAAAGGCAAAGCGCGCAAGCCGTACGAATTTGGCGTGAAGGTGTCGATCACCACGACGCACAAGGAAGGTCTGGTAGTCGGAGCTCGTTCAATGCCGGGCAATCCATACGACGGGCACACGTTGGCCGAAGCGTTAGAACAAGCGGCGATCCTGAGCGATGTGCAGCCGGAGATCGCCGTCGTCGACCGCGGCTACAAGGGCGTCGCCGTCGATGGTGTGAAGGTCTATCACCCAGGTTTGCGACGCGGTATCACACGCGGCCTGCGAGCAATGATCCGGCGTCGCAGCGCAATCGAACCGGCCATCGGGCACATGAAGGCCGACGGCAAGCTCGATCGAAATTGGCTCAAGGGTTCGTTGGGCGATGCGATTCATGCGGTGCTGTGCGGCGCTGGCCACAACCTGCGGATGATCCTGCGCAACCTGCGGCTTTTTTACGCCCTGATTCTCGTCGCTTTGCTCAGCTTCCGAGCCGCTGCGCCGTCGGCGGCGTAGCTTCATCTGCGCGACAAAACGAATTGTTCAGGGCCGACTCGGTACCATAACTTTCACGCAATGAAGAATGGCATGACGGATCAGTTAATTCATATCGATCTCGCTACAGCGTTCGCTCCCCTGGACAACAACTTGTCAACGCCGACTGAAATCTGACCCACTTTTCGGCGATTCGCCGAAGTAAATCTGACCCGCCCGGACCCGTGTCACGCGGTTGCTTTCCCGCTTGCCCGCGTACCTGTTTGTCCAGCCCTTCGCTTGTCCTTCAACCGATAGCTCTCGCCGCTGATTTGCACGATGTGCGCGTGATGCAAGAGCCGGTCGAGCATGGCTGCCGTCAGCGTCTGGTCGTCGGCAAACGCCGTGGCCCACTGCGTGAACGGCATGTTGCTGGTCAACACGATACGGCCGAGCTTCAGCTGCACGCACAGGCTGGTAAACCCCCTGATGACGGGCGATCGCTTGGTATTGGAAGTTGCTGCGCTTGCGAATGGTTGGCGCCAGACACCTCGAAGAAGAAGTGTGACAAGAATGTGCCAACAATCCGGTTCGGCGAGGGGCACTTAGCGAGCATTTCGTCAAGTGCAAGCCCGGAAAGCAAGAAGGGCCGGCGATTGCCGGCCCTTCAGATCTTTGGTGGGCGGTACTGGGATCGAACCAGTGACCCCTGCCGTGTGAAGGCAGTGCTCTACCGCTGAGCTAACCGCCCAAAGAATTTTGAATTATGTCAGAGCTTTTTCATTCCGTAAAGCACTTTTTAAACATAACCCACCTTGCGGGTGCGGACCGCGCATCGCCCGGCCCGGGGCGGAATTCTACAGGCAACCGGGTACTTTTATCCAGTGTTTGTTCGACACGGCGTGCGTCGTCACTTCGCCGCACCGCGCAGCCGCCGAATCTCGTCGTCCAGATACGTGCCGAACCGCTCGGCGACTGGCTCCCGCTCGTCCGCCCGCCGCAGCCGCAGCGTGTGCGATTCGAGCGCGCCGCCGTCGAGCGGCAAGTAGCGCAGCCGCTCGCTGCGCACCTGGCGCAGCACGCTCGGCACGAGCGCGACGCCCATCTCGAACTCGATCATCGTCAGCACCGTCTGCCACAAGCGCGCCTCGTGCCTGATCTCCGGACTGAAGCCGGCGCTGACGCACTGCGCGATGATGAGGTCGTGGTAGTGGGGGGCCGCGTCGCGCGGAAACAGAATGAACGGCTCGTGCGCGAGCGCCGCGAGATCGACGCGCTTGCGCCGCGCAAGCCGGTGCGCGGCAGGCAGGCAGCAGAGGAACGGCTCAGAGAAGATCGTGTCGGCCGCGATCTCGGGCGGGAACGTGCCCCAGTGTGCGTAGCCGACGTCGATATGTGCGCGCAGAATCGCCTGCACCTGCTCGTGCGTGTTCATCTCCTTCAGCACGACCTCGACGTTCGGATAGTCCGTCTCGAAGCGCCGCACCGCGGACGGCAGCCCACGGTACAGCATCGAATTGACGAAGCCGATCCGCAGCCGCCCCGCGAGCCCCGACGCCGACCGAATCGTCAGACGTTGCGCCTCCTGCGCCTGCAGCAGCAGCCGGCGCGCCTCGCCGAGCAGCACTTCGCCCGCATTCGTCAGCGCGACCGACTTGCTCGTGCGCGCGAACAGCTGCACGCCGAGCTCGTTCTCGAACTTGCGGATGTCGAAGCTGAGCGCCGGCTGCGAGATGAAGAGACGTTTTGCGGCTCGGCCGAAATGCAGTTCTTCCGCGACGGCGACGAAGTAGCGCAATTGCTTCAGGTCCATCTCGTCTCCGTTCGCGTCGATCGATAAGCAACGCTTATCGTACTGGATAAATCCTGTATTGGACGGCTATCGACCGGAGTTCTACGCTCGTCGGACCAGGAGACAAGCGATGAACATGATGAAAGAAGCCGTCGAAGCGAACGCGCCCGCGGCGGGCGCCGCCAACATCCCCGACTCGCGGGGCCTCAATTTTTTTACGAGCGATCCCGATTGCGCGGCGTTGCTGCGGTTGCATCTCGGCGACGCGCGCTATCGCGCGCTCGAACCCGAATTGCGCACGCTCGGCTTGCGCGCGTCCGACGAGCTCGACCGCCTCGCGTCGCGCGCCGACAAGCATCCGCCCGTGCTCCATCCGCGCACCCGTCGCGGCGAGCCGCTCGAATCGATCGACAAGCATCCGGACTACGTCGCGCTCGAGCGCGTCGCGTATTCGGAGCTCGGCCTCGCGGCGATGAGCCATCGCAGCGAGGCGCCGCCGCCGCTCGTCAAGTATGCGTTGACGTTCTTGTTCGTCCAGGCCGAGTTCGGCCTCTGCTGTCCCGTCAGCATGACCGATTCGTTGACGCGCACGCTGCGCCGCTTCGGCTCGCGCGAGCTCGTCGAGCGTTTCCTGCCGCGGCTCGCGTCGCGCGATTTCGACGTGCTGTACCAGGGCGCGATGTTCATGACCGAGCAGGCGGCGGGCTCCGACGTCGGCCGGATCGCGACGCGAGCGGTGCGCGAGACGGCCGCCGACGGCGCGGCGACGTGGCGTCTGTACGGCGACAAATGGTTCTGCTCGAACGCGGATGCCGATCTCGCGATGGTGCTCGCGCGGCCCGAAGGCGCGCCCGACGGTGTCAGGGGCCTCGCGTTGTTCCTGTTGCCGAAGACGCTCACCGATGGCTCGCGTAATCGCTACCGGATCGTGCGTCTGAAGGACAAGCTCGGCAGCCGCTCGATGGCGAGCGGCGAGATTACGCTCGACGGCGCCGAAGCCTATCTGATCGGCGAGATCGGGCGCGGTTTCCATCAGATGGCGGACATGATCAACATGTCGCGGCTGTCGAACGGCGTGCGCGCGGCGGGGCTGATGCGCCGCGCGACGACGGAGGCGCTGCACGTCGCGCGCCATCGCGAAGCGTTCGGCCGCAAGCTGATCGACATGCCGCTGATGCGGCGTCAGCTCGTCAAGATGCTCGTGCCGACCGAGCAGGCGAGGTCGCTTTTCATGCAGATCGCGCTGTTGCTCGCGAAGGCCGATACGGGCGACGGGCAGGCGGCCGGCTGCGTGCGCATCCTGACGCCGCTCATCAAGTTCCGCGCGTGCCGCGATGCGCGCCGCGTCGCCGGCGACGCGATGGAGGTGCGCGGCGGCACGGGCTACATCGAGGAGTGGAGCGACGCGCGTGTGTTGCGCGACGCGCATCTCGGTTCGATCTGGGAGGGCACGAGCAACATCGTCGCGCTCGACGTCGCGCGGGCGGTCAAGCGCGAAGGCGCGCTCGCGCCGCTGCGTGCGTTCCTGCTCGACTTGCTCGATGCGGCGCGGCTGCCCGGCGCGAGTGTTGCGCGTCTGCGCGACGCGCTCGATCGCGCGAGCGATGCGATCGAGCGCGTCGCGCAAGCGGGCGACGACGCGCTCGTGCGGCAGGCGGCGTCCGCGCTCTATCACGCGACGACCGCGATCCTGCTCGCGAGCGAAGGGATGTGGCTTGCCCCCGATTATCGGCGGCTCGCGCTCGCGCATCTCGTGCTGCGCTACAAGCTGTCGCCGGTCGATCCGCTTGCACCTTCGCGTGCCGATGTCGACGCCGATGCGTTTGCGGCCCTGCTGCACGATCGGCCGGTCGCGCTCGACGACGCGCTGAGGCTGCTCGACGAAGCGTCGGGAGACGTGGCATGAGCGGCGATGCGAAGCAATTCCGTGCGGCGCGCGGGGCGCAGGCTGGTCCTGCCGCGGCTCGCGTGATCGATCGGGCGCGCACCTCTGGCGTTGCCGGCGAGACGCGGAATACGGCGAACGCATCGCATTCGGCATGCGTGCCTCGCGCGTCGCACGTGGCGCATGGGTCGATTGAGACAGACGCCGCGAATACCTCGCATACGACAAACACGGCAAACACGGCAAACACGGCAAACACGGCAAACACGGCAAACACGGCAAACACGGCAAACACGGCAAACACCGCAAACACCGCAAACACCGCAAACACCGCGAGCACCGCGAGCACACCGAACCCGAACGGCACGAACAACGCGACGACGACCACGTCCCCCCCGTCCGGCGCGCTCGCCGGCCTGAAAATCGTCGACCTGAGCCGCGTCCTCGGCGGCCCGTACTGCACGCAGGCGCTCGCGGACCACGGCGCACGCGTGATCAAGGTCGAACCGCCGACGGGCGACGAAACGCGCGGCTGGGGCCCGCCGTTCTTCGATGACGACGCGTGGTACTTCACCGGCGTGAACCGCAACAAGGAGGGGATCGCGCTCGACCTGTCGCGCGACGAAGGCCGCGCGATCCTCTGGCGCATGCTCGAGGACGCGGACGTGCTCGTCGAGAACTTCAAGCCCGGCACGCTCGCGCGCTGGGGGATGGACTACGAGCGCGACCTGCGCCCGCGCCTTCCTCGCTTGATCCATTGCGCGATCACGGGCTTCGGCGCCGACGGCCCGCTCGGCGGACTGCCGGGCTACGACGCGGTGATCCAGGCGATGGCAGGCCTGATGAGCGTCAATGGCGACGCCGACGGCGACGCGACGCGCATCGGGTTGCCGATCGTCGACATGGTGACGGGCTTGAACGCGCTCGCCGGCATTCTGCTCGCGCTCGCCGAGCGCGAAAAAAGCGGCGTCGGCCAGTCGATCGACATCGCGCTGTACGACTGCGGCGTGTCGCTCCTGCATCCGCATCTGCCGAACTGGTTCGGCTCCGGACGCACGCCCGCGCGCAGCGGCAATGCGCATCCGAACATCGCGCCGTACGACAGCTACCGCACCGCGACCGCGCCGATTTTTCTCGCGGTCGGCAACGATCGGCAATTCGCGCGGCTGTGCGCGCATCTCGGCGTGCCCGCGCTCGTGGGCGATCCGCGCTTCGTCGACAACCGGAGCCGCTGCGCGCATCGCGCCGAGCTGAAGGCGAGCCTCGAAGCGCGGCTCGCGACTCGCGATTGCGAGACGCTCGCGCGCGAGCTGATGGGCGAGGGCGTGCCGTGCGGGCCGGTGCGCACGGTCGATTCGGTCGCGCGCGATCCGCACACGCTGCATCGCGGGCTCGTCGTCGAGATGGGCCGCTATCGCGGGGCGGCGTCGCCGATCAAGCTGTCGCGCACGCCCGCGACGTACCGCAGCGCGCCGCCGACGCTCGGCCGCGACACGCGCGCGGTGCTCGACGCGCTCGGCATCGATGCGGCGACGCAGGCGCGGCTCGTCGAGGCGGGCGTATTGAAGGAATGAACGTGAGCGAACAGACGCGGCTGCCGAAACGAAGCGGCGGCCGCGGCTAGACGGTCGGCGCCGGGCGAGTCCGCGGCCGCGAGACCGAAGGCGATCGGCCTTCGGCCGAACGGTCCGCGTCGCTCGTCCGGCACGGCCGAACCCGGAGCGATCCGGCCCAAACGGTAAAGGCGCGCGCGAGTCGCGCCACCGACGAGAATCATGGAGACAACGATGACATCCCAGCACGATGACCGCGCCGACCGCGCGCCGGTCGGCCAGCCCGCGCGCGCCGCGCTCGCGGCGTTCGTCGGCACGACGATCGAGTGGTACGACTTCTACATCTACGCGACCGCGTCCGCGCTCATCTTCGGCAAGCTGTTCTTTCCGTCGAGCGAGCCGTTCTTCAGCACGCTCGCGTCGTTTGGCACGTTCGCAGTCGGCTTTTTTGCGCGCCCGTTCGGCGGCCTCGTTTTCGGCCACCTCGGCGACCGGATCGGCCGCAAGAAGGCGCTCGTCGCGACGCTCGTCATCATGGGGCTCGGCACGGTCGGCATCGGTCTCTTGCCTGCCTACGCGCAGGCGGGCGTGGCCGCGCCGATTGCGCTCGTCGTGCTGCGGATCGCGCAAGGCATCGCGATCGGCGGCGAATGGGGCGGCGCGGTGCTGATGGCGAGCGAGCATGCGAGCGCGGACAAGCGCACGTTCGTCGCATCGTTCGCGCAGCTCGGCAGTCCGGCCGGGCTGATCCTCGCGCTGCTCGCGTTTCGCATCGTCTCCGGGATGGAGCACGATGCGTTCCTGTCGTGGGGCTGGCGGCTGCCGTTTCTCGCGAGCGCGGCGCTCCTCGTCGTCGGCCTCGCGATCCGCGCGGGCGTCGACGAATCGCCGGAGTTCGCGCGCTTGAAAGCGGAGCGGCGCACGGCGGCGCTGCCCGTCGCCGAAGTGGTGCGCAACGCGTGGCGCACGCTGCTGCTCTGCCTCGGCGCGAACGTGATCGGCGTCGCGGGCGCGTGGTTCGTCAACACGTTCATGCTGAACTACACGACGCAGACGCTCGGGCTCGACCGCGCGCTGATCCTCGATTGCCTGTTCGTCGTCGCGTTCATCCAGCTCGGCACGCAGCTCGCGTCCGGCTGGTTCGCGCAGCGCGTCGGCACGGGGCGCTTCCTGAAGACGGCCGCCGCGCTCGCGATCGCGTCGCCGTATCCGATGTTCGCGCTCGTGTCGACGGGCCGGCCGATCGCGATCGTCGTCGGCATCGCGATCGCGGTGATGTGCATGTCGAGCTCGTACGCGGTGATGGCGGGCTTCATGTCGACCGCGTTCGACGTGCGCGTCCGCTATTCGGCGATCTCGCTGTCGTACCAGTTGTGCGCGGCGCTCGCAGGCGGGCTCACGCCGCTCGTCGGCACGCTGCTCGCGCACCGCTTCGCGGGCCAGTGGTGGCCGCTCGCCGCGTTCTACAGCGCGCTCGCGGCGGTGTCGCTCGTGTGCATCGCGACGCTCGAGCGCGGCAGGCGGGGCACCGCGTTGGCGGGAAGCGGAGCGCTCGCGAAGCCTTGAGGGCGATGCGCGAGGGGTGCATCTTGGGTGCAGCACGAAATGGCGAGGACGGCGGGCGCGGCGGCGCGGCGCGATCGCGTCGCCCAGCCGCGATTGCCGGACGCTCGCCGGTGCACGGACGTGTCGACTCGCGGCCCGGCGACATGGCGGGATCGCGACGCCTGCGCGCGATGAAGCCGCGTTTGCCGACAGGCACGCCGGCGGAAGCAACGATTCGCAAGGTGACGACATCGCGAAATCGCGACGCGATTACGTGATGAAACAGCGGATGCCGCAGCCTCGCCAATCTTCGGAGCGGACGTCGCGAAATCGCGAAGCCGCGAAAACCACGAGCGCGAGCCGACGTTCCGGCGTCGCGAAGTCCCGGATGCTCGCCGCGCCGGGCCGCGGCGCCGCCTCGGGCGGACGAAGCGTACGCACAAAAAAGCCTCGGACAGCAATCGCTGCCCGAGGCTTTCGTCCGACGTGCGGAAATCGGAAGCGGCGCCGCGCGCCGCGCGGCGGCGTATCAGCCCTGCGTCGGCGGCACGTAGCCGGTCGCCTGGTCCGCGCCGTCGCCGAAGAAATACTTCTCGGTCTGCTTCATCAGATACTGACGCGCGCGCGGATCGGCCATGTTCAGCCGGTTCTCGTTGATGAGCATCGTCTGCTGCTTGAGCCAGCCTTGCCACGCTTCCTTCGACACGCTCTCGTAAAGACGCTTGCCGAGCTCGCCGGGCAGCGGCGGGAAGTCGAGTCCTTCGGCTTCCTTGCCGAGCTTCGCGCATTGAATCATACGGGCCATCGTGTACCTCTCCTGTAATCGTGATCCGGGGGAAGGGCGCGCCGCGCCGCTCAGAGCTGCTTCATCAGCACGAGCGACTTGCGCTGCCAGTTATAGAGTTTGCGGCGGTCTTCGGGCAGATCGTCGACGGTCGCCTTCACGAAGCCGCGCTTCAGGAACCAGTGCTCGGTGCGGGTCGTCAGCACGAAGATCCGCGTCAGGCCGCGTGCGCGCGCGCGCTGCTCGACCCGCTTCAGGAGCCGCTCGCCGTCGCCCGAGCCTTGCGCCTCGGGCGCGACCGTCAGGCACGCCATCTCGCCGATCTTCTCCGTCGAGTACGGATAGAGCGCCGCGCAGCCGAACAGCACGCCGTCGTGCTCGATGACCGAGAAGTGATCGATGTCGCGCTCGATCTGGTGGCGGCCGCGCCGCACGAGCGTGCCGTCCGATTCGAGCGGCTCGATGAGGGTCAGGATGCCGCCGACGTCGTCCGGCGTCGCCTCGCGCAGGCTCTCGAGGTTCTCGTACGAGATCATCGTGCCGACGCCGTCGTGCAGGAACAGCTCGAGCAGCACGCTGCCGTCGAGCGATTGCGGAATCAGGTGCGCACGCGCGACGCCGCCGCGGCACGCGCGGATCGCATGCTTCAGGTAGAACGCGTCGTCGCCTTGCAGGTCGCCCGAGTCGAGCAGCTCGGCCGCCGCGTCGAGCGACATCTCGCGCACGAGCTCGCCCGTTTCGTCGACGATGCCGGGCGTTTCGGTCAGGAAGATGATTTTGTCCGCGCGCAGCGCGATCGCGGCCGCCGACGCGACGTCTTCCATCGACAGGTTGAACGCCTCGCCCGTCGGCGAGAAGCCGAGCGGCGACAGCAGCACGAGCTTGCGGCTCGCGAGCGAGTGGCGGATCGACTCGGCGTCGATCTTGCGCACGACGCCCGTGTGCGCGAAGTCGACGCCGTCGAGAATCCCGACCGGCCGCGCGGTGACGAAGTTGCCCGATACGACGCTGATGTGCGCGTGCGCCATCGGCGTGTTCGGCAGGCCCTGGCTGATCGCCGCCTCGATGTCGAGCCGCACTTCGCCCGCCGCTTCCTTCGCCGATTCGAGCGCGCGCGCGTCGGTGATCCGCAGGCCGTGCGAGAACGACGATTCGACGCCGTGCAGGTTCAGTTGCTCCTCGACCTGCGGCCGCGAGCCGTGCACGAGCACGATCTGGATGCCCATCGCCTGCAGGAGCGCGATGTCGGAGACGAGCGCGTTCAGCAGCCCGCGCTGCACGACCTCGCCGCCGAAGCCGACGACGAACGTGTTGTTGCGAAACCGGTGGATATAGGGTGCGACGGAGCGCATCCAGTCGACGAACTGCGCGTGGAGGGCGGCTTCGTCGGCGGATTGCTGGGGCGCGACGCCCGGCTGGGCGGCGGGAAGGTCGGTTTGGGAATTCATGGGCGGGATTATAATGCGCCCCCATGTCGAATGTACCTAAAAGTCCCGCGCAAAAACGTGCGGGCACGCCGGGCGAGCCGCGGCCCGCCGACGCGGGGGCGGGCCGCCCGCCGCGTCCTGTGCGGACCGCGCCCGCGCAGGACCGCGCGCCGCGCGCCGCGCGCCGTGAATCCGAATCCATCCCCCAGCCCGCCCGGCCGCCGCGCGCGCGCGTCGCGCCGAATCCCGTTCCGCCGATCACGTTTCCCGAGAGCCTGCCCGTATCGGGCCGGCGCGACGAGATCGCGCGCGCGATCGCCGATCATCAGGTCGTGATCGTCTGCGGCGAGACGGGCTCGGGCAAGACGACCCAGCTCCCGAAGATCTGTCTCGCGCTCGGCCGCGGCGTCGGCGCGGGCGGCGCGGGCCTGATCGGCCATACGCAGCCGCGGCGGCTCGCGGCGTCGTCGACGGGACGCCGCATCGCCGAGGAGCTCGGCACGCCGTTCGGCGAAGTGGTCGGCTACAAGGTGCGTTTCACCGACAACCTCGCGCCGGGCGCGTCCGTCAAGCTGATGACGGACGGCATCCTGCTCGCCGAGACGCAGACCGATCCGCTCCTCACGGCGTACGACACGCTGATCATCGACGAGGCGCACGAGCGCAGCCTCAACATCGATTTCCTGCTCGGCTATCTGAAGCAGATCCTGCCGAAGCGGCCGGGCCTGAAGCTGATCGTCACGTCGGCGACGATCGACGCCGATCGCTTCGCGCGCCATTTCGGCAGCGACGAGCGGCCCGCGCCCGTGATCGAGGTGAGCGGGCGGCTGTATCCGGTCGAAGTCCGCTACCGGCCGGTCGCCGACGACCGGCCGGCCGCCGTGCGGCACGCGGAGGGCGCGGCGTCCGGCCGCGACCGCGCGAAGACCGCGCGCGAGGCGGAGCGCGACCTGATGGACGGCATCGTCGACGCGGTCGACGAGCTGTGCCGCGAAGGCCCGGGCGACGTGCTCGTGTTCCTGGCCGGCGAGCGCGAGATCCGCGACGCGGCCGAGGCGCTGCGCAAGCACCATCCGCCGCACACCGAAATCCTGCCGCTGTTCGCGCGGCTGTCGGCGGCCGAGCAGGAGCGCGTGTTCAAGCCGTCGAACGCGCGCCGGATCGTGCTCGCGACGAACGTCGCCGAGACGTCGCTCACGGTGCCGGGCATCCGTTACGTCGTCGATACGGGCCTCGCGCGCGTGAAGCGCTATTCGTATCGGAACAAGGTCGAGCAGTTGCAGATCGAATCGATCTCGCAGGCGGCCGCGAATCAGCGCGCGGGCCGCTGCGGCCGCGTCGCCGACGGCATCTGCATCCGCCTCTATGAAGAGAGCGACTTCGCCGCCCGCGTGCGTTTCACCGATCCGGAAATCCTGCGCTCGTCGCTCGCGTCGGTGATTTTGCGGATGAAGTCGCTGCATCTGTCGGCGATCGAATCGTTTCCGTTCATCGAGCCGCCGCCCGGCCGCGCGATCGCGGACGGCTACCAGTTGCTGAACGAGCTCGGCGCGGTCGACGACGACAACGCGCTCACGCCGCTCGGCCGCGAGCTCGCGCGCCTGCCGCTCGATCCGCGCGTCGGCCGGATGATTCTCGCCGCGCGCGACCAGCAGGCGCTGCGCGAAGTGCTCGTCATCGCGAGCGCGCTGTCCGTGCAGGACCCGCGCGATCGCCCGCTCGACGCGCAGGAGCAGGCCGACCAGGCACACCGGCGCTTCGCCGACGAGCGCTCCGAATTCCTCCAGTGGCTGAAGATCTGGGCGTGGTTCGAGGAGGCGGTCGCGCACAAGAAGTCGAACCGGCAGCTCGTCGACGCGTGCCGGCAGAACTTCCTGTCGCATCTGCGGCTGCGCGAATGGCGCGACGTTCACTCGCAGCTTCTGACCGTTGTGCGCGAGCACGGCTGGCGGCTGAGCGAGGCCGATGCGACGTTCGAGCAGATCCATCTGTCGCTGTTGACGGGCCTTCTCGGCAATATCGGCTTCAAGGCCGAGGACGAGCCGCACTACCTCGGCGCGCGCGGGATCAAGTTCCACCTGTGGCCGGGTTCCGCGCTCGTGAAGAAGGCGGGGCGCTGGGTGATGGCGGCCGAGCTCGTCGAGACGAGCCGGCTGTACGCGCGTTGCATCGCGAAGATCGAGCCGGAATGGATCGAGCGGATCGGCGCGCACCTGCTGAAGAAGTCGCTGTCGGAGCCGCATTGGGAGAAGCGCCCCGCGCAGGTCTCCGCGTTCGAGCGCGCGACGCTGTACGGGCTGACCGTCTATCACCGGCGGCGCGTCGCGTTCGGCCGGCAGGACCCGGCGCGTGCGCGCGAGCTGTTCATCCGCGGCGCGCTCGTCGGCGGCGAGTTCGACACGAAGCTCGCGTTCTTCGCGCACAACCGCAAGCTGCTCGCCGACATCGAGCAACTCGAGCACAAGTCGCGCCGGCAGGACGTGCTCGTCGACGACGAGCTGATCTACGCGTTCTACGATCAGACGGTTCCGGCGGGCATCCACACGGGCGTCGCGTTCGAGCGCTGGTATCGCGACGAGGTGAAGAAGAGCGGACAGCCGGAAGACAAGCTGCGCCTGCTGTATCTGTCGCGCGACGATCTGATGCGCCACGAGGCGGCCGGCGTGACGACCGATCTGTTCCCGAAGCGCGCGACGATGGCGGGCGTCGAGATGGCGCTGTCCTATCACTTCGAGCCCGGCGCGCCGCGCGACGGCGTGACGCTCGCCGTGCCGCTCTTCGCGCTGAACCAGGTCGACGCACGCCGCGCCGAGTGGCTCGTGCCGGGGATGCTGAAGGAGAAGGTGCAGTTGCTGCTGAAGTCGCTGCCGCAGAAGCTGCGCCGCCACTGCGTGCCGCTGCCCGAGTATGCGGCGGGCTTCGTCGAGCGCGTGGGCGCCGAGCGTTTCGGCGCGGGCGGCCTCGTCGAGGGGCTGATCGCCGACATCCGCGGAGAGACGCAGGTCGCGATGAAGACGCCCGATTTCAAGCTCGAGACGCTGCCCGCGCACCTGTTCATGAACTTCAAGGTGATCGACGAGCACGGCCGGCAGCTCGCGATGGGGCGCAATCTCGCGCAACTGCGTGCGGAGCTGGGCGCGCAGGCGCAGCAGCACTTCCAGAAGATCGCCGCCGCCGCGACGCTTGCGCCGGCGGGCGAGGGCGCAGGCATGGCGGCTGCGGCGGCCGGCGCACGGCCGGGCGCGCGCGGCGGCGCGTCTTCGCAAGCCGCCGCCCAGTCCGCGGCGCAAGCGGGCGCGGGGGCGGCCGAAGCCGGCGCGACCGCGCTCTACGAGAACCTGACGACCTGGAATTTCGGCAAGCTGCCCGAACTGCTCGAGATCCGCCGGCGCGGCGAGACGCTGTTCGGCTATCCGGCGCTCGTCGATCGCGGCGCGCATTGCGACGTCGAGGTGTTCGATTCGCCCGAGGAGGCGGCGCGGATCCACCGCGCGGGCCTCAGGCGCCTGTTCGCGCTGCAGTTGAAGGAGCCGATCAAGTATCTGGAGAAGAACCTGCCGGGGCTGCGCGAGATGGCGATGCAGTACATGTCGCTCGGCACGCAGGACGAGTTGCGCGACCAGCTGATCGCGACGGCGCTCGACCGCGCATGCCTGCAGGATCCGCTGCCCGCCGACGACGCGAGCTTCCACGCGCGCCGCAACGAGGGCAAGAGCCGCCTCAACCTGCTCGCGCAGGAGATCGCGCGGCTCGTCGGGCAGATCCTCGCCGAATACGCGGGGCTCGCGAAGAAGCTCGCGCAGGCGAAACCGTTTCCGGCCGCGCACGCGGACATGCAGGGCCAGCTCGCGGCGCTCGTCGGCAAGCGCTTCGTCGTCGACACGCCTTACGCGCAGCTTGCGCACTTCCCGCGCTACCTGAAGGGCGTCGCGCTGCGGATCGACAAGCTGAAGGCCGATCCCGCGCGCGACGCGCGCCAGTTCGCCGAGCTGCAGCCGCTCGCGCAGCACTGTCAGCGGGCGGTCGCGCAGCGCGGCGGCGTCGCGGACGCGCGGCTCGCCGAGTTTCGCTGGCTGCTCGAAGAGCTGCGGATCTCGCTTTTCGCACAGGAACTGCGCACGCCGATGCCGGTGTCCGTCAAGCGGCTCTACAAAGTGTGGGAGTCGATGCAGCGCTGAACGCGGTTCAGCGTACGCGGGTTCACACTTGGGCGCGAGACGTCAACCGGCGGCGTTCTCGCGCGTTTTACAATCACGCCAGTCCACGACGTGAGTCTTCATGCGCAATTTCCTTTCCCTCGGCCGCACGCTCGCGCTTGCCGCCGCCGTGCTGGCGCCCGTCGCCGCCTTCGCGAACAACGTGATTGTGCTGAATTCGGCCGAAGCGACGCTCTCCCTGATCGACGAGAACACACGCCAGGTCGTCGGCCAGTATCCCACCGGCAAGGAGCCGCACCACTTGATGGCGACGCCCGACAATTCGTCGCTGATCGTCGCGAACTCGGTGTCCAACAGCCTGATGTTCCTCGATCCGAAGACGGGCAAGCCGCAGCGCACGCTCGAAGGGATCGACGATCCGTACCAGCTCGGCTTCTCGCCCGACCGCAAGTGGTTCGTCGCGGCGGGCCTGCGGCTCGACCGCGTCGACATCTATCGCTACGACGGCCGTGACCTGACGCTCGCCAAGCGCGTGCCGCTCGAGGTGATGCCGAGCCACCTCGCGTTCACGAAGGACGGCAAGACGGTGCTCGTGACGCTGCAGGTGTCGGGCGAACTGGCCGCGATCGACCTCGCGACGCAGACGGTCAAGTGGAAGATGAAGGTCGGCAAGGTGCCGGCGGGCCTCTGGCTCACGCCCGGCGACAAGTACGTGCTGATCGGGATGACGGGCGCCGACTACGTCGCCGTCGTCGACTGGCGCAACCAGAAGATCGTGAAGACGATCCGGACCGGCAACGGCGCGCACAATTTCCGCTCGCTCGCGGACGGCACGCACGTCGCCGTGACGAACCGGGTCGCGAACACGATCAGCATCATCGACGAGAACGCGCTGACGAACGTCGGCGACATCACGGGCCTGCTGCCCGGCCCGGACGACATGGAGCTGTCCGCCGACAAGAAGACGCTGTGGGTGACGTTCCGCTTCGCGAAGAAGGTCGGCGTGATCGATCTGCCGAGCCGCAAGCTGATCCAGACGATTTCGGTCGGCCGTTCGCCGCACGGGATCTATTTCTATGATCGCGCGCCGTGGACGGCGCCGAACGGCGCTTGACGCGGCGGGGGAGCGGTTCATGCTGCACATGATTGTCGCCGCGCTCGACGGCTTCGTGTCCGATCTGCAGACCTGGCTGTACGTCGATATCGTGCAGCCGGTGATGTTCAAGGTCGGCCTGATGGACTACGACGAGGATACGTACGACGCGCTCTACTGGGTGATCGTCGGCGCGCTGCAGGTGGTCGCGATGTACGTGCTGCTGCGCCCGCTCGAGGCGCTGCGTCCCGTCGAGCGATGGGCGAACCGCAAGGAGGCGCGCGTCGACGTGATCTACACGCTGATCGCGAAGCTCGGCATCTTCAATCTGTTCTTCTTTTTCGCGATGCAGCCGCTTTTCGACAACTTCCAGGCGTGGCTGCGCCTCTTCGGGATTTCCAACATCAATCTCGACTACCTGTGGCCGGGCGTCACGTCGAAACCGATCATCGCGTTCGCGATCTATTTGATCGTGCTCGATTTCGCCGGCTACTGGTATCACCGCTGGCAGCACCGGATCGGCGTCTGGTGGGAGCTGCACGCCGTGCATCACAGCCAGCGCCAGATGTCGCTCTGGTGCGACGACCGCAATCACCTGCTCGACGACGTGATCCAGGCGTGCTTTTTCGCGGCGATCGCGCTCGTGATCGGCGTGTCGCCGTCGCAGTTCGTCGTGCTGACGGCGGTCACGAACTTCGTGCAGAGCGTCCAGCATACGAACGCGCGGCTGTCGTTCGGCCGGCTCGGCGAGCGGCTGCTCGTCAGCCCGACGTTCCATCGCCGCCATCACGCGGTCGGCTACGGCCACGAGGGCACGAAGTACGGCTGCAACTTCGGCGTGCTGTTCCCGTGGTGGGACATGCTGTTCCGGACCGCGTCGTGGAACCGTGCGCCCGAGCCCACCGGCATCCGCGAGCAGTACGACGGCGTGTCGTATGGCGACGGCTTTTGGGTGCAGCACGGGCTCGCGTTCATGCGGATCGCGCGGCGGCTCGCGCCGAAGAAGCCGCGCGGCGCGGCTTCGGCGTAAGCGGCGCGCGGCGCGGGCGGGGCGTCGTGCCGGCTCGTTTGGGGCGACGCGACGCGGGTCGCTTGTTTCGCATGCCGCGTCGCGCGTTCCGCCGAGGACGCGGTCTTTCGATTGGCTCGCCGGCGGCGCGAAGTCTGTCGTTTTTCTGTTCAACGCTGCGCCGAGTGGCGGTATGCGTTCGTTTCTTGACGGTTTTCGCCGTTGTATACGTTTTCAGGCGTCGTTTGGCCGTTTCTCTGCGCGCGGCGGATTGCACGCCGCCTCGGCTGCCGTACGGAAGTCATGCCGGATTGCTTTCCGCCCCGGATCTCGTTGCCGTCGGCGTCGTTGGCCGGCAGCCAGCCGTTGCGCCGTCGATCGCGAGCCGCCGCGATTCTTGCCGCCGCCGTCACCCAGCGCCGCAGCAGCGCGCGTTTCTCCGATCCGCATCCCCCCGTTCCGCTACCGCCCCGTTTTGTCGCACACGCGCCGCGTGGTTTATCCTAGCCGAGCTTTCCCCCATCATTCCCGATCGATGATCCGTCCCGCATGAACGACCTGCTGCGCTCCTTCGGCCGGGCGCTCGCGAGTGCGCTGCACCCGCGGATGCTCTGGCTCACCTTCATGCCGTTTATCGTCGCCGCGGTGCTCTGGGGCGTCGTGCTGTGGTTCGTGTGGCAGCCGCTCGTCGACGCCGCGCGCGCGGCGCTCGACGGCTTCGCGCTGACGGCGCTCCTCTACAAGTTCTTCGCCGCGATCGGCGCGTCGCAGCTGCATGCGGTCGTCGCGCCGTTCGTCGTCGTGTCGCTCGCGATCCCGCTCATCGTGCTGACCGTGCTGCTGCTGATCGCGACGCTCTCGATGCCCGCCGTCGTGACCCAATTGTCGAAGCGCCAGTTCGCGTCGCTCGAGATGAAGCGGGGCGGCAGCTGGTTCGGCAGCGTGTTCAATTCGCTGTGGGCCGCGCTCGCGAGCATCGTGCTCCTGATCGTCACGGTGCCGCTGTGGCTGATTCCGCCGTTCTTCGCACTGCTGCCGCCCGTGATCTGGGGCTGGCTCACGTACCGCGTGATGACCTACGACGCGCTCGCGCTGCACGCGAGCGTCGACGAGCGCCGCGCGCTCGTTCGCAAGCATCGCTGGCCGCTTCTCGGCATCGGCGTCGCGAGCGGGCTGCTCGGCACGGTGCCGACCTTCATCTGGGTGTCGTCGATCTGGATGATGGTGCTGTTTCCGTTCGTCGCCGCCGCGATGATCTGGGTGTACGCATTCATCCTGGTGTTCTCGGCGCTGTGGTTCGGCTTCTATTGCCTGCGCGCGCTGCAGGACCAGCGCGCGGCGGCGGCCGCGAGCGCGACTTCCATCGAATCGACGAGGCAAGCATGACCATCGGCATCATCATCATCGGCGACGAGATCCTGTCCGGGCGCCGCCAAGACAAGCACCTCGCAAAAGTGATCGAGCTCCTCGGCGCGCGCGGACTCGCGCTCGGCTGGGCCGAGTACGTCGGCGACGATCCCGCGCGGATCACGGCGACGCTCGAGCGCACGTTCGCGTCGGGAGACATCGTGTTCGCGACGGGCGGGATCGGCGCGACGCCCGACGACCACACGCGCCAGTGCGCGGCTGCGGCGCTCGGCGTGCCGCTCGAATTGCATCCGGAGGCGAAGGCGCTGATCGAGGAGCGGATCCGCGAAACGCATACGGACCCGGCGAAGCCCGTCGATCTCGATTCACCCGAGAACCAGCATCGCTTCAACATGGGCGTGATCCCGCGCGGCGCGACGATCATCCCGAACGGCTACAACCGGATTCCGGGCTTCTCGTGCGGCGATCACCATTTCGTGCCGGGCTTTCCGGTGATGGCGTGGCCGATGATCGAATGGGTGCTCGACACGAGGTACGCGCACCTGCACCATGCGACGCCGCATGCGGAGCGTTCGCTGTACGTGTTCGAGCTGCCTGAATCGACGTTGACGCCGCTCATGGAGAAGATCGAGCGCGATTTCCCGGGCGTGCGGGTGTTCAGCCTGCCGAGCGTCGGCGACGCGGAGAGAGGCGGAATCTATGCGCGCCGGCACATCGATCTCGGCGTGAAGGGCGAGCCGGAAGCGGTCGCGGCCGCGTTCGTGAAGCTGCGCGAAGGCGTGCATCTGCTCGGCGGCGACATCGTCGAGCCGGCCATGCAGCAGCATGGCTGAGCTAAGCCGACGGTCGGCAAGCCGGCGACTGGCAAGACCGGCGACTGGCAAGAAAGAGAAGAAGACCGGCTGGCGGGATGCCGGCCGGACGCACGGCGGCGCCGACGGGCGTCGCGCCGTGCCGCACCGCGTCGGGGCGCATGCAGGCCGCGCCGGCGTCACCCGTCATCGCCGTGTCATTGCCGTGTCATCGCCCGGCACGACGATGGCGGGCGGCGGTGCGTGTGACGTGTCATGCGCCGATCCAGGGCAGGCCGCGGTGGCACCAGCCATCGACGGTCTTCCGGTGTCCTTGCGCGTCTTTCGCGCCTTCGAATCCTTCGAGCAGATCGAATGCGTGCGTGAAGCCGGCCTGCGTAGCGGCGACCGCGGCGAGCTTCGAGCGCGCGGCGCTTCGGCACAGGAACAGGACCGGCTGATCGGGCTGCACGACCGTGCGCAGATGGTCGATGAATTCCGCATTCGGCACGCCGCCCGGATAGCGAGTCCATTCGACGTGCGCGTATTGGCCATCGCCGACGAGCGGACGGCCGACCCAATCAAGCTCCGCGCGGGTGCGCACGTCGACGAGGCGCGCGTTCCGATCGAGCTGCAGCAGTTCGAAGGCCTCGGCGGGCGAGAGCGCGCCCGCGTAGTTCAGGTTGCCTTGCGCGCGGCGCGTGTCGGCCTGCGCGTAAAGCTGTTCAAGCGTACTCATGGCGGGAGGTCTCCTGCGGATCAAAAAAACATTCTAGCGTGCCGGGCGCGCGACGACGGCCGGCAGTGTCGCCATGTGCGACCGTCACCAAAAAGGTGCAAAATGCACCGTTTGCACCAAAAATGTGATTTTCGAGTGTGCGGAGCCTGACATTGCCCAATATGGGTGCGTCTTTGGCAATGTCCGGGCGCACCGAAGCCCCGAAAGAGCGCGCCCCGGCCCTGACGGGGCGCGGCCTCGCGCGTTTCGCGCCGATCTGGCGCATGCATGGCATGGAAGCTGCTACATAGATCCCGTTCGAATCGGTTGTACGCGGCAAAGAACGCTGCGCTCAGCAGCTCGCTTAACGAGGCGGTCCCAGTCCGCCGGATTTGTTCAATCAGGAGAAGAGGTTATGAGTAAAACCGTCGCCGACGTCATGCAGCTCGTGAAGGACGAGGACGTCAAGTTTGTCGATTTCCGCTTCACGGACACGCGCGGCAAGGAGCAGCACGTGTCGGTGCCGGTGTCGGCGTTTGACGAAGACAAGTTCGAAGGCGGTCACGCGTTCGACGGTTCGTCGATCGCGGGCTGGAAGGGCATCGAGGCGTCGGACATGCTGCTCGTGCCGGATCCGGACACCGCCTTCATCGATCCGTTCTATGAAGAGTCGACGCTCGTTCTGACCTGCGACGTCGTCGAGCCGGCGGACGGCAAGGGCTACGAGCGCGATCCGCGCTCGCTCGCACGGCGCGCGGAAGCGTACCTGAAGAGCTCGGGTCTCGGCGACACCGCGTACTTCGGTCCGGAGCCGGAATTCTTCATTTTCGACTCGGTCCAGTGGAACACGGACATGTCGGGCTGCTTCGTGAAGATCGGCTCGGAAGAAGCGCCGTGGTCGTCGGCGAAGGAATTCGAAGGCGGCAACACGGGCCACCGTCCGGGTGTGAAGGGCGGCTATTTCCCGGTCGCGCCGGTCGATTCGTTCCAGGACATGCGCTCGGAAATGTGCCTGCTGCTCGAGCAGATCGGCATTCCGGTCGAAGTGCACCACCACGAAGTGGCGGGCCAGGGCCAGAACGAAATCGGCACGAAGTTCTCGACGCTGGTGCAGCGCGCCGACTGGACGCAGCAGCTGAAGTACATCGTCCTTAACGTCGCGCACACGTACGGCAAGACGGCGACGTTCATGCCGAAGCCCGTCGTCGGCGACAACGGCTCGGGCATGCACGTGCACCAGTCGATCTGGAAGGACGGCCAGAACCTGTTTGCGGGCAACGGCTACGCCGGCCTGTCCGAATTCGCGCTGTTCTACATCGGCGGCATCATCAAGCACGCGCGCGCGCTGAACGCAATCACGAACCCGACGACGAACTCGTACAAGCGTCTCGTGCCGCACTTCGAAGCGCCCGTGAAGCTCGCGTACTCGGCGCGCAACCGCTCGGCGTCGATCCGTATTCCGCACGTGTCGAACCCGAAGGGCCGCCGCATCGAAACGCGCTTCCCGGATCCGATGGCGAACCCGTACCTGTGCTTCTCGGCGCTGATGATGGCGGGTCTCGACGGCGTCCAGAACAAGATCCATCCGGGCGAGGCCGCGGACAAGAACCTGTATGACCTGCCTCCGGAAGAGGATGCAAAGATCCCGACCGTGTGCGCGGGCCTCGACCAGGCGCTCGAAGCACTCGACAAGGACCGCGAGTTCCTCACGCGCGGCGGCGTGTTCACGGACGCGATGATCGATGCGTACCTCGGTCTGAAGGAGCAGGAGCTCGCGAAGTTCCGCATGACGACGCATCCGGTCGAGTTCGAGATGTACTACTCGCTGTAAGCGGCGATGGCGCTTCGTCTCGTCGGCGGACGAAGCGCCGCGGCGCCGACCGGCCTTCGCGCGGCAATTGCGCGCGAAGGCATCGGACCTTGAAAGGGGACGGCGTGACGCCGTCCCCTTTTTGTTCCGCCCGTCACGGCGGTTTTTGACACGGCATCCACGCAAGATGGTTCTGAAGAATCTGATCAAGGCCAGGGCCGGCCATCCGGAGCGCCTGTCGGACGACGACCGGCTCGTGCGCTCGGGACTCCTCACGGGGCTGGAAGCGCTGCCGACGGTCGTGCTCGTGCTCGACCGGCGCACGCTCAGGATCGCGTTCGCCAATCCGTCGGCGGAGGCGATGCTCGACATCTCGCGCCGGCAGTTGTCGCAGATGCCGTGGGGCGAGATCTTCCCGAATGCGAACGAGCTCGCGACGACGATCACCGCGATCGGCGAAGAGCGTTTTCATGCGACCCATCTCGACACCGTGCTCGACCGCCCGGGCCGCGAGCCGCTGCACGTGCACGCGATCGTCGGCTTTCTCGAAGGCGCGCCCGACTTCGTGCTCGTCGAGCTGTTCGAGAACGAGCGGCAGTCGCGCACCGACCGCGAGGAGCGGATTCACGACCTCACGGCCGTCAACAAGCAATTGATCCGCAATCTCGCGCACGAGATCAAGAACCCGCTCGGCGGGATCCGCGGCGCCGCGCAACTGCTCGAGTTCGAGCTCGGCGAGCGCGAGCGCGACGAGTTGCGCGAGTACACACAGGTGATCATCAAGGAATCGGACCGGCTGCAGACGCTCGTCGATCGCCTGCTCGAGCCGCATCGCCATCCGCACATCGTCGGCGATGTGAACATCCACGAAGTGTGCGAGCGGGTGCGCGCGGTGATGCTCGCGGAATTCCCGCGCGGCCTCACGATCGAGCGCGACTACGACGTGAGCGTGCCCGATCTGCGCGGCGACAAGGAGCAGCTGATCCAGGCGCTCCTGAACATCGTGCGCAACGCGGCGCAGGCGCTGCGCGAGCGGATCGCGCAGGGCGACGCGAGGATCGAGCTGCGCACGCGCGTCGCGCGCAAGGTGACGATCGCGAAGCGCCTGTACAAGCTGGCACTGGACTTGCACGTGATCGACAACGGCCCCGGCATTCCAGACGACATTCGCGACCGGATCTTCTATCCGCTCGTGTCCGGCCGCGACGACGGCAGCGGGCTCGGGCTCACGCTCGCGCAGACGTTCATTCAGCAGCACGACGGGATGATCGAAGTGGACAGCCGGCCGGGCCGCACCGAATTTCAGATTTTGCTGCCGCTCGATCATTGAGCGGCGGCGCAGCGATTCTCCATACCTCTGACCGACCATGAAGCCGATCTGGATAGTAGACGACGATCAATCGATCCGCTGGGTGCTCGAGAAAGCGCTCGCGCGCGAGAGCTTCGCGACGAGGAGCTTCGCGAACGTGCGCGAAGCGCTCGCCGCGCTCGACCAGGAAACGCCGCAGGTGCTCGTATCCGACATCCGGATGCCGGGCGGCTCGGGACTCGAGCTGCTGCAGGCGATGCACGACCGGCTGCCGGGACTGCCCGTCATCATCATGACGGCGTTTTCGGATCTGGACAGCGCGGTCGCGGCTTTCCAGGGCGGCGCGTTCGAATACCTCGCGAAGCCGTTCGACGTCGACAAGGCGGTCGAACTGATCCGGCGCGCGGTCGAAGAGAGCCTGCGCGGCGGCGTGCCCGACGACGACAAGCTTGCCGAAGCGCCCGAGATGCTCGGCCAGGCGCCCGCGATGCAGGACATGTTCCGCGCGATCGGGCGGCTGTCGCATTCGGCCGCGACCGTGCTGATCACGGGCGAGTCGGGCACCGGCAAGGAGCTCGTCGCGCGCGCGCTGCATCGGCACAGCCCGCGTGCGAACGGGCCGTTCATCGCGCTCAACACGGCGGCGATCCCGAAGGACCTGCTGGAGTCCGAACTGTTCGGCCACGAGCGCGGCGCGTTCACGGGCGCGCAGACGACGCGCCAGGGCCGCTTCGAGCAGGCCGAGAACGGCACGCTGTTCCTCGACGAAATCGGCGACATGCCGTTCGATCTGCAGACGCGCCTGCTGCGCGTACTGTCGGACGGGCAGTTCTATCGCGTCGGCGGTCACAGCCCGCTGCGCTCGAACGTGCGCGTGATCGCGGCGACGCACCAGAATCTCGAGGCGCGCGTGCGGCAGGGCCTGTTCCGCGAGGACTTGTATCACCGGCTGAACGTGATCCGGCTGCGGCTGCCGCCATTGCGCGAACGCAGCGAGGACATTGCGCTCCTTACGCGTCACTTCCTGCAGAAGAGCGCGCGCGACCTCGGCGTCGAGCCGAAGCGCGTGTCGGACGAGGCGCTCGCGTATCTGACGTCGCTGCCGTTTCCGGGCAACGTCCGGCAGCTCGAGAACCTCGCGAACTGGCTGACGGTGATGGCGCCCGCGCAGACGGTCGAGATCAAGGACCTGCCGCCCGATCTCGTCGCGACGCAGACGGCGTCGGGCGGCGTGGCGCCGGCGGAAGCCGTGGTGATCGCAAACACGTCCGTCGTCGCCGGCAACGGCGCGGCCGAGCCGCAGGCGGCAAGCGTGGCCGTCGCCGCGCCCGTCTTGGCGAGCGCGCCCGCGGCGGCGGGCACGACCGCCGGACATCCGCTGTGGGAGCACGGGTTGCGCACCGAGGTCGCGCGCTTGCTGCGCGAGAACTCGGCCGACGTGATGGATGCGCTCGCGCGCCGCTTCGAAGCCGCGGTGATCCGCGAGGCGCTCGACTTCACGCGCGGCCGCAAGGTCGAGGCGGCGGAACGGCTCGGCATCGGCCGCAACACGATCACGCGCAAGATCCAGGAACTGCATCTCGAATCGTGATCCGATGTGGTGCGATGCGGGCCGTGCATGCGGCGTCCGCATCGATCGACAAGAGAAAACGGGGCGCCTGGAGCGCCCCGTTTGCGTGGGATGGCGATGCGCTCGCCGATGTATGGGTACGGTGCGGCGCTCGGCGCATGCGCCGCGTCATCGCGCGCGGCGCCGCCGTGCGTCGACGCGCGCGACGATTGCCGTGCGCGAGCTCAACCGATCTGCGCGACGACGGGCGTGTGATCGGACGGCTGCTCCCACGTGCGCGGCACGCGGTCGACCGTGCAACTCGTGCAGGTGTCGGCGAGCGCGGGCGACAGCAGGATGTGATCGATCCGGAGTCCGGCGTTGCGGCGGAACGCGAGCATTCGGTAATCCCACCACGTGAACGTCTTCCCCGGCTGATCGAAGCGGCGGAACGCATCGATGAAGCCGAGCGAGAGAAGCTGCGCGAAGTGCGCGCGCTCCTGCGGCGACACGAGGTTCTGGCCTTCCCATTTCGCAGGATCGTGCACGTCGCGATCCTCGGGCGCGATGTTGTAGTCGCCTAGCAGCGCGAGCTTCGGGTAGCGCTGCATCTCGTCCTTCAGCCATGCCTGCAGCGCGTCGAGCCATTGCATCTTGTAGACGAACTTGTCCGAGTCGAGCGCCTGGCCGTTCGGGAAGTACGCGGACACGATCCGCACGCCGTCGATCGTCGCGGCGATCAGGCGCTGCTGCGCGTCTTCGAAGCCGGGGATGTTGCGCACGATGTGTGTCTCGTCGAACGGCAGGCTCGCGCGCGCGAGGATCGCGACGCCGTTGTAGGTCTTCTGGCCCGCGAACCAACTGCGGTAGCCGGCCGCTTCGAAATCGGCGCGCGGGAATTTCTCGTCGGGGATCTTGAGCTCCTGCAGGCACAGCACATCGACGTCGCTCTGCGCGAGCCAGTCGAGCACGTGCTGCTTGCGCACGTTCAGGGAGTTGACGTTCCAGGTGGCAATTCTCATGGGCGGATCGGCAGGATGCGTAAGGCCGTCATCTTACCGCGAGCCGCCTGCGGCGACCGGAAAGCGTGGTTGCGTGCCGGAGGGAAGGGGCGGCGGCCGGCGTCGCGGACGGCGGCCGCCTGTCGGGGCGGGGCGATCAGGCGGGCGACGCCATGCTCGCGCACGTTGCTTGCCGCTTTCATCGCTTTCGGCAGGCCGTCGACGGGCGGGCGCGTTCGTTACGAATGCGCATGGCGGCGAGGCGGGCGTCTCACTTTCGGTCGGCTTCGGCGCGAGCCGAAGAGGGGACGGCGGCTCGCGCGTGCCTTTTCTTGCGGAGGTTGTCTCGTTGTGCGAAAGAAGAATGAGGATCGGCGCGGTCGCGTCGTCGTTCGCGAATGGACGCGTCGCTGCGCGGCGCGACGCACCGCTGCGCGGGCGTCACGGCAATGCGTGTCCGCGCGCTGTCGTCGGGCGCCGCGTCATGCTTCGGCCGGATGCGGCGCGGTCAGCCCGCGCTCGACCGCATAGACCGCGATCTGCACGCGGCTCGTCAGATTCAGCTTCTTCAGGATGTTCTGCACGTGGATCTTCACCGTGCTCTCGGCGACGTCGAACTCGCGCGCGATTTCCTTGTTGCTCGTGCCGCGCGCGAGCGCGCGCACGATGTCGTGCTCGCGCGGCGTCAACTGGTCGGGATCGACCGATGCATGCGAGACGGAAGCGGGCGCGGCGGCCTGCGCGAGCCGTGTCGCCGCCTGCGGCGCGCGCAGGCTCGCGATCCATTTCGCGGTCATGCTCTCGGCGATCACGGGCTCGCCCGCGGCCGCCTTGCGAATGCCCGCGACGAGCGTCTCCGCGTCGATGTTCTTCACGAGGAAGCCGCACGCGCCGTCACGCAGCGCGGTCGTCAGCTCTTCGGCGTCCTCCGACACCGTGAGGATCACGACGTGCGCCGACGGCACGTCCTGCACGAGCAACTGCAGCGTCTCGAGCCCGGACAACCCCGGCATGTTCAGGTCGAGCAGGATCACGTCGGGCTGATGCTGCTTCGCGCGCTTCACACCCTCGACGCCGTCGGACGCTTCGTCGACGACTTCGAAATCCGGCTGGCGTTGCAGCAGCAGCTTGACGCCGTTGCGAAAGAGTGTGTGGTCGTCGATCAACAGTACGCGTATGGTCATGATGCTTGTCCTCGTTCTTGTGTCTATGCCGCCTGTCGCGCGTCGGCCGGCAACACCAGCTCGACGCGCGCGCCGCGCTGCGGCGCACCTGTCAACGTGAGCGTCGCGCGCAGGCGGGCGGCGCGCTCTCGCATGATCGTGAGTCCGATGTGCGTGTCGGCGCGCGCGGCGAGCGCGGCCGGATCGTAGCCGCAGCCGTCGTCGGCGACGGACAGCCTGAACGCGGCGCCGTTCTCGACGTCGACCGCGACATGCCGCGCATGCGCGTGCTTGCGCACGTTCGACAGCGCTTCCTGCAGGATGAACAGCACCTGCAACTGCTCATCGGGCGGCAGCGGCGCGCCGCCCGTCTCGCGATAGTCGAGATCGCATGCGATGCGCGTCTGCTTCTCGAAGCGCGCGATCGTTTCCTCGATCGCCGCCTTCAGCTCGCCTTGCGTGAGGCGCGTGCGGAAGTTGAGGAGCAGCTCGCGCACGTCCGCGTAGCTCTGCTCGATGCCGTGCTTGAGCATCGGCACGATTTCGCGCGCATCGACGAGGTTGTCGTGCGTGATCGCATCGCCGAGCATCTGCGTCTGCAGGTTCACGAAGTTGAGGCTCTGCGCGATGCTGTCGTGCAGTCCTTGCGCGACGAGATTGCGCTCTTCGGCGACGGCGAGCTGCCGCGCGCTCGCGGACAGACGCACGTGATCGAGCGCGATCCCGAGATGGCGGCCGAGCGTCTCGAGCACGCGACGCTCGGCGTCGGGCAGCCGCGACGCGTCGCGGTAGTGCAGCGAGAACGAGCCCAGCACCGCGTCCTGCGTCATCACCTTGAACACGGCGACGGCCGCGAAGCCTTCGCGCGAGCACGGCGTCGGCGCGCGCGCGGCGCTGCCGCGCAGGTCGTGCAGTACGGCCGTCTCCGCGCGCGTCGCAGTGCCGCAGAAGCAGTCGTCGACCGACATGCAGCGTTCGAGATCGGTGAGTTCGGTCGACAGTCCTTCGGCGATCACGAGATGCAGCTTCTCGCCCGCCGGATCGGTGACGCGGATGCTGCCCGCGTCGGCGTCGAACTGCGCGATCGCGCGCGACAGGAATCCCGCGCACAACGCGTCGACGGCTTGCGGGCGATTCAGGAATGCGGTGATTTCGTAGAGCGCGGTGAGCTCGCGGTTCTGCGCGGCGAGCTGCGCGGTCTTCTGCTGCACGCGCTCTTCGAGCCCCGCGTACAGCTCCTGCAGTTCGCTCGCCATCCGGTTGAAGCCGCGCGCGAGATCGCCGAACTCGTCGCGCGTCTGCACGGGCAGCCGCACGGCGAATTCGCGCGCGGCCATGCGCTTCAGGCCGTCGCGCAGCTGCATCACGGGCAGGATGATCCACAGGAACAGCAGGTAGATGACGGCGACGGTGCCCGAGCACGCGAGCAGGCCGAGCCCGATCTGCGACAGGCGCAGCCATGTCGTCTTGCGCGCGTTGTCCGATTCGATCTCGCGCACGAGCAGATCGGCTTCGTCGACGAAGCCCGGCAGCGCGACGAGATAGGCGGCGGCCGCGTCAGGCCGCGGCGCGCCCGTCAGCGCCGCGGCGGCGAGCGGCCGCAGCGCGGCGTTCCAGCGATCGGTGACGATGTCGAGCTGATGCTGGATGACGGTCGTGTTCGGCAGGAAGAGGGGCCGCGACGGATCGCCGCGGCGCAGCCGCGCGAGCGTGCCGTCGACCGCGTCGACTTCGGCCGTGAGCTGGCGCTGCGGCTCGATGCCCGAGCCCGACAGCTCGACGTACGTGCGCGTCGCGCGCATCCGCAGGCTGCCGGCATCGTTGATCGCCGCGCCCGCGCCTTCGAGCTGCCACGACAGCCACAGCGTGCCGCCCACCATCGAGAGGACGAGCGCCCACGCGATCGCCGACAGCGCGACGATTCGCGTCGACAGGCGGTGCCGCCACGGGGCGGCGGAGTCGGGGAGAGCGGGAGCCATAGCACGTCATGTTTTTTTGGACATGACAATTGTCCTGCCGAATGTTGCGCTCCCGCTGCGACATAGCGGCACGTGAGGCATCGCGGCGCACTCGCCGGCGCGCCGCGATCGATTAGCTCCGACCCTCCAACGTGAAGCGGGAATGGACCCTAGCGGCGCGCGCGCACGAGCTGCCATGCGCGGCCGACATACGTGACCGACGCGAAGCCGCTCCACACGTGAACGAGTCGCGTGAACGGGAAGATCGCGAAGAGCGAGATGCCCATGAACAGATGCGCCTTGAAGAGCCACGGCGCATCGGCGACAAAGCTCGCTGCGTCGCCGCGGAACGTGACGATGTGCTGCGCCCACGTCATCAACTGCACCATCAGATGGCCGTCGGTGTGGCTCGCCGATTCGAGGATCGTCGACAGCCCGAGCACGAGCGTGATCAGCAGCCATGCGAGCAGCACCTTGTCGCCGCGGCGCGTGACGGCGGCGATGCGCGCGTTCGTCAGGCGCCGATGCAGCAGGATCGCGAGGCCGACGAGCGCGAGCGAGCCCATCACGCCGCCCGCCGTCATCGCGACGAGCTGCTTGAGATGATGGGTGACGCCGAGCGCGTCCCACACCGCGACGGGCGTGAGCAGCCCGACGAGATGCCCGAAGAACAGCCCGAGCACGCCGACGTGGAACAGGATGTTGCCTGTGCGCAGCGCACCGCGATGCAAGAGCTGCGAGCTGTCGGACTTCCACGTGTATTGCTCGCGCTCGAAGCGCGCGAGGCTGCCGAACAGGAAGATGGCGGCGGCGATGTACGGATAGATGCCGTAGACGAAACTATTCAGATAATCCATGACGTGACCTCGAAACGGGTTCGCGACGCCCCGCGTCACGCGCGGGGAGCGGGCGTCGCCGCGCGGCGCGGCGGATGAAAGCGGATCGGCTGAGTGAGCGACGCGCTCGCCGCGGGCGCGAGCAGCGGCTCGACGCCGTCGTGGCCGGGGCCGAAGCGCTCGAGCGCCTCGTCCATCGTGCGCGGCGGCGGCTCGGCGACGGGCTGCGGCTCGACCGGGCTCAGCGCGCGCAGCACCGCGAACGCGGCCGCATACGGGCTCTGCGCGCGAGCGAGGCGCTCGCCGAGCGCGGCGAGCACGTCGATCGCGTCGCCGAGCAGGCGCGCCGCGTGCTCGCTGTCGCCGTCGCCCGCGATCGCGCCGAGGAATTCGACGAAGAGCGGCACGTAATCGGGCAGCTCGTTGCCGACCGGCTCGAAGCCGTGACGGCGGTATTCGTCGAGCAGATCGACCATTGCCTGGCCGCGGTCGCGGCTTTCCCCGTGCACGTGCTCGAACAGATGCAGTGAGTGCGATGGCGTGCGGTCGAACGTCGCGACATAGCGCTCCTGCAGCTCGATCAAGGGCGTCGCGCGCAGCGACGCGACGAGCGGCGCGAGCGTCGAGCGCGCGTCGGGGAACGCGTCGAGCGCGCGCTCGACGTCGGGCAGCGCGTCGAGCAACGCCTGCTCCGGATAGATCAGCAGGGCGGACAGAACCGGATAGATCGACATGACGTTTTCCTCGTGCGATGCGCTCATGCGGCGCTCGCTTTTTTGCGCGTGACGGTCGGCAGCGCCGCGTACGACACCGCCGTTTCCTTCTTGCGGCCGAACAGCGTGCCGTCCGACGTGCCGCCCGAGCAGCCGTTGCCGAACGAGAAGCCGCAACTGCCTTTCTCGTCGAAGCTGTCTTCTGCCATTTCCTTGTGCGACGACGGAATCACGAAGCGGTCCTCGTAGTTCGCGATCGCCATCAACTGATACATGTCCTCGACCTGCTCGGCGGTGAGTCCGACCTGCGCGAGCACCTGCGCGTCGTGCTCGCCGTGCACGGTCTGCGCGCGCTTGTACGCGCGCATCGCGAGCATCCGGTCGAGCGCCGCGGCGACCGGCGCTTCGTCGCCCGCGGTCAGCAGGTTCGCGAGATAGCGCAGCGGAATCCGCAGGCTGCGCACGTCCGGGATCACGCCGTTCATCCCCATGTGGCCCGACTGTGCGGCGCCCTGGATCGGCGACAGGGGCGGCACGTACCACACCATCGGCAGCGTCCGGTATTCCGGATGCAGCGGGAACGCGACCTTCCATTCGCATGCCATCCGGTAGACGGGCGAGCGCTTCGCCGCGTCGATCCAGCTTTGCGGGACGCCGTCCGCGAGCGCCTGACGCTCGATCGCCGGATCGTGCGGATCGACGAACACCGCGAGCTGCTCTTCGTAGAGCTTCTGCGGATCGGCGATCGACGCCGCCTGCTCGATGCGGTCCGCGTCATACAGCATCACGCCGAGATAGCGGATGCGGCCGACGCAGGTTTCCGAGCAGACGGTCGGCTGCCCGGCCTCGATGCGCGGGAAGCAGAACACGCACTTCTCGGCCTTGCCGGTTTGCCAGTTGAAGTAGATCTTCTTGTACGGGCAGCCCGAGATGCACATCCGCCAACCGCGGCACTTGTCCTGGTCGACGAGCACGATCCCGTCGTCCTCGCGCTTGTAGACGGAGCCGGACGGGCACGACGCGACGCACGCCGGATTCAGGCAGTGCTCGCAAAGGCGCGGCAGGTACATCATGAAGGTGTTCTCGAACGTCGAGTACATCTCTTTCTGCACGTCCTCGAACAGCTTGTCGCGGCCGCGCGACTTGAACTCGCCGCCGAGATCGTCTTCCCAGTTCGGCCCCCATTCGATCTTGTCCATCTTCTGGCCGGTGATCGCGGAGACCGGGCGCGCGGTCGGCGGCGTCTGCGACAGCGGCGCGTTCTGCAGATGCGCGTAGTCGTACGTGAACGGCTCGTAGTAGTCGTCGATGCCGGGAAGGTTGGGATTCGCGAAGATGTTCGCGAGGATCTTCAGCTTGCCGCCCTGGCGCGGCTCGAGCTTGCCCGCGTCGTTGCGCTTCCAGCCGCCTTGCCATTTGTCCTGGTTTTCCCACTCGCGCGGATAGCCGACGCCCGGCTTCGTCTCGACGTTGTTGAACCACGCGTACTCGACGCCGTCGCGCGACGTCCACACGTTCTTGCAGGTGACGGAGCAGGTGTGGCATCCGATGCATTTGTCGAGATTGAGCACCATCGCCACTTGTGCGCGGATCTTCATTGTGCTGCTCCTTCGTTAAGCGGCTCCTCGAGCCAGTCCACCCGGTTCATCTTGCGCACGATCACGTATTCGTCGCGGTTGCTGCCGACCGTTCCGTAGTAGTTGAAGCCGTACGCCTGCTGCGCGTAGCCGCCGATCATGTGCGTCGGCTTCGTCACGGTGCGCGTGACCGAGTTGTGAATCCCGCCGCGCTTGCCGCTCGTTTCCGCGCCCGGCACGTTCACGATCTTTTCCTGCGCGTGGTACATGAGGCACATGCCGGCCGGCACGCGCTGCGACACGACCGCGCGCGCGGTCAGCGTGCCGTTCACGTTGAACACCTCGACCCAGTCGTTGTCGCTGATGCCTGCCTGCTGCGCTTCGGCCTCCGAGATCCACACGTGCGGGCCGCCGCGCGACAGCGTCAGCATCCGCAGGTTGTCCGAGTAGGTCGAGTGGATGCCCCATTTCTGGTGCGGCGTGATCCAGTTCAGCACGAGCTCCGGCTGGCCGTTCGGCATCCGCTTGTGCAGCGGCGCGACCGTCTTGGTGTCGATCGCCGGCCGGTACGCGCACGAGCCTTCGCCGAAGTCGAGCATCCAGCGATGGTCCTGATAGAACTGCTGGCGGCCCGTCAGCGTGCGCCATGGAATCAGCTCGTGGACGTTCGTGTAGCCGGCGTTGTAGCTGACTTCCTCCGATTCGAGGCCGGACCACGTCGGCGCCGAGATGATCTTGCGGGGCTGCGCCTGCACGTCGCGAAAGCGGATCTTGTCGTGCTCGCGGCCGATCGCGAGATGCGCGTGATCGCGGCCCGTGATCTTCGAGAGGGCGTCCCATGCCTTCACCGCGACGTGGCCGTTCGTTTCCGGCGCGAACGTGAGGATCATCTCGGCCGCGTCGATCGCGGTGTCGAGGCGCGGGCGGCCGCGGCTCACGCCGGGCTCGGCGACCGTGTCGGACAGCGCGCCGATCTCCTTCACCTCGTGCTCGGTGTTCCAGTTGATCCCCTTGCCGCCGTTGCCGAGCTTGTCGAGGAGCGGCCCGATCGACGTGAACTTCTTGTAGATGTCGCCGTAATTGCGCTCGACGACCGTCATCGACGGCGCGGTCTTGCCGGGGATCAGGTCGCATTCGCCGCGGCGCCAGTCCTTCGGCTCGAACGGCTGGCCGAGCTCGCCCGGCGTGTCGTGCATGAGCGGCGTGCAGACGAGGTCGCGCCGCGTGCCGAGGTACGGGCCCGCGATCTCGCTGAACTTCTTTGCGATCGTCTTGTAGATCTCCCAGTCGGTCTTGCTCTCCCACAGCGGCTGCACGGCTTCGGACAGCGGGTGGATGAACGGATGCATGTCCGACGTGTTGAGGTCGTCCTTCTCGTACCAGGTCGCGGTCGGCAGCACGATGTCGCCGTACAGGCACGTCGTGCTCATCCGGAAGTCGAGCACCGTGAGCAGATCGAGCTTGCCTTCGGCTGCGTCGCGCACGTTCACTTCGGACGGCTTCAGCGCATCGGCCTCGTCGCTGAAGAGCGCGTTCTGCGTGCCGAGCAGATACTTGAGGAAGTACTCGTGCCCCTTGCCCGAGCTGCCGAGAATGTTCGAGCGCCACACGAACATGTTGCGCGGGAAGTTCGCGGGATTGTCGGGATCGTCGCACGCGAACGCGAGCTTGCCGCTCTTCAGCATCTCGACCGCGTATGCGACGGGCTCCTTGCCCGCGCGCTCGGCTTCGTCGACGACGTCGAGCGGATTTCTTTCGAGCTGCGGCGCCGACGGCAGCCAGCCCATCCGCTCGGACTTCGCGTTCAGGTCGAGCAGCGTCATGCCTTCGTACTTCGAACGATCGGCGGTCGGCCCGAGGATCTCGTCGACCGCGAGCTTTTCATGGCGCCATTGGCTCGTGTGGCTGTAGAAGAACGACGTGCCGTTCATCTGGCGCGGCGGGCGCGACCAGTCGAGCGCGAACGCGAGCGGCGCCCAGCCGAACTGCGGACGCAGTTTCTCCTGGCCGACGTAGTGCGCCCAGCCGCCGCCGCTCTGGCCGATGCAGCCGCACATCATCAGGAGGTTGATGATGCCGCGGTAGATCATGTCGTTGTGATACCAGTGGTTGAGCGCCGCGCCGACGATCACCATGCTCTTGCCGCGCGTTCTGTCCGCGTTGTCGGCGAATTCGCGCGCGACCTGGATCACGAGATGGCGCGCGACGCCCGTGTGCTTTTCCTGCCACGCGGGCGTGTACGGCACGTCGTCGTCGAAGCTCGCCGCGACGTTCGGTCCGCCGAGGCCCTGGTCGACGCCGTAGTTCGCCATCTGCAGGTCGTAGACGGTCGCGACGAGCGCGGTCGTGCCGTCGGCGAGCGCGACGCGCTTCGCGGGCACGCGGCGCGCGAGCAGCGATTCGTGCTCGCCGCCGAAGTAGGGGAAGCCGACGTCGACGACTTCATCGTGCGCGTTGACGAGCGACAGCTTCGGATCGATTGCGCGGCCGCTGCCGCCGTCCTTCATTTCGAGATTCCAGCGGCCGACCTTCTCGCCGCCGTTGTGCGCGGCTTCGCCCCAGCGAAAGCCGATCGAGCCGTTCGGCGCGACGATGTCGCCCGTCGCGGCGTCGATCGCGAGCGTCTTCCATTCGGGATGATTCGCTTCGGCGAGCGAGTCGGCGAGATGCGACGCGCGCAGGAAGTGATCGGGCACGCGCATGCCGTCGCGCTCGCGCAGCAGCACGAGCATCGGCATGTCCGTGTACTGCTTCACGTAGTCGCGGAAGTACGCGGACTTGCCGGCCGCGTGGAATTCCTTCAGCACGACGTGGCCCATCGCCATCGCGAGCGCGGCGTCGGTGCCTTGCTTCGGCGCGAGCCAGATGTCGCCGAACTTGACCATCTCGCCGTAGTCGGACGAGATCGCGACCGTCTTCGTCCCCTTGTAGCGGACCTCGGTGTAGAAGTGCGCGTCGGGGGTGCGCGTCTGCGGCACGTTCGAGCCCCAGACGAGCAGGTAGCTCGAGTTGTACCAGTCGGCCGATTCGGGCACGTCGGTCTGCTCGCCCCACACCTGCGGGCTCGCGGGCGGCAGGTCGCAGTACCAGTCGTAGAACGACAGGCACGCGCCGCCGATGAGGCTCAGATAGCGCGCGCCCGCCGCGTACGACACCATCGACATCGCCGGAATCGGCGAGAAGCCGACGACGCGATCCGGCCCGTAGCGCTTGATCGTGTACGCGTTCGCGGCGGCGATGATCTCGGTCGCGGTGTTCCAGTCCGCGCGCACGAAGCCGCCGAGGCCGCGCACGCTCTTGTAGCGGCGCGCCTTCTCGGGATTCTGGCTGATCGATTCCCATGCGGCGATCGGGTCCATCGTCTTGCGCGCCTCGCGCCACATCTCCATCAGGCGGCCGCGGATCATCGGGTATTTGACGCGCTGCGCGGAGTAGACGTACCAGCTGTACGACGCGCCGCGCGGGCAGCCGCGCGGCTCGTGATTCGGCAGGTCGGCGCGGGTGCGCGGATAGTCGGTCTGCTGGGTTTCCCACGTGATGAGGCCGTTCTTCACATAGACCTTCCACGAGCAGGAGCCGGTGCAGTTCACGCCGTGCGTCGAGCGGACGATCTTGTCGTGCTGCCAGCGGCTGCGGTAGCCGTTTTCCCAGCGCCGATCCTCGTCGACGACGGCGCCGTGGCCGTCGGAGAACGTGGATTTCACGCGCGACATGAACTTCAGCCGATCCAGAAAATGACTCATCGTGTGTTTCTCCAAGGGCATCCGCGGTCGCCCCAGGGTGCTGCGAATGCTTGTGTCAGGGGACACTCCGAGATTACGGCGCGTGCGCTTGCGCGCCCATTCGCCGATGGAGCGGGAAAGGGGAGGGAAAAGAACTAGTTCGAAAGAACTAGAGGGCGCGATGCGCCCTCGTGAAATGCGGGTTGGATGCAGCCACGCGAATGCGGCCGCGTGTCGCAGCGCGCCGCATCCGGAAACGGTCGGCGTCAGCGCGCGTTCAGCACGGCATCGACGCGTTGCGGCGCGCGTAGAACCACCACGTGATCGCGACGCACGACACGTAGAACACGATGAAGCACGCGAGCGCGGGCACGGCCGAACCTGTCATGTCGAGCGACGTGCCGAAGCTCTTCGGAATGAAGAAGCCGCCGTATGCGCCGATCGCGCCCGAGAAGCCGAGCACCGCGGCCGATTCCTTGCCGGCGTCGAGGAGCGCCTGCTTCTGCGCGGCTTCGTCCTGGCCCTGCGCGGCGCGCTGCCGCTCGGTCAGGAAGATCACCGGGATCATCCGGAACGTCGAGCCATTGCCGATGCCCGTCAGCGCGAACAGCACGATGAACATCGAGAGGAAGCCCGCGAAGTTGCCCGCGTCGCCGTCCGCCGGCAGGAACGCGATGACGCCCGCGACCGCCGCGATCATCGCGGCGAACGTCCAGAACGTGACGCGCGCGCCGCCGATCCGGTCGGACACCCAGCCGCCGACGGGCCGCATCAGCGCGCCAGCGAGCGGGCCGATGAACGCGTAGGCGGTCGGGTTCACGTTCGGGAAGAGCGCCTTCGTGAGGAGCGCGAAGCCGGCGGAGAAGCCGATGAACGAGCCGAAGGTGCCGACGTACAGCCAGCACATCAGCCAGTTGTGCAGCCGGCGGAAGATCACCGCCTGCTCGGCGAACGACGCCTTCGCGTCGGCGATGTCGTTCATCCCGAACCACGCGGCGAGCGTCGCGACGACGATGAACGGCACCCACACGAAGCCCGCGTTCTGCAACCACAGGTTCGTCGTCGTGCCGTGCGCGACAGCGGTTTGCGGATCGCCTGCGAGCGCGCCGAAGATGCCGGCCGAAATCACGAGCGGCGTGACGAACTGCACGACCGACACGCCGAGGTTGCCGATCCCCGCGTTGAGCCCGGTCGCGAGCCCCTTTTTCGCCTTCGGGAAGAAGAAGCTGATGTTCGCCATCGACGAACTGAAGTTCGCGCCGCCGAAGCCGCACAGAAGCGCGAGGATGAGGAGCGTCGGATAGCCCGTGCCCGGATCGCGCAGCGCGAAGCCCATCCCGAGCGCAGGGATCAGGAGGGTCGCGGTCGAGATCGCGGTGAAGCGGCGGCCGCCGAAGATCGGCACGAGAAAGGAGTAGAAGATGCGCAGCGTCGCGCCCGAGAGCGCGGGCAGCGCGGTGAGCCAGAACAGCTGGTTCTTGCCGAAGTGAAAGCCCGCGCGATCGAGATTGACGACGACGACGCTCCACAGCGACCAGACGACGAACGCGAGCATCAGCGCGGGAATCGAGATCGCGAGGTTGCGCCACGCGACGGGGCGCCCCTTGGCTTGCCAGAAGGCCGGGTTTTCGGGATCCCAGCGCACGAGTAGAGAAGTGGACATGATCGAATCCGTTGAGTGAACGAAGGTGACGAAGAAGGCGCTCACGCGGAGCGGGCGGCGAGCACGCGCTGGTCGTGCGCCGCACGCTCGGCGCGGAAGCTGAAGTACATCCAGACGAGGCTCACGCTGACGGCGCCGTAGAGCAGCATGAAGCAGGTCGAGCGAACGCCCGTCAGGTCGACCAGCGCGCCGAACAGGATCGGCAGCGCGAAGCCGGCGAGGCCGCCCGCGAGGCCGACGACGCCCGACACCGCGCCGATGTCGTCCGGGAACTCGTCGGCGATGAACTTGAAGACCGACGCCTTGCCGACCGCCATCGCGATGCCGACCGCGAACAGCAGCACGGTGAACGCGACGGGCGTGTGGCCGAGATGGAAGCCGAGCGGGCCGTGCGCCGCATGGATCGTGAAGTCGGTCGGCGGGTAGCTGAGGATGAAGAACGTGACCCAGCAGACCCACATCACCCACCACGTGGTGCGATAGGCGCCGTAGCGGTCGGACAGCCAGCCGCCGATCGCGCGGAGCACGCCGCCCGGCAGCGAGAAGCACGCGGCGAGGAACGCGGCCGACTGGATGCCGAAGCCGTATTCGCCGACGTAGTATTGCGTGAGCCAAAGCGACAGCCCGACGTAGCCGCCGAACACGACCGAGTAGTACTGCGAGTAGCGCCACACACGCGGATTCTTCAGCACGCGCAGCTGCGCGCGCAGCGACGTCGCGTTCGTCGAGCGGTGCGCGGGATCGGTCGCGGAGAACACCCAGAAGAGGAGCGCCATCACGAGCATCGCGATCGAATAGACACGCGGCACGATGGTCCACGTGCCCGCCGCCGCGATGAGCGCGGGCGCGACGAACTTGTTGACGGCGGCGCCCGAGTTGCCGGCGCCGAACACGCCCATCGCGAGGCCCTGGCGCGCCTTCGGGAACCAGCGCGCGACGTACGGCGTGCCGACCGAGAACGAGCCGCCCGCGAGCCCGACGAAGAGGCCGAGCACGAGGAACTGCCAGAGCTGGGTCGCATACGAGATCAGCCAGATCGGCACGACGGTGACGAGCATCAGGATGAAGAACACGATGCGGCCGCCGTAGCGGTCGGTCCAGATGCCGAGCGGCACGCGGATCAGCGATCCGGTGAGCACTGGCATCGCGGCGACGAGGCCAAATTCGGTGTCGTTCAGGCCGAGGGTCTTCTTGAGCGGAATGCCGAGGATCGCGAACATCATCCAGACGGCGAAGCACAGCGTGAATGCGATCGTGCTCGATGCGAGCACGGGCATCGCGCGCTTGTCGAGCGATGCGGGAGGAGCGGAGGTTGCAGCCATGATGATTCTCTCGAGACGAGGAGGAGCGTCTCAAGAGTAGGGATGCGCGATGCGCTTGCCTATTCGCCGGGAGAACGGGCGCGCCTGCGTCGCTGGGTCGACCGGACTAGTTCGATCGGCGGGGGCGCGGCGGCATGTGTGACAATTGTTTGAAATAAGATTTGACGCGTCCGCTTAAAACCCATATACTTTTATTTCTTTGACGCGGGGTGGAGCAGTCTGGCAGCTCGTCGGGCTCATAACCCGAAGGTCGTAGGTTCAAATCCTACCCCCGCAACCAAATTCGGCGATGTCCACGCGCAAATGACCGATGCGCGAGTCGTCAAAACAAAAACCCGGCTTTCGAGCCGGGTTTTTGTTTTTCCGCGGCCGGTTTCGCCTCTCGCACATCGCGTCTTTCGATGTCGAACGGGCGGTGCGTCATCTCGTCGGGTTCTCGTTGCCCAGCAAGCGATGCACTCGGATCGGCGCATGGCCCCCGACTTTCTCTGCATCGGACTCTTGCGCGCTGTCACAACGTTGTTGCGTGCCCGAAGCATCGCGGACATCGTATTCAAAGCGGCGCGGTCTGCGCCCCGGCGCATGCGCGGTGCGCAATGACGCACCGCGCAGTTGAAACGCGCACTGTGTTTTTGTACAGTATCGGCACCTTGGACAAGCCGACGCCTTCCTCCGACACGCTTCCGCCGCCTTCGGGCGACGCGGCTCCGTTCGCGCGCAAGATCATCCATTGCGATTGCGACTGCTTCTACGCGTCGGTCGAGATGCGCGACGATCCGTCGCTGCGCGGCCGCCCGCTCGCGGTCGGTGGCCGGCCCGACCAGCGCGGCGTGATCGCGACCTGCAACTACGAGGCGCGCCGCTATGGCGTGCATTCGGCGATGTCGTCGGCGCTCGCGATGCGCAAGTGTCCCGAGCTGCTGATCCTGCCGCCCGCGATGGACAAGTACCGCGCGGCGTCGCGGCTCATCATGGCGATCTATCGCGACTACACGCCCGACGTCGAGCCGCTGTCGCTCGACGAGGCGTATCTCGACGTGAGCCGCGCGACGCGCTGCCAGGGCAGCGGCACGCTGATCGCGCGCGAGATCCGCGAGCGCGTGCGCGATACGGTGGGCGTCACGGTGTCGGCGGGCGTCGCGCCGAACAAGTTCATCGCGAAGATCGCGTCGGACTGGAACAAGCCCGACGGTCTCTTCGTCGTGCGGCCGCACGAGGTCGACGCGTTCGTCGCCGCGCTGCCCGTGCGCAAGCTGCACGGCGTCGGCAAGGTGACGGCCGCGCGGCTCGACAAGCTCGGCATCCGCACGTGCGACGAGCTGCGCGGCTGGTCGCTGTTTGATCTGCATCACGAATTCGGCGCGTTCGGCCGGCGGCTCTACGAGCTCGCGCGCGGCATCGACGAGCGGCCAGTGCGCGCGGACCAGGAGCGCAAGTCGGTGAGCGTCGAGACGACCTACGTCCGGGATCTCGACACGCTCGACCAATGCGCGGCCGAGATCCGGCGATTGACGGTGCTGCTCGACGCGCGGATCGCGCGGGCAGGGGCGGTGCGCTCGATCAGGAAGCTGTATGTGAAGATCCGCTTCGCGGATTTTCAGCGCACGACGGTCGAATGTGTCGCCGACGCGACCGATGCCGAGACGGCGGTCGCGCTGCTCGCGAAAGGGCTGGTGCGCCGCAAGCAGCCGGTGCGGCTGTTGGGCGTCGGCGTGCGGATCGACGAGGACACGGCCGAGCGGCATGGGCAGATCGCGCTCTTCGATGACGAAGACGACGACGGCGAAAACGACACGTCGTCCGGCGCGTGATCGCTCGACGGGCGCGCGCCGCATGAACAAGAGCGGGCGACAAAAAACGGCAGCCCGCCGATGCGGGTTGCCGTTCGTTTCGACTGACGGAGGCTCGATGGGACGCCGCAGCCGGCGGCTCGTGCGACCGTCGGGCTCGCGCGTGCCGCGCCGAGAGCGTTACGCCCGCGCCTGCGCGGCGTCGGCCATCCCGCTATGACGCAGCAGCGCGTCGATGTTCGGCTCGCGGCCGCGGAACGCCTTGAACGAGTCCATCGCCGGACGGCTGCCGCCGACTTCGAGGATCTCGCGCCGGTAGCGCGCGCCCGTCGTCGAATCGAGCACGCTGCCCGCGGAGCCGGCGGCTTCCTCGAATGCCGCGTACGCGTCGGCGGACAGCACTTCCGCCCACTTGTAGCTGTAATAGCCGGCCGCATAGCCGCCCGCGAAGATGTGGCTGAACGTGTTCGGCCAGCGCGAGAACGGCGCCTGCGGGATCACGTGGAAGCGCTCGTTGATCGCGCGCGCGAAGTCGTTGACGCTCGTGTTGTCTGCCGCAGGGGCGTCCGTCGTCGCGTCGACTGCCGCAGGTTCGCCTGTCGGATCGAAGTCGACGTGCAGCAGCATGTCGAACATCGAGAACACGATCTGGCGCAGCGTGCCCAGGCCGCTCTGGAAGTTCTTCGCGGCGAGCATCTTGTCGAAAAGCGCGCGCGGCAGCGGCTCGCCGGTGTCCGTGTGCGACGACATCGACTTCAGCACGTCCCATTCCCAGCAGAAGTTCTCCATGAACTGCGACGGCAGCTCGACTGCGTCCCATTCGACGCCGTTGATGCCCGATACGCCGATCTCGTCGACGCGCGTCAGCATGTGATGCAGCCCGTGGCCGAACTCGTGGAACAGCGTGATCACTTCGTCGTGCGTGAAGCACGCGGGCTTGCCGCCGATCGGCGCGGAGAAGTTGCAGGTCAGATACGCGACGGGCGTCTGGACGCTGCCGTCGCCGCGCTTCGCGCGCGAGCGCGCGTCGTCCATCCACGCGCCGCCGCGCTTGCCTTCGCGCGCGTACAGGTCGAGATAGAACTGCGCGATGAGCGAGCCGTCGCGATTCTCGACGCGGAAGAAGCGCACGTCCTCGTGCCAGACGGGCGCTTCGTCGCGCGCGATCTTCACGCCGAACAGCGTCTCGGCGACGGTGAAGAGGCCCTTCAGCACCGCGGGCTCGGGGAAGTACTGCTTCACCTCGTTCTCGGAGAACGCGTAACGCCGCTCGCGCAGCTTCTCGGCCGCATACGCGACGTCCCACGGCTCGAGCGCCGCGAGGCCGAGCTCGCCCGACGCGAACGCGCGCAGCTCGTCCCAGTCCTTTTCCGCGAACGGGCGTGCGCGTTTCGCGAGATCCTCGAGGAACGCGATCACCTGCTGCGGCGATTCCGCCATCTTCGGCGCGAGCGATACCTCGGCGAAGTCGTGATAGCCGAGCATCTGCGCTTCTTCGCGGCGCAGCGCCAGTTGATCGGCGACGATCGTCGTGTTGTCCCAGTCGGCCTTGCCGTCGCCGTATTGCGGGCCGAGCTCGGACGCGCGCGTCACGTACGCGCGGTACATCGCCTCGCGCATCGCGCGGTTCTCCGCGTATTGCAGCACCGGGAAATACGACGGGAAGTGCAGCGTGAACTTCCAGCCCGCCTTGTCTTCCTTCTGCGCGGCTTCGCGTGCGGCTGCGATCGCATCGGCGGGCAGGCCGGCCAGTTCGTCCTCGCTCTGCGTGAAATACGCGTAGCCGTTGGTCGCGTCGAGCACGTGATCGGAGAACGATTTCGACAGCGCCGCCTGCTGCTCCTGCAGCTCGGCGAAGCGCGGCTTGCGGTCTTCCGGCAGCTCGGCGCCCGACAGGCGGAAGTCGCGCAGCGCGTTGTCGAGGATCTTCTTGCGCTCAGCGGACAGCGTCGGATATGCGGCGCTCGCGGCGATCGTCTTGTACTTCTCGTAGAGCGCGAGATTCTGGCCGACGCTCGACCAGAACTCGGTCACGCGCGGCAGGTTCTCGCCGTAGACGGCGCGCAGCTCGGGCGTGTCGGCGACCGCGTTCAGATGGCCGACGACGCCCCATGCGCGACCGAGCGGCTCGGTCGCATGCTCGATGGTCTCGACGATGTCGGCCCAGGTCGCCGGCGTATCGGGCCGTGCGGCGCGCTCGACGGCTTCGTTCGCGTTCGCGAGCAGCGTGTCGAGCGCGGGCGTCACGTGCTCGGGGCGAATTTCGCCGAAGCGGGGCAGGCCTGAGAAATCGAGAAGCGGATTGGCGTTTGCGCTGACGGACATAGTGTTCCCTGGCGGTTTCGGATTCGGGTTGAGCGGAAGACGAGCGGCGCGAGGCGCCGGCCGTCGAGTCATGTCGACATTATTGGGGCGCATGGCGCGCTTTCCAATCGATAGTTTCTAACGAAGCGATTGGGGCGGGAACGCAGGGCGGCGATGGGTGACCGAGCGTACGCAGCGGGGGAAGCCGGATGGCGCGCGCGGGCGGCGCGTCGAAGCGGGCGTGCGCGAGGCCGTTCGATTCGCGCAGGCGGCGTGCGCGCGGCGTGCGACGCGCGAGATGCGCCATTGCGCCTCTTCTTCGGGCCGTCGGAAGGCCGCGCGGTGCGCCGCGGGTGCCACGAGAGAAGGAGGCCGCCGCATGCGTAGCGGCACTGGGGGCGCGGCCATTGCGTACAGGGCAGCGGCGAACGTATGCGGGGCTGAGCGGCGATGGCAGGATGCGGCGCCGACGGCGTCCGGGCGCTGGCGCATCGCGCGACCGGCGCCGCATGGCGGCCAGCTGCCGTCAGCGGGCAACACCGTGGGCGCCAACGGCAGTCAGCGCCTGCCATCGCCCGCTGATCGCTACTGCGCCCGGGCTACGCGCGGGGGCCGCCGAGCCGTCCGCGCACGGGAATCGAATCGCCGATCGAAGCCGATCGGCGCGTGCGCCGCGAGATTCCCGGCGCGTTCGCCGTCAGGACGCCGCAGCGGCGCGCTCGGCGGCTTCGATCGTGTTGACGAGCAGCATCGTGATCGTCATCGGGCCGACGCCGCCCGGTACCGGCGTGATGTGGCCCGCGACTTCCGAGACGCCGGCGAAGTCGACGTCGCCGCACAGCTTGCCTTCGTCGTTGCGGTTCATCCCGACGTCGATCACCGTCGCGCCCGGCTTCACCATGTCGGCGGTCAGCACGTTGCGCTTGCCGACCGCCGCGACGACGACGTCCGCGTTGCGCGTATGTGCGGCGAGGTCGCGCGTCTTGCTGTGGCAGATCGTGACGGTCGCGCCCGCTTCGAGGAGCAGGAGCGCCATCGGCTTGCCGACGATGTTCGAGCGGCCGATCACGACCGCGTTCGCGCCTTGCAGCGGGATCTCGTGCGCTTCGAGCATCTTCATCACGCCGTACGGCGTGCACGGGCGGAAGAGCGGCTTGCCCGTCATCAGCGCGCCGGCGTTCGCGACGTGGAAGCCGTCGACGTCCTTCTCGGGCGCGATCGCCTCGATCACCTTGTGGCTGTCGATATGCGCGGGCAGCGGCAGTTGCACGAGGATGCCGTGGATCTTCGGATCACGGTTCAGCTCGTCGATGCGCGCGAGGAGTTCGGGCTCGGAGAGCGTCGCCGGATAGCGGTCCTTCAGCGAGAAGAAGCCGTTGTCTTCGCACGCCTTGATCTTGTTGCGCACGTAGACTTCGCTCGCCGGGTTGTCGCCGACGAGGATCACCGCGAGACCCGGCCGGTGGCCGCACGCGGCGAGCGCGGCGGCGCGTGCGGCCGCGTGCGCGCGCAGGGTCTTCGAAAGGGCGTTGCCGTCGATCAGGGTGGCTGTCATGGTGGGAATTCGCTTGGCAAGGTTGGGTATGCGGGCGTGCGGCGCCAGGTTGCGCTGCAGCGAAGCATCGAATTATACCGCCCGCCCGCCGTCACCCGACACCGACCGGGTCGATTTGCGCCATGCGCGGCGTGCGATGCGGGAGAAAAACAGGGACGGCGTGCGCCGCAAGCGGGAGGATGGGGGAGCGGGAACCGGATGGATCACGCGGGATGCCGCGCCGCAAAAAAGCCGCTGCTCGCCCGGCGTGCGCCGGGCGGGAGAGTGGGACGCGGCGCGGCGTGTTACGCCTGCTTCTTCGACAGCGCGAGCCGCAGCAGATCGGCGACCGTGTTGACGTTGAGCTTTTCCATGATGTTCGCGCGGTGCGCCTCGACCGTCTTGATGCTGATCCCGAGATCGTCGGCGATCTGCTTGTTCAGGCGGCCCGCGATGATTCGCTCGAGCACCTGCTGCTCGCGCGCCGTCAGCTTCGACAGGCGCTCGCTCGCCGCGCGCTGCTCCTGGACGCTCTTGCTCTCGCTGCGCGCCTTGTCGAGCATGCGCTCGACGAGCTTGCGCAGTTCGGCTTCGTCGAACGGCTTCTCGATGAAATCCATCGCGCCTTTCTTCATCGTCGACACGGCCATCGGCACGTCGCCGTGGCCCGTCACGAAAATGATCGGCAGCGCCGCATTCTCGGCGATCAGGCGCTCCTGCAGCTCGAGGCCGCTCATCCCGGACATCCGGACGTCGAGGATCAGGCACGCGATCTGTCCTGCCTGCTGCGCGGGCTGGTAGGCATCGAGGAACTGCTCGGCGCTCGAAAAGCACTGCACGCGATAGCCGTTTGCCTCCAGCAGCCAGCGCAGCGAGTCGCGCACGGCCTCGTCGTCGTCGACGACAAAGACGGTTTCCTGAGAGGTGGTGACAGGGCTATTCATATCTCTCCCGTTACGGTTTGTGATGGCGATGTCTCGGATCCGCGACCGAGATCCTCCGGTTCCCCAATGGGCAGGCTGCAGTGGAACGTCGCGCCCGACACGAAGCCGTCCGGCTCGACGTTGTTGACCACCCACAGACGCCCGCGATGCGATTCGATGATCGAGCGGCAGATATTGAGCCCCATGCCCATCCCGTCCGATTTCGTGCTGTAGAACGGTTCGAACAGGCGTTCGGCCGTCGCCTCGTCGACGCCCGGACCCTGGTCGATCACGCGGATGTCGACGAAGCCCGATTCGAGGTCGGCGACGACGCGAATCACGCCGTTCTCCGCCTGGGGCCGCGCTTCCTGCATCGCCTCGGCTGCGTTCTTCATCAGGTTCACGAGCACCTGCTCGATCAACACGGGGTCGACATAAATAATAGGCATTCTTGCGCGGATTTCGGTGACGATCCGAATCCGGCGCTTTCTCGCCTCGATTTCGGCCAGGCCGACCGCGTCGGCGACGATGTCGGCGACGCGCGACGGTTGCCGCTTCGGCTCGCTGCGTTTCACGAACTCGCGGATCCGCTTGACGATCATCCCGGCCCGCAGCGCCTGCTGTGCGGTCTTCTCGAGCGCGGGCTGCAACGTCTCGGGCGTCGAGCGGCCGCTCTTCACGAGCGCGAGCGTGCCGGAGCAATAGTTGTTGATCGCGGCGAGCGGCTGGTTCAGCTCGTGCGCGATCGACGACGCCATCTCGCCCATCGTCATCAGCCGGCTCGTGAACTGCAGCTTCTCCTCCTGCTGGTGCGCGAGCTCCTGCGCCTTTTTGCGCGTCGTGATGTCGGTCGCGATCTGCATCTGCGCGAGGTGGCCGTCCACCCACTGGATGTACTGGCGGCGCACCTCGAACCACTTCTGGATGCTCTCGACGTATACCTCCTGCGCGTCCGCCGTGCTCTCGGTGAGCGCGGCGGCGGGCAGGCCCGCATACGCGTCGACCATGTCGATCGAGTCCGACGACGCCTGCGCGCTGTCGAAGCCGCCGCCCGACAGCTCGAGATGGCCGTCCGGGCGGATGCCGAACAGATGCCGGTAGTAGCGGTTCGCGAACAGGAGCTCGGCTTCGTCGGCGGCGAGCACCGATACCGCCGCGTCGAGGCTCTCGAGCACCGTCGTGAAGCGTTCGTGCGCGGCGGCGAGCTCTTCGCGCGCGCGCTTCGGCTCGGTGATGTCCGTCATCGACGACATCCAGCCCGTCTGCCGGCCGGAGCTGTCGATGAGCGGCGACACGTAGAGGCGCGCATGGAACAGCGATCCGTCCTTGCGGCGCACGCGCAGCTCGAAGCCGGACGAAGGCGCCTTGCCGCGCAGCGTCATGTCGAGCTGGCGCTGCATTTCGGGGTACGCGTCGCGCGGCCAGTACGGAAACGGCGCGGTCTTGCCGACGAGGTCGCTCTCGTCCCAGCCCGTCATCCGGCAGAACGCCGGGTTCACGTGCGTGATGCGGCCGTGCATGTCGAGCACGCGCATGCCGATCAGCACCGAATTCTCCATCGCGCGGCGAAAGAACGCCTCCGCGTACAGCGCCTGCTGCGCCTCGAAGCGCTGGCGCGTGTGCTTCCACAGGCTCCAGAGGCTCCACAGCACGAAGCACGACAGGCCGGCGACGAGCCACACGAGCGTGTTGTTGGTCAGGTTCGTCGTCTGCGGGTACGCGTAGACGCGCACCGTGAGGCCCTGGCCGGGCGGATCGAGCGGCAGGTCGTAGTGTGCGTCGCGCGGCAGCCGCGGGCGCGACGATGTCGACGCGAGCTCGCGATTGTTCGCGTCGGTGATCGAGATCTTGTACTTCGCGGACAGCTCGGGCGGAATGTCGTGCTTCAGGATCCCTTCGACCGAGAACACCGCGGCGATCGAGCCCAAGTACTCGCGGTCGCGGATGACGGGCGTCTGCAGCGTCAGGTAGCCGTTGCCGAAGTCGTCGTAGACGAGCGGCGAGTAGGTCTGCCGGCGCGTGTTGCGCGCTTCGCCGAATGCGCCGCGCACGACTTCGTCCATCTGCGCGTCGTTCGGCTTCGCGAGCCGCTGGCCGAGCACCGGCAGCTGCATCGTCGGCCATCGCTTCGTGCCGGGCGTCGTGTACCAGTTCAGATAGAGGATTTCGGGGTGCGCCTGCATCACGTCGCCGACCGTGGTCTGGAACGCGTGTTCGTCGATGCGTCCCGCGGCGACGTCGCGCGCGAACGCTTGCAACTGCTCCTGCGCGCCCGTCATCGACAGCCGGATCTGCTGCTGCGCCCACGCGACGTTGCGAAACAGCGTGTCTTCCTGCTGCTGCTGTTCGCGGCGGTTGAGACTCCACAAGATGAGGCTCATCACCACGAGAAAGACGAGGATCGAGAGGAGGGGCGTCAGCAGGTAAGAGTTGGACCACCACGGTCCGTGGTGCCAGCGGGACGGCTGCGATTCCGTCGGCGAGCCCGACGGTCGCGCCGAGCGTGCGAAAAGCCGATCGGTCAACATGGCAGGATTGTAGCTCAGCGCGTCATGCACAAAAGGCGTACAAGAAAGATTGAACCGAAAGCGGAATTGTCGATACATGATGTGCCGCAAACGCTGGCCAGATGGATGCGGCGCAGCAATATTTCATATTGCGAGAAATGATCTCATCATTCGAAAATTTTGTTGCGCGTTGCGTTCGACGCTCTTTACAATCCGCGGGAGCTTGTTGCAGCTGGCGGCATGCGTCGTCGCTCGAAGGCCATCTTCATATTCCAGGACACCCAGGAGACGAGAATGTCCGCTGTACCTAACGAAGTGATGAAGTACGTCGCGGCTGAACGCGACGACGACGCGCAGGAAACCGTCGAATGGCTCGAAGCACTCGACGGCGTGATCTCCTCCGTCGGTCCCGGCCGCGCGCACTACCTGATCGAGAAGCAGATCGAATTCGCGCGGATGCACGGCGAACACCTGCCGTTCTCCGCGAACACCCCGTACATCAACACGATTCCCGTCGAAGCCCAGGCCAAGATTCCGGGCGACCAGGACATCGAGCACCGGATCCGCTCGTACACGCGCTGGAACGCGATCGCGATGGTGTTGCGCGCGGGCAAGGACACGAACGTCGGCGGTCACATCGCGTCGTTCGCGTCGGCCGCGACGCTGTACGACGTCGGCTACAACCACTTCTGGCACGCGCCGTCCGCCGAGCACGGCGGCGATCTCGTGTTCGTGCAGGGCCACTCGTCGCCGGGTGTCTACTCGCGCGCGTTCCTGCTCGGCCGCCTGTCGGAAGACCAGCTCGACAACTTCCGCCAGGAAGTCGGCGGCAACGGCATCTCGTCGTACCCGCACCCGTGGCTGATGCCGGATTTCTGGCAGTTTCCGACCGTGTCGATGGGGCTCGGCCCGATCATGGCGATCTACCAGGCGCGCTTCATGAAGTACCTGCAGTCGCGCGGGATCGTGACGACGGAAGGCCGCAAGGTCTGGGCGTTCCTCGGCGACGGCGAGACGGACGAGCCGGAATCGCTCGGCGCGATCGGCATGGCGAGCCGCGAGAAGCTCGACAACCTCGTGTTCGTGATCAACTGCAACTTGCAGCGTCTCGACGGCCCGGTGCGCGGCAACGGCAAGATCATCCAGGAGCTGGAATCGGAATTCCGCGGCGCGGGCTGGAATGTGATCAAGGTGATCTGGGGCAGCCGTTGGGATGCGCTCTTCGCGCGCGACAAGACGGGCGCGCTGATGCGCCGGATGATGGAAGCCGTCGACGGCGAGTACCAGACGTACAAGTCGGAGTCGGGCGCGTACGTGCGCGAGCACTTCTTCAACACGCCTGAGCTGAAGGCGCTCGTCGCCGACTGGTCCGACGACGACATCTGGAACCTGAACCGCGGCGGCCACGATCCGCACAAGATCTACGCGGCGTTCCATCAGGCGAGCAATTCGAAGGGCGCGCCGACGGTGATCCTCGCGAAGACGATCAAGGGCTACGGGATGGGCGAAGCCGGCCAGGCGATGAACATCACGCACCAGCAGAAGAAGCTGCCCGTCGAGCAACTGAAGAAGTTCCGCGACCAGTTCCGCCTGCCGATCGCCGACGACGTGATCGCCGACGTGCCATACCTGAAGTTCGAGGAAGGCTCGAAGGAACTCGAATACATGCGCGCGCACCGCCAGGCGCTCGGTGGCTATCTGCCGCAGCGCCGCCAGAAGGCGGAATCGCTGCCGGTGCCGCCGCTCGAGGCGTTCGAGCCGCTCCTGAAGGGCACGGGCGAGGGCCGCGAGATCTCAACGACGATGGCGTTCGTGCGGATCCTGAACATCCTGCTGAAGGACAAGGCGCTCGGCAAGCGCGTCGTGCCGATCGTGCCCGACGAGTCGCGTACGTTCGGCATGGAGGGCCTCTTCCGCCAGATCGGCATCTGGAACCAGGAAGGCCAGAAGTACGTGCCGGAAGATTCCGATCAGTTGATGTTCTACAAGGAATCGGAAACCGGCCAGATCCTGCAGGAAGGCATCAACGAAGCGGGCGGCATGTGCGACTGGATCGCGGCGGCGACGTCGTACTCGACGCACGGCGAGATCATGGTGCCGTTCTACATCTTCTATTCGATGTTCGGCTTCCAGCGGATCGGCGATCTGGCGTGGGCGGCGGGCGACATGCGCTCGCGCGGCTTCCTGCTCGGCGGCACTGCGGGCCGCACGACGCTCAACGGCGAAGGCCTGCAGCACGAAGACGGCCATTCGCTGATGTGGGCGGCGTCGGTGCCGAACTGCGTGAGCTACGACCCGACGTTCGGCTACGAGCTTGCCGTCATCATGCAGGACGGCCTGCGCCGGATGGTGCAGGAGCAGGAGGACGTGTACTACTACGTCACGGTGATGAACGAGAACTACGAGCACCCGGCGATCCCGCAGGGCGAGCACGTTGCGGCCGACATCGTGAAAGGCATGTACCAGTTCAAGAAGGCCGACGCCGACAAGAAGGCGCCGCGCGTGCAACTGCTCGGCGCGGGCACGATCTTCAACGAAGTGATCGCCGCCGCCGACCTGCTGAAGAACGACTGGGGCGTCGCGGCCGACCTCTGGAGCGTCCCGAGCTTCACCGAGCTTGCGCGCGAAGGCCATGACGTCGAGCGCTGGAACCTGCTGCATCCGGCCGAGGATCGCCGCGTGTCGCACGTGCAGAAGTGCCTGAAGGACACGCAGGGCCCCGTGATCGCGTCGACCGACTACGTGCGGGCGCTCGCCGACCAGATCCGCAGCCACATCGATCGCCGCTACGTCGTGCTCGGCACCGACGGCTTCGGCCGCTCGGACACGCGCAACGCGCTGCGCCACTTCTTCGAAGTGGATCGCTATTGGGTCACGGTTGCGGCGCTCAACGCGCTCGCCGACGAAGGCACGATCGACCGCAAGGTCGTGGCCGACGCCATCGCGAAGTACAACCTCGACCCGGCCAAACCCAACCCGATGTCGGTTTAACGCACGCGCCACGTGACGCTGCGCGCCCGCATCCGCTTTCAGTGCGGAGGCGGGCGGCGCGGCTCCGCCTTGCATGGGATCGGAGTGGGCCGCTAAAGCGGCAACTCCGATCGACAGGAGACACAAACAGATGAGTCAAGCGATCGAAGTCAAGGTGCCGGATATCGGCGATTACAAGGACGTGCCCGTCATCGAAGTGCTCGTGAAGCCGGGCGATGCGGTCGAGCCCGAGCAGTCGCTCGTCACGCTCGAGTCCGACAAGGCGACGATGGACGTGCCGAGCCCCGTCGGCGGCATGGTCAAGGAAGTGAAGGTCAAGGTGGGCGACGCAGTGTCGCAAGGTTCGCTGATCGTGCTGCTCGACGGCGCGCAAGCGGCGGCGAAGCCCGCGCAGGCGAACGGCGTCGCGGCGCCCGCCGCGCAGCCGGCGCCGGCCGCAGCCCCCGCGGCTGCCGCTGCGCCCGCGTCGGCGGGCGGCGGCGCGGTCGACGTGAAAGTGCCGGACATCGGCGACTACAAGGACGTGCCCGTCATCGAGATCGCCGTGAAGATCGGCGATACGGTCGAGAAGGAGCAGTCGCTCGTCACGCTCGAATCGGACAAGGCGACGATGGACGTGCCGAGCCCGGCCGCGGGCGTCGTCAAGGACATCAAGGTGAAGGTCGGCGATGCGGTGTCGGAAGGCTCGCTCATCGTCGTGCTCGAATCGGCGGGCGGTGCCGCCGCGAGCGCGCCGCAGGCGGCCGCGCCCGCACCTGCTCAGGCCGTCCCCGCCGCCGCTCCCGCACCGGCGCCTGCCGCAGCGTCCGCACCGCAGGCGGCGCCCGCCGCCGCGCCGGCGCCTGCTGCGAGCGGCGAGTACCGCGCGAGCCATGCGTCGCCGTCGGTGCGCAAGTTCGCGCGCGAACTTGGCGTCGACGTGTCGCGCGTGCTGGGCACGGGTCCGAAGGGCCGCATCACGAAGGAAGACGTCACCGCGTTCGTGAAGGGCGTGATGTCGGGCCAGCGCGCGGCGCCTGCCGCCGCGGCCGTGCCGGCGGGCGGCGGCGAGCTGAACCTGCTGCCGTGGCCGAAGGTCGACTTCACGAAGTTCGGCCCGGTCGACGCGAAGCCGCTGTCGCGGATCAAGAAGATCTCTGGCGCGAACCTGCATCGCAACTGGGTGATGATCCCGCACGTCACGAACAACGACGAAGCGGACATCACCGAGCTGGAAGCGCTGCGCGTGCAGCTGAACAAGGAACACGAGAAGGCGGGCGTGAAGTTCACGATGCTCGCGTTCGTGATCAAGGCGGTCGTGGCCGCGCTGAAGAAGTTCCCGACGTTCAACGCGAGTCTCGACGGCGACAACCTCGTCTTCAAGCAGTACTACCACGTCGGTTTCGCCGCCGACACGCCGAACGGCCTCGTCGTGCCGGTGATCCGGGATGCGGACAAGAAGGGTCTCGTCGACATCGCGAAGGAAATGAGCGAACTGTCGAAGGCGGCACGCGAAGGCAAGCTGAAGCCGGACCAGATGCAAGGCGGCTGCTTCTCGATCTCGTCGCTCGGCGGGATCGGCGGCACGAACTTCACGCCGATCATCAATGCGCCGGAGGTGGCGATCCTCGGCCTGTCGCGAAGCGCGACGAAGCCCGTGTGGGACGGCAAGCAATTCGTGCCGCGCCTCACGCTGCCGCTGTCGCTGTCGTACGACCATCGCGTGATCGACGGCGCCGAAGCGGCGCGGTTCAATGCGTATCTCGCTGCGCTTCTGGGCGATTTCCGGCGTGTGATTCTTTGATGAGCGTTGGGGGCTCGCGGGGGCGTGAATGCCATGTCGGTATTCATGCCTCGTCGTTGAACTTGTTTTCTTAGCGGTCTGCGTGTGTTGCCCCTCCCCGGGGCGGGGGTCACTTTTCTTTGTCTTGCCAAAGAAAAGTAACCAAAAGAAAGGCGCGTCCTTGGGCGGACGGCAAAGGTGGTTCTGCCCAGGCCGTCGTTCTCCCGTCAGGCCGTAGTTCAGTGGTGCGCGAGTTTCCCTCCCTCTTTCAGCAGCTAATCAAGAAGGGGACAGTAATGAGTCTCATCGAAGTCAAGGTGCCGGATATCGGCGATTTCAGCGGCGTCGACGTCATCGAAGTCAACGTCCAGCCGGGCGACGTGATCGAAAAAGAGCAGACGCTCGTCACGCTCGAATCGGACAAGGCATCCATGGAAGTGCCGAGCGATGTCGCCGGCACCGTCAAGGAAATCAAGATCAAGGCAGGCGACAAGGTTTCGCAAGGCACCGTGATCGCGCTCGTCGAAGCGTCGGCCGCAGCCGCCGCGCCCGCGAAGCTCGCCGAACCGGCGACGCCTGCGGCCGCCGCAGCCGCGCCGGCGCCGGCGCAGCAAGCCGGCAGCTTCGGCGGCACGGCCGACATCGAGTGCGACATGCTCGTGCTCGGCGCGGGCCCCGGCGGCTATTCGGCCGCGTTCCGCGCCGCCGATCTCGGCATGAAGACCGTGCTCGTCGAGCGCTATTCGACCCTCGGTGGCGTGTGCCTGAACGTCGGCTGCATTCCGTCGAAGGCGCTGCTGCATACGGCGCTCGTCGTCGAAGAGGCCGAAGCGCTCGCCGCGCACGGTATCTCGTTCGGCAAGCCCGAGATCGACCTCGACAAGCTGCGCGACTTCAAGTCCGGCGTCGTCAAGAAGCTGACGACGGGCCTCGCCGGCATGGCGAAGGCGCGCAAGGTCGAAGTGGTGACGGGCGTCGGTTCGTTCGTCGATCCGTACCACATGGAAGTGCAGGGCGACGGCGGCAAGAAGGTCGTCAGGTTCAAGCAGGCGATCATCGCGGCCGGCTCGCAGTCGGTGAACCTGCCGTTCCTGCCGGACGATCCGCGCATCGTCGATTCGACCGGCGCGCTCGAACTCCGCCAGCAGCCGAAGCGGATGCTCGTGATTGGCGGTGGCATCATCGGTCTCGAAATGGCGACCGTCTATTCGACGCTCGGCGCCGAGATCGACGTCGTCGAAATGCTCGATACCCTGATGAACGGCGCGGACCGCGATCTCGTCAAGGTCTGGGAGAAGTACAACGCGAAGCGCTTCGGCAACGTGATGCTGAAGACGAAGACGGTCGGCGCGGAGGCGAAGGAAGACGGCATCTACGTGAAGTTCGAGGGCGAGAAGGCGCCGGCGGAAGCGCAGCGCTACGACCTCGTGCTCGTCGCGGTGGGCCGCAGCCCGAATGGCAAGAAGATCGGCGCCGACAAGGCGGGCGTCGCCGTCACCGATCGCGGCTTCATCGAAGTCGACAAGCAGATGCGCACCAACGTCCCGCACATCTTCGCGATCGGCGACGTCGTCGGCCAGCCGATGCTCGCGCACAAGGCGGTGCACGAAGGTCACGTCGCGGCCGAAGCCGCGCACGGCGAGAAAGCCTACTTCGACGCGCTGCAGATCCCGTCCGTCGCCTACACCGACCCGGAAGTCGCGTGGGCCGGCAAGACGGAAGACCAGTGCAAGGCCGAAGGCATCAAGTACGGCAAGGCCGTGTTCCCGTGGGCGGCGTCTGGCCGCGCGATCGCGAACGGCCGCGACGAGGGCTTCACGAAGCTGCTCTTCGACGAAGAGACGCATCGGGTGATCGGCGGCGGCATCGTCGGCCTGAACGCGGGCGACCTCATCAGCGAAGTGTGTCTCGCGGTCGAGATGGGCGCGGACGCGGAGGACATCGGCAAAACGATCCATCCGCACCCGACGCTCGGCGAATCGATCGGCATGGCGGCCGAGTTGTACGAAGGTGTCTGCACGGACCTGCCGCCGCAGCGCAAGAAGTAGGCAACCCGGCCGACAGGCAACGGCCGCGCAAAATAAAACGGCGCCTCCCCTTTTCGGGAGGCGCCGTTTTATTTTGCGGAGAGCGGACGGAGCGCCGGGTGTTTGCGGGAGATCGACAGATCGAACGCCAGACTGCGGTTCCGCTGCGTTTGCTCGATCCTTTGCTCCGCTGGGCACCCGTTCGATTCGTCGAAAAGCGTCGTCCAAGAAAAAAGCCGCACAATCGCGCGGCTTTCCCCAAACGAGCAGGCGGTGACGCCCAGCGCTTATGCCGGCTTGTTGCCGCTGCGGCGCGACGCGGCGGCCGCTGTGTTCGCCGCCTTCGTGGCGACGGCGGCCGCGGCGTTGAAGTTCGTTTCGGCGATTTCGACCGCTTGCTTCGCGGCCTTCTGCACCGTTTCGTACGTCGTGTTCGCGGCGTTGATCGCCGACTTCAGCGCGGCGACGGCGGTTTCCGAGCCGGCCGGCGCATTCTTCGCGACGTTGTCGACGAGAGCTTGCACCTTGCGGTTCTGTTCCTCGTATTGCGCTTCGGCGACCTTCGCGAACTCGGCTTGCGTTGCCGACGCGATTTCGTACACGTGACGGCCGTACGCCAGCACCTTCTCGGCGATCGGCTGCGTGAGGCTGGCTTGCAGCGCGAGGAGTTCCTGCGCGTCCTTCACGGACAGCGCGCGCTGCACGTTTTCCTGACTTTCAGCGAGCGTCGACTTCACCACTTGCAGATTCAGTTCGATCAGCTTTTCGACGCCTTCGAACGCCTTCGTCGTGAGGCCGAAGAGGCTTTCGATGTTGGTTTTCTGGGCAGCGGCGATTTGCTCGGGGGTCAGCAAGGACATGTTCATGCTCCTGAAGTTCGATCGAGGATCGTGAAGGAAAAGGGCGCAACTTTGGGGAACAGATTTCTGAAACTGCTTTGTGCAACGCAACAATGGTTCTTATTTTAGGGCGTCAGAATTGAATGTCAAGTACTTTTGGTGCATTGCACAATTCAGACAATTCTTAGGCAAAACAATGAGTTGCATTGTCGCCGTGGGATCGGTTTCAGACTGTGCCCCGGGCCGGTTCGGCGGTCAGCCGCATTGACGCAGGCGCACCATCGCGACGCGAGTAAACCGATTGAAGCGGAGGAACGTTTAACATTCTGGCTTGTCGAACCGCTCGCGGTTTTCTGGCGTGGCGGCAGGCGCGAACACCTGTCGGCGGGTCGTCCGGCCCGCTTCGCCTGCGGTTTCGTGGTTTCCCCTGCTTCACCTTGTCCGTCGCAGTGCCGATATTCTGATCAACCGGTGAGTGATTTGTGTGTCGCGCGCGTCGGGAGTCTCGTTTCCTTCATCGTATTTTTCGATGGGGGAGGCGGGAACGATTGGTCCGGCACGATCGATTCTTACATTTCGGTTTAACGAAGATCGGTAAGTGCCTAATATTGCTTATTTTTTCAGCTTTTACTACACTTGCGGAAACTTCCCGCCGTTTTGTTCGGACCCCAATGAAAGCCCAATTGTTTGCACCGCTCAGGATGATGCAGAGCGTGGCGCTCGGCACCGCCGTTTCGGTCGCCGTCTCGCTGATGATGGCCACGGCCGCCGTCGCGCCCGCGGACGCGTTCGCCGCCACTGCCAAGACCGCGCAGAGCGCGAAAGGCAAGAAGAGCGCGGCGAAGAAGTCGCTGCGCGCTGCATCGTCGAGCGCCGAGCCGCGCGCGAAAGGCGCACGCAAGCGCGTGACCTACGTGTCGAACGGCCGTCACCACAGCGGCGTGCGCCGGGTCGCGTTCCAGCCGCGTCCGCCGTCGGTCGGCCAGGCGTTCGGCCTGCACGAGACGCCCGATTCGCTCGCGCTGCGGTCGAGCGTCGCGTACGTCGTCGACCAGAACACGTCCGAGCCGCTCTTCGACAAGAACTCGCATGCGGTCGTGCCGATCGCGTCGATCACGAAGCTGATGACGGCGATGGTCGTCATCGATTCGAAGACGCCGCTCACCGACCAGGTCGAAGTGACCGATGAGGATCGCGACTACGAAAAGGGCACGGGCTCGCGCCTGTCGGTCGGCTCGGTGCTGTCGCGCGAGGACATGCTGCACATCGCGCTGATGGCGTCGGAGAACCGCGCGGCGGCCGCATTGTCGCGCTACTACCCGGGCGGCCGTCCGGCGTTCATCGCGGCGATGAACGCGAAGGCGAAGACGCTCGGCATGACCGACACGCATTTCGAGAACTCGACGGGCCTGTCGAGCCAGAACGTGTCGAGCGCGCGCGATCTCGTCAAGATGGTGAACGCGGCGTACCAGTACCCGCTCATCCGCAAGTTCTCGACCGACCGCAGCTACGAGGTGAACACTGGCAAGCGGACGCTCGCGTACAACAGTACGAACGCGCTCGTGCGCAATCCGTCGTGGGACATCGGCCTGCAGAAGACCGGCTTCATCAACGAAGCGGGCGAGTGCCTCGTGATGCAGACGACGATCCACGGACGTCCGATCGTGATGGTGCTGCTCGATTCGTTCGGCAAGTATTCGCGCTTCGCGGATGCGTCGCGCGTGCGCAATTGGCTCGACAACGGCGGCGGCGAGCGTCTGACGGCGGCGAACACGTCGACAGGCGGGACCTGATCGCAGGCGCGGCCGATCGCCGCGTCGCCCAACAAGAAGCCCCGCAAACGCGGTAATGCAGTTCAGTTAAGCGTGGTTTGCCGTGGCTTGGCTTTGCAGAACCAAGGGAAAAGGCCGCTCCGGTATCGATCGGAGCGGCCTTTTTGATCTCAACTGAACGGCATTACCGCAAACGCGGGGCTTTTTGTTGGATGTGCCGATTGAAGCGAGCGGTTGACGCAGGCTCGCGCGCGTTATGCGCCTAAGCCTGCTTTTGCGCCGGCGCATCCATTTCCTTCGTGGCCGCCGTGTGATAGCCGAGCGATTCGGAGATCGTGAGCGCCGTGCGGCTCAACTGGCCGAGCCACGCGTCCTGCAGCCGGTCGGCGGGCGCAGACAGCGACAGCCCCGCGACGAGCTTGCCGGAATCGTCGTAGATGCCGGCCGCGATGCAGCGCACGCCGAGCTCCAGCTCTTCGTTGTCGCGTGCGCACGCCTGCTGGCGCACGAGCGTGAGTTCACGCTCGAGCTTCGGCAGATCGGTGATGCTGTTCTGTGTGTGGCCTGCGAGACCCGTGCGCGTCGCGTACGCGCGCACCCGGGATGTCTCGTCGGCCGCGAGGAACAGCTTGCCGACCGACGTCAGGTGCAGCGGCGCGCGGCCGCCGATCGCGCGGACGACCTGCATCCCCGAGCGCTCCGAATACGCGCGCTCGATGTAGACGATCTCGTCGCCCTGGCGCACCGACAGGTTTACGGTCTGGCCCGTCAGCCTGTGCAGCTCGCGCATCGGCATCAGCGCGGCGTCGCGCACCGACAGGCGCGCTTTCACGAGGTTGCCGAGCTCGAGGAGGCGCATGCCGAGCCGGTACGTGCCGGGGTCGGACCGGTCGACGAGACGGCAGGTCACCATGTCGTTCAGGATCCGGTGCGCGGTGGACGGGTGCAGTTCGGTGCGCTGCGCGAGTTCCTTCAGGCTGACCGGATCGCTGTGCGCGGCGAGCGCATCCAGGAGCCGCATCATCCGTTCGATCACTTGGATCGATGTCTTGGAATCCGGGTTCGGGTTGCTCATCGTCAGAAATCGATTGCCGCATCAAATACCAATGCGGCGATTGTATCTCGTATAGTGAAAAAAGCGAACGGTGTTCGAGGAAGTCCTCGCTCGGGGCCGTGGCGGAGTCTCTTTGCGGCGCGGCGTTAGTCTCGCCGCGCAAACGGCGGATAATGAGCGCCGTTTTCTCGAAGGATTGGCTATGCGAGTCGGTTTGTTCGTCACGTGCCTCGTCGACCTGATGCGGCCCGAAATCGGTTTTTCGGCACTCAAGCTGCTGAAGCAGGCGGGCTGCGAGGTCGTCGTGCCGCCCGCGCAGACTTGCTGCGGCCAGCCCGCGTACAACTCGGGCGAACGCGCGCTTGCGCGCGATCTCGCCGAGAAGACGCTGCGCGAGTTCGAGCAGTTCGACTACGTCGTCGTGCCGTCGGGCTCGTGCGGCGGGATGATTCGCGTCCATTACGGCGATCTCTTTCGCGACGATCCCGAGCTGATGGCGCGCTACGGGCGCCTGCGCACGAAGGTCTACGAACTGACCGATTTCCTCGTCAACGTCGCGCAGGTGAAGCTCGAGCCGGGCGAGTTCAAGGGGCCCGTCACGTACCACGATTCCTGCTCGGGCCTGCGCGAGCTCGGCGTGAAGGCGCAGCCGCGCGCGCTTCTCGCGCAGCGCGGCGTCGCCGTCGACGAGATGAAGGACTGCGAGCACTGCTGCGGCTTCGGCGGCACATTCGCGGTGAAGTACGGCAACATCTCGACCGCGATCGTCGACGAGAAATGCGCGAACGTGCGCGCGACGGGCGCTCCGGCCGTCGTGCTCGGCGATCTCGGCTGCATGCTGAACATCGAGGGCCGCCTGCGCCGCACGGGCGATCGCGACACGCGCGTGCTGCACGTCGCGCAGGTGCTCGCGGGAGACGTCTGACGCCACCGGCGATCCGCCGCGCCGTTGGACGCACGATCGAGAACCACGACGAGAACCACGAACCCCACGAGCCGCCATGCAAGTTCAATCGATGCACTTCAAGGCGCGCGCGGGCGAAAAGCTCGCCGATCCGCGCCTGCAGGAAAACCTCAAGAGGCTGTCGACAAAATTCGTATCGGGGCGCGCGGAAGCGGTCACGCAGATCGACTTCGTCGCGACGCGCGCAGAGCTGAAGGCGCGCCGCAATCGCGCGCTTGATCAGCTCGACATATGGCTCGAGATGTTCGAGCGCGAGGCGGCGCGGCGCGGAACGACCGTGTTGTACGCGGAGACGACGGCCGACGCGGCGAAGCTCGTCGCGGACATCGCGCGCCGGCACGGCGTGAAGAAGGTCATCAAGACGAAATCGATGGTGACCGAGGAGGCGAACCTCAACGCGGTGCTCGGCCAGCTCGGCGTGCAATCGATCGAGACCGATCTCGGCGAATACATCCTGCAGATCAACGACAACGAGCCGCCGAGCCACATCATCGCGCCAGTGTTGCATCGGGACAAGGAGGAGGTCGCCGAGTTGTTTGCGAAGACGCACGGGCGGCCGCGCCTGACCGAAATCCCGGAGATGACCCGCGAGGCGCGCGAGGTGCTGCGCCCCCATTTCCTGTCGGCGGACATGGGCGTGACAGGCGGCAACTTCGTGATCGCGGAGACGGGCTCCGTCGTGCTCGTGACGAACGAGGGCAACGAAGGGATGTGCACGGTGCTGCCGCGCGTGCACGTCGCAGTAACGGGGATCGAGAAGGTTCTGCCGACGCTCGAGGATCTGGCGACTGCGATGCGTCTCTTGCCGCGCTCCGCAACCGGGCAGAAGACGTCGAACTACTTCTCGCTGCTGACGGGCGTGCGCGCCGACGGCGACGAGGACGGGCCCGAGCATTCGTACGTCGTGCTCGTCGACGGCGGCCGCAGCGGGCTCATCGGCGGCGAGTTCCAGGAGATGCTGCGCTGCATACGCTGCGGCGCGTGCATGAACCATTGCCCGGTGTATCAGAAGGTGGGCGGACACACTTACGGCTGGGTGTATCCGGGGCCGATGGGCTCGGTGCTGACGCCGAGCTACGTCGGGCTCGACCAGGCGCTCGACCTGCCGCAGGCGGCGACGCTCTGCGGCGAGTGCGACAGCGTCTGTCCGGTCGGCATCCCGATTTCTGGCCTGCTGCGCAAGCTGCGCGAGAAGCAGGTCGAGCGGCGCCTGCGGCCGTTGCACGAGCGGGCGGGGCTCGCCGCGTGGGGCTTCTTCGCGCGGCGACCGACGCTTTACGCGCTCGCGACGAAGCTCGCGGTCCGCGTGCTCGAGCGCGCGGGCGGCGCGACAGGTGTGCTCAGGCGGTTCCCGTTCGCGCGTGGCTGGACCGATACGCGCGACATCCCGGCGCCCGCCGGCAGGACGTTCCGCGAACTGTACGCGGCGTCGCGCACGCATCTCGACCATTCGTCGACGTCTTGATTTGACCGTGCGCAAGCACGTCGCGCGCGGGCCGGGAACGCCGCGCGTCGTGACTGTTCATCGAGGGGCAACACTGCGTTCGCTATTCGTGGATTTATCTCGATAGGTGCGATCTATAGAATCTCGACATGTCAGCATTGGGCGACGCCCAGTGCACCAGCCGAGAGAGGTCGCATCATGAGAAAGACAATATCGATGTACTGGCCGCTTGCGATCGTCGTGCCGCTCGCCGCCGCTTACCTGTGCCTGTCCGAAGCCGCGCCGCAGCGCGTGCCCGCGGTCGCGCGCGATGCGTCGGCCGAACTCGCGCGCGCGGTGTCGTACGGGCTCGTCGACGACGCGTCGCAGGCGCTGCCGGTCGCGTCGCACGGCGCGCCGCTCGCCAGCGCGAAGGCGTTGTGAAGCCGGATCTGCCGCAAGCGGGAATCGGTGTGCTTTTGTATAATGGCACGTTACTCATCCGAGCGGTTCGCCGCGATTTTCTGGCCGCGTGATGAAAAGCGTCGCGATCTGTTTCGTCTGCCTCGGCAACATCTGCCGCTCGCCTACCGCTGAAGGTGTGATGCGTCATCAGGTGGCGGCCGCGGGGCTCGACGAAGCAATCGTGGTCGATTCGGCCGGCACCGGCGACTGGCACGTCGGCGACGCGCCCGACGTACGCGCGCAGCAGGCCGCACAGGCACGGGGCTACGACCTGTCGGCGCTACGCGCGCGGCAGATCGGTCGGGCGGATTTCGAGCGCTTCGATCTCGTGCTCGCGATGGATTCCGCCAATCTCGCCGAATTGCACAAGCGTTGCCCGCCGCAATATCAGGGCAAGATCCGGCTGCTGATGGAATATGCGAGCGACGCGTCGGCGCGCGAAATCGCCGATCCGTATTTCGGCGGCGCGCGCGGCTTCGAGCAGGTGCTCGATCAGTGCGAGGACGCGTGCCGCGGCCTCCTCGAAAGCTTGCGTGAAACGGCGCGCTGAAGCGCCGCATACAACCCCTTTTAGGAGCAGGGATACTTGACTAAATTGGTCAAATATTTATACTTGACCAAAATCGTCAAGATTGCTGCCCATTCAATACCATGAGACTCACCACAAAAGGCCGTTTCGCCGTCACGGCGATGATCGACTTGGCGCTGCGCCAGGAGCAAGGCCCGGTGACGCTTGCAGGCATCAGCCAGCGCCAGCGGATTTCGCTCTCCTACCTCGAGCAATTGTTCGGCAAGCTGCGCCGGCACGAAATCGTCGAATCGGTCCGCGGGCCGGGCGGCGGCTACAACCTCGCGCGCCGCGCGCAGGACGTGACGGTCGCCGACATCATCATCGCGGTCGACGAGCCGCTCGATGCGACCCAATGCGGCGGCAAGGGCGCGTGCGAAGGCACGAAGCAGCCCGACGGCCATTGCATGACGCACGAGCTCTGGTCGACGCTGAACCAGAAAATGGTCGAATACCTCGATTCGGTGTCGCTGCAGGATCTCGTCGATCAGCAGCGCGCCCGCGAAGGAACGCCCGCCGTGCTGCGCGACAAGCGCAAGCCGGAGTCCGTCGCGGCGAGCGTCGAGCCGGTCCGCACGGTCCCGCTCGGTCCGAATTCGGTTTTCAACATCGCAAGCTCATGATTGCCGCGCACTGAACGCGGCCAGCACAACGAATAGTCCCCGCACTGAACGCATATCCGGAGCGATAGATGAACAACGAGATCCCCCACCTGCCCATCTACATGGACTACAGCGCGACGACGCCCGTCGATCCGCGCGTCGTAGACAAGATGGTGCCGTATCTGCGCGAGCAGTTCGGCAACCCGGCGTCCCGCAGCCACGCATACGGCTGGGACGCGGAGCGCGCGGTCGAAGAGGCGCGCGAGCAGGTGGCGGCACTCGTCAATGCCGACCCGCGCGAAATCATCTGGACGTCCGGCGCGACCGAATCCGACAACCTCGCGATCAAGGGCGCCGCGCACTTCTACCAAGGCAAGGGCAAGCACATCGTCACGGTGAAGACCGAGCACAAGGCGGTGCTCGACACGTGCCGCGAGCTCGAGCGCGAAGGCTTCGAAGTGACCTATCTGGACGTGAAGGACGATGGCCTCGTCGACCTCGACGTGTTCAAGGCCGCGCTGCGCCCGGACACGATCCTCGTGTCGGTGATGCATGTGAACAACGAGATCGGCGTGATCCAGGACATCGCGACGATCGGCGAGATCTGCCGCGAGAAGGGCATCATTTTCCACGTTGACGGCGCGCAGGCGACGGGCAAGGTCGAGATCGATCTCGCGAAGCTGAAGGTCGACCTGATGTCGTTCTCCGCGCACAAGACCTACGGCCCGAAGGGCATCGGCGCCCTCTACGTGCGCCGCAAGCCGCGCGTGCGCATCGAGGCGCAGATGCACGGCGGCGGCCACGAGCGCGGCATGCGCTCGGGCACGCTGCCGACGCACCAGATCGTCGGCATGGGCGAAGCGTTCCGCATCGCGCGCGAAGAGATGGCGACCGAGAACGAGCGCATCCGGATGCTGCGCGACAAGCTGCTGCGCGGCCTGTCGGAAATCGAGGAAACCTACGTGAACGGCGACCTCGACCACCGCATCCCGCACAACCTGAACATCAGCTTCAATTTCGTCGAAGGCGAGTCGCTGATCATGGCGATCAAGGACGTCGCGGTGTCGTCGGGCTCCGCGTGCACGTCGGCGTCGCTCGAGCCGTCGTACGTGCTGCGTGCGCTCGGCCGCAACGACGAGCTCGCGCACAGCTCGATCCGCTTCACGGTCGGCCGCTTCACGACGGAGCAGGAAGTCGACTACGTGATCGATCTGCTGAAGGGCAAGATCGCGAAGCTGCGCGATTTGTCGCCGCTTTGGGAAATGCATCAGGACGGCATCGATCTGTCGACGATCGAATGGGCGGCGCACTGAGCGCAGCGACTTTATTCGCGGGCGCCCGAGCGCCGCGCAGACGAAACGAAGCAAGGAGTTTGATCATGTCTTACAGCAACAAGGTTCTGGATCACTACGAAAACCCGCGTAACGTCGGTTCGTTCTCGAAGGACGACGACGCGGTCGGCACCGGCATGGTCGGCGCGCCCGCGTGCGGCGACGTGATGAAGCTGCAGATTCGCGTCGGCGAAAACGGCGTGATCGAGGACGCGAAGTTCAAGACCTACGGCTGCGGCTCGGCGATCGCGTCGAGCTCGCTCGTGACCGAATGGGTGAAGGGCAAGACGCTCGACGAAGCGCTCTCGATCAAGAACACGCAGATCGCCGAAGAGCTCGCGCTGCCGCCCGTGAAGATCCACTGCTCGATCCTCGCCGAGGACGCGATCAAGGCGGCCGTGGCCGACTACAAGAAGCGTCACGACGGCGCTGAAGACGGCAAGGTCGCCGCGTAAGCGGTGCCGCGGGTTCGACGGACGTCGATGGTTTTGGTTTAGACGCATGACGCACGGGGCTCGCTCCGTGCGACCAGGGACATTATGGCTATCACACTGACCGAAAAGGCTGCGCAACACGTGCAGAAGTATCTGACGCGGCGCGGCAAGGGGCTGGGCCTGCGGCTCGGCGTGCGCACGACCGGCTGCTCGGGCCTCGCGTACAAGCTCGAGTACGTCGACGATTTCGCCGTCGAGGATCAGGTGTTCGAAAGCCATGGCGTGAAGGTTTTCGTCGACCCGAAGAGCCTCGCGTACATCGACGGCACCGAGCTCGACTTCGCGCGCGAGGGATTGAACGAGGGATTCAGGTTCAACAACCCGAACGTGAAGGACGAGTGCGGCTGCGGCGAATCGTTCCGCGTGTGACGGCTGATCCGCGTGAGGCGGGCAAGGGGCGGCGCGGGCCGCCTTTTTAATGGGCGGCATATCGGTCCACGTCGTGCCGCAGTCGACAACGAGTTGAGCGCTACAGCTACTACGCGATGGTTTCGCTGAAAGACAGCCACTTCGATCTCTTTCGCCTGCCGGTGCAATTCGCGCTCGACGAGCATGCGCTCGACGCCGCGTACCGCACCGTGCAGTCGCAGGTGCACCCGGATCGCTTCGCCGCGGCGGGCGACGCGCAAAAGCGCATCGCGATGCAATGGGCGACGCGCGCGAACGAGGCGTATCAGACGCTGCGCGATCCGCTCAAGCGGGCGACGTACTTGCTGACGCTGCGCGGCGTCGACGTCGGCGCCGAGAACAATACGGCGATGGAGCCGGCGTTCCTGATGCAGCAGATGGAGTGGCGCGAGCGCATCGAGGATGCGGCGGCCGCGAAGAACGTCGTCGAGCTCGACGCGCTCCTCGCCGAAATGCGCGACGAGCGTCGCGCGCGCCTCGCGAAGCTGGGGGCGCTGCTCGACAGCGGCTCGGACCAGGGCGCGGCGGAAGCCGTGCGGCAGCTGATGTTCGTCGAGCGCGTGTCGACCGAGATCGGCGCTCAGATCGAGCGCCTCGAACACTAACCGCGCGCGTGACGCACGCGATGCAAGCGGGGCTTCGGCCCTCATCGAACACACAGATGGCTTTACTGCAAATTTCCGAACCCGGCATGGCGCCCGCGCCGCATCAGCGGCGCCTCGCCGTCGGCATCGACCTCGGCACGACGAATTCGCTCGTCGCCGCGGTGCGCAACAGCATCCCGGAAGCGCTGCCCGACGACGCGGGCCGCGTGCTGCTGCCGTCCGTCGTCCGCTACCTCGAGAAGGGCGGCCGGCGGATCGGTCACACCGCGAAGGAAGAGGCGGCGCTCGATCCGCGCAACACGATTGTGTCGGTCAAGCGCTTCATGGGGCGCGGCAAGGTGGAAGTCGAAGGCGCGGCGAACGCGCCGTACGAATTCGTCGATGCGCCCGGCATGGTGCAGATCCGCACGGTCGACGGCGTGAAGAGCCCGGTCGAGGTGTCGGCGGAGATTCTCGCGACGCTGCGCCAACGTGCCGAGGACACGCTCGGCGACGAGCTCGTCGGCGCGGTGATCACGGTGCCCGCGTACTTCGACGATGCGCAGCGCCAGGCGACGAAGGATGCCGCGCGGCTCGCGGGCCTGAACGTGCTGCGCCTGCTGAACGAGCCGACCGCGGCCGCGATCGCGTACGGGCTCGACAATGGTTCGGAAGGCCTCTACGCGGTCTACGACCTCGGCGGCGGCACGTTCGACCTGTCGATCCTGAAGCTCACGAAGGGCGTGTTCGAAGTGCTCGCGGCGGGCGGCGATTCCGCGCTCGGCGGCGACGATTTCGATCACGCGCTGTTCGCGCACGTGCTCGCGCAGGCCGGCATCGACGCGGAGACGCTCGCGCCCGAAGACGTGCGCCTGCTGCTCGATCGCGTGCGCAGCGCGAAGGAAGCGCTGTCTGCAATGCAGGAGACGCACCTCGACGTGAAGCTGTCGACGGGCACGAAGCTCGTGCAGACGGTCACGCGCGATGCATTCGCCGCGCTCGTCGAGCCGCTCGTGCAGCGCACGCTGACGCCGACCCGCAAGGCGCTGCGCGACGCGCAGGTGACGCCCGCCGACATCAAGGGCGTCGTGCTCGTCGGCGGCGCGACGCGCATGCCGGTGATCCGCGACGCGGTCGCGAAATTCTTCGGCCAGCCGCCGCTCGTCAATCTCGATCCGGATCAGGTGGTCGCGCTCGGCGCGGCGATCCAGGCGGATCTGCTCGCCGGCAACCGCAGCGGCGGCGACGACTGGCTGCTGCTCGACGTGATCCCGCTGTCGCTCGGCGTCGAGACGATGGGCGGTCTCGTCGAGAAGATCATCCCGCGCAACTCGACGATCCCCGTCGCGCGCGCGCAGGAATTCACGACGTTCAAGGACGGCCAGACCGCAATGGCGATCCACGTCGTGCAGGGCGAGCGCGAGCTCGTATCCGACTGTCGCTCGCTCGCTCGCTTCGAGCTGCGCGGCATTCCGCCGATGGCGGCGGGCGCCGCGCGGATTCGCGTGACCTATCAGGTCGATGCGGACGGTCTCCTGTCGGTGTTCGCGCGCGAGCAGCACTCGGGCGTCGAGGCGTCGGTCGTCGTGAAGCCGTCGTACGGCCTCGGCGACGACGACATCGCGCGGATGCTCGAGGACAGCTTCAAGACGGCCGAGGTCGACATGCGCGCGCGCGCGCTGCGCGAGGCGCAGGTCGAGGCGCAGCGCCTCGTCGAGGCGACGGAGGTGGCGCTCGCCGCCGACGGCGATCTGCTCGACGCGAACGAGCGCACGACGGTCGACGGCCTCGTCTCGTCGCTGCGCGCGCTCGCGACGAGCGACGACACGAACGCAATCGATGCGGCGACGAAGGCGCTCGCCGAGGGCACCGACGACTTCGCGGCGCGCCGGATGGACAAGAGCATCAAGCGGGCGCTTGCCGGCCGCAAGCTCGACGAGATCTGAAAACGAACTGCGCCGCGCGGCCGAACGGCCGCCGGCGCAGCGCACTGGCTGAACGAACGGAACGAACATGCCTCAACTCGTAGTACTGCCGCACGTCGAATTGTGCCCGGACGGCGCGGTGATCGATGCCGTGCCCGGCAAGAGCATCTGCGACAACCTGCTCGACAACGGCGTCGAGATCGAGCACGCGTGCGAGAAGTCGTGCGCGTGCACGACGTGCCACGTGATCATTCGCGAAGGCTTCAACGACCTGGAACCGTCCGAGGAAGACGAGGACGACCTGCTCGACAAGGCGTGGGGCCTCGAGCCGACGTCGCGCCTGTCGTGCCAGGCGATCGTGAAGGAAGACGTGGATCTGGTGGTCGAGATTCCGAAGTACTCGATCAACCACGCGAAAGAAAATCACTGACGGCGAGGAGGTTCGACGATGAAATGGACCGATTCCCGCGAGATCGCGATCGCGCTCGCGGACAAGCATCCGGACGTCGATCCGCAGCGGATCAATTTTGTCGATCTGCGCCAGTGGGTGCTGGCGCTGGATGGTTTCGACGATGATCCGAAGCATTCGGGCGAGAAGATCCTCGAGGCGATCCAGGCGCACTGGATCGACGAATCGGACTTCGACGACGAAGACTGATGGACCGGGGCCGCGCCGATCGGTGTCGATTGTCGTCGATCGACGGGCGCGGCCGCTTGGCGGAGCGACGTGGCGCGGTCGCGCGCCGTGCGGGGATGGCGAGTGTTCGATAGCCGTGCGTGGGACCGATGTGCGCCGCAATCGATGGTGTCGCCCCGCAATCGGTCGCCTGACAGCGCAACGGCGCAACCAACCGGATCGCGACGGCGCCGCTTCGGCGAAATCTGCGGCGATCGCGTCAAGAAAAACGGCTCGTGAAGCGATCACGAGCCGTTTTTTTCATGGTCGGCCGATACTGTCGAGGCGGCCGACCAGCGGGCGTGCGACGCGCGGCCTCGACGCCGCGCGTTCGCGTCACGTGCCGACGAGCGAACCGTTCTCGACGCGCACGCGCTGGCCTTGGCCGAACGGCGGCGGGTTGTGGTATGTGAACGTACGCGTCGAGCCGTCCTGCATCTGCACCTGGACTTGATAGTCGGTTTCGCTGCGGACCTGTTTTTCGACTGCATTGCCGGCGAGGCCACCGCCCAACGCGCCGATGATCGTCATCGCGGTGCGGCCGTTGCCGTGACCGAACTGATTGCCAACGAGGCCGCCTGCGGCCGCGCCGCCGATCGCGCCGATCCCCGAGCTCGTGCCCGCCGTGCGCACCGGCACGATCGCGGCGACGGTGCCGCAGGTCGCGCAGTACGTCGATTGCTGCTGCTGTTGCGGATACGGCTGCTGCGCATATTGCGGCGGCTGCGGCGCGGTCGACGCGCGGCGATGATGAACCGGGCGCGGCGCGGGCTTCGGCGCCGCTTGTGCGACCGCCTGGCGTTCCGCGGCCTGCTGCTGCGCGGCTTGCGCGGCGAGCGCGGTGCTCGCCGCGGCGGCCGTGTCGACGGCCGGCTGCGACGCGATCAGTGCGGCCTGCGTCTGCGGGTTCTGCGCATCGGTGCTGCTCGCCTTCGGGAACAGGCCCGTGACGGCGGCCGTCGCGGCGAGGCTCGCGATGATGACGGCGCCTGCGGCCGTCGCGACGAGCGGATGGATGCGCTGACGTTGTTGCGTGGTGGTGTTCTGGTTCTGGTTGTCCATTTTCGACTCTCCGGTGTCGATCGGAGCGAGCGCTTTATCCGTTGCTCCGATCCCATGCAAAGCGTGCCGCACACGATCGTGCGTTATTTTCTGGAGCTAAGTGTCGATCAAACGCCGTGGGCACGCCGTTTCAAGTTGTAACGATTCGCTGCGGAAACTTGCGTGTGAAACACTGTCAAATGCCCGCTCGCGCAAGCGGCGCAAAGGAAGCGAAGAGACGGGGACGGAAGAGGGAGGCGGCGCGGCGGCCGGGATTTACGGGCGGTTACAAAGCGGGCGGGTTTGCCGCTGTCCGCCACCGTTTTCCGCCTCGGGGAAGCGGGCGAAAAACGGGCGGAAGACGGCCCGCGCGGGGATCAGTCCTCGCGGCGCAGGTGCGGGAACAGCAGCACGTCGCGGATCGTCGGGCTGTCGGTGAGCAGCATTACGAGACGGTCGATGCCGATCCCGCAGCCGCCTGTCGGAGGCATCCCGTATTCGAGCGCGCGGATGTAGTCGGCGTCGAAGAACATCGCTTCCTCGTCGCCCGCGTCCTTCTGCTCGACCTGCTTCTTGAAGCGCGCAGCCTGGTCTTCGGGATCGTTCAGCTCCGAGAAGCCGTTCGCGATCTCGCGGCCGGTGATGAAGAGCTCGAAGCGCTCGGTGATGCCCGGCACCGTGTCCGATTCGCGCGCGAGCGGCGACACTTCGATCGGGTAGTCGATGATGAAGGTCGGCTCCCACAGCTGCGGTTCTGCGGTTTCCTCGAAGAGCGCGAGCTGCAGCGCGCCGATGCCTGCGTTCAGGAACGCCGGCTGCGTGACGTCGACACCGAGGCGCTTCAGTTCGCTGCGCAAGTAAGCGTCGTCCGACAACTGGCCGTGCGTGTAGTTCGGCGCGAACTTCTGGATCGCCTGCGTGATCGTGAGCCGATGGAACGGCTTCGCGAGATCGAGCTCGCGGCCCTGGTACTGGATCGTCGCGGTGCCGAGCGCGTCGACGGCCGCCTGACGGATCAACTGCTCGGTGAAGTCCATCAGCCAGCGGTAGTCGGTATACGCGGCGTAGAACTCCATCATCGTGAATTCCGGGTTGTGGCGCGGCGACACGCCCTCGTTGCGGAAATTCCGGTTGATCTCGAACACGCGCTCGAAGCCGCCGACGATGAGGCGCTTCAGGTACAGCTCGGGCGCGATGCGCAGGAACATCTGCATGTCGAGCGCGTTGTGATGCGTGACGAACGGCTTCGCCGCCGCACCGCCCGGGATCGGGTGCAGCATCGGCGTCTCGACTTCCATGAAGTCGGCGTCGCCCATGAACTTGCGGATCGACGCGATCGCCTTCGTGCGCGCGCGGAACGTCGAGCGCGTCTCCGGCGTGACGATCAGGTCGACGTAGCGCTGGCGATAGCGCGTCTCCTGATCCGCGAGGCCGTGGAATTTGTCGGGCAGCGGGCGCAGCGCCTTCGACAGCAGCCGCAGCGCCGTGCACTTCACCGACAGCTCGCCCTTGTTCGTGCGGAACAGCACGCCGCGCGCGGCGATGATGTCGCCCAGGTCCCACTTCTTGAACGCGTCGTAGGTCTCGGCGCCGACGTCGGCCGGCGTCACGAAGAACTGGATTTGGCCCGAGCCGTCCTGCACCGTCGCGAAGCTCGCCTTGCCCATCACGCGCTTGAGCATCATCCGGCCGGCGATCGCGACTTCGAGGTGCTTCGCTTCGAGCGCTTCCTTGTCGGCGTCCGCGTATTCGTTCTGCAGATCGGCCGCATGGCGGGTCGGCTGGAAGTCGTTCGGATAGGCGATGCCTTGGTCGCGCAGCGCGCGCAGCTTGTCGCGGCGTTCCGCGACGATCTGGTTTTCGTCCGCTGCGACAGCGGCCTGCGGTTGGGTCGGTTCGGTCATGATGGTCGGGTTCGAGGGTAATGCGGCAGCGGGGCGCGGCGCCGATGCGGCCGGCGCGCGGGTCGGCCGCGCCCGCGCGGGGGCGCTTACACGCCCTGTTTGAGGCTCGCGCCGATGAAGTCGTCGAGGTCGCCGTCGAGGACGGCCTTCGTATTGCTCATTTCGACGTTCGTGCGCAGATCCTTCACGCGGCTCTGGTCGAGCACGTACGAGCGGATCTGGTGGCCCCAGCCCACGTCGGTCTTGCTCGATTCGAGCTTGTCCTGCTCGGCCTGGCGCTTGCGCAGCTCGGCTTCGTACAGGCGCGACTTCAGCATCGCCATCGCTTCCGCACGGTTGCGGTGCTGCGAGCGGTCGTTCTGGCACTGGACGACGATGCCCGTCGGCATGTGCGTGATCCGCACGGCCGAGTCGGTCTTGTTGATGTGCTGGCCGCCCGCGCCCGATGCGCGGTACGTGTCGATGCGCAGATCGGCCGGGTTGACCTCGACTTCGATCGAATCGTCGATTTCCGGATAGACGAACACCGACGAGAACGACGTGTGACGGCCGCCCGACGAATCGAACGGCGACTTGCGCACGAGGCGGTGAATGCCGGTTTCGGTGCGCAGATAGCCGTACGCGTATTCGCCCGAGACCTTGATCGTCGCGTTCTTGATGCCGGCGACGTCGCCGTCGGATTCTTCGAGCACTTCCGCCTTGAAGCCCTTGCGTTCGCAGTAGCGCAGGTACTGGCGCAGCAGCATCGACGCCCAGTCGCACGCCTCGGTGCCGCCGGCGCCGGCCTGGATGTCGATGAAGCAGTTGTTCGGATCGGCCGGGTTCGAGAACATCCGGCGGAATTCGATGTCGGCGACGCGCGCCTCGAGTTTCGCCGCGTCCTCTTCGGTCGCGAGAAGCGTGTCTTCGTCGCCTTCCTCGTGGGCGAGGTCGAACAGGTCCTGCGCGTCGCGCAGGTCGTTATCGAGCGCCGTGAGCGTCATGACGACGCCCTCGAGCGACTTCTTCTCGCGGCCGAGCGCCTGGGCGTTCTTCGAGTCGTTCCAGACGTTCGGGTCTTCGAGTTGCTTGTTGACTTCGGCTAGACGTGCAGACTTGACGTCGTAGTCAAAGATACCCCCGTAGCTCGCCCGCGCGCCGGCGCAGGTCCGCGAGGGAGCTTTCGATCGCGTTCAGACGTTCCGCTTCCATGATCTTGTTCGCTTTTGACGCTTCGTGAAAAAGAGAAATTATAGCCGATCGACGGCCTCGGCCGGTACGGCGCGGCGCAGGCGGCGGTGCGCGGCGCGGCGCGCGGGGGCCGCCGATTCGGTGCGCGGCGGGCGGGACGGCGATCGGAGTAGCGGCATTCGAGGCCATGCGCATGCGGCGCGGGACGGCTGCGCGCCGATCGTGCCGATCCGACTCGTCAGGAATCGGTGACGGATCTGCGTGCGGATGCGGGCGCGCGTGGCGGCATCGGGGACGATGCACGACTGGAGGCGAGCGGGGCGGGCGTCTTGATCGCACGGCGCGTCCGTATTCGAGGCGAAGCCGGGCGCGACGCCGCGCTGCAACGCGCCCGTCCCGCGGATCGCCGCGCTCGTCCCGTACGAGCGATCGCGCGAATCGATGTCGCTCGGTTCGGTTCGGCGCGTTCCGACGATCGGCGGCGCGCCCTACGCCGCGTGCTCGACGATCAGCTGCACGCGCGTCATGCCGTTCCACGTGTCGCTCGCGAGCCGGAACGCGACCGTCGCGCGCGCGGGCAGCGGCTCGGCGTGGTTGAACCAGATCGCGTTGAAGCGCTGGCGGCCGCGCATCAGTTGCAGTTTCAGGTGCTTGTCCTTGACGAGCGCCTGCGACGCTACATCGAATTCGCCCGAGAAGAGCGGCGCCGGAAAGCCCTGGCCCCAGACGGCCGAATCGAGCAGCTCGACGACCTGCGGCGTGAAATACGCGTCCTCGAGATCGCCGTCTGTCTCGATCACGCGCGCGAGCACATCGTCGGACAGCCGTTCGCGCGCGACCGCCTCGAACGCGGCGGCGAAGCGCGGCACGTTCTTGGTATCGAGCGTGACGCCCGCCGCCATCGCGTGGCCGCCGAACGTGACGATCAGATCGGGTTCGCGTTTCGAGATCAGGTCGATCGCGTCGCGCAAATGGAACCCGGGGATCGAGCGGCCCGAGCCCTTCACGCGCGCGCCGCTGTCGTCCGCGTGCGCGAACGTGAACGCCGGCCGGTGAAAGCGCTCCTTCAGCCGCCCCGCGACGATGCCGATCACGCCCTGGTGCCATTCGGGGTTGAAGAGCGTGATCGTCGCCGCTTCGGCCGGGTCGACCGACGCGAGATCGGCGAGCGCCTGCTGCTGCATGCCCGCCTCGATCTCGCGCCGCTCGCGGTTCATCGCGTCGAGCTGCTGGGCGAGCTCCCACGCGCGGCCGACGTCGTCGGTCGTCAGGCATTCGATCCCGAGCGACATGTCGGACAGGCGGCCTGCCGCGTTCAGGCGCGGGCCGAGGCCGAAGCCCAGATCGAAGCCGGATGCGCTGCGCGCTTCGCGCGCCGCCGCGCGAAAGAGCGCCGCGATGCCGGGCTGCATCCGGCCGTTGCGGATCCGCTGCAGGCCCTGCGCGACGAGCACGCGGTTGTTGCCGTCGAGGCGCACGACGTCGGCGACCGTGCCGAGCGCGACGAGGTCGAGGAGGCCGTCGAGCCGCGGCTCGGGACGCGCGTCGCCGAACGCGCCGCGCGCGCGCAGCTCGGCGCGCAGCGCGAGCAGCACGTAGAACATCACGCCGACGCCCGCGATGTGCTTGCTCGGAAACGCGCAGCCCGGCTGGTTCGGATTGACGATCGCGCGCGCGGCGGGCAGCGTGTCGCCGGGCAGGTGATGATCGGTGACGAGCACGTCGATGCCGCGGGCATTCGCGGCCGCGACGCCGTCGACGCTCGCGATCCCGTTGTCGACGGTGATCAGCAGATCGGGCTTGCGCGCGGCGGCGAGCTCGACGATCTCGGGCGTCAAGCCATAGCCGTACTCGAAGCGGTTCGGCACCAGGTAGTCGATCTTCGCGCCGAACATGCTCAGGCCGCGCACGGCGACCGCGCATGCGGTCGCGCCGTCGCAGTCGTAGTCGGCGACGACGAGCATCTTGCGGCCGGCCTCGAGCGCGTCCGCGAGCAGCGCGGCGGCGTCCGCGCAGCCTTTGAGCTGCGCGGGCGGCACGAGGCGCGACAGCGCGGTTTCGACGTCGGCGGGCGACGTGATCCCGCGCGCCGCATAGAGGCGGGCGAGCACGGGATGCAGTCCGTGGCGGGCGAGCGCGTCGAGCGCGGCGGGGGCGGGCGAGCGGGTGACGATGTGGGTCATGCGAAGCGGTTGCGTTATTCGAGCAGGGAGGCGAGCGTGCGGCGGCGCCAGAATTTGCGCAGATCGCCGCGCGTCGCGGCGAGCGTCGCGGTGCTCGTATCGCCGCAGAGCGTGAGCGCGAGCTCGCCGACGCGGCCTCGCGCGAGCGCGTCGAGCGCGGGTGCGAACCAGTCGCGCTCGAGCGCGGCGAGCGCGTCGTGCCAGCGCGCCCAGTCCTGCTCGATGAACGGCGTCGTCAGCGCGTCGAGCTCGACGAGCGTCGTGTCGCTCGATTGCGCCGCGGCGCCGGCGGCGAGCGCATCGAATGCGGCGGGTGGCTCTCCCGCGGCCGAACCCGCCGCAAGCGCGAGCCCGCGTGCGCCGGGCGAGCGCGACAACACGCGCGCGAACGGGCTCGTCACCGGCTTCATCGCGCCTTGCGCGTGGAACCAGATCGAATTGACGGCAGGATAGCCGCGCGCTTCGCGCGCCTCGTTGACGGGGTGCTGGAACCACGCCATCTGCACTTCGTTCTGCAGCTTCATCCAGGCGCGCGAGCGTTCGCCCGTCTGCGTCTCGTGCGGCAGCCAGATCTCGATGTTGCGTCCGCTCGCGCGCAGCGGCGCGGCGCCCGCGAGTCCGGCGAGCTGCGGGCTCGACAGATACCAGCGCGATGCCCGCGGCGCCTGCAGCTTCACGCCGAGCTCCTCGATCAGCGGGCGCGCCGTGTCGAGGAGCGCGGCGGCTTCGTCGTCGCCGATCTCGAGCGACGCGGGATCGATCAGCACGAGGTGATCAGTCGCGATCCGCACGTGCACGGGCTCGACGCACGCCCATGTGTCGTCGCCCGGCGTGCCGCCGTCGGCGATGAGCATGTACGGCGCGAGCGGCGCGTCGTCGGCGTCGGCGGGAATCGCGCCGAACTGGCGCGCGAGCCAGCGTTCGTTTGGCAGCGTGCGCTGGAAATCTTCGCCGACCGTGCGTTCGACGAGGCGCGCGCGAGCGAGAAGCTTGTCGAGCGCGGGGCTGTCGAGCGTGTGGAGGGAGGACGCGGCGTCGGCGACCGACGGCAGCGCGAAAGGCACGAGGAAGTGAAGACGTTGGGCACGCATGATGGTGCGCATTGTAGGCCAAACGGCAAGGCCGGTCGCCGATGCCGCGCCGTACGTCGCGTGCGCGGCGCGCGTAACTCCGTTGGTAAAATTGCGGATCGGCGCAGCGCACGCGTCGCTTGTCGGCGCACGCTGCCCGCGGCGAAGGCGCACCCGCGAGTATCGGTCGACGCCGCATCGATCGCGCCTGACGTGGCGGATTCGATCGAATCCGCCACGTCGCCGCCGGCCGGCCTGATCCGGAGCGTTTTCAGGGTCGGTTAAGCATTGTGTGGCACACTGCGCGCGTGACCGGGCAGGCCCGGTTCCTGCGCGCGGATTCGCGCGGCGCGCGGCGTCCCAACCAGCAGAAAGGATACGCTTGAAACTTCCGTACGAATGGCAGATCGGCTGGCGCTACACGCGCGCCGGCAAACGCACGACCGGCAACGGCTTCATCTCCTTCATCGCGCTCGTGTCGATGCTCGGGATCGCGCTCGGCGTCGCGGCGCTCATCGTCGTGCTGTCCGTGATGAACGGCTTCCAGAAAGAAGTGCGCGACCGGATGCTGTCGGTGCTCGCGCACGTCGAGGTCTTTTCGCCGACGGGCTCGATGCCCGACTGGCAACTGACCGCGAAGGAGGCGCGCCTGAATCCGTCCGTGATCGGCGCGGCGCCCTACGTCGACGCGCAGGCGCTACTCACGCGCCAGGACGCGGTGAGCGGCGTGATGCTGCGCGGCGTCGAGCCGTCGCTCGAGCCGCAGGTGTCCGACATCGGCAAGGACATGAAGGCGGGCGCGCTCACGGCGCTCGCGCCCGGCCAGTTCGGGATCGTGCTCGGCGACGCGCTCGCGGGCAATCTCGGCGTGGGCGTCGGCGACAAGGTCACGCTCGTCGCGCCGGAAGGCACGATCACGCCGGCCGGGATGATGCCGCGCCTCAAGCAGTTCACGGTCGTCGGCCTCTTCGAATCCGGCCATTACGAATACGACAGCTCGCTCGCGATGATCGACATCCAGGACGCGCAGGCGCTCTTCCGGCTGCCCGCGCCGACGGGCGTGCGGCTGCGCCTCACGGACATGCAGAAGGCGCCGCAGGTTGCGCGCGAGCTCGCGCACACGCTGTCGGGCGACTTGTACATCCGCGATTGGACGCAGCAGAACAAGACGTGGTTCTCCGCGGTGCAGATCGAGAAGCGGATGATGTTCATCATCCTGACGCTCATCATCGCGGTCGCGGCGTTCAATCTCGTGTCGTCGCTCGTGATGACCGTGACGAACAAGCAGGCGGACATCGCGATCCTGCGCACGCTCGGCGCGCAGCCGGGCTCGATCATGAAGATCTTCGTCGTGCAGGGCGTGACGATCGGCTTCGCCGGCACCGCGACGGGCGTCGCGCTCGGCTGCCTGATCGCGTGGAGCATCCCGTGGCTCATCCCGATGATCGAGCATGCGTTCGGCGTGCAGTTCCTGCCGCCGTCGGTGTACTTCATCAGCGAGCTGCCGTCCGAGCTCGTGCCGGGCGATGTGATCAAGATTGGCGTGATCGCGTTCGCGCTGTCCGCGCTCGCGACGCTCTATCCGAGTTGGCGCGGCGCGAAGGTGCGCCCCGCGGAGGCGCTGCGCTATGAATGACCGGGTCTTCGAACAGACGATGAATCAGAACTATCAGGATGGCGCCGCGCGCGAGTGCGTGCTCGAGGCGCACGGAATCACGAAGACGTTCGTGCAGGGCGGCTTCAACGTGCAGGTGCTCGACAACGCTGAGGTGTCGGTGCGGCGCGGCGAGAAGCTTGCGATCGTCGGCGCGTCGGGCTCGGGCAAGAGCACGCTCCTGCACGTGCTGGGCGGCCTCGACGAGCCGAGCGCCGGACAGGTGTCGCTGCTCGGCAAGCCGTTTACGCAACTCGCCGAGCGCGAGCGCAACGACCTGCGCAACCGCGCGCTCGGCTTCGTCTATCAGTTTCACCATCTGCTGCCCGAGTTCACGGCGCTCGACAACGTCGCGATGCCGCTGCGGATCCGCCGGATGTCGACCGAGGACGCGCGCCATCGCGCGCGCGCGATGCTCGAGGAGGTGGGGCTCGGCGCACGCGCGAAGCACCGGCCGGGCGAGCTGTCGGGCGGCGAGCGGCAGCGCGTCGCGATCGCGCGCGCGCTCGTCACGAAGCCGGCGTGCGTGCTCGCCGACGAGCCGACCGGCAACCTCGACGGCTCGACTGCGGATCACGTGTTCCACCTGATGCTCGAATTGTCGAGGACGCTCGACACGAGCTTCGTGATCGTCACGCACGATCCCGATCTCGCCGCGCGCTGCGACCGCATCCTGCGGCTGCGCGACGGCGTGCTGCACGAGGAGCCGGCCGTGCCGGTGTGACGCGATGTGGATCGACACGCACTGCCATCTCGACGCGGCCGAGTTCGACGCCGATCGCGGGGCCGTTGCCGATGCGGCGCGGGCGGCGGGCGTGTCGCGGATCGTGATCCCGAGTGTCGGGCGCGTGAATTTCGCGACGGTGCGCGAGCTCGCGCACGCGACGGAGGGTGCGGTGTACGCGCTCGGCATTCATCCGATGTACACGCCGCATGCGCGCGACGAGGATCTCGACCGGCTGCGGATGGAGGTCGAGGCGAGCCTCGACGATCCGCGTTTCGTCGGCATCGGCGAGATCGGCCTCGACTACTTCGTGCCGGGGCTCGACGAGAACCGGCAGCAAGGCTTCTATGATGCGCAGCTGCGGCTCGCGCGCGATTTCGATCTGCCGGTCGTGTGCCACGTGCGCAAGTCGCAGGATCGCGTGCTGGCCGGGCTGCGGCGCGCGGGCGTGCGGCGCGGCATCGCGCACGCGTTCAACGGCAGCTTCCAGCAGGCCGATGCGTATCTCGCGCAAGGGCTCAAGCTCGGCTTCGGCGGCAACGTGACGTTCGGCCGCGCGCTGCAGATCAGGCGGCTCGCCGGGCAATTGCCGCTCGACGCGCTCGTGGTCGAGACCGACGCCCCGGACATTCCGCCCGAATGGCGCTACAGGCAGCGCAACACGCCCGACCAGGTGCCGCTCATCGGCGCGGCGATCGCCGCGCTGCGCGGCATCGACGTCGCCCGACTCTCGCTATCCACTTCGGCTAACGCGCTCGCCGCGCTGCCGCGTCTCGCGCTTTCGTCCGCATAATCGACCCGTGACCAGGCGCGCGCCCAGGCGGCGCGAAACACGGAGGCGCGATGCGGGCGATGTGCGGCGCGTTCGCGCTCGGCGTCGTCGCGCTGCAGCAGCAGGCGGCGCTGCCGGGTGCGGCGGCATGGGCGGGCGGCGGGCTCGCGTTCGGCTTGTGCGTATGGCTTGCGGCCGCGCTGCGCGGCGACGCGCGTGCGCGCATGCAGCGGGCCGGTTTCTGCGCGTGCTGTTGCGCCGCGGCGCTCGCGGGCTTCGGCTACGCGGCGGCGCATGCGCAGTGGCGCCTGAGCGATGCGCTGCCCGAGCCGTGGCAAGGGCGTGACATCGTCGTGACGGGCGCGGTGCGCGGGCTGCCGTCGCGCGACGCGAACGGCGTGCGCTTCCTGTTCGACGTCGACGACAACGATGCGGGCATCGTCCGGTTTCCCGCGACGCTGTCGCTCGCCTGGTACGCATTCAGGCGCACGGCGCCGCCGCCCGAGCTCGTGCCGGGCGACCGATGGCGGCTGCGCGTGCGTCTGAAACGCCCGCACGGCAACGCGAACTTCGGCGTGCGCGACGCGGAGGCGGCATGGCTCGCGCGCGGCATCCGGGCGCTCGGCTACGTGTCCGCGCCGCACGATGCGCAGCGGCTGACGGGCGGGGCGCCCGGCATCGCCGCCGCGATCGACCGGCTGCGTGCGCGGCTGCGCGGCCGGATCGTCGACGTGCTCGGCGACGCTGCGCATCGCGGGATCGTCGTCGCGCTCGCGATCGGCGCGCAGGGCGACATCGGCGACGACGACTGGCGCATCCTGCGCGACACCGGCACGAGCCACCTGGTCGCGATCTCCGGGCTGCACGTCGGGATGGTCGGCGGCTTGTGCGCGTGGCTCGCGGGCAGATTCTGGCGGCGCTCGGGCTACGTCGGGCGGAACTGGCCGCTCGTCTTGCCCGCGCAGAAGATCGCGGCGATCGGTGCGATCATTGGCAGCGCCGGCTACGCGGCGCTCGCCGGCTTCAACGTGCCCGCGCAGCGTGCGTGGTGGATGCTCGCCGCCGCGGGCGTCGCGTATCTGAGCGGGCGTTCGCTCGCGCCATCGTCGGTGCTGGCGGCGGCGCTCGGCTGCGTGCTGCTCGTCGATCCGTGGGCAGTGACGGCGCCGGGATTCTGGCTGTCGTTCGGCGCGGTCGCGGCGATCCTGTTCGTGTCGTCGGGGCGAAGTGCCGCGCGCGATGCGCGTGAGGCGGACGATGGACGCGCGGGGCGCGGCGCAATCGACGGCAGCGACGGCGTGCCGCCGTCGCACGCCGCGCGGTTGCGCACGGTTTTCGCGCGGGCGACGAGGCGGCTCGCCCGGCGTGTGCGCGATGCTGCGCGCGCGCAGTACGCGGTGACGATCGCGCTTGCACCGCTCACCGTGCTGTGGTTCGCGCAGATTCCGCTCGCGGGGCCGCTCGCGAACGCGTTCGCGATCCCCTGGGTCGGCTCGCTCGTCACGCCGACGGTGCTCGCCGGCGTCGTGCTGCCCGCGCCGCTCGACGCTTTCGCCTTCGCGTTCGCACATGCGCTCGTCGCGACCATGATGCGGCTCCTCGAAGCGACGGCCGGCGCGGGGCGCACGGTCTGGATGTTGCCGGTGCCTGGCAGCCTCGCGCTCGCGACGGCGGCGGCGGGCGTCGTCTGGGCGCTGACGCCGCGCGGCTGGCCGCTGCGCCACGCGGCGCCGCTTGCCTGGCTGCCGCTCCTCGCGCCGGCGTCGCATGCGCCGCCCGAAGGCGCGTTCCGGCTGACGGCGCTCGACGTCGGGCAGGGCTCCGCCGTGCTGATCGAGACCGCGCGGCACGCGCTGCTGTTCGATGCGGGCCCGGGGCCCGAGGCGTCGAACGCGGGCGAGCGGATCGTCGTGCCGTTCCTGCGCGCGCAGGGCGTGCGCGCGCTCGACGCGCTCGTTGTGAGCCACGCGGACTCGGACCACGCGGGCGGCGCGCCCGCCGTGCTCGAATCGGTCACGGTCGCGCAGATGACGGGCGGCCTGCCGCCTTCGAATCGCCTCTGGCGCGTCGCGCGCGCGGCGGGCGTGACGGACGCGCTGCCGTGCGCCGCGGGGCAGCGCTGGCGCTGGGACGGCGTCGAATTCACGACGCTCTGGCCCGACGGCGGCCCACGGGCGGGCGGTGCGACGAACGCGCAGTCATGCGTGCTGCGCGTGTCGGCGGGCGAGCGCGCGGCGCTCCTGACGGGCGACGTCGACGCACGCTCCGAGCGCACGCTCGTCGCCGGATCGCGCGAGGCGCTCGCCGCGCAGGTGCTCGTCGTCCCGCATCACGGCAGCCGCACGTCGTCGACCGAACCTTTCCTCGATTCGGTCGAGCCGCGCATTGCCATATTTCAGGTAGGCTACGCGAATAGGTTCCAGCATCCGCATCCGACCGTCTGGGCGCGCTATGTCGGGCGCGGTATCGAGCTGCCTCGCACCGACCGCGACGGCGCAGTGCGCATCGACGTGACGTCGAACGGCGCGGCCCCAGTGCCGATCCGATACCGGGACGCGCGCCGGCGCTACTGGATGGGCTGGTGATGCGACGCGGAGGCTACGACAGGGAGACAGCGGCATTTGAAGGACATCATCCATTTTTCGCATGCGAACGGCTTTCCGGCATCTACCTACCGGACGATCTTCGCCGAGCTCGCGGACGATTACGAGTTGCGCTTCATCGAGAGAATCGGACATGACCGCCGCTTTCCGGTAACGCGCGACTGGCCGCACCTCGTTGAGCAGCTGCTCGACGACATCGGCCGCACGTACGAGCGGCCCGTCTGGCTCGTCGGCCATTCGCTCGGCGGCTACCTGTCGCTGATGGCGGCGCTCAAGCGCCCGCAATGGGTGCGCGGCGTCGTGATGCTCGATTCGCCCGTGATCGCGGGCTGGCGCAGCAGCGCGCTGCGCGTGAGCCAATGGACGGGGCTCGACGAGCGCCTGTCGCCCGCCGCCGCGACGCGCAACCGTCGCGTCCATTGGGCGAGCCGCGATGACGTCTGGCGGCACTTCCGCGCGAAGCAGTCGTTCGCGCGCTGGGACGAACGGATGCTGTCCGATTACATCGACTACGGCATTCCGCAGGCGAGTGCGGCGGGCGAGCGCGCGCTCGCGTTCGACCGGCAGATCGAATACATGATCTACCGGACGCTGCCGCATACGCTCGGTCCGCGGCTTGCGCACGGCGCGCCCGTGCCGATCGGCTTTCTCGCCGGCACGCGTTCGCGCGAGATCCGCCAGATCGGGCTCGCGGCGACGCGCCGGGCGGCGCGCGGCCGGATCGAGTGGCTTGAGGGCAGTCATCTCTTCCCGATGGAGCGGCCGCTCGAGACCGCGCGGGCGCTGCAGCGCATGATCAACGCGCTGCGCGCCGCCGAGAGCGGCGGCGCCGAAGCTCGGCGCGCGTGATCGTGTCGGCGTCCGCTTCGAGCGTGCCGCGGTGCGCAAGAGGGGCGGACGCAACGCGCGCGAAGCAAGGTCCGCTCGACAGGTTTGCGCGACGTGCGGGGGGCCGCGCGGGACGGCCGGGGAGGGGGCGCACATGAGCCCGGAAAGGAGAAGGAAAGGGTGCGATCGAGCGTCGATTGCTGAGTGACGCGCGGCCTTTACGGTATAATCCGTTTTTCCCGCGAGCATCCAGCGATGACCAAATATGTTTTCGTCACCGGCGGCGTAGTTTCTTCCCTCGGCAAGGGCATTGCCGCCGCTTCTCTCGCCGCGATCCTCGAATCGCGCGGTCTCAAAGTCACCCTCCTCAAACTCGATCCGTACATCAACGTCGATCCCGGCACGATGAGCCCGTTTCAGCACGGCGAAGTGTTCGTGACGGAAGACGGCGCGGAAACCGATCTCGACCTCGGCCACTATGAGCGCTTCATCAGCACGAAGATGCGCAAGGCCAACAATTTCACGACCGGTCAGATCTACGAATCGGTGATCCGCAAGGAGCGTCGCGGCGATTACCTCGGCAAGACCGTCCAGGTGATCCCGCACATCACGAACGAGATCCAGGCATTCGTCGAGCGCGGCGCGGCATCGGCCACCTGCGGCGAGCCGGATGTCGCGATCGTCGAGATCGGCGGCACGGTGGGCGACATCGAGTCGCTGCCGTTCCTCGAGGCGGCGCGCCAGATGAGCCTGCGCCTCGGCCGCAACAGCGCATGCTTCGTTCACCTGACGCTCGTGCCGTTCATCGCGACGGCGGGCGAGCTGAAGACGAAGCCGACCCAGCACAGCGTGCAGAAGCTGCGCGAGATCGGCATTTCGCCGCACGTGCTGCTCTGCCGCGCCGACCGCCCGATCCCCGACGACGAATCGAAGAAGATCTCGCTCTTCTCGAACGTGCCGGAAGACGCGGTGATCTCGGTGTGGGATGTCGACAGCATCTACAAGATCCCGCAGATGCTGCACGACCAGGGCCTCGACAAGATCATCTGCGAGGAGCTCAAGCTCGATCCGAAGCCGGCCGATCTCCGCATGTGGTCGGATCTCGTCGAGAAGCTTCAGCATCCGAAGCACGAGGTGACGATCGGGATGGTCGGCAAGTACGTCGACCTGACGGAATCGTACAAGTCGCTGATCGAAGCGCTGCGCCATGCGTCGATCCACACGTCGACGAAGGTCAACATCGAGTACATCGATTCGGAAGAGCTCGAGGCGAACGGCACCGCGAGTCTCGCGCATCTCGACGCGGTTCTCGTGCCGGGCGGCTTCGGCCGGCGCGGCACCGAAGGCAAGATCGCGGCGATCCGCCATGCGCGCGAGTCGAAGGTCCCGTATCTCGGCATCTGCCTCGGGATGCAGCTCGCCGTCATCGAATTCGCGCGCGACGTCGTCGGCCTGGCGCAGGCGAACAGCACCGAGTTCGATCCGAACACGCCGGAGCGCGTCGTCGCGCTGATCACCGAGTGGTTCGACCGCGACGGCAAGGTCGAGAAGCGGACCGAGGAATCGGACCTCGGCGGCACGATGCGGCTCGGTTCGCAGCGCTGCCCGATCAAGGCGGGCACGCTCGCCGAAGAGATCTACGGCAAGGACGTGAACGAGCGTCACCGTCACCGCTACGAAGTCAACAACCGCTTGGTGCCGCAGCTCGAAGCAGGCGGCCTCGTGATCAGCGCGCGCACGCCGAGCGAGGATCTGCCGGAAATGATGGAGCTGCCGCGCGCGATGCACCCGTGGTTCGTCGGCGTCCAGTTCCACCCGGAATTCACGTCGACGCCGCGCGACGGCCATCCGCTCTTCAAGTCGTTCGTCCAGGCCGCGCTCGCGTATCAGCAGTCGCGCGCCGGAGTGAAAGCATGAATCTCGCCGGATTCGAAGTCGGGCTCGACCAGCCGTTCTTCCTGATCGCGGGCACCTGCGTCGTCGAATCGGAGCAGATGACGATCGACACGGCGGGCCGGCTGAAGGAGATCTGCGCGAAGCTCGGCGTGCCGTTCATCTACAAGTCGTCGTACGACAAGGCCAATCGCAGCTCGGGCAAGTCGTTTCGCGGGCTCGGGATGGACGAGGGCCTGCGGATCCTCGCCGAGGTGAAGCGCCAGCTGAACGTGCCGGTGCTGACCGACGTGCACGAGATCGACGAGATCGCGCCTGTCGCGGCCGTCGTCGACGTGCTGCAGACGCCCGCGTTTCTGTGCCGTCAGACCGACTTCATCCGCGCGTGCGCGCAGTCGGGCAAGCCCGTCAACATCAAGAAGGGCCAGTTCCTCGCGCCGCACGACATGAAGAACGTGATCGACAAGGCGCGCGACGCCGCGCGCGACGCGGGGCTGTCGGAAGACCGCTTCCTCGCATGCGAGCGCGGCGTGTCGTTCGGCTACAACAACCTCGTGTCGGACATGCGCTCGCTCGCGATCATGCGCGAGACGGGCGCGCCCGTCGTGTTCGACGCAACCCATTCGGTGCAGTTGCCGGGCGGGCAGGGCACGAGCTCGGGCGGCCAGCGCGAATTCGTGCCGGTGCTCGCACGCGCGGCGGTGGCGACGGGCGTCGCGGGGCTCTTCATGGAGACCCACCCGAACCCGGCCGAGGCCCGGTCGGACGGACCGAACGCGGTGCCGCTCGGCAAGATGGCCGCGTTGCTGGAGACGCTCGCCACGCTCGATCGGGCGGTGAAGTGCGCGCCGTTCCTGGAAAACGATTTCAATTGAGATGAACTCGGCGGCCCTCGCGCGCGTCAGTAGCGAAAGCGGCTTTCGCGTGCGCGCCGGCCGCCATCGCTGAAGACAGAATCCATCGTCATTTTCAGAGGAAACCATGAGTGCAATCGTAGATATCATCGGCCGCGAAATTCTGGATTCGCGCGGCAACCCCACCGTCGAGTGCGACGTGCTGCTCGAGTCGGGCACGATGGGCCGCGCGGCGGTGCCGTCGGGCGCGTCGACCGGCTCGCGCGAGGCGATCGAGCTGCGTGACGGCGAAGCCGGCCGCTACAACGGCAAGGGCGTGCTGAAGGCGGTCGAGCACATCAACACCGAGATCTCCGAAGCGATCATGGGCCTCGACGCGTCCGAGCAGGCGTTTCTCGACAAGACGCTGCTCGAACTCGACGGCACCGACAACAAGTCGCGCCTCGGCGCGAACGCGATGCTCGCCGTGTCGATGGCGGTCGCGAAGGCCGCGGCTGAAGAAGCCGGCCTGCCGCTGTACCGCTACTTCGGCGGCTCGGGCGCGATGCAACTGCCGGTGCCGATGATGAACATCGTGAACGGCGGCGCGCACGCGAACAACAGCCTGGACATCCAGGAATTCATGATCGTGCCGGTGAGCCAGCCGACGTTCCGCGAAGCGCTGCGCTGCGGCGCGGAAGTGTTCCACGCGCTGAAGAAGATCCTGTCGGACCGCGGCATGAGCACGGCGGTCGGCGACGAAGGCGGCTTCGCGCCGAACTTCGGCAGCAACGACGAATGCCTGTCGACGATCCTGCAGGCGATCGAGAAGGCCGGCTACCGCGCGGGTGAAGACGTGCTGCTCGCGCTCGACTGCGCGGCGTCGGAGTTCTACCACGACGGCAAGTACCAGCTCGCGGGCGAAGGCCTGCAGCTGTCGTCGGCCGAGTTCACTGACTATCTCGCGACGCTTGCGGACAAGTTCCCGATCGTGTCGATCGAGGACGGCATGCACGAAAGCGACTGGGAAGGCTGGAAACTGCTGACCGAGCGCCTCGGCAAGAAGGTTCAGCTCGTCGGCGACGACCTGTTCGTCACGAACACGCGCATCCTGAAGGAAGGCATCGAGAAGGGCGTCGCGAACTCGATCCTCATCAAGATCAACCAGATCGGTACGTTGACCGAAACGTTCGCGGCGATCGAGATGGCGAAGCGTGCCGGCTACACGGCCGTGATTTCGCACCGCTCGGGCGAAACGGAAGACTCGACGATTGCCGACATCGCCGTCGGCCTGAACGCCGGCCAGATCAAGACGGGCTCGCTGTCGCGCAGCGACCGCATCTCGAAGTACAACCAGCTGCTGCGCATCGAGGAAGATCTCGGCGACATCGCGAGCTACCCGGGCAAGTCGGCGTTCTATAACCTGCGCTGACACGCGCTAACGCGTTAATATCGGTCTTGTTCATCGATGACGCCGCTTCGCGATCTCGTGAAGCGGCGCTTCTTATATCTGCGGCTTATTCATGCGGCTCGTTACCGTCGTCCTGATCGCTTTGCTGGTCGTGATTCAGTACCCATTGTGGTGGGGGCATGGCGGCTGGCTGCGAGTGCACGAGCTTCGGCAGCAGTTGAACGACCAATTGCAGAAGAACGCCGACGCGAAGCTGCGCAACGAGCGGATCGCGGGCGAAGTGCAGGATCTGCAGAGCGGCACCTCGGCGATCGAGGAGCGTGCGCGCTACGAGATGGGCATGGTGAAGGACGGCGAAGTGTTCGTGCAGTTCGTGTCGCCGAATTCGCCGGCGCCTGCGGCGCAGAGCAATGCGCAGCCGGCGATGTCGACGCGCGGCGAGGTGTCGGCCGCGCCGGTGCGCGTCGTGCCGAATCCGGTGTCGCGCGCGAAGCCAGAAAAGCGGCACGGCGGCGACAAGGCGCACAAGCCGGCGCACGGCTGACGCGTCGTCGAGCGCGGTGCGTGGCGCAGGTGCTTGGCCGGACGCGCATCGCTCGTGTTGCCGGCTTCGACCGGCCGAGCATCGCAAGCTTCGCGCGGTGATGAAGCTTCGGAGCGCCTAACAAAAAAGCGCGGTCTTTCGGCCGCGCTTTTTTGTTTCCTGCCGATTTTCAATCGTTCGGAATCCGGTGTTTTTCACCACCACCAGCCCGGGTAGCCGTAGCTGAAGCCCGTGCCCCAGCCACGCCCCCAGCCTCCGCCGTAATAGCCGCCGTAATAGGTGACGGGCGGCGGATAGTAGTACGACCACGCGCGCGCGGCTTCGTCGGCCGCGATCGCCGCGTTCTGCTCACGCAGCACCTGCCGGTCGATCTCGTCGTAGCGCTTGCGTTCGTCGGGCGTGAGCGTGCGCGGCGTCGTGCCTGCCTGCTCGGGCAGGCGGCTCAGGACCGTCGTCGGCGGCGGCGCGACGCATCCGCTCAGCGACGCGGCCGCAACGAGCGCCGCGATCGGTGCGGCGCGAACAAGAATCGGTTTCATGCTGCTGCCTCCTGGCTTGTGCCGGCGACTTGCACGCCGGACGGCGCGTGCGGGCGCGTCGCCCGCGCGCACGCGCGCACGCGCGCGAATCAGTGCCGTCGCTCGGCGGCGGGCGCTACGCTCGCGCCGAGTTCCGGCGTCGAGAACAACTGGGCGACATCGACCGGATCGAATTCGTAGCGCTGATTGCAGAATTCGCAGTGGATCTCGACGTGGCCGCGCTCCTCGATCACGCCGTCGATCTCGACCTGTCCGAGCATGCGCAGCATCCCGCCGACTTTCTCGCGCGAGCACGTGCAATGGAAGCGCGTGCTCGTTGGTTCGAAGTGCTGCACATTCTCCTGCCAGAACAGACGCCGGAACACGGTCTCGGGTTCCACTTCGAGCAGTTCTTTCGACGAGAGCGTGCCGCCGAGCGTGCAGACGCGCTCCCACGTGTCCGTGTCGGTTTCCTCGACGCGCGGGACGATGCCGCCGTCGCCCGGCAGTTTCTGCAGCAGCACGCCGACCGCGCGATTGTGATCGGCCGCGAGCCAGAGGCGCGTGTCGAGCTGCTCGGAGTGCCGCATGTAATGCTCGAGCACGTCGGCAATCGACGCGAGCGGGCCGTTCTCGCCGTTCAGCGGCACGATTCCCTGATACGGTTGCTGGCCGGGCCGCTTGTCGGTCGGATCGAGCGTGATCACGCAGCGGCCGTGGCCGCTCGCGTTGATCAGGTCGGCGAACGAAGCGTCCTCGCCGAGCGTTTGCGCGGCGTCGCCCGAGAACTTCGCGGTCGCGCGCATCGCGAGGTCCGAACTGCACTGGACGACGAGCATCTTCATCGGGCCGTCGCCGAAGATCTGCATGATGAGCGTGCCGTCGAACTTCAGGTTCGCCGACAGCAGCGCGCAGGCCGCCATCATCTCGCCGAGCACGTTGCGCACGGGCGTTGGATAGTCGCGGCGCGTGAGCACCTCTTGCCACGTGTTGCGCAGCGAGACGATCTCGCCACGCACCGGAGCCGCGTTGAACATGAATTTCTGTAACTGGTCGCTCACTTTTTTCCCTCGACAATCAAACGGCTCGCGCGCGGCGTTTCAGCCGATCCGCACGAGCTGCTCCTTGAAATACGCGCGCCGCATTGCGTAGCTCTTCGTGTTCATGTGCATCCGCGCGATGTCCTCGTCGGACAGCGTTCGCACGACCTTCGCCGGCGCCCCGAGAATCAGCGAATTGTCGGGGAACGTCTTGCCTTCGGTGATCACCGCGCCTGCGCCGACGAGACAGTTGCGGCCGATCACCGCGCGATTCAAGATCACTGCCTGGATGCCGATCAGCGAGCCTTCGCCGATCGTGCAGCCGTGCAGCATCGCCTGATGGCCGACCGTCACGTTCGGCGCGATCGAGAGCGGACAGCCCGGATCGGTGTGCAGCACCGCGCCTTCCTGCACGTTGCTGCCCGCGCCGACCATGATCGGCTCGTTGTCGCCGCGGATCGTCGCGCCGAACCAGACGCTCGCGTTCTCTTCGAGCACGACTTTGCCGACGATCGCCGCGCTGTCCGCGACGAACACGCTTTCGTGGATGGACGGGGCGTTGTCGCCGAGCTTGTAGATGGTCACGGTGTCTCCCTTGGGGCTTGTCTGGGCGGCCGGTACAATGGCGCGCGGTTGCGTCGCGCTTGGATGCGGCGCGATCGAATCCTTTATTGTAAACGGTTGTCCTGGTCGTTCGCGCGCGCTCGACGCGCTCGGGCATGTCGCCTTCTCATGTCATTCGTCCCGATTTCGTCGTTGGAACCCCCGCGCTGCGCGCGCAGCGACGCGCTCGCAGCGCTTTGCGAGCCTGATCCTGCGCGCAAGGCCGTGCTCGTCGGCGAGCTGCGCGCCGCACTGCTCGACGGACGCGCGACGGCGCTGCCGGAGCGCGAGCTGTGCGCGCCCGAGCACGGCTTGCCCGGGCGGCCCGCGCGGCCGGAGCTCGTCGAGCCGCGCCGGCTCGAGCGGCGAAGCATGCGCTCGCCGGAAGGGCGCGCGGTGCTGCTGCACGCGCTCGCGCATATCGAGTTCAACGCGATCAATCTCGCGCTCGACGCAGTGTGGCGCTTTGCGCGGATGCCGGCTGCGTTCTATGCCGACTGGCTGACAGTCGCGGCGGAGGAGGCGCACCATTATTCGCTGCTTGCCGCGCGCCTCGCGGAGTTCGGGCACGCGTACGGCGATTTTCCCGCGCACGACGGCCTCTGGGAGATGTGCGAGCGGACGGCGGCCGATGTGCTCGCGCGGATGGCGCTCGTGCCGCGCACGCTCGAGGCGCGCGGGCTCGATGCGTCGCCACCGATCCGCGCGCGGCTTCAGCAGGCCGGTGATCACGCGTCGGCGGCGATTCTCGACGTGATCCTGCGCGACGAGATCGGTCATGTGCGGATCGGCAATTGCTGGTTTCGCCATCTGTGCGACGAGGCGGGGCTCGAGCCGCACGCGACCTACGAACGGCTCGCCGCGCAGTATCACGCGCCGCGGCTGCGCGGTCCGTTCAATTTCGATGCGCGCCGCGCGGCGGGTTTCAACGACGACGAATTGAACGCGCTCGTCGCGCAGGACGTCGAGCCGAAGGCTTGACAGGGCGGGGCGCATCGCGTGTGCGGGGGCGGCTTGGCTGCGGTGTAAATCGAGGGCGAGAGCGGATCGTCGGGGCCGACGGGCGCGCGGGGCGATGAAGTCGGCCGCGCGAGGCCGTGGATGACTGGTTGACTAATCGAAGACGCCCGCAAGCGGGGCGCGTCGATTGCCGGATTCGCGTTTGATTTGATCGGCATCGGAGTGCGATCAAAGATGGCGGACGTCCGAACCGTTCGCGACGCGTTCGGCGATTTCAGTGGGCCTGATCCGTGGCATCGGATTCGACCCCATCAAGCATTTGCCGCTTCCGCCCTTGACCCGCCAAACTTCGGGGAATCGCGCACTTTGGCACTTGACACGGTCCATACATATCAGTGTAGCGTCCTACGCTATTTGAAACGTACGAAGCCCAATGCGCACAAGGTTTTCATGGCGATTTTAAGTTCCATCGAGAGCGAAACCCTACACTAGAGAAGTGCCTCGACACGCACACAGGCTCGATGCGCTGCCCACGCCAGACGGGCCGGATCGATATAATCGAACGGTCATTCTTTTTTGGCGGTTGCGATGCACTCCACTCAATCTGTCTCCGATTTCCTCACGATCCGCGGCGTGAAGCTGCACGTGCGCCGCTGGGGGCGGCCCGACGCGCCGACGCTCTATATGCTGCACGGCTGGATGGACGTCGCGGCGTCGTTCCAGTTCGTTGTCGACGCGCTCGCGGGCGACTGGCAGGTGATCGCACCCGACGCGCGCGGATTCGGGCTGTCCGACTGGCCGGTCGCCGCGCACGGCGGCGGCCATTACTGGTTCCACGAGTACCTCGCGGATCTCGACGCGCTGATCGACCACTACACGCCCGACGGCGAAGTGAACCTGATCGGCCACAGCATGGGCGCGAACGTCGTGTGCCTGTACGCGGGCGCGCGGCCGCAGCGGGTGCGGCGGGTCGTCGACCTGGAGGGCTTCGGGCTTGCGCCCGCGCGCGCCGAGCAGGCGCCGCGGCGCCTCGCGCAGTGGCTCGACGAGCTGCGCACGCCGCCGACGCTCAAGCGCTACGCATCGCTCGAAGACGTCGCCGCGCGCCTCAGCAAGACGAATCCGCGCCTCGACGCCCGCCGCGCGGCATTTCTCGCCGCGCACTGGTCGACGCGCGATGCGGACGGCCAGTACCGGCTCCTCGCCGATCCCGCGCACAAGCTGCGCGGCCCGCTGTTGTACCGGCTCGACGAGGTGACGGCGATCTGGTCGAAGGTGTGCGCGAAGGTGCTGCACGTGGAGGCCGTCGATTCGCCGACGCTCGCGTTCCTCGCGGGCGAGATCCCGATTCCCGAATTCAAGGCGCGCTTTGCGGCGTTCGCGGATTGGCGCGAGAAGCTCGTCGAGGATGCGGGGCACATGGTCCATCACGACCAGCCGGAGCAGATCGCCGCGCTGATCGAAGCGTTCTGCGCGTGAACTGACTGCGGGTTCGGCGCGATCGGGCGGATCGGCAAATCGGCAAGGCGGCAAGGCGGCAAATCGGCAAGGTGGCAGGCGGCAAAAGAGGCAAGAGGCAAGAGGCAAGAGGCAAGAGGCAAGAGGCAAGAGGCGACGCGTCGAAAATTGCCGCCCCGGCCGTTCCCTCACCACCGGGGCGGCTGCGGCGAATTTGCGCATTGCAGTAGAATGAACGCTTAGCCCCCGATGCCCCCATGAACGCCGATCTCCACTGCCATTCGAACGTCTCCGACGGTCAGCTTTCTCCTGCCGACGTCGCGCGTCGCGCGCACGCGGGCGGCGTCATGCTGTGGGCGCTGACCGATCACGACGAGGTCAGCGGTCAGCGCGCCGCGCGTGAAGCTGCCGAGGCGCTCGGCATGCGCTATCTGCACGGCGTCGAGATTTCGGTGACATGGGCGTCGCGCACCGTACACATCGTCGGTCTGCACATCGACCCGGAGAACCGCGTGCTCGCCGATGGCCTCTACCGGACGCGCAACGGCCGCACTGCGCGCGCGGTCGCGATCGGCGACGCGCTCGCCTCGGTCGGCATCGAAGGGGCTTACGAAGGCGCGCTCGAATACGTGTCGAATCCCGACCTGATCTCGCGCACGCACTTCGCGCGCTTTCTCGTCGACAAGGGTTATGCGGCGTCGACGGCCGACGTGTTCGACCGCTACCTCGGCGACGGCAAGCCGGGCTACGTCGCGCACCGCTGGGCCAAGCTGTCCGACGCGGTCGCGTGGATCCGGCAGTCGGGCGGCGAGGCGGTCGTCGCGCATCCGGGCCGCTATGCGTACACGCCCGTCGAATTCGACGCGTTCTTCGGCGAGTTCATCGATCTGGGCGGCGTCGCGATCGAAGTCGTGACGGGCAGCCACACGCCCGACCAGTACCGCGAATACGCGGACGTCGCGCGGCGCTTCGGCTTCGAGGCGTCGTGCGGCTCCGATTTCCACGCGCCGGGCGAAGGGCGCACCGAACTCGGCAGCCTGCCGCCGCTGCCGTCCGATCTCAAACCCGTCTGGGAACGCTGGCTGTAGCGGCGTTTGCCGGCAGCGCGTCCGGCCGCAGGCTGGCGCGCGCGCCGATCCATTCCCTCTGTCCTCATGTCCCAATTCTTCAGGATTCATCCGGATAATCCGCAGCCGCGCCTCGTCAAGCAGGCGGCCGAAATCGTGCGTAGCGGCGGCGTGATCGCGCTGCCGACCGATTCGAGCTACGCGCTCGCATGCCATCTCGACGACAAGGACGCGGTCGAGCGCGTGCGTCGCATCCGCGGGCTCGACGAGAAGCAGCACCTGTCGCTGCTCGTGCGCGATCTGTCCGAACTCGCGACGTTCGCGATGGTCGACAATCGACAATATCGGCTCATCAAATCGGTGACGCCGGGGCCGTACGTGTTCATCCTGCAGGCGACGAAGGAGGTGCCGCGGCGGCTGTCGCACCCGTCGCGCAAGACGATCGGGCTGCGCGTGCCCGCGCACGCGATCACGCTCGCGTTGCTCGAGGCGCTCGGCCAGCCGCTCCTTGGCACGACGCTGATCCTGCCGCCCGACGTCGAGCCGCTCAACGACCCGGACGAAATCCGTGCGCGTCTCGAAAAGCAGGTCGATCTCGTGGTCGACGGCGGCGCGTGCCCGCGCGAGCCGTCGACCGTGATCGACTTGACGGGCGACGAGCCGCAGCTCGTGCGGGCGGGGCGCGGTCGGCTCGATCCGTTCGGTCTCGCCGCGTGAGCGGCGCCGCGCCGTCCAGGCGCTTCGGAGCGGCCGCCGTTTCGGTCCGCATGCATGCGCGCCGTTCGCGCGTTTCCCGCTTGTTACAATAGCGCGCTATGAATGCTTCTTCCCTGATACAGACGATTGCCGTCTATGCGCTTCCCGTGGTCTTCGCGATCACGCTGCACGAGGCTGCCCACGGCTACGTCGCTCGCCTGCTCGGCGACAACACCGCGTACATGATGGGCCGCGTGTCGTTCAACCCGATGCGCCACATCGATCCATTCGGCACGATCGTGATTCCACTCGTGCTGTACTTCCTGACGAGCGGCGCGTTCCTGTTCGGCTATGCGAAGCCCGTGCCCGTCACGTTCCGCAATCTGCGCGATCCGCGCTGGGGCAGCCTGTGGGTCGCGCTCGCGGGGCCGGGCTGCAACTTCGTCCAGGCACTTCTGTGGGGGTTCGTGAGCATCGGCCTCGCCGCGCTCGCGGTCGACGAGCCGTTCTTCACGCGGATGGCGGGCGCGGGCGTCGGCGTGAATCTCGTGCTCGCGGTGCTGAACCTCTTTCCGCTGCCGCCGCTCGACGGCGGGCGCGTGCTCGCGGCGCTGCTGCCGCCGAAGCAATCGATCGCGCTGTCGCGGATCGAGCCGTACGGCTTCTTCATCGTGCTCGCGCTCGTCGCAACGGGGCTTTTGACGAAATTCTGGCTGCGGCCGCTGGTGGGCGCCGGCTACGCCGTCGTGACGGCCATCCTGACTCCTTTCGCCTCGCTTTTCTAACGATAATCATGTTCCCAGACCGTATCTTTTCCGGCATGCGACCCACGGGGTCGCTCCACCTCGGCCACTATCACGGCGTGCTGAAGAACTGGGTCAAGCTGCAGTCCGAGTACCCGTGCTTCTTCTGCGTCGTCGACTGGCACGCGCTGACGACGCACTACGAAACGCCCGAGGTAATCGAGAAGAACGTGTGGGACGTGCTGATCGACTGGCTCGCGTCGGGCATCGACCCGGCGCAGGCGACGCTCTTCATCCAGAGCAAGGTGCCCGAGCACGCCGAGCTCGCGTTGCTGCTCGGCATGAGCACACCGCTCGGCTGGCTCGAGCGCGTGCCGACCTACAAGGAGCAGATCGAGAAGCTGAAGGACAAGGATCTGTCGACGTACGGCTTCCTCGGCTACCCGGTGCTGATGGCGGCCGACATCCTGCTGTACCGCGGTTCGCTCGTGCCGGTCGGCGAGGACCAGGTGCCGCACGTCGAGATGACGCGCGAGATCGCGCGCCGTTTCAACTACCTGTACGGCCGCGAGCCGGGCTTCGAGGAGAAGGCGCTCGAAGCGGCGAAGAAGCTGGGCGGCAAGCGCGCGAAGCTCTATCGCGAGCTGCGCAACGCGTATCAGCAGGAGGGCGACGACGAGGCGCTCGAACAGGCGCGCGCGATGTTGCAGGAGTCGCAGAGCCTGTCGATGAGCGACCGCGAGCGGCTGTTCGGATATCTCGAAGGCGCGCGCAAGATCATCCTCGTCGAGCCGCAGGCGCTTCTGACCGAGGCGTCGCGCATGCCCGGCCTCGACGGCCAGAAAATGTCGAAGTCGTACGGCAACACGATCGGCCTGCGCGAGGACGCCGAGACGATCTCGAAGAAGGTCCGCACGATGCCGACCGATCCCGCGCGCGTGCGCCGCAGCGATCCGGGCGATCCGGACAAGTGCCCGGTATGGCAGCTTCACCAGGTCTACACGGACGAGGCGACCCACGAGTGGGTGCAGCAGGGCTGCCGTTCGGCGGGCATCGGCTGTCTCGACTGCAAGCAGCCGGTGATCGAGGGCATCCTGCGCGAGCAGCAGCCGATGCTCGAGCGCGCGCAGAAGTACATGGACGATCCGTCGTTGCTGCGCGCGATCGTCGCGGACGGTTGCGACAAGGCGCGCAAGCACGCGACCGAGACGATGCGCGACGTGCGCGAGGCGATGGGGCTGTCGTACAGTTGAAAACGCTGACGATTGCAGTCGACGGCCCGCCGCACGCGGGCTCGCACGGCGCGACGACCGAGCCGTCGGCGTGGGTGCGCAAGTGGTCGCATCTGGTGCCGGCGGGCGGTGCGGTGCTCGACGTCGCCGCGGGCCACGGCCGGCACGCGCGCTGGTTCGCCGAGAGCGGCCATCCGGTGCGCGCGCTCGAGCGCGACCCGGCTGGGCTCGCGTCGCTCGGCGCGCTGCCGGGCGTCGCTGCGCAGGCGGCCGATCTCGAAGGCGCGCCGTGGCCGCTCGCCGACGACGCGCGCTTCGCCGCGGTCGTCGTGACACATTATCTGCATCGTCCGCTGCTGCCGCGTCTCGTTGCCGCAGTCGCGCCGGGCGGCGTGCTGCTGTACGAGACGTTCGCGCAAGGCAACCAAACGGTCGGCAAGCCGTCCAACCTCGCGTTCCTGCTCGCGCCGGGCGAGTTGCTCGATGCGGTGCGCGGGCAGTTGCGCGTCGTCGCGTTCGAGGACGGATTCCTGGCCGCGCCGCGCGACGCATTCGTCCAACGAATCTGCGCGGTGCGTGAGCGCGCCGCGCCGGAAGCAGGGGCGGGATTTCCGCGTTACGGACTGGCAGGCTAATCCGTTACAATCGACCTTTACCGATTTTTCATCGTGTTTGTTTCATGGCTAACGGCACTCAAGACGGCATTCAAATCCGCGGCAGCGTCCCCGCGATCGTCACCCCGATGCTCGAGGACGGCGGCCTCGATCTGGCGGCCTTCCGCAAGCTGATCGACTGGCACATCGAAGAGGGGACGGATGCCCTCGTCGTGGTCGGCACGAGCGGCGAATCGGCGACGCTTTCGGTCGACGAGCACGTCCTCATGATCGAAACCGCGGTCAAGCACGCGGCGAAGCGGATTCCGATCGTCGCCGGCGCGGGCGGCAACTCGACGGCCGAGGCAATCGAGCTGTCGAAGCACGCGAAGGCGGTGGGCGCCGACGCGACGCTGCAAGTGGTGCCGTATTACAACAAGCCGACGCAGGAAGGGATGTACCGCCACTTCAAGGCGATCGCCGAAGCGGTCGACCTGCCGGTGATCCTGTACAACGTGCCCGGCCGCACCGTCGCCGACATGTCGAACGAGACGATCCTGCGCCTCGCGCAGGTACCGGGCATCGTCGGCGTGAAGGACGCGACGGGCAACATCGACCGCGCCGCGCAACTGATCAAGGCGGCGCCCGAGCGCTTTTTGATCTACAGCGGCGACGATCCGACCGCGATCGCGCTGATGCTCCTCGGCGGCCACGGCAACATCTCGGTGACGGCGAACGTCGCGCCGCGCGCGATGAGCGAACTGTGCCGCGCGGCGCTCGCCGCCGACGCGAGGACGGCGCGCGAGATTCACATGAAGCTCCTGGCGCTGCACAAGAATCTGTTCATCGAAGCGAACCCGATTCCCGTGAAGTGGGCGCTGCAACAGATGGGCAAGATCGCGGGCGGTATCCGCCTGCCGCTCACGCCCCTCGACGAGCGCTGCCACGAAGCCGTGCGCAGCGCGCTTCGCGAGGCCGGCCTCCTGTGAGGCCGGACGCGGCCGCCCGCGCGGCCGCGCCGCATCCCGATCGATCCGACACCGACCCGGCCGTCCCCGGCGTCGTGCGTGACACGCGTTCTAGCAAGACGAAGGACTTCATGAAACATTCCGCCTTTTCCTCTCGCGCGATCCAGATTTCGGTGCTGGCGCTCGCGCTGGGCGCACTCGCCGGCTGCGACACGCTGAACGACTATCTCGCGCCCGACCGGGTCAACTACAAGGCGACCGGCTCGGCGCCGCCGCTGCAGGTGCCGCAGGATCTGACGGCCGTGCCGCTCAGCCCGTCGTTCATCGCGCCGCCGACGAACTCGGGCCTGGGCTCCGCGCCGACGCGCGCCGTGACGGCCGCGGGCAACACGACGGAAGGGCAGCCGACCGCGCAGGATCCGTTCGGGATGCACGTCGAGCGCGACGGCGACCGCCGCTGGCTCGTCGTCGACGGCCGCACGCCCGAGCAGCTCTGGCCGCAGTTGAAGGAGTTCTGGCAGGACAACGGCTTCGCGCTGAAGACGGACGCGCCCTCGACCGGCATCATGGCGACCGACTGGGCGGAAAACCGCGCGAACATTCCGGATGACTGGTTTCGCCGCACGATCGGCCGTGTGATCGATTTCGCCTATTCGTCGGGCACCCGCGATCGCTTCCGCACGCTCGTCACGCGCACCTCGGGCGGCAATACCGACATCTCGATCACGCATAGCGCGATGGAAGAGAAGCTGACGGGCGCGCAGGGCGGCACGTCGTCGCGCTGGGAGGAGCGTCCCCGCAACCCGGTGCTCGAAGCGGTGTTCCTCGCGAAGCTGATGGAGAAATTCGGTCTGACCGATGCGCAGGCGAAGCAATTGCTCGCCGATGCGCGCCCGGCGACGGCGCCCGCGACCGTCGTCGACACCAATGCCGGCGCGTCGACGCTCGATCTGGCCGAATCGTTCGACCGCGCGTGGCTGCGCGTCGGCATCGCGCTCGACCGGACGAACTTCACGGTCGACAACCGCGATCGCACGAAGGGCATCTACTACGTGCGCTATGCGAATTCGATGGAAGAGCTGAAGCGCGACGGCCTGTTCGGCAAGCTGTTCTACGGCGGTTCGACGGCCGCGAAGCCGGGCAAGGAGTTCCTCGTCAACGTGCGCCCGCAAGGCGACGCGAAGACGCAAGTGGCCGTCGTCGACGCGAACGGCCAGATCGACAACTCGTCCGATGCTCAGCGGCTCATCTCGCTGCTGCACGCGCAGTTGAACTAAGCGCGTGCGATTCGCGAGCCTCGGAAGCGGCAGCGAAGGAAATGCGCTCGTCGTCGAAGCGTCGAATGGCGCGACGACGACGCGCGTCCTGCTCGACTGCGGCTTCTCGGCGAAAGAACTCGAACGCCGGCTCGCGCGCCTCGATTTGCGCGTCGACGAGCTCGACGCGATTCTCGTTACCCACGAACACGGCGACCACGTCGGCTGCGCGTTGACGCTCGCCCGCCGCGCATCGCTGCCGCTGTACATGAGCTGGGGCACTGCGCGCGCGGTCGGCGCAGACGACGCCGATGTCGACCTCCACGTCCTCTGGAGCGGCGACGAGGCGGCGCTCGGTGATCTGTGCGTGCTGCCCTATACGGTTCCGCACGACGCGCGCGAGCCGCTCCAGTTCGTCTTCAGCGACGGCGCGGCGCGCCTCGGCGTGCTGACCGACGTCGGCATGTCGACGTCGCATATCGGCACCGTCCTGAGCGGCTGTGACGGCCTCGTGCTCGAAGCGAACCACGATGTCGCGATGCTCGCGGCAAGCCGCTACCCGGCGTCGCTGAAGGCGCGTATCGGCGGCCCCCACGGCCATCTGAGCAACGATGCGGCGGCGGCCATCCTCGCCGAGCTCGATCGTAGCCGGCTGCGCCATCTGGTGGCCGCGCATCTGAGCCAGCAAAACAATTCGCCGGCGCTCGCGCAAGCGGCGCTGTCGGCGGCATTGGGGGGAGGAGTGGGCGACGTGATCGTCGCGTCGCAGGACGACGGCTTCGGTTGGCTCAGCCTGCGCTGATGTGACGCCGGCGGGCGCGCGCGCCCGCTGCGGCGTACCGGCCGTGAACAAGGGACCGTGACGCCGTAGGAAAGTCGTGCGGTGCTGAAGACGTAAAAAAACCGGCCCGCGGGCCGGTTTTTTTTTCAGCTGATGCTGACGCGACTTACTGGCTTGCGCCCGAAGCCGGAGCAGCCGTCGCTGCCGAAGCAGCCGACGCCACAGCAGCAGCTGCATCGCTCGCAGCGGCAGCAACGCCCGAAGCCGCTTCCGAAGCAGCAGCGGCAACGCCCGAAGCAGCCGAAGCGGCGGCGGCGGTAGCGTCGCTAGCAGCCGACGAAGCAGCTTGCTCGGAGCTCTTGTTGCACGCAGCCAGTGCAACGGCAGCCAACAGGGAAGCTACGAGGAGGGATTTCTTCATGATCACGTCCTTTTATGGTTAAAGGTAAGCAACAGCGCGAAACAATACCGGTAATGTGCTCCAACACCGACCTGGGCCGCTGGTGGAGATGCACTTCTAGAGCGTGAATCTTCCCTACGGCTTGGGCGGAAATTATATGCACTTTCCTATCGACCGTCGACAAATGCGGGGTCAATACGTTGTCTTTCCCATACAAAAACACGCATCTGCATGGGCGTACGGCCGGGCAACTTTACTCCATGTTGCCCACCCGTATCCAGCCCGCACGATACCATTCGTGCAGCAAGGCTGTCATGGAGGGGCCCCGGGAGAGTGTTACAAACCGTTTCGCCTCCATCTGGCGCGTATCGGCCAGTTCCGGCAGCCATTTTGCCGCGGTTGCGAGCGGATACGCGTCACCGTTGATGAAGTACGAGCGCGCGTTATACAACAACGCCGCTTTCCTGTCGAGTCGGAGGCCGCGGCGGGCGGCCTGGGCCGCGAACGCGGCTTCGCCCAGTTGCCGGGCAGGGGGCTCGAAAACGACGTTCGATTTTGGCTCGCTCAAGTAACAGCCAAGAAAATCGCCAATATCGCGCTCGTCCCATTTGATTCCGGCGAGCATTGCGGCGACACGCTCGACCATTGCCGAGGGCAGCATCGCCGGGGCGTCGACCGCGGGCTGCGCCGGATCGCGGTATGGCGCGTCGTCGCGCGCGCCCGTGCGCAAACCGCCGCGCTCGGCCAGGTGATAGAGAAACTGTGTGCGCAGTTCGCCTGCGGACGGGGCTCTGAAGCCGATCGAGCACGTCATGCACTCGCCGAGCGCGACGCCGTCGTGCGCGACGTGCGGCGGCAGATACAGCATGTCGCCGGGTTCGAGCACCCATTCGTCAGTCGGCTCGAAATGTTCGAGGACCTTGAGCGGCAATCCTTCCTTCAGCGACAGATCCTGCTGCGCGCCGATCCGCCAGCGGCGCTTGCCGTGCACCTGAAGCAGGAACACGTCGTACGAGTCGAAATGCGGGCCGACGCCGCCGCCGTCCGTCGCGTACGAGATCATCAGGTCGTCGAGGCGTGCATCCGGAATGAAGCGAAAACGCTCGAGCAGCGAGCGTGCGCGGTCGTCGTGCAGATCGAGCCCCTGCACGAGCAGCGTCCATTCGCGGCGCTTCACGGACGGCAGATTCTCCGGCTCGAACGGGCCATGCTCTAGTTGCCATCTGTTACGAAAATGGGTGATGAGCCGCGACTCGACGTCAAAGTCGCTCGCGAGCTCGAACAGCGCGTCGCGCGACAGCGGCGGTGCGATGTCGGGAATGGCCTGGCGAATGAGAAGCGGCTTTTTCTGCCAATGTCGGCGCATGAATTGCGCAGGCGTGAGGTTGCCGAGAAGCTGAGTCGGCACCCCGGGCAGCGGCGCGCGGGTGCGTTCGCGCACACGGCCGGACGGTTCGGGTGATGGCCGTTTGGGCATCGTATAATGACTGTTGTACTTGGGAGAATTGGATGAAAATCGCAAAAAACACTGTCGTATCGGTCGCTTACAAGCTGTCGGATGCGCAAGGCAATCTGATCGAGGAGAGCGATGAGCCGATGGTCTATCTGCACGGCGGCTATGATGGCACGTTCCCCAAGATCGAGGAACAACTCGATGGCCAGGAACCTGGCTATCAAGCGCAAATCCAGTTGGAGCCGCAGGATGCGTTCGGCGATTACGATCCTGAACTCGTGAAGATCGAGCCGCGCGACCGTTTCCCCGAGCCGCTCGAAGTCGGTATGCAGTTCGAAGGCACGCCGGAAGACGGTGACGAGGAAATCGATTCGCTGATCTACACCGTGACCGATGTCGCGGAAGACAAGGTCGTCCTCGACGGCAATCACCCGCTCGCCGGGATGGCGCTGCGTTTCTCGTTGACCGTCAAGGACGTGCGCGAAGCGACGGAAGACGAAATCGAGCATGAGCACGCGCACGGCGCGGAGGGACTCGAAATCGTCGACGAGGACGATGACGACGAAAGCGACAACGACGGCAACGGTTCAGTGCGCACTTTGCATTGAGCCGGGCGGGGCGACGCTCGGCGACTGGCTGGGTGTCGCGCCTGACGCACGGTGATCGAAATGATCGTCGTACATGCCATGCCATTCGTCATAGCCATAGCCGGGCGGCTCCACGCCGCTCGCACTCGAATCCGGTAACGTCGGCGGTGCCGGGATTTCCGGCATCTCGGGCAGCGGCGTGTCGTCATGCGGCACGACGGGCAGTGCGGGCGGTTGAGGCAGATGCTTCGGCACGGTCTGCACGCTCACGTTGAACATCGGCTGCTTCGCCGGATCGACGCCGATTCGCACCCATTGACTCAGACGCGCGCGCGGCGCGATCGCGATGCGCGTCAGATTGGCGACAAGATCCCCTTTGTCGTCGCGTAGCGGACGGTCGATCCTGAAGCCGTTCGCGAGCGGCTCGCCGCTCGGGTGCACGACGACGATCGAGCCGCGAAAGACCGCCGCGGCTTTCACCAATGCACGTTTGAATTCACGAAAGCCGTCGCGTACGCGAGGGCGGTTGAAGCGCAGCCATCCGAAGCGCTCCGAACGTTGGTGGCGTTCGAACTGCGGATCGCCTTCGAGAAAGATCACGAGTGCGCGCGCGCTGCGGCGCTTCGCGTACTCGGCCGCATGATCGATCCAGAACGCGTTCGCGATGACGCGATCTTCGAACTCGCCGTTGCGGCCGCCCGCCGTCAGATAGCGATTGTTCGGGCTCGGCGCGTTCAGGCCGATGAACACCGTGTCGTCGCGGACCCAGCGGACGTTCTCCCGATACGGATGAAAGCGCGCCACTTCGCTTTCGCGCGACAGCGGCAACGGATTCGCGCCGGGAGATGCGGGCTCGGAGAAGACGTTCTGACGCAGGAAGTCGAGCCGCTCGACAGGGTCGTACGCGCCGGCGCCGCGCGTGCCGCATGCAGCCCAGTCGAACTGGCCGGGCAGCAGCACGAGCGGGACGCGGGACGTCATGAGCAGCACGTTGCGCTGCTCGTACAGCTGATCGCGGCAGGCTTCCTTCGGTCCCTTCAGATTGCCTTCGTAGACGATGAACGACACCGAGCGGTCGCGCGCGATCGCATCGAGCAGACGCCGAGCATGCGGCTCGTCGTCTGCGGATGCGATTACGCCGGATAGTACCGCGAACGTGTACGGCTCGCCGCCAGCCCGCGACGCGGGCGCGGCCGCCGGTGCGCCGCCGGCAAGTGTGCAGGCGAGCGCGGCCGCGGCGAGACGCGCGCGAAGCGCCGCGCGTCGCGCGGTGTCGTCAGCGCTGCGCATCCGTCGCGCCTGAGCGAGCGAGCGCACGCAGCTCGTAGAGCAGCTCGAGTGCATCACGCGGCTTCAAGTCGTCCGGATCGAGCTCGAGCAGGCGCTCGAGCGCCGGGTGCGGCGTGGCCGCCGGCGGCTCGTCGTATTCGGGTTCGTCGACGGACGGTTGTGCGGCGAAGAGGTCGAGCTGCGGCGTCGCTTGTGCCGCGGACTGCTGCTCGAGGTGCGCGAGATGCTTGCGAGCGGCGCGAATCACCGGTGCCGGAACGCCCGCGAGCTGAGCGACCTGTAGCCCGTAGCTCTGGTTCGCCGGACCTTCTTCGACCGCATGCAGGAACACGATGCCATGGCCGTGCTCGACCGCCGACAGATGCACGTTTGCCGCTTGCGGAAATTCGGCCGGCAACTGCGTGAGCTCGAAGTAGTGCGTTGCGAACAACGTGTAGCAGCGGTTGTGCGACAGCAGATGGCGCGCGATCGCCCACGCGAGCGCCAGGCCGTCGAACGTCGACGTGCCGCGGCCGATTTCATCCATCAGCACGAGGCTTTGCGGCGTCGCGTCGTTCAGGATTGCCGCGGCCTCCGTCATTTCGACCATGAACGTCGAACGGCCGCCCGCGAGATCATCCGCCGCGCCGATTCGCGTGAAGATGCGGTCGATCGGACCGAAGCGGGCCGCTTTCGCCGGTACGTAGCTGCCCACGTACGCCATCAGCGCGATGAGCGCCGTCTGTCGCATGAACGTCGATTTACCGCCCATGTTCGGGCCGGTGATGAGAAGCAGCTTGCGATCCGTGTTCAGCGTGCAATCGTTCGCGATGAACTGCTCGACCTGCGCTTCGACGACAGGATGGCGGCCCTGATCGATCTCGATGCCGATCTCGTCGGTGAACTCCGGTGCGACCCAGTCGAGCGTGCGGGCCCGTTCGGCGAACGCCGAGAGCAAATCGAGTTCCGCGAGGCCGCTTGCGACGCGCTGGCAGCCTTCGATGTGCGGCAACAGCGCTTGCAGCACGCCGTCATAAAGCGCGCGTTCGCGAGCGAGCGCGCGCTCCTGTGCGGACAGCGCCTTGTCCTCGAACGTCTTCAGCTCGGGCGTGATGTAGCGCTCCGCGTTCTTGAGGGTCTGGCGACGGCGATAGTCGTCGGGCACCTTGTCGGTTTGGCCGCGTGTGACTTCGATATAGAAGCCATGCACCTTGTTGTACTCGACGCGCAGGTTCGAGATGCCCGTGCGTGCACGCTCGCGCGTTTCGAGGTCGATCAGGAACTGGCCGCAGTTCTCGGAGATGTCGCGCAGTTCGTCGAGTTCCGCGTCGTAGCCGCGGGCGATCACGCCGCCGTCGCGAACCATCGCAGCCGGCTCGGCCGCGATCGCGCGCGCAAGCAGATCGAGACAGCCGGCGGGCGGCTCGAGCGCGGCTTCGAGGCGGCCGAGCGCCGATGCGTTCGATGCGATTTCGGCGACGCGCTCGCGCAGTGCGGGAAGGGCCGCGAACGTGTCGCGCAGGCTCGACAGATCGCGTGGCCGCGCTGACAGGAGCGCGAGACGGCCGGTGATCCGCTCGACATCGGCGATCTGCCGCAGCGCTGAGCGCAGGCTGTCGAGGCTCGCGTTCGCGGGCGCGTCGAGCAGCGCGCCGATCGCCTGGTGACGTCCTTGCGCCGCGACCGACGCGCGCGGCGGATGATGCAGCCAATGGCGCAGCAGGCGGCTGCCCATCGCGGTGCAGCAGCTGTCGAGCAGCGAATAGAGCGTCGGCGATTCGGTGCCGCGCAGCGTTTCGGTGAGTTCGAGATTGCGGCGCGTCGACGGATCGAGCCCGATGTATTCGGATTCGTTTTCCACTTTGAGGCTGCGCACGTGGCGCAACTGCTGGCCTTGCGTGGCCGCCGCGTAGATCAGCAGCGCGCCTGTCGCGCCGCAAGCGCTCGTGAGCGCCTGCGCGCCGAAGCCGTCGAGGCTCGCGACTTCGAGCTGGTCGCACAGGCGCTGCGTACCCGACGCGACGTCGAAGTGCCACGCAGGCACGCGCGTGATCGCGCCCATGCCGGCGGGCACCGATTCGATCGCGCCGTCCGCTGCGAGGATCTCGGCGGGCCGGATGCGCTCGAGCGCCGCGCCGAGCTGGTCCGGCGCGATCTCGGCGAGCCGCAGTGCGCCGCTCGCGAGATTGAGCCAGGCGAGGCCGATGTTCGATGCGACGCCGCGCTTGTTGTGCCCGAGGCAAAGCGCGAGCAGGAACACGTCGCTCTTGTCGGACAGCAGCGCGGCATCCGTCAGCGTGCCAGGCGTGACGACGCGCACGACCTTGCGCTCGACGGGGCCCTTCGACGTCGCCGGATCGCCGATCTGTTCGCAGATCGCCGCGGATTCGCCGAATTTCACGAGCTTCGCGAGGTATTGCTCGATCGCGTGATGCGGCACGCCCGCCATCTTGATCGGGGTGCCAGCGGACGCGCCGCGTTGCGTGAGCGTCAGGTCGAGCAGGCGCGAGGCTTTTTCTGCATCTTCGAAGAAGAGCTCGTAGAAGTCGCCCATCCGGTAGAACACGAGCGTGTCGGGATGTTCGGCCTTGATGCGAAGGTATTGTTGCATCATCGGCGTGTGGTTGCTGAACGCCCCTTCTGTAAGCTGCTGTTTTGAATCCGTAATTTCTTGCACGTCCTTATCCATCAAGGCTTTCCGTCCATTTCGGGGTGTTCGCTGTCGAATTTCCCCGCCTATCGACATCTTGCTAAATTTCCATCGTCAGCGTAGCTTTTCGGCTCTTCCAGAATCTACGCCTACGCCGCTGATGTTATGCGCGTGGCGGAAACCTACGCTGAGGTCTGAATGCGGTTTGACGCCCGATCGGCAAAGCAACTTTTGCCCGGTGCACACCTGAAAATCGATGGCTGTCCGGGGCTCAGGCTCGAGGCGACGGCATTACCGTTACAAGTTACTCGTCGACGGGCGTATGCGACAAATCAAAATCGGCGGGGGGGCCAGCGCCTTCCATCGCGGCGGCCGCCGTTGAGTGGGAGCGTCTGAAACAAGAGCGCAACTCAGGCAACGACCCGGCGCTCGCCAAGCGGCAAGCAAACGATTCTGTCGGCGTTATGGTACAGCAAGGGGATTCGCCGACAGTGCGCGATATCTGTATGGCCTACCTGAAGGGGCACGTCGAGCGCAATCGCCAGCCGAAGGGGCGGCCGAAGTGGCCCGGATGTTCCGGACGATGTTGGGAGATATTGCAGCGCTGCCGGCCGCCGAGCTGACGCGCGAGCGCGCGTTCAGCAAGATCGACTCGTATCGGCAAACTCCGGTGCAGGCGTCGAAGCTTCGACTCGAACTCGGGGCCGCTTGGGGCTACGCTCTGGATACTGGCCGGCTGCCCGAGTCTGCGTCGAACTGGTGGCGACAAATCATGCGCGGTCGACTACGCAGCAACGGCAGACGGATCCAGGGCAGCCGGTCGGTACCGCAAAACGGTTCCTGAGCGACGTCGAGGCGGGTGCATTGATCAACTGGTTGCCGAATTTCAGTCGCAATGTCGAGGATGCGTTGACGCTGTACCTTTGGACCGGGACGCGCGGTGCCGAGATCGGCGCAATGGAAGGGGCAGAGATTACCGACGAACAGGACGGCCTGTGGTGGACGATTCCCAAGGCCAAGACGAAGAACGCCAGGCACGAGAAAGCGACGGATCTTCGGGTGCCGTTAATCGGACGTGCGGATGCTGTTGTGCGCCGACGCCTCGAACGTTACGGCAAGGGGAGGGTGTTCCCGGCGGAGCGAGGCGGGCACATGCAGCAGAAGGTGTTCGGTCAGGCCGTTCATTTCCATATGCCCTATAGCGAGACGCGGCCGGAACAAGCCCGGCCGCGTCTTCCGGTCACGCATTGGGCCCCTCACGATCTGCGTCGAACGGCTCGCACGATGTTGGCTGCGCTCGGCTGTCCGTACGAGATCGGCGAGGCCACCGTCCACCTTCCGCAGCGTGCGGTCATCAAGGTGGACGAGATCCAGAACCTGCGCGCGTTCGGCGACGATTCGGAGTTGGAGACGGTGCAGCGCTACGTCGACCGGCGGCTCGCGAAGATGCGTCGCCAGATCGACGCGACGCACGAGTATCACCGCCTCGGCGCGGTGCGCGGCGTGATCCTCGACGCGGACGGCAAGCGGGTCGTCGCGAACCTGCTCGACAGCTTCGGCATCGAGCAGCAGGTCATCGAATACGAGCTGTCGAACGCGAAGACCGAGATCCGGACGAAGAACGAGGATACGCTCGAAGCGATCGAGGATGCGCTCGGCAATGTGCCATTTTCGAGCGTGCGCGCGTTCTGCGGGCGTAACTTCTGGCGCAAGTTCCTGACGCTGCCGACCGTCAAAGAGACGTTCCTGAACACGGCGGCGGCTGCGGCGCTGCGCGGCGATCCGCGCGGGGCGATCGAGCTGGACGGGATCGTGTTCGAGCGCTATCGGGGCAAGGTCGGCGGCATCCCGTTCGTCGGCGACGACGAAGCGTATGCGGTGCCGGAAGGCGTGCCGGATCTGTTCATCTCGCGCTTCGCGCCCGGCGACTATGTCGACGCGGTGAACACGATCGGCCTGCCGTACTACGCGCGGCAAGAAGTCATGCCGTTCAACAAGGGTGTCGAGATCGAGGCGCAGTCGAACCCGATCCACCTGTGCACGCGCCCGCGTGCGTGCATCCGCCTGAAGGCGTGACATGGCGTTTCGCGACCTGATAGCGGACGTCGACGCCGCCGTGCTGCGGGATCTGGGCGACGACGACGTGGTCGTCGACGGCCGTCCCGTGCGCGGCATGTTCAACACGCCTTGGCTCGGCCCCGATCTCGGCTCGCAACGCACGAACCTCGTTGCGCCCATGCTGCACGTGATCGACGAAAATGCCGTCGGCATCCGGCCCGGCAGCATCGTCGTCGCGCGCAGCGGACGCTATCGCGTCGTCGAGGCGCAGCCGGACGGCACGGGCTGGACGATCTTGGTGCTGCAATGACATGAACCAACTGAAAGTCGAAATCGATATCGGCGCGGTCACGGCCGTCTTGCAGGGCATGTCGCCATCCGCGATGCAAGGCGCGTGGCGGCGCACGCTGCGCAAGACGGGCGCATGGATCAAGAGCCAGACCGCGAAGGAAGTCAGCGCGGCGACGCGGATCGGCGATCCACGAGATCGACGTGTTCGGCTTCGTGCGCATGATCGACGGCGTCGATCAGCTCGCGCAGGTGCGGCGCGATCTCGGCATGTGATGCAGCGCGGGTCAAAGCTACTTTTTAATGTTCATTGAGGACTATTGGGGAAGGTTGCGAATCACCTTACAGATCGTCTAAATTCTCTCGCGAGAGTCATTACAGGATCACGCACGCCAGGACCGCGAAGTGATTGGTATTCGTGCCCCCTCCCAATGTCTAATTTACATTTAATTAAGTGGGGCATTAGTATGGAGCACTTTGAATCTAACTCTCTAGCACGGCAATCCAAAGATGGTTTTTGACATGCCCTTGTTAGTGATGCCGATCGTTCTATCCTATATTTAACCGTTGTTGGTCGCATCATTACAACTGTCCTGATGGATGGTGATATATGAACGGGGGATACCATGAGGCCGTCTGATGACATGCTCAATAATCGGGGAAGGAGTCAAAGTCTTTGTGCAAAAAGTCAAGTAGGGAGATTCTTTGATGCGCTTCGCCGAATAAGGAAGGAGGTTTGGCGTTTCGCGTTATACGAAATTCTGGCTGGAGTGTGTTTGCTTTTTGCTTACAACATAGGGATAACTCTAGCTCAATTGAATTTCGAAAATCTGACAACGGAAAATTACCCTTTTATAGCTCGGATCCTTTTGGATATTTTGAGGGATTTGGGGGTGGGGTTCTTCGTCGCCGCTGCTGCTGGAATCGGCTTTGAGGGTTTACACCAATCAGTAGGGGGGCGGCAAAGGAGCTTGAGGTTCAACAGAAGATAGACGCTCTCATAGATGTTGCGGAGAAGATGAAGCACTTCGCCAATCCACTGGTGGCCGTATCTAATCACTTAGATGCAATTCTCTCGGATGCCAAATATCGAGAAATAAAAGAGAACATTAATGAGACGATAAAGGTGATGGCAGAAATACGGTCGCATGACAAAGAATCCTGTCCTGGATTAGAGGGGGTGGAGTATGTTGCACTCGTGGATTGGATGCTGGATGAGTATGTGCTATCTGGTGCGAAGGATTTGGCGCACCTTATGAGGGCGTTGAATCCGGAGGAAATGGATTTTCATGCGAGCTATGCGCCGCCTGATCGGAAATCGCTCGCGCAACGTATATTCGCGGCGCAGATGAAAAGTATGAAGTGTGGGGATGAATATCACTCTCTTACAAATTTGTGTCTCTATGAGGGGGGCGATGCGAAAATGTTTATTGATGCGATCAAGGATGCGCTCCAAAACGGTGTTTCTGTAAGGCGGCTTTTTAATTTGTGCGAACTTGAGGTGGATAGTTCGCCAATGCTGAGCTGGACTACTGTATGTAAAATGATTGGAGATCAGATGTCTTTGTTTTCTTCTGGTAAATTTCAAGCGCGAGTTTTGAGGGTCAAAGAGGCAGCCTTGGTAGATCGTGAAATTACGAATGGTTGTAATCTTCCAAATGCTGATGCGGTTAAAAATCTTTATTTTGGTATATTCGTTCATCGGCAAGGTGGGGCGGTTGTATTTCGTGCGTCGCCAACGGATATTACAAAGCTCAGTCTGGAGGCATTTCAAAAATCAAAAAACGTGAAACCTACTATGGATTTATTTGATCATTTATGGAATATGTCTTGCCCGGCGATGGAATTTATTGAAGAAAATAAAGAATTTATAACCGGAGGTTAGGGAAAAACCTGATGGAATTTTATTTCCAAGCATCGATGGGGCGCTGCAACGTCTTCATTTGTGTCAATGGGGTCGTGTCCCGCATTTATCGATCTCTGTCTAAGAATGAGTGACCTATGCGCTCGCTAAAGGTTGGTGCCCAGATCGAGCTGGCTTGAACGACGGAAGCGAGCCAGGTAGGTGGTTTTCATTTTGCAGAAAATCAATCAAATTTTTAATCAAAGGGGCGCTCAGCGCCCCTTTTTTAGTCGAACCTGAACAATCCTGGACGGCTTATACGGAAAGGCGGTGAGGCCGAAACGGTGTTGTTGGATTTGCAGGAAGCAGGCATATTGACGCGTGAATCCTGCAAATCCTGACGAGGTGTGGATGGGTCCGAAGTTGCCGGTGACAGAGGGAGATTTCTTCCGCCAACCGCTGCGCGAGCAGATCAATCTGAAGCATCCGTTGATTCGCCTGGCCGATCTGATCGACTGGGCTCGGTTGAGCACGACGATGAGTGCGAGTTTCGCATCGTCTCGTGGCCGACCGGCAACGTCGCCGCGTTTGATCGCAGGGCTGCTGTACTTGCAGCACGCGTTCGACCTGTCGGATGAAGAGGTCGTCTGGCAATGGCTGGAGAACCCGTACTGGCAAGTGTTCACCGGCGAGACGTACTTGCAGACGAAACCGCCGATCGATCCGTCGAGCCTGACGCGCTGGCGTAAGCGCCTGGGCGAAGCCGGCGTTGAAGAACTGTTGGCTGAGACGATCGAAGCGGCCAAACGCGCAAAGGTCATCAAGACGACGAGCCTGAAGCGGGTGATTGTCGATACGACGGTGATGGAAAAGGCGATTGCGCATCCCACCGATTCGCGCCTGCTCGAACGTTGCCGGGAACATCTGGTGAAGGCCGCCGCCCAGCACGGGCTGAAGCTGCGGCAGAACTACAACCGCGAAGCGCCGCGTCTGGCGGGCCAGATCGGGCGCTATGCGCATGCGAAGCAGTACAAGCGGATGAAGAAGGCGCTGCGCACTTTGCGTTCACGAGTGGGGCGCGTGATGCGTGACGTGGAGCGGCAACTGGAAGGCGTTGTTCAGCAAAGTCGCGCGGAGTTGGAAGACTTGATCAGCCGCACGAAGCGGATTCTCACGCAGAAGCAGAAGGACAAAAACAAGCTGTATGCGCTGCACGCGCCGGAAGTGGAGTGCCTGGCGAAAGGCAAAGCGCGCAAGCCGTACGAATTTGGCGTGAAGGTGTCGATCACCACGACGCACAAGGAAGGTCTGGTAGTCGGAGCTCGTTCAATGCCGGGCAATCCATACGACGGGCACACGTTGGCCGAAGCGTTAGAACAAGCGGCGATCCTGAGCGATGTGCAGCCGGAGATCGCCGTCGTCGACCGCGGCTACAAGGGCGTCGCCGTCGATGGTGTGAAGGTCTATCACCCAGGTTTGCGACGCGGTATCACACGCGGCCTGCGAGCAATGATCCGGCGTCGCAGCGCAATCGAACCGGCCATCGGGCACATGAAGGCCGACGGCAAGCTCGATCGAAATTGGCTCAAGGGTTCGTTGGGCGATGCGATTCATGCGGTGCTGTGCGGCGCTGGCCACAACCTGCGGATGATCCTGCGCAACCTGCGGCTTTTTTACGCCCTGATCGAATTGTTCAGGGCCGACTATGTACGTGCGAACGCTTTCCAACCGTGCATTGCTCTCATGAACGTGCGATGCATGTGTTCGGGTGCGACTGCCCGCCAATTTCCGGGTGCGAATTCAAATGCGCGATTGATGCATCTCGCATTAATTCGGGATCGCATTATTCATTGTTTTATTTTTCATGCGCGATGAATATTTGCATGATCATGTTTATATTGTCTGTTTTCTGATCGATTGATGTCGAATGCTATCGATATATATGATGAATAAGATAATATTATTGGTCTTGCTGGTGTGGAGATAATAGTCTCCATCGAGCGCCGAAATCGGGTGCGCCGCGAGATGCGTGGCCGCCAAAAATATGAGGCGAAATGGTGAAATTGTCTGGTCGGTGTATTGATTGAATGATGTTCGTGCGGCGTTGGCCGATGAAAAATTGGAATGCGGTGTTGTCGGGTATTTATTCAGAAACGAAATTGTTCAGGTGCCGATATTCACCATTCGACATGGGTGATCATGTCGAGATGACATGAGTTCGGATGCAGTCGGGGAAGTAGCGGGAAAATAGATTAATCGAACGATGTGACGTTGTCGCGCATATGAGTAGTCTCCCGTGAAAAAGGGGATTCATGATGTCTCATCGAATCGTTTCTGTTTGTCGCGGTCGCGGTCGATGCGAATGCGCCGGGTGGTTCGCTTTGCAATCGATCTCACGACGATGACGGAATCGTAATTTTTCTATTGCCGATACAGGTTGCGCCGATCGTGAATGCGGCGTTGCCATGAGTCGCGGCATTCGGAATCCATCGCAATGCACCGCACGTCCATGGAGTCGGGTGGGCCGTTTTGTCTCGTCCGCAAACTTCGAGCGCTACGCGTGTGAGCCGGAATGCGAGTGTGCTTTCGACGTCGGCAACGGCGGCGCCGTGCCGCAGCCGGACGCACGCGATCCGTGGAGGTCGAATCCGGCCGCCGATCGACCGGCGACGAATATTCAAGTGTCTAGGTGTTGGTGGAGTTGATTGAGTGGTGCAAGTGTGCATGTAGTCAGCATTTCAATCGCAATGTCATCTTTTAATTAAGGATATTGAAATGAAAAAGATTATCGCTGTTATCGCTTCAACCTTGCTTCTGGCTTCGTCCTATGCGCACGCGGATACGTTGTGCACGTCGGGCACGATTAACAAGCTCTTCATCGACAAGAACGGGGTCATGGAGGTCACCGTCGGCAACCTGTCTTACTTGAACGGAAACAAGGATGCGTATCCGCTCATCAATTCGGCATTCCTGATGGGTAAGCAGTTCTACATTTACGCGAGCACTTGCCAGCCGGGCACGTCGATGGGAGGTTTTGCCGTTCGGTAACGCAGGCCGATGAAGCAGATCGCTCGAGCGCGATGCAGTTCGCGTCGCGATGTCGCATGCCGGCCGGTGGGCACTGGCCGGTCGGTCACTTTGTGGCGATGCGGCGCGCTCGTGAGCGTTCCCGGCGAGGCAGAGTAGATGGAGGGCGTCGGCGGCGCAAGCCGGCTAACTCGCGAATGCCTGGAAATGAAATGGCCCGCGGCGCTCGAAGCGCCGCGGGCCGCCGGATCTCGTCACCGCCGCGACCTGCGTTACGCGGCGGCGACCACGCCGCTCATTCCTTCGCCGGCCGCGTGTGCGTGTAGCGGTTCAGGATCGGGATCATCTGCGCGTAGATCTTCGGGTTCGCGGCGACGATCTCGCGCTGATGCAGGAAGTCGGAATCGCCCGTGTAATTGCCGACGAGGCCACCCGCCTCGGTGATGAGCAGGCTGCCCGCTGCCACGTCCCACACGTTGATGCCTTGCTCGAAGAAGCCGTCGAGACGGCCCGCCGCGACGTTGGCGAGGTCGAGTGCGGCCGCGCCCGGGCGGCGCAGCCCGGTGCATGCTTGCGTCATGTCGGCGAAGAGGCGCGCGTATGCGTCGAGGCCGTCCTTCTCGCGGAACGGAAAGCCCGTGCCGACCAGCGCGTCGGCGAGGCGGTCGCGCCGTCCCACGCGGATGCGGCGGTCGTTCAGGTACGCGCCGCGGCCACGCGTCGCGGTGAAAAGGTCGTTGTGGTTCGGATCGTAGACCACCGCTTGCGTGACGACGCCCTTGTGCGCGAGCGCAATCGACACGCAGTAATACGGAAAGCCGTGGATGAAGTTCGTCGTGCCGTCGAGCGGATCGATGATCCACTGGAATTCGGATTCGTTGCCCGACTCGCCGGATTCCTCGGCGAGGATTGCGTGGTCCGAGTAGGCGGTTTTCAGCGTTTCGATGATCGCATCTTCCGCTGCCTTGTCGACTTCCGTCACGAAATCGTTCTGCTGCTTCTTGCGGATCTCGATCAGATCGAGATCGAGCGATGCGCGATTGATGATCTGTCCGGCGCGGCGAGCGGCCTTGACAGCGATGTTGAGCATGGGATGCATGGGCCTGAATCCTGAAGCTGGCGACGCTAGGCCGCCACGAATGGTGATCGAACCAGCGAAACGACACCGGGCGCGTATGAGGCGGCCGGCGGGCGTTTCGCCGACGGAAGACGAATTGGCAAAGAGCGGGGTGCGGGCCGAACAGGCAGCGTGGGCGCCGCATCGAGAGTGCAATTTTACCCGACTCGCGGCGCTTTTTTGCGAAACGGTAGCGTGTACTGTTCGATTGGCCATTCGGACGAGTGGGTTTGTCCGCGAGTTGGCGATACCATACCGGCATCCCGATTAGTCGAATGAACGTCTTGGAATCTCAGCAGAAACCGTTCGCGCCGTCCGCCGGCGCGGCCCCGTCCCGTCCGGCGCGGACCACGCGCGGCGGGTTTACGTCGACGCGCTTCGTGCTCGTCGAGCCGAGTCACCCCGGCAACGTCGGCGCAGCGGCGCGCGCGCTGAAAACGATGGGCTTTTCACGTCTCGTGCTCGTCGCGCCGCGCGTGCCCCACGTGCAGAGCGATCCGGAAGCGCTCGCGATGGCGAGCGGCGCCGACGACGTGCTCGCGTCCGCACACGTGGTACCGACGCTCGCCGATGCGCTGAACGGTGTGCAGTGGTCGATCGCGCTCACCGCGCGTTCGCGCGAGTATGGGCCGCCGCGGCTCGCGCCGCGTGCGGCCGCCGCGAGTGCCTGCCGCCAGTTGCAAACGGGCGACATCGCGCTCGTGTTCGGCAACGAGCGCACGGGCCTGCCGAACGAGCATGTCGAGCGTTGCAGCGCGATTGCGCACATCCCGGCGAACCCCGCATACAGCTCGCTCAATCTCGCGCAGGCGGTGCAGGTGCTCGCGTACGAGTTGCGCGTCGCGCTGCTCGAAGACGAGGAGTCCGTCGTGCCGCGGGACGCCGCGCTCGGCACGCTCGCGCAAAGTGACGAGATTGAGCGGATGTTCGTTCATCTAGAGAATGCGCTGATCGCGCTCGACTTTCTCGATCCCCGCAATCCGAAGAAGCTGATGCCGCGGCTGCGGCGGCTATTCGCGCGAACGGGGCTCGAGCGCGAGGAGGTGAACATCTTGCGCGGGATCGCGAAGCACATCCTGCTGAATGCGGGCGGTGCGGAGGCACGCGCGGGCGACGACAAGGACGACGCAGGCGCCGGGCGAGACGAGTGACGGAACGCGCCGGCTCGCCCAACGGCGCTATACCTGCGGTCGCAGCAGGGAGAACGCGGCAGCCGCTGCGCGCTCGCGACGGCCGTTCTACAATCGATCGCACGTCATAAGAAAAGCTGTCGAAACGATAATGGCTCCGCCCGGCAGCCGCGCACCGGGCTTTCTTCTTCCATCGTCACCACCATGTTCACGAGACTTCGCGAAGACGTCGCCACGATCCGCGAGCGCGATCCCGCCGCCCGCAGCGCCTGGGAAGTGCTCACGTGTTATCCGGGGCTGCACGCGCTCGTGTTCCATCGGATCTCGCACGCATGCTGGCGCTCGGACTGGCGCTGGCTCGGCCGGTTCGTGTCGCAGGTCGGCCGCTTCCTGACCGGCATCGAGATCCATCCGGGCGCGACGCTCGGCCGGCGCGTGTTCATCGATCACGGGATGGGCGTCGTGATCGGCGAGACGGCTGTCGTCGGCGACGACTGCACGATCTACCAGGGCGTGACGCTCGGCGGCACGTCGCTCACGCGCGGTGCGAAGCGTCACCCGACGCTCGAGCGCGGCGTGATCGTCGGCGCCGGCGCGAAGGTGTTGGGCGGCTTCACGATCGGTGCGGGGGCGAAGATCGGCTCGAATGCGGTCGTCGTGAAGCCGGTGCCGGCAGGCGGCACGGCAGTCGGCAATCCGGCGCGGGTCGTGATGCCGGCCGATGCGAAGCGCATACCTGAGCGCATCGCGTTCTGCGCTTACGGGATCACGCCGAACGCCGACGATCCGATGTCGCTTGCGATTCACGGCCTCATTGATCATGCGGCGAAGGAAGCGCAGCGGGTCGACGAGATCGTAGCGGCGCTCGAGCGGCTGGGTGCGCATCTGGACGCGCTGCAGGGGGCGGACGGTGCGCGGCTCGATTTGCGTCGCCTGTCCGCGGCGTTCGAGGGCAAGGCGCTCGACGGGAAGGCGATCGAGCGCTGAGTCGTGCGCGGCGCCGAGCGCGCCGTGATCGACGTACGGCGCACGCGATCTCGCCGCACGCGTTCCGTAACGCGCCGTAATTCTCGGGCGGGGGCGAAGAGGCATCGGCATCGCGTTCGACGCGCACGTGTCCTGGAGGACCTTGGGAGCTTGCCTGCGGCATCGTTCGTCGCGTTGCCAACGCGGAGCGCGAGCGCGCTGCGTGGCTCGGCGCTGCGTGACGGCAATTGCGCGGATGTCGACAGCCGAGGCGCTATCGCTCCAACTCCATCCGATTTGACCGCGCGATGCTCAATCGAGCGGCAGCGCGCGAATCCCTTGTGCATCGACGCACAGATACCCGCCGCGGCGCGGTCCGTGGTCGAGTTCCCAGTCCGGCAGCACCCAGCGCACGCCGCCCGCTTCGACGTGCCTCGCCGGCTTGTGCGTGTGGCCGTGGATGATCGTGCGCGTGCCGCTGCGCCGAAAGAGGGCGGCGATGCCCTTGCGCGTCACGTCGTAGCGCGGCGATGCGGGACGCATACGGCCGGCTTCGCTCGACGCGCGCATCCGCTCGGCGAGCGCGCGGCGCCACGCGAACGGCCACGCGAGAAAGAGCCGCTGCGCGACGCCGTTGCGCGCGAAGCGGCGAAACCATTGATAGCCGCGGTCGGCCGTGCACTGCGCGTCGCCGTGCGCGAGCGCGATGCGGTTGCCGAACGCGACGACGACGGACGGATCCGGAATCAGAAGCGCGCCCGCCGCCTTCATGAAGCGCTTGCCGAGCAGGAAGTCGCGATTGCCGCGCATCACGTAGAGCGCGATGCCGCGCTCGGAGAACGTGTGCAGCAGCGCGGCCATACGGGCCGCGAACGGATCGTGATCGAGGATGTCGTCGCCGATCCAGTATTCGAACAGGTCGCCGAGGATGAAAACCGAATCCGCGCTGTCTGCCGTCACGCGCACGAAGTGCTCGAACGCGGCGACCGTGCGCGGAATCGCATCGCTCAGGTGCAGATCGGAGACGAACAGGAACGGGCGTGCCGCATGCGCGAGCCCGCGCTCGCCCGGCACACCCGCAAAGACGCTTCGCGGCGGCGTTTCCTGCAGCATCTCGGCGCCTCGTCGCTCTACACTACTCAGACCACGACGGCCTTCTCGATCACGACGTCGTCGTTCGGCACGTCCTGATGGAAGCCCTTGCTGCCCGTCTTGACGGCCTTGATCTTGTCGACGACGTCCTGGCCTTCGACGACCTTGCCGAACACCGCGTAGCCCCAGCCCTGCGGCGTCGGCGACGAGTGGTTCAGGAAGTCGTTGTCGTTCACGTTGATGAAGAACTGCGCGGTCGCCGAGTGCGGATCGTTCGTGCGCGCCATCGCGATCGTGTACGTGTCGTTCTTCAGGCCGTTGTTCGCTTCGTTCGCGATCGGCGCGTCGGTCGGCTTTTGCTTCAGGCCCGGCTCGAAGCCGCCGCCTTGGATCATGAAGCCGTTGATCACGCGGTGGAAGACCGTGCCGTCGTAGTGGCCCTTCTTCACGTAGTTGAGGAAGTTCTCGACCGTCTTCGGCGCCTTCGCGTCGTCGAGTTCGAGCTTGATGACGCCGTGGTTCGTATGCAGTTCGACCATGATGATTCCTTTGATGGGGAGGGTTCAAACGGCGCGCGGCCGCTCTGGACGACGCGGCCGCGCGGGAGGTTCGGGTTGGCTTATTTCGAGACGATCGTCGCCGATTCGATCACGATCGGCTTTTCCGGCACGTCGCGCATCGGGCCGCGCACGGTCGTCGACGTGGCTTCGATCTTCTTCACGACGTCCATGCCCGACACGACCTTGCCGAACACCGCGTAGCCGTTGCCGTCCGGATTCGGATAGTCGAGGCCCGCGTTGTCGACGGTGTTGATGAAGAACTGCGCGGTCGCCGAGTTCGGATCGCTCGTGCGCGCCATCGCGATCGTGCCCGTCGCGTTCTTCAGGCCGTTCTTGCTCTCGAGCGGGATCGGCGCGCGGGTCGGCTTCTCGTCGAAGTTCGTCTTGTAGCCGCCGCCCTGGATCATGAAGCCCTTGATCACGCGATGGAAGATCGTGCCGTTGTACTGGCCCGCCTTCACGTAATCGAGGAAGTTGGCGACGGTCTTCGGCGCCTTCTCCGGGTACAGCTCGACGCGGATGTCGCCCTGCGTGGTCTTTAGCTGCACGACGGGGTGCGTCGCGGCCGATTGCGCGAACGCGGGAGCGGTCGCGAGGAGGGCGGCGCTGCCGAGCGCCAGCAACAGACGTTTCATAACGGTCCTCTGGGTGGGTGAAGGAAAGACGCGGCCGCCGCAGCGCGTTATTGCGACGGCGCGACGTAAGGCGGCATCGCGAGCGTACCGCTTGGGCCGCCGAACTGGAACGTCGGAGAAAGCGGCAGGGTGGTCGTCGTCACGTTCGCTGCCGCCCGCTCCGAATAGTCGCGCGCGGACGATGCCGGCGCGGCCGCCGATTTCGCCTTCGGCGGCGTGATGATCTTCTGCAGGTCCGCGAGGCGCTGCGCGGTCGCGCCGCTCGTGCGGCCGAGCGCGCGCGCGCGCTTGTACGATTCGGCCGCGAGGCGCAGGTACAGGTCGCCCAGATTCTCGTAGGCGAGGCCGTAGTTCGGGTTCGCCTGCGTCGCCGTGACGAGCGCGCTGCGCGCTTCGTCGTAGCGGCCGTGCTTCGCATAGAGCGCCGCCAGGTTGTTGTAGGGTTCCGGCAGTTCCGGATAGGCCTGCGTCAGCTCGACGAACTGCTTGATCGCGTCGTCGTCGCGGTTCAGGCGCGCGAGCACGGTGCCGCGCTTGAACTGCGCCTGCACGTCGCGCGGGTTCGACGCGATGCGCGCGTCGAGCTGGGCGAGCGCCTGCGTCCAGTTCCGGCTCGCGATCGACGCGTCGATTTCCGGCGTGCCGTCCGTGGGGGCGGGCGCTTTCTGCGCAAGGGCCGCCGCGCCTGGAAAGAGCGCGAGCGCGGCGCTCACGGCGGCGGTCGCAACAAGGGTCGCAGCGCTCGGCGCACGGCCGCGGGAAGGTTTCATAGGCTCAAATCGGAATGTTATACTCCGACCCATTCTAACAAATCGTCCGCGCGTTCCGGCGAGCCGCGGATTGTCTTTGCCTCTCGCGGCCGTCACCGCTTCGCTTGCGGATCGATCGCCGCATGTCATCCGAGGAAGCGCACGGCACGCGGCCCAGCCAGAGATCCTGTCGGGTGCCGCATGCACGGCGAGCATCGCCAGGCGGTTTCCTTCGGCTCACTTTCGTCTCTATGGAATCACTGCGCATCTACAACACGCTCGCGCGTGACAAGCAAGTTTTCGTGCCGCGGCAGCCCGGCGAAGTGCGGATGTACGTCTGCGGGATCACCGTCTATGACTATTGCCATATCGGCCACGCGCGGATGGTGGTCGTGTTCGATCTCGTCCAGCGCTGGCTGCGCACGATCGGCTATCGCGTGACATACGTGCGCAACATTACCGACATCGACGACAAGATCATCCGCCGCGCGGTCGAGAACGGCGAGACGATCAAGTCGCTGACGAGCCGCTTCACCGACGCGATGAACGCGGACTTCGACGCGCTCGGCGTCGAGCGTCCGGACATCGAGCCGCGCGCGACCGAGTTCATTCCGCAGATGCTCGGGATGATCGAGAAGCTCGAGGCGAACGGCTACGCGTACCTGGCGGAGGACGGCGACGTCAATTACTCGGTGCGCAAGTTCGCGGGCTACGGCAAGCTGTCCGGCAAGTCGCTCGAGGACTTGCGCGCGGGCGAGCGCGTCGCCGCGAACGACGCGAAGGAAGATCCGCTCGATTTCGTGTTGTGGAAGCGCGCGAAGCCGGAAGAGCCGGCCGGCGCGTCGTGGGATTCGAAGTACGGTCTGGGTCGTCCGGGCTGGCACATCGAATGCTCGGCGATGGGCTGTACGCTGCTCGGCGAGCATTTCGACATCCACGGCGGCGGTCAGGATCTGCAGTTCCCGCACCACGAGAACGAGATCGCGCAGAGCGAGGGTGCGACCGGACAAACTTTCGTCAATTATTGGATGCACAACGGCTTCGTGCAGGTCGATAGTGAGAAGATGTCGAAGTCGCTCGGCAACTTCTTCACGATCCGCGAAGTGCTCGAGAAGTTCGATGCCGAAGTCGTGCGCTTCTTCATCGCGCGCACTCACTATCGTTCGCCGCTCAACTACAGCGACGTTCACCTCGACGATGCGCGCGCGTCGCTCACGCGTCTTTACACGGCGCTGAAGGACACGACGCCCGATTCGGCGCCGCTTGACTGGAACGAGGCGCATGCGCGGCGTTTCGCGGCCGCGATGAACGACGATTTCAACACGCCGATTGCAGTCGCCGTGCTGTTCGAGCTCGCGACCGAGGTGAATCGCACGCGCGATCCGGCGCTCGCGCGCCAGCTCGAGCGGCTCGCGGGCTTGCTCGGCCTGCTCGGCCGGGCGCCGCGCGAGTTCCTGCAGCAGGCGGCGGGCATGGCGCGCGCAGGCGCGCTCGAGCCGGAAGAGATCGACGCGAAGATCGCCGCGCGCGTCGCGGCGAAGCAGGCGAAGAACTTTGCCGAAGCGGACCGGATCCGGGCGGAGCTGCTCGAAGCCGGAATCGCACTTGAAGACAAACCGGGCGGATCGACCGAGTGGCGTCGCGTATGAGCGCGCATGGTCTGTCCCACTGATCGACTCGCCAGGTAGGAGGCTAGATGGCAACGGCCAGAAAAGCGCCGGCTAAGCGTGCGGCGGCGCAGCCGCCGATAGCGGCGAAGCGGGCCGGCGCGCGTGCGCCGGCGGTGCACGAGGCGAGCGCGAAGCGCGCGGCGCCGAACGGCGCGGCCAACGGCGCCGCGCATAAGCCGAGCTTGCGTGCGGCGGCCACGAAGTCGCCGCGCGCGAAGGTCGACGGCGAGCAGGTCGCCGATGCGCTGCCGCGCGAGACCATCGTCGCGTCGGCAGCGGAGGCGGGCGTGCGCAAGGCGCGCGTGTCGGAGGCCGCCGTGCCGGTGCAACTCTCCGACGCCGAGATGGTCGCGCGCCCGCCATACTGGGACAAGGCGTGCGCCGATCTCGTCAAGCGCGACCGGATCCTGAAGAAACTGATTCCGAAGTTCGGCCCGGCGCATCTCGTCAAGCGCGGCGACTCGTTCGTCACGCTCGCGCGCTCGGTCGTCGGCCAGCAGATCTCGGTCGCGGCCGCGCAGTCCGTGTGGGTCAAGATCGAGACCGCCTGCCCGAAGCTCGCGCCGCCGCAGGTCATCAAGCTCGGCCAGGAAAAATTGATCGCGTGCGGTCTGTCGAAGCGCAAGTCGGAATATATTCTCGATCTGGCCCAGCACTTTGTGTCGGGCGCGCTTCACGTCGACAAATGGGCGACGATGGACGACGAGGACGTGATCGCGGAGCTCACGCAGATCCGCGGGATCGGCCGCTGGACCGCCGAGATGTTCCTCATCTTCAACCTGTCGCGGCCGGACGTGCTGCCACTCGACGATCTCGGACTCATCCGCGCGATCAGCGTCAATTACTTCAGCGGGGAGCCCGTCACGCGCAGCGAGGCGCGTGAGGTGGCAGCGAACTGGGAGCCGTGGCGGACGGTCGCCACCTGGTATATGTGGCGCAGTCTCGATCCGCTGACGGCCAATAGCTGATTGAGGCTATTGCTTTTCGCCATTCGATAGTCGCGACCCGGTCTTGCATCAGGCGAGCACGGTTAGAATACGCGCTGCCGCAAGACTCAAGGATTTCAAACACATGAAGACCACATTTCTGGATTTCGAGCAGCCGATTGCCGAACTCGAGGCGAAAATCGAGGAACTGCGTTTCGTGCAGGACGACTCGGCTGTCGACATTTCGGAAGAGATCGAGCGGCTGTCGAAAAAGAGCCAGCAACTCACGAAGGATCTGTACGCGAACCTGACGCCGTGGCAGGTGTCACAGATCGCGCGCCATCCGCAACGGCCGTACACGCTCGATTACGTTGGCGAGCTCTTCACCGATTTCCACGAGTTGCACGGCGATCGCGCGTTCGCGGACGATCAGTCGATCGTCGGCGGCCTCGCCCGCTTCAACGGCCATGCGTGCATGGTAATCGGTCATCAGAAGGGCCGCGACACGAAGGAGCGCGCCGCGCGCAATTTCGGGATGCCGCGTCCCGAAGGCTATCGGAAGGCGGAACGTCTGATGCGCGTCGCGGAAAAGTTCGGGCTGCCGATCTTCACGTTCGTCGACACGCCGGGCGCGTATCCGGGCATCGGCGCGGAAGAGCGCGGCCAGTCCGAGGCGATCGGCCACAATCTGTACGTGATGGCCGAGCTGAAGACGCCGATCATCACGACGGTGATCGGCGAGGGCGGCTCGGGCGGCGCGCTCGCGATCGCGGTCGCCGACACGGTCATGATGCTGCAGTTCTCGACATACTCGGTGATCTCGCCGGAAGGCTGCGCGTCGATCCTATGGAAGAGCGCGGCGAAGGCGCCGGAAGCGGCCGAGGCACTCGGTCTGACCGCGCATCGCTTGAAGGCGCTCGGCCTCGTCGACAAGATCGTCAACGAGCCGCTCGGCGGTGCGCACCGCGATCCGAAGGGGATGGCCGCGCTGCTGCGCCGTGCGCTCGCCGATTCGCTGCGCCAGTTCCAGGGCATGAGCATCGACGCGCTGCGCGAGCGCCGCTTCGAACGTCTGATGGCCTACGGCAAGTTCAAGGAAACGACGCCGGGCGCGTGAGCGCAGGGCGTCGACTGACGAGGCGCGGCGCGCCTTCCCGCTGTGATCCCTCCGCATGAATTTTCCGCCGATCGCGTCGTGTTCGATGCGATCGGCGTCGCGCTGTCCGCGTTGCCGGACGATGCGCGGATCGCGCTCGCGTATAGCGGCGGCCTCGATTCGACCGTGCTGCTGCACGCGACCGCGCGCGTCGCGGGCGCCGAGCGCTGTGTCGCGCTGCACGTGCACCACGGTTTGAGCCCGAACGCCGACGCGTGGCTCGCGCATTGCGCGGAAACGGCGGATGCGCTCGGCGTGCGGTTCGACGCGGCGCACGTCGACGTGCCGCGCGCGAGCGGCCAGGGCGTGGAGGCGAACGCGCGCGATGCGCGCTATCGCGCGCTCGAGACGATGTGCGTACGGCACGGCGCGCGCGCGCTGTGGCTCGCGCAGCATGCGGACGATCAGGCGGAGACGGTGCTGCTGCAATTGCTGCGCGGCGCGGGCATTGCCGGGCTGGCGGCGATGGCGCCGCAGTATCGGCCGGCATCGACTGACGTCGTGCGCGTGCGGCCGCTCCTGCACTTGCTGCGCGCGCAGCTCGAGCGCTACGCGCAGCAGCACGCGCTGCGCTGGATCGACGACGAATCGAACGCGAACACGCGCTATGCGCGCAATGCGTTGCGCGTCGACGTGCTGCCCGCACTCGCGCCGCATTTTCCCGGTTTTCGCGACGCGCTCGGCCGCACCGCGCAGCACGCGGCGGCCGCGCAGCGGCTGCTCGACGATCTCGCCGCGATCGATCTGCGTGCGGTCGCGCGCGAAGACGGCCGCGTGCTATCGCGCGATGCGCTCGTCGCGCTCGACGACGAGCGCGGCGCGAATCTGCTGCGCTACTGGATGCGCTCGCTCGGGCTGCCGGGCGCGTCGGCCGCGCGTCTTGCGGAGATGATGAAGCAGTTGCGCGCGGCGCGCGACGCGCATGCGCTGCGCGTCGATCACGCGGGGTGGCGCTTGCGTCTTTATCGCGACGACGTTCAATGGGCAGCGGGCGAAGGCGCTGAATCGGCTGCTGCGCAATCCGCCGAGGCGCAAGCGGCCGACGATGATGCGTTCGGTGACGACGCGACCGATGCCGCCCGCGCCGCGTCGCAGCCGGAAAGCGTGCTTGCATGGCGCGGTCAGGAAGTCTGGCATCTGCCCGCATGGCGCGGCACATATGTGTTTCATCCCGCGCATGCGCACGAACACGACGCAGTGCCGGAGGGGCTCCTCGCCGCCGCCGACCTGCATGCGCGCGCGCGCGCGGGCGGCGAGCGCATGCGCACTTGGCAGGGCGGGCCCGGGCGCACGCTGAAGAATCTGTTCCAGGAGCGCGGCGTGCCGGCGTGGCAGCGCGACGTGCCGTTGCTATATGTTGGCGATCGGCTGCTGTTCGTGCCGCGCGTCGGCGTGAACCGCGCGGTGCACGACGGCTCTGATGCGCCGGGCGGCTGGCGGCGCATCGAGTGGCGGCCGGAGATGCTGATCGCATAGCATGCCGCACCCCGTTGCAAGTAGCGGCGGTCGCGAATGCGGTGTCGGGACAAAAACACGTTGCGGCCCGGCCTGTCGGCGTCCGCGCGGCAGCGGCTTGTCAAGCAACCGTCGATCGGGTACGCTCAAGTGTTTGCTCGGCTCGATTTTCGAGCGTTTTGTGCAGGTTTTCCGCGTGACGTACCCGGTTTGCGCGGCCTGATCCGCCTTTTCCGGGCAAATCGCCACGCCCGCGTGCTGCACCCCAGCCGTTCTCTCCGTCGTCCGTCCACAGCCACAAGCCGCGTGACCGAACGGCACCACGGTCTGTCCAGTACGCCCGTGCGGCCTCTCTTCAGTTCTGAACGACAATGGCACTCATCGTACATAAATACGGCGGCACTTCGATGGGCTCGGTCGAGCGCATCAAGAACGTCGCGAAACGCGTCGCAAAATGGCATCAGGCCGGGCACCAGATGGTGGTCGTGCCGTCCGCGATGTCCGGCGAAACGAACCGTCTGCTTGGGCTCGCAAAAGAGATCTCGAGCCAGCCGAGCCCGCGCGAGCTCGACGTGATTGCGTCGACGGGCGAACAGGTCAGCGTCGGCCTGCTGTCGATCGCGCTGCAGGAAATTGGCGTCGAGGCCGTGAGCTACGCCGGCTGGCAGGTGCCGATCAAGACTGACAGCGCGTACACGAAGGCGCGCATCCATTCGATCGAAGACGAGCGCGTGCGCCGCGATCTCGATGCAGGCAAGGTCGTCATCATCACGGGTTTCCAGGGCGTCGATCCGGACGGCCACATCACGACGCTCGGTCGCGGCGGCTCGGACACGTCGGCAGTCGCGGTCGCGGCCGCGCTCGAAGCCGACGAATGCCTGATCTATACGGACGTCGACGGCGTGTATACGACCGACCCGCGCGTCGTCGAAGAGGCGCGTCGGCTCGATAGCGTGACGTTCGAGGAAATGCTGGAAATGGCGAGTCTCGGCTCGAAGGTGCTGCAGATCCGCTCGGTCGAGTTCGCGGGCAAGTACCGCGTGAAGACGCGCGTGCTGTCGAGCCTCACCGATCCGCTGGTTCCGCTCGACGACGAGATGCGCTCGGGCACCCTGATTACTTTTGAAGAAGACGAGACCATGGAAAAAGCAGTCATTTCCGGTATTGCGTTCCAGCGCGACGAAGCGCGCATTGCGGTGATGGGCGTGCCCGACAAGCCGGGCATCGCATACCAGATCCTCGGCCCGGTGGCGGATGCGAACATCGACGTCGACATGATCATCCAGAACCAGAGCGTGGAAGGGAAGACCGACTTCACGTTCACGGTCGGCCGCGGCGACTACCAGAAGGCGATGGACATCCTGACGAACCAGGTGAAGGTTCACGTGAACGCCGAGCAGGTGCTGGGCGACCCGAAGGTGTCGAAGGTGTCGGTGGTCGGCGTCGGGATGCGTTCGCACGTCGGCGTTGCGAGTACGATGTTCCGCACGCTGTCGGAAGAGGGCATCAACATCCAGATGATCTCGACGTCCGAAATCAAGATTTCGGTGCTGATCGACGAGAAGTATATGGAGTTGGCAGTCCGTGCGCTGCACAAGGCATTCGAACTCGACCAGGCGTGATGGAATTTTCGTGACGCACGGAAAGAAAATGCGTCGCGGAAATTGACCTTGGCCCCGTAACCCTATAGAATCTCGGTTTCGTCGCGCTGCCTCCCTGGCGCGAGCGAAGGTTTGGGAGACGTGGCCGAGAGGTCGAAGGCACTCCCCTGCTAAGGGAGCATCTGGGCCAAAACCTGGATCGAGGGTTCGAATCCCTCCGTCTCCGCCAGACATGGCGGAACAAGCCCCGCAAGTTCTTGGACTTGCGGGGTTTTTCTTTTTCGGCATCTCGGAAATGCGTGACGGCGTGTCGTCGTAGTCGGGACCGCATGGGTTCGCATTGCCGATCGATTGATTGGCGATGGGGCGGCGAATGTCGGCGCATCGTCTGCGTCGTGCCGGTGCTTCCCTCGCTCGCGGCTTCGCATGCGGCGCCGATGCTCGCATCCGCCGGCTGATGCGGCGGATGCGATGAGCGCGCGCCGCACGGCCCACATTTCGACTTCATCCTTGATCGATTGCGCGCTTCACGGGGTAGCCGCTCGCATGGGCGGACAGGGCCGGTCGCCGCACGCTGCCCGTGAAGACGCCGGGCAGCCGGTATCGTCACGGATGCCGGCTCGCTGCCCGGCGCATGCCTGTCCAGCGCCGGCGTTGCGCGGATCGAGGCGGGCGGCGTGCAGGAGTTGATCGGCCGTCGAATGGCTTCCCGAGTGGCGTGGTGAGTCGTTCCGGTTTCATGCGCTGTATCCGTCGCGCTGTTGGCCTGCGGTGAACGTCCGTGCGTTCGTCGATTTCGTCGCCGAGATTCTCGAAACCGATCGCGCATAGGCGCGGACGCACCGTGACGCTTGATCGCCTTGTCGCTTATTCGGTAATATACGTTTCGTATATTAATCGTATAAATTTATGCCATGGGAATAGTCAAGATATCCGATCGGATGCATGAATCGCTGCGCCAGGCGAGCGCTGCGTTGAGCCGATCGATCAATGCTCAGGCGGAGCATTGGCTGCGGATCGGGATGCTCGCGGAATTGCATCCGACGCTGAGCTATGCGGAGATTTGCCGTTTGCTGATCCAGGCGGAAATCCAGGGCGACGAAACGACGCCGGCCGCTGACGTCGCTGCGAGGACTGCATGATGATGCGTTCCCGACAAGTGCCGATTCGCTCGAAAGCCGAGATCGCAATGGCGCGCCGCGCCGGCATGCTGGCGGCCGAGGTGCTGAGCATGATCGCGCCGCACGTGAAGCCCGGCATAACGACGAACGATTTGGACCGGCTGTGTCGCGACTACATCGTCGACGTCCAGCATGCGCGGCCCGCGAACATCGGCTATCACGGGTATCCGAAGACGATCTGCGCGTCCGTGAACCACGTGGTCTGCCACGGCATTCCCTCCGATCAGGCGTTGAACGACGGCGATATCGTCAACATCGACGTCGCGCTCGACATGGACGGCTGGTATGGCGACACCAGCCGCATGTACTTCGTGGGCGAGCCGGCGGCGCCGTCACGCCGTCTCGTCGATGCGACCTACGAAGCGATGATGGCCGGGATCGCGGCGGTGCGCCCGGGCGCGACGCTCGGCGACGTCGGCCACGCGATCCAGAGCGTCGCGCATCGCGAGGGTTTCAGTGTCGTCCGCGAGTATTGCGGCCACGGCATCGGCCGCATTTACCACGATGAACCGCAAGTGCTCCATTACGGACGGCCGGGCTCCGGGCTCCGTCTCGCGCCCGGCATGATCTTCACCGTCGAGCCGATGCTCAATGCGGGACGCGCCGAGACGCGGCAGCTTCCCGACGGCTGGACGGTCGTGACGCAGGACCGTTCGTGGTCCGCGCAGTGGGAGCATATGGTGGTGGTCACCGATGACGGCTTCGACATTCTGACGCCGTGGCCCGACGGCGATCCGGCGAACTCGTCGATCGCATCCGACATGTTGCGTACGGCCGAGCGCAACTGATCCGACGCGCCGTTCAGGCGTGCGCGGCCGCGCGCGGCGGCCGGCGAGCGCCGTGCGGGCGATGCGTTTCCGGTCCGCGCGGCTACGCAATCGATGCAGCGGCGGATTCGGTCGAACGCGGCATCGGCATGCGCGGCCGCGCTCGTCCTCGCTTGCGGCGTCCGTCACACTCGCGCCGGCACGACGAGCAGGCTCGCGAATCGAAACGCGTTGTCGCCGAGATCCGCGTTGCGCGCGATCCGCACGTAGTTCACACCGGGCGCGATCGGAAAGAGGTCGCTCGCATCGTAGTGGACGAACGCGCGACCGTCTTCGCCGAGCAGTGCAGGCCCGCCGTCGCGCGCGGCGAGCGTCGCCGAGCCGAGCACACGCTGCTTGTCCGGCGCGAGCAGCGTCAGGTTGACGAATGTGTCCGGTGCCGTCTTCACGTCCGCGAGCAGCGGCACGAGCCGGCACGCGATCGGCGCCGCGGTTCGATTCGTCACGACGAACGTCAGGCACTTGCCGACCAGGATCGACTTGCCGATCATCACGTCCGGATAGCTCGTCGGCGCGCCGAACGTCGACGAATCCGCCGCGCTGAAGCCGCAGGTCAGATCGAGTTCGAGGCCGGTGTCGGCGCTGCGCAGTTCCGCGAGTTGCGCGGCCGACGTGTAGTGGCGCAGCGCCATGCCGCCGTACGGAAAACCATAGCCCGAGTCTTCGCGGCAGGTCTTGCCCGAATGCGTGCCCGGCTTCGTCAGGAATGCCGACACGAAATAGCCCGGCTCGAGCTTCGCCGCATTGCCGGGCGAATACGATTGCGTCGCGCCTGAGTCGTCGATCAGATCGAGCGCGTTGCCGTCCGCGTCGGTCGCAGCCGAGTAGCGCGCGCCCGCGCCGTCCTGCACTTGCAGCGCGCCGAGCAGCTGGACTGTGAGAAAGAGGTTGCGCGTATCGCGCGTCGCTGCCTTCCAGATAGCGCCGCGTCCGTCCGTCAATTCTCCTTTCGACTGATTCGCGGCGAACGCGCGTTGAATCGTGCGCAAGCCGCCCGACACGCCGTCGAAATCGCCCGTGCAGCCTTGCGCATCGATGTACGTCGCGCGGCCGGCGCCGTCGACGAACGTCTGGTTCATCCGGACGACGAGCGGATCGCCGCCGTAGCCGCAATGGCATAGCGCGAGCAGGTCGGTCACGTACGACGTGCGGGATGCGAGCGTCGCATCGGCCGTGTCGCGCACGACGTCGTTCGTGTAGATTTCCATCGAGTTTCGGAAGTCGATCTTCGTCTCGTTGAGCGTCGCGAAGTAGGTCTTCGCCGACGCGAGAAACTTCGCATAACCGAGCGTATGGAAGTTTCGGACGTAATCGTTCTTCTGCGCCGGATCGGCGAGCTTGCCCAGATGATTCACGAGCACCGCCTGCATGTCGTTCTGATACACATGGATCTTCTCGTGCATCTCGCGCAGCAGCGCGGCGATCGTATCGGGTGCGAGTGCGAGTTCGCGACGCATCGACAGATACGCGCTGTACATCGACAGCTGCGCGCTCGCCGCGAGCGCATGCATCGTCAGGCCCTGGTATTCGGAACCCTTGATGAGGAACAGCGGGATCTGCGCGGTGCAGATGCTCACGAACGCTTCGAATTTCGCGGTGATGTTCTCGATCATCGACGCGGAATAGGGCGGCGTCGCGCTTCGCGTGAAGTCGATGAAGTCCTGCAGCACGCGATTGATGCCCGTCAGCACCTGCCGCATGATCTCGACGTTGTTTTTCGAGATCGCTTCCGTCGCGATGCGTCGGATCACGGCTTCTTCATCGGGCCCGCGCTCGAACAGCGCGTTCAATCGGTTGAACAGCAGGTTCAGCACTTCGCCGACGAACGGCCCGACGGCCGGAATGAACGACGCGAGCGCCTTGACCGCGACTTCGCCGAACGCGATGAGCCCCGGCAGCGTATTCGCCGACAGCGCCGCATCGACGACATCGGCGATCGCGACCGCTGCCGGCTGATATTGCTCGATTTGCGTCTTGATGTCGCCGAGCTTCATCTTGAAGCCGGGAATCAGCAGGTCGTTTTCGTCGAACGCGTGGGGCGGCGCCGCGTTGCTCTCTGCAAGATCCGATGTGGTGGCGCGCGGCCCCGCCGCTTGCGTGCCGATGTCGTCGCCGCATGCGGCGAGAAGCGGCAGCACCGCGCTGCATGCGCTGTACATCAGGAAGGCTCGTCGGTCGATTCGACGTGTCATCGCGTCTCCGTGGAAAAATGGCGATGCAGTGCGCGGCCGGCGCGATCGTGCGGATCGGCGGCTGCGAACATGCGGGCACCCGGCGTGCCGGGCAACGGGAGCGGATGTGGGGAGGAGGCGGTTCGGGCGCCGCCTGTGCGTCGAGCGAGGACGTCTCACGCGTCCTGTCGGATGGCCGAGCGTAGCATTTGCGTTCTCGGCTCGTCAATTTTCGGCGCGCTGTCGAACGACGTCGCCGAGTTCGTTAGTCAAGCTGACGATTGCTCGTCGAAGGGAGCGCAGACGCCGGTGCTTGCGTGATTCGCCGCGTACGGATGCATGACGGACCGGCGGCGCAACGCGCGCGGCCGATTCGGCGTGCACAGCGGCACGCGCGTCATTTCTTCGGCGCGTCGCCGTCGAACGCTCGCATCGTGTATGCGAGCACCGAGCGCAGCACTTCGCTGCGGCGTTCGGGCGTCGCCATCGCGCGCGCGACGAGCACCGCGCCGATCGCCGCGCACCCGAGCGTCCACGCCGCTTCTTCATCGTGCAACGCACCCACGAGCGACGCCTGGAAGCGCTTGATCAGATTCTCGAACATCGCGCGGGTCGCGACGTCGGCGCGCGCAATCTCCGGGCCGAGCGCGGGCACCGGGCATCCGAGCTCCGGATGGTCGGCGTGTGCGGTGCTCAGATAGCCGCGCAGCACGGCGACGAGTTCGTCCTTCGAGCGGCCTTCGACCGTCGCGAGCACCTTCGACATCTCGTGCTCGACGATCGCGCGCAGGAATTCCGGCTTCGATCTGAACTGCGAGTAGAACGCGCCCGTCGTCACGCCGGCCGCCGCGGTGAGCGCGTCCATCCCCGTGTTCGCGAAGCCGCTCTTCTTCGCGAGTGCGGCGCCCGCCTCGACGAGGCGCGCGCGGCTCGCCTCCTTGTGTTTCGGTGAATAGCGCATGTCCGTTCCGTTTTCGAGGCTTTGATCGATTGACGTCGATCGAAGTATAGAATAACGTCCGTTACCATAACGATCGTTATTATATGTTTCCCCAACCGTAGCCGGCCCGCCCGGCAGATGGAGCGTTCGATGGCAACCGAGAAAACCGCCTGCATTCTGTGTTCGCGCAATTGCGGCCTCGAGGTCGTGATCGAAGCGGGCAAGTTCGCGAAGATACGCGGCGACGAAGCGCATCCGGTCTCGAAAGGCTATCTGTGCCAGAAGGCGGCGCGCCTCGCTTACTACCAACATCACGACGATCGCCTGACGCATCCGCTCAGGCGCGAGCCCGACGGCAGCTTTGTGCGCGTGACGTGGGACGAGGCGCTCGACGACATCGCGCAGCGCCTGCTCGCGCTGCGCGAGCGGCACGGCGGCGACGCGTTCGCGTTCGTGGGCGGCGGCGGGCAGGGCAATCACGTCGGCGGCGCGTACGGGCGGCAACTGCTCGCGGCGATGCGAAGCCGCTACGCGTATAACGCGCTCGGGCAGGAGAAGACCGGCGATTTCTGGCTCAACGGCCGGCTGTTCGGCCGTCAGGACTGCCACACGACCGAGGACATCGAGCATGCGGACTACGTGCTCATCGTCGGCGCGAATCCGTATCAGGCGCACGGCATTCCGAACGCGCGCGACACGCTGCGCGACATCAAGAAGGATCCGAACCGGACGATGGTCGTCGTCGATCCGCGCCGCTCGGAGACGGCGAAGTTCGCCGATATCCATCTGCAGGTGCGGCCGGGGGCCGATGCGTATCTGATGAGCGCGATGCTCGCGATCATCGTGCGCGAAGGGTTGCACGACCGCGCGTTCATCGATCGGCATTGCCGCGGCTTCGAGCACGTCGAGCGCGCCCTTCTCGATGTGCCGATCGAAGACTACGCGCGCCGCGCGGACGTGCCGCTCGCGGACGTCGAGCGCGTCGCGCGCGGTTTCGCGACGGCGCGTGCGGCCTGCGTGCGCGTCGATCTCGGCATCCAGCACACGCTGCATACGACGCTCAACGGCTATCTCGAGAAGCTGCTGTATCTCGTCACCGGCCATTTCGGCAAGCGCGGCGGCAACAATCTGCATACGTTCCTGCTGCCCATCATCGGCCATACCGACGAGCGCGTGCGCAAGCAAGGCAAGCCGCTCAAGCGGACCGCGCATCACGGAATGCATCCGATCGGGGGCATCTTCCCGCCGAACATCCTGCCCGACGAGATCGAGCATGCGGGCGAGAACCGCGTGCGCGCGGTGTTCGTCGACAGTGCGAATCCGCTCGTCACCTACGCGGACTCGAATGCGTATGAGCGCGCGTTTTCGAAGCTCGAGTTGCTTGTCGTCGTCGACGTCGCGTTGACCGAGACCGCGCGTCATGCGCACTACGTGTTGCCCGCCGCGTCGCAGTTCGAGAAATGGGAGGCGACGGGTTTCAATCTCGAATTCCCGGCGAACGCGTTCCATCTGCGCCATCCGCTCTTCGCGCCGCTCGGCGAAGCGCTGCCCGAGCCGGAGATCTACACGCGGCTCCTCGAGAAGATGGGCGAGATTCCGCGCCGCTTTCCGCTTCTCGAGCGCGTCGCGCGGCTCGAGCCGAAGGCGTGCGCGCATCTCGTCTACCTGGGCGCGCTCGGCGTCGCGCTCGCGGCGAACAAGGGCTGGCGGCGCCATGCGGCGTCGGTCGTCTATCGGACGCTCGGCCGCGCGCTGCCGGACGGCGCGGCGAGCGTCGCGCCGATTCTGCCGCTCGCGATCGCATACGCGCAGCGGCATCGCGCGGCCGTGCGCCGCGCCGGACACCGCGGCAACCGGCTGACGCTCGGCGCCGCGCTGTTTCGGGCGATCGTCGAGCGGCGCTCGGGCACGCTGATGAGCGTGCACGAATTCGACGAGATGTGGCGCTTCATTTGCCACGAAGACGGCCGCGTCCATCTGCACATTCCGGAGATGCTCGACGAGCTGCGCGCGCTCGAGACCGAGCCGCCGCCCGGCGCCGGCTATCCGTTCGTGCTGATGGCGGGGGAGCGGCGCGCGTACAACGCGAATCAGATCTATCGCGATCCGTCGTGGCGCAAGGTCGATCCGCACGGCGCGCTGCGGATCCATCCGGACGATGCGGCGGCGCTCGGCGTCGCGGACGGCGGGAAGCTCGCGTGCGCGTCGGAGAAGGGAAGCATCGAGGTCGTCGCCGAGCTAGACGACAGCGTGCGGCGCGGGATGGTCACGCTGCCGCACGGCTACGGAATGCGCTACAAGGATGGCGCGCCGAGCGGTCCCGAGCTGAATCGCCTGACGTCGGGCGCGCATTGCGATCCGTTGTCGCGCACGCCCTATCACAAGCACGTGCCGGTGCATTTGCGGAAGGTCGAGGAAGTCGTATCGCAGGAGGTCGCCGCATGACGTTCGTCGTTCTGGAAGCGTGCATCCGGTGCAAGCACACCGACTGCGTCGAGATTTGTCCGGTCGACTGTTTTTACGAGGGGCCCAATTTCCTCGTGATCAATCCGGACGAATGTATCGATTGCGCGCTTTGCGAATCGGCATGCCCGGTCGACGCCATTCGCGCCGACAGCGAAGTGCCGGCGAATCAGCAGGCGTTCATCGCCCTGAATGCCGAGCTGGCCGCGCATCCCAATTGGACGAGGATCACCAGCAAGCGAGCCCCATTGGCCGATCACGAGCAATGGAAGGGCGTGCCGGGCAAGTTGGCATGGTTGGTCCGCAATGAGGATTGAGCGGCTGGGTGTTCGATGCGGTCGACGCATCGGGCGGCGACTGCCGTCGCCTCCGATCGGGACGTTCATCGAAGGTCCGGAAGGATGGCGCTTGCTTACCGGGCGACGCCGGGCGAGCGGATTCGGAATTCGGAATAGCTTCTTTGCGGCAGTGTTGTCCCGTAATGGATACGGCGGTCTGCCGGCGGATGCTCTCGTTCGACTCGACCTTGCGCCGACATACGGCGACTGTTCACATCCGCTCAATCGATGGGCGCTTGCTGCGTTTATCGGCTTCCCGGTTCGAGCGACATTCGTAGGCAATGAGCCTGATTCTTCAACCCACGTGACGTGACTATGGCGCAAAAGGAAGCATCGATGCGGTTCTGGGGCGGTTTGGGAAACATGCTGTCACTCGGCTTCATCCTGAGCATCGTGGTGGCGATGGGGTTGTCGGGATGGATCGCGCTGCAGGAAGGCACTCATCGCTTCATGTTGCCGTTCACGACGGAAAATGCGGTCCAGCGGATCACGGATGCCGTGAGCGTCGCACGGGCCGAGCCCACGCTCGAGAGGCTCTCCGGCGTCAGCGACGAATTGTGGGCGTTGTCCCTGTTCTCGACGGCCAAGCGATTCACCGATTCGAAGCTGATGGAGCAAGGCATCTATTACGCCACGATGCCTAAGTCCAATCAGGTCGCCATCGCGGTGCACGTCCTGTTCAGCGTGTTTTGCGTGATGTTCGGCGGACTGCAATTCTGGCCTGCGTTCCGAAAGCGTTTCATGAAGGTGCATCGAGGCATCGGTGCGATTTACATCGCAACCGTGCCTGTCGCCGTGGTGGCGGCACTATGCTACATGGCGTTGACGCCGCCGCATCACATCTACGATCACCTGGTTGCCTGGGTCGCCCTATGGATATTCGGGGTGCTTGCTTTGGTTTCCATCACGATGGCGATACGGGCCCTCAAGGCGCGCCGTATCTTCGAGCATCAGGCCTGGATGGCGCTGTCGTTCGGCTGTCTGCTGGTCGCGCCGTTGTTGCGCCTCGATTGGGCATTGTTGGTGCCGTTCTTTCCCGACATCGATCAGGAAACCCTGAACCTGGTCACCATGGGGCTCATGTTGCCCGAAGTGCTGTTGATCGTGTACGGGCTGGTATTGGTGAATCGGCAATACGCGAGACCCATGAAGCAGCGCGCCGCTGCGGCCATGGCCGATCTCGGGGCGGCATTGTATCTGCGGTCGATGCCGTTGATTTACGGTATCGCGGCGGCCTTGCTCGCTTTCAACGTGATGTTCTACGTCGTGGGCCACGGCATGTCGAGCATCGAGGTGGCCTCGGCGCTGGTGCCTGCCGCGTTGATCATGCGTGAACAGTCGGTGCTCATGGCTCACCCGATGATCGCGGCCGGATTTGCCGTTGCCTGCGGACTGGCGTTTCCCGCGGCTGCGCTTACGCTGAAACAGTGCTTGAGTCGAGCCGACGAAGCTGCCGGGGCGTCTCGGGGCGCTACGAGCCTGTTGACGCCCTGGCTGGCGTTGGCGGCGGGGATCTCGTCTTGTTTCCTGGGCTGGCGCATGGGCCTGGCTCCTCACAACGTATGGCTGTCGGGCGGAACGATGTACACGGTAAACGGCCTGGTCATTGCCGGTTTCGGCGCCTTGCTGTTGATGGCGCGAAGCAATCGCAAGCAGGCGTTGATGAAGGAGAGCTTGGTTTTCCTGCTTTGCCTGCTGCCTTTCCCGGCGCTCTTTTTCCTTACGCTGCAGATCGTGAGCTGGCTTCACTTGCCGGCGGATTACATCGCGGCCGGCCAGGGTTTCGTGCTGCCCGCGGGCGCGAGCGGATCGTTGCTGTTTGTCGCCATCATCCACGTGGTGTATGGCCAGGCGACGCGTGAGCACAATTAGGCTGACCCGGTTCGATTTGCCCGGATTGGGGCTGGGCCGTGGCGGTGCGCCGCTTCGCCGCGCATCGTGGTGGCGGGCCCGGTGTGGATAGATGCTGGAGGCGGCTGCGGTTGACGAAGCGATCGCAGTCGCATGCCGCTCCGGCGAGCGCCCATTCGTCGATTCGTCGACGGCGCCGGGCGCGAGATGTGAGTCGGGCCGAATCGTGGGCTTGTCGATTTGTCGGAGCCTGTCATCCAAGCTTGCACAGGAATGTTACCCATGCGCGAACCAGATCTGTTTGTTCAGTCGTCGGGCGTCGAGATCGCCGTTTATACCTGGGGCGATCGGCCAAGCAGCGCGCGCCCGACAGAGGTGCTGGTGCTGGCGCACGGCTTTCCCGACCGCGCTCTGTTCTGGGAGCAAGTGGCCGATGTGCTGAAAGAGGATTTTTACGTCGTGGCGTACGACATGCGAGGCTGCGCCAATTCAACCCATATCACCGGTTCGAGACACTACAAGTTCGAGTTGCTGCTTGCCGATCTCTATGCGGTGATAGACGTGGTCAGTCTCACCCAAAAGGTTCACCTGGTCGGGCACGACTGGGGCGGGATCTACGGCTGGAACGCGATCACCGACGCGGACGGCATACGGCGCATCGCGTCATTCACCACCATGTCGCCCAGCCTGGAACAGGTCGGCTTCTATTTGCGGCGCCGCATGCTGAGGCCGACTCCGCGCAATCTCGCGCAGTTGTTCGGTCAGTTGCGTCGCAACAGCCTGATGACGTTCTTCACGCTGCCGCTATTGCCCGAGCTGTTGTTTCACAGTGGCCTGGGCACGGTGATGTTTCGCATGTTGATCAACCGTTACGAGCCTCGAATCCGTTTCCGGAAAAACGAAGGCGTAGAAGGCGACGCCATTCGCTACCTCGGAATTTATCGGGCCAATCTGCTACAGCGCACATTGCTGCCGAAGAAGGCGATCACTCCGGTGCCGGTGCATGTGCTGACGGCGATTCACGATCCGTTTTTACCTCCACGCGTATTCGAGCGCAGCCATGAATGGGCGACGCAATACAGTCAATCGCCGGTGGACGCGGCACATTGGGCGCCGCTGAGCCGTCCGTTGGAGATGGCGGAAGCGATTCGCTCTTTTGTGCGCACGAACCGGCAGGCGCAAGAGGGGCTTGGGCAGGTGAGCGCCAAGTGATTCGAGGCGGCTTTCGGGCGGGCGGACGGTTGCGGTGAGCACCTGGCGCGCCTGTCGGCCTGGCCGGCTTTTGCTGCAAAGCCCGCAACGGGTTTCGCACCGCCGCGCGCCGGATTCCGGCTGATCGCGCGACGGCAAGTGTCTTCTTGTATTTTTCGGCAGACCCGACGCATTCGCATGGCCGCGCGGGCGCCGCTTGAGTGCTCCGGCGCTACCGGCGGCTTGCCGTATTTTCTCCCGACATTCGATGCGACCGTGGCTCTGGTGGCCGCCCGCGGCCGGTGCGGGCCGAACGGCGGCGCGCCCGCCCGAATGTAACGAAAAGTTAGCGATTCGATTGCGATGCGATGCCGCGCATCAGTTCTTACAAACTTGAAATATGCGGCGCAGACGGTTCCCGCTATAGTCGAATCCAACGAATCAACCAGAAGGGGAGTCCATGAAAACCTTGCGTGCTGCCTCGCTCGTGGCCGGTTTCGCCGCGCTGCTCGCATCCGGCGCTGCGCTGGCAGGCGTCAGTGTCGGGATCAACGTCGGCGTGCCTGCGCCCGTCTACGTCGCGCCGGCGCCCGTATATGCGCCGCCGCCGCCCGTCGTGTACCAGCCGGCTCCCGTCTACGCGCCGGCTCCGGTCTATGTGCCCGCGCCGTCGATCGTGATCGGCTGGCACGGCGATCGTTACTGGGATGGCCGCCGCTACTGGGGCCGCGACGAGTGGTATCGCCATCGCGGTCGCGATGGGGACCGCGGCCACTGGGACAACGGCCGCCACAACGGCTGGCGTCACTGATTCCGTTGCCCGTCGGGCCGCGCACCGGCCGGCGCGCCGAGCGACGCGCGACGCGCGACGCATCGCTGCGATGGGCGAACCATGAAAAAAACCGCCCGGGGAACGGGCGGTTCGAACGTCTGACGAACTCCGCGCTTTCGCGAGCGTGGGGTTCGGTCATTTGGCGAGCGCGACACCGCGCGTCGAAGCGCCGCGGCTCGAGCCGCCCGCCGCGCGGCGCCGCGCTTACTCTTCGAGGCCGGCCATCCCGCCGACGACCGCATTGAAGCCCGAGTCGACGTGCATCACTTCGGCCGTGACCCCGCTCGCGAGGTCCGACAGCAGGAAAGCGCCCGCGTTGCCGACCTGCTCGATCGTCACGTTGCGCTTGAGCGGCGAGTTGCTTTCGACGAAATCGAGAATCTTGCCGAAGCTCTTGATCCCGCTTGCGGCGAGCGTCTTGATCGGGCCCGCCGAGATCGCGTTCACGCGCACGCCCTTCGCGCCGAGCGACACCGCGAGATAACGGACGCTCGCTTCGAGCGCCGCTTTTGCGAGGCCCATCGTGTTGTAGTTCGGGATCGCCCGTTCCGCGCCGAGATAGGACAGCGTGAGGAGCGACGCGTCGCTCGACAGCATCGGCAGCGCGGCCTTCGCGAGCGCCGGGAAGCTGTATGCAGAGATGTCGTGCGCGATGCGGAAGTTCTCGCGCGTGAGGCCGTCGAGGAAGTCGCCCGCGATCGCCTCGCGCGGCGCGAAGCCGATCGAGTGGACGAGGCCGTCGAGCGTGTCCCAGCGCGCCTTGAGCGACGTGAAGAGGGCATCGATCTGCGCGTCGTCGGCGACGTCGCACGGGAACACGAGATCGCTGTCGAACTCGGCCGCGAACTCGGTGATGCGATCCTTGAAGCGATCGCCGACGTAGGTGAATGCCAGCTCGGCGCCTTCGCGCTTGCACGCCTTGGCGATGCCGTAAGCGATCGAGCGGTTCGACAAGAGGCCCGTCAGCAGAATACGTTTACCGTCGAGAAAGCCCATGAATTCTCCTATGTGAGGCGCGCGCGCCCGCGCGTCGGCGGGCGGCGGCTGGCTGTAATCGGTTGCGAGTGGGTAGAATTCTCTCACATCGCCATCCTCGAACGACTGCCAAGGCCTCTATGACGATCGGTTCGCCCCGGGCCCGCCGGCCGCGACCGCCGCGACGCGCGGCGACACCGGAACAGACCGCGCGGTCCGCCGCGCCGCAATGGGCGGCCGCCGCGCGCGCCGCGCTCGCGCGCCTCGCGCGGGCGGCGGCGGCGGGCGTCGCGCTCGCGCTCGCCGCGACGCAGGCGGCCCACGCCGTCTACGCGATCGCCCAATACGGCGAGCCGAAGTATCCGCCCGGCTTCAGGCATTTCGACTATGTGAACCCGGACGCGCCGAAGGGCGGCACGCTCGTGCTCGCGAATCCGAGCCGGCTCACGACGTTCGACAAGTTCAATCCGTTCACGATGCGCGGCAACGCGGCGCCCGGGCTCGACTTGCTGTTCGAGAGCCTGACGACGGGCAGCGCCGACGAGCCCGCATCGGCCTACGGCCTCCTCGCGGACGACATCGACATCGCGCCGGATGGGATGTCGGTCACGTTCCATCTGAATCCGCGCGCGCGCTTCTCGAATGGCGATCCCGTCACCGCAGCGGACGTCAAGCACGCGTTCGACACGCTGAAGAGCCCGCAGGCGGCGCCGCAATACCCGGCGTACTACGCGGACATCACGCGTGCGGTGATCGTCGATCCGGCGACTGTGCGCTTCGAATTCCGCCGCAAGAACCGCGAGCTGCCGCTGATCGCGGGCGGCATTCCGGTGTTCTCGCACAAATGGGGCTTGCGGCCGGACGGCTCGCGCATTCCGTTCGACCAGCTCGCGTTCGAGCCGCCGATCGGCAGCGGCCCGTACCTGATCGAGCATTACGACAGCGGCCGCACGATCACGTACCGGCGCGATCCCGCGTACTGGGGCGCCGCGCTGCCGGTGCGGATCGGCATGAACAACTTCGAGCGCATCGTCTACAAGCTGTACGGCGACGGCGTCGCGCGGCTCGAGGCGTTCAAGGCGGGCGAGTACGACGTGCTCGTCGAGTACGTCGCGCGCAACTGGGTGCGGCGCGACGTCGGCAAGCGTTTCGACAGCGGCGAGCTTGTCAAGCGCGAGTTCCGCCAGCACAACGGCGCGGGAATGCAGGGCTTCTTCATGAACCTGCGGCGGCCGCTGTTCCAGGATGTTCGCGTGCGACGCGCGCTCGATCTCGCGTTCGACTTCGAATGGCTGAACCGGCAGCTCTTCTACGGCGGCTACACGCGCCTGAACAGCTATTTCGCCGACACCGATCTGCAGGCGACCGGCGTGCCGGGCGCGGGCGAGCTCGCGCTGCTGATCCCGCTGCGCTCGGAGCTCGATCCCGCGGTGTTCGGGCCGATGACGGTGCAGCCGGACACCGATCCGCCCGGGTCGCTGCGCGCGAACCTGCTGAAGGCGCGCGCGCTGCTGGCGGACGCCGGCTGGACCTACCGCGACGGCGCGCTGCGCAACGCGAGGGGCGAGCCGTTCACGTTCGAGATCCTCGACGATTCGGGCTCGGTGTACGACGCGGTCGTGACCGCGTACATCCGTAATCTCGCGAAGCTCGGGATCGTCGCGAAGTACCGGACGGCCGATTACGCGCTGCTGCAAAAGCGCCTCGACGCGTTCGACTACGACATGACGGCGGTTCGCTACCCGGGCGTCCAGATGCCGGGCGCCGAGCAGGTGACGCGCTATGCGAGCCGCTACGCGGACGAGCAGGGCTCGGACAACCTGACGGGCCTCAAGTCGCCCGCGGTCGACGCGATCCTGACGGCGCTTACGCAGGCCCAGACGCGCGAGGCGCTGCTCGACGCGACGCACGCGCTCGACCGCGTGCTGATGCACGGCTACTATGCGGTGCCGCAGTGGTACAGCACGACGCACCGGATCGCGTTCAAGCGCACGCTCGCCTATCCGCCGACGCTGCCGCTGTACTATTCGGCGGAAGGCTGGGTCGTGTCGACGTGGTGGGCGAAGCCCGGCCACGGCGCGGCCGCCGAGCCGTGACGGCCGCCGCGCGCGCCGCTTGCCGATTGACGAAACCGTTCGAACACGCCCGGATGCGCCTATGTGGAGCTACATCCTCAAACGACTGCTGCTGATGATCCCGACGCTCGTCGGCGTGTTGACCATCACCTTCGCCGTGATCCAGTTCGTGCCGGGCGGCCCGGTCGAGCAGGCGGTGCAGGAGCTGCGCAAGGGCGCAGAGCGGGGCAGCACGCCGTTCGGGATGCGCTCGTACACGGGCGTCGACGCGCAGCAGCTCGCGCAGCTGAAAGCGTTGTACGGCTTCGACAAGCCGCCGCTCGAGCGCTATTGGCTGATGCTCGAGCGCTTCGCGCGCTTCGATCTCGGCGACAGCTACTTCCATCACCAGAGCGTGTGGTCGCTCGTCGTGTCGAAGCTGCCCGTGTCGATCAGCATCGGCGTGTGGACTTTCCTGCTCACGTATCTGATCTCGGTGCCGCTCGGCATCGCGAAGGCGGTGAGGAACGGCTCGCCGTTCGATCTCGCGACGAGCCTCGTCGTCCTCGTCGGCTACGCGATTCCGGGCTTCGTGCTCGGCGTGCTGCTGCTCGTGCTGTTCGGCGGCGGCTCGTTCTGGCAGATCTTCCCGCTGCGCGGCCTCACGTCCGACAATTTCGCTCAGCTCTCCGTCGCCGGCAAGATCGCCGATTACCTGTGGCACATCGCGCTGCCGATCATCGCGTCGGTCGTCGGCAGCTTCGCGGTGATCACGATGCTGACGAAGAACGCGTTCCTCGACGAGATCCGCAAGCAGTACGTGCTGACCGCGCGCGCGAAGGGGCTGTCCGAGCGCAGCGTGCTGTGGAAGCACGTGTTCCGCAATGCGCTCCTGCCGCTCGTCGTCGGCTTTCCGGCCGCGTTCATCGGCGCGTTCTTCACGGGCAGCCTGCTGATCGAGACGCTGTTCTCGCTCGACGGGCTCGGCCTGCTGTCGTACGAATCGGTGATCCGGCGCGACTACCCGGTCGTGCTCGGCACGCTGTACATTTTCACGCTGATCGGGCTCGCGACGAAGCTCGTGTCCGATCTGTGCTACGTGTGGGTCGACCCGCGCGTTCAATTCGAGCAACTGGAGCGCTGACTTGAGCCGACTCGCCGTCTCTTCCCGGATCGACGCCACGCGCGCGCGCGTGGCGCCGTCGCCCGCGCGGCGCGTGTGGCTGCGCTTCAAGGAGCAGCGCCTCGGCTACTGGAGTCTCGTGGTCTTCGTGATCGCATTCGCGGCGAGCCTCGCCGCGCCGCTGTGGTCGAACGACAAGCCGATCGTCGTGCGCTACGACGGCCACTATTACTTTCCGCTCTTCAAGAGCTATCCGGAAACGACGTTCGGCGGCGACTTCCCGACGCCTGCCGACTACCTCGATCCGTACGTGCGCGGGAAGCTCGATACGCCCGGCAACTTCGCGCTGTATCCGCCGAACCGCTATTACTACGACACGCTCAATTACTTCTCGAAGCGGCCGAATCCGGCGCCGCCGTCGCGCGAGAACTGGCTCGGCACCGACGCGCAGGGGCGCGACCTGCTTGCGCGGCTCGTCTACGGGTTCCGCGTGTCGGTCGAGTTCGCGCTGGTCCTGACGTTCATCGGCACGCTGCTCGGCATCGGCGCGGGCGCGGTGCAGGGCTTCTTCGGCGGGCGCATCGACATCGTCGGGCAGCGCCTGATCGAGATCTGGAGCTCGATGCCGGAGCTGTATCTGCTGATCATCTTCGCGTCGGTGTTCGAGCCGAGCTTCATCCTGCTGATCGTGCTGCTGTCGCTGTTCGGCTGGATCGGGCTGTCCGACTACGTGCGCGCCGAATTCCTGCGCAACCGCACGCAGGACTACGTGCGCGCGGCGCGCGCGATGGGACTGTCGAACTGGCAGATCATCTGGCGTCACGTGCTGCCGAACAGCCTCACGCCCGTCATCACGTTCCTGCCGTTTCGGATGAGCGGCGCGATCCTCGCGCTCACGAGCCTCGACTTCCTCGGGCTCGGCGTGCCGCCGCCGACGCCGAGCCTCGGCGAACTGCTCGCGCAGGGCAAGGCGAATCTCGATGCATGGTGGATCTCGCTCGCGACGTTCTGGGTGCTCGTCGCGACGCTGCTGCTCCTGACCTTCATGGGCGACGCGCTGCGCAACGCGCTCGACACGCGGATCGCGGATACGACGCGCGCGGCGGGAGGCATCCGGTGAGCGTGGCGCAGACGGTGGACGGCGGCGCGGCGCCGACGCCCCGCGAGCCGCTCCTGTCGCTCGATCGGTTGCACGTGCGCTTCGGCGACACGCTCGCCGTCGACGACGTGTCGCTCGCGATCGGCCGCGGCGAGCGCGTCGCGCTCGTCGGCGAGTCCGGCTCCGGCAAGAGCGTGACCGCGCTGTCGATCCTGCGGCTCTTGCGCGACGCCGACGTGAGCGGAACGATCCGTTTCGCGGGCGAGAACCTCGCCGACAGGAGCGAGCGCCAGATGCGCGGGCTGCGCGGCGCGGACATCGCGATGATCTTCCAGGAGCCGATGACAGCGCTCAATCCGCTGTACACGGTCGGCGAGCAGATCGGCGAGACAATCGAGCTGCACGACGGCGTGTCGAAGCGCGACGCGCGAGAACGGGCGATCGCGCTCCTCGCGCGCACCGGAATCGACAAGCCGGAGGCGCGCGTCGACAGCTACCCGCATCAGTTGTCGGGCGGCCAGCGGCAGCGCGCGATGATCGCGATGGCGCTCGCGTGCCGGCCGCGCCTGTTGCTCGCCGACGAGCCGACGACCGCGCTCGATGTGACGATTCGCGCACAGATCGTCGAGCTGCTGCTCGAACTGCAGCGCGACGCGGCGGCCGAGCGGGGGATGGCGGTGCTCCTCATCACGCACGATCTCAACCTCGTGCGGCGCTTCGCCGAGCGGGTCGCGGTGATGGAGAAGGGCAAGCTCGTCGAATGCGGGCCGGTCGAACAGATCTTCGATGCGCCCGAGCATCCGTATACGCAGCGCCTGCTGCACAGCCGGCCGCAGCGCACGGTGTCGCCCGTGCTGCCGATCGCGCCCGTCGTGCTCGACGCGCGCGGCGTCACGGTGCAGTTCAGGCAGAAGCTGCCGGGTTTCGACGGGTGGTTCCGGTCCGGGCGCTTCACCGCGGTGTCGGATGCGAGCGTGTCGGTGCGGCAGGGCGAGACGCTCGGGATCGTCGGCGAGTCGGGTTCCGGCAAGTCGACGCTTGCGATGGCGCTTCTTGGACTGCAGAAGGTCGCGCACGGCGACATCGAGTTCGAGGGCCGCTCGCTCGCGAGCTATCGCGGTCGCGAACGGACAGCGCTGCGCGCGAACATGCAGGTGGTATTTCAGGATCCCTTCAGTTCGCTTTCGCCGCGACAGACGATCGAGCGCATCGTGTCCGAGGGGCTCGAACTGCATCGCCCGCAACTATCCGCCGACGCGCGCCGCGACAAGGTGATCGCGGTGCTGCGCGAAGTCGGCCTCGACCGTACGGTGCTGCATCGCTATCCGCACGAATTCTCGGGCGGCCAGCGTCAGCGGATCGCGATCGCGCGCGCGCTTGTGCTGGAGCCGCGCGTGCTCGTGCTCGACGAGCCGACGAGCGCGCTCGACGTGTCGATCCAGCAACAAGTGTTGAAGCTGCTATCGAATCTGCAACGCAAATACAACCTCGGTTACGTGTTCATCAGCCACGATCTGGAAGTGATCGGCGCGATGGCGCATCGGGTTGCGGTGATGCAGGGCGGGGAGATCGTCGAGACGGGCGACGTCGAGCGGATCTTCACCGATCCGGTGCATCCTTACACGCAAAAGCTGTTGAAAGCCGTTCGTTAAGTCCGATGAATCAGAATGGTGCAAGAAGTTTGATTGAAATTATCAATTCCTTTTGACAAACAAATACTTCGTGGCTAGTATCGACCGAAATTTTTCCGCCAATCAGCTGATTTTCCAGCGCAAATCCATCGACCAATGCAGCACCGATATCTGACCCAGGCTTGCACGCGCGTCGTCGCCGGGATGTTCGTCGGCGTCCTGATCGCTTCAGCTCCCGGCGCGTTCGCCGACGAAGTCAGCAGTTCCAGTCAGAATGCAGTCAGTTCGACTCAAGCCGAGTCGGCTTCCTCCTCTCAGAATCTCCAGCAGGTCAGCGCAGTTCCGCCCGCGAAGAGCCAAGGTGGTGCAAAGGCATTCCTGTCAGGCATGGCCGGCAAGGCGGGCGACGTCGTCGTCGGCGCGCTGAACATGATCGGTGTGCGTTATCGCTGGGGCGGCAACACGCCGGATTCCGGGCTCGATTGCAGCGGCTTCGTCCGCTATGTGTTCCAGGACACGCTCGGCATGTCGCTGCCGCGTCGCGCGGAAGAAATGAGCCGCGTCGGCGAGAAGGTTCGGATGAGCGAGCTGAAGCCGGGCGACCTCGTGTTCTTCAACACGATGCGCCGCACGTTCTCGCACGTCGGCATCTATATCGGCGACAACAAGTTCGTGCATTCGCCGTCGACGGGCAGCACGATCCGCGTCGACGATCTCGATAGCGGCTACTGGGAAAAGCGCTTCACCGGCGCGCGCCGGATCGAGACGCAGTTCTCGACGAAGCCCGACGATCTGCGCCAGCGCGTGAAGGCGACGATCGGCGACGGCAACGTCAATGCGAGCGCAAGCGGCAGCAACTGAGTCGCGCATCGCTTGCGCCGGCGGATGCCGGCCGCGCCGAAGCCCCGCTATCCGATGGATGCGGGGCTTTTGTTTGGGTGCGACGTTTTCGGCGCGGCGGAGGGGACGAGGGGCCGGCGCGCTCGTGCTGGCGCGCGTTGTGGCGCGTGCGGGCCTAGGCGGCCGCAGCCGTCGCGCGCGCGGCGGCGAGCTTGTGCTGCAGCTCAGGCATGATCCGCGCGACCGCTTCCTCGCCCGCAAGGATCGCCACGTTGCGCTGATTGAAGTCGCTGCCGCCCATCGCGGCGAGGTTCGGGCGGATCACGACGTCGGCGTACTTGTCGAGCTCGTAGGTCTTGATCGTCTGCCCCATGATCGTGAATGTCTGCAGCAGCATCTCGATCGGGTTCTGTGTCGTGCCGCCTTCCGGGCGCGCGGAGATGTCGACCGCGATCACGAAGTCGGCGCCCATCTTGCGCGCGAACGACGCAGGTACGGGGCTCACGAGCCCGCCGTCGACGTACTCGCGATCGCCGATTCGCACCGGCTCGAACACCGACGGCACGCTGCACGATGCACGCACCGCGAGCCCCGTGTTGCCGCGCTGGAACAGAATCGGCTGACCGCTCTTCAGGTCGGTCGCGACGATGCCGAGCGGCTTCGTCATCTTCTCGATCGGCCGATTGTTGAGCGTCTTGTTGATGAAGTTCTGCAATGCGATGCCCTGCAGCAGGCCGCGCGAGCGGAACGGCGTCGCCCAGTCGCTGATCGACGCTTCGTCCATTGCGAGCGCGAGCTTGTTGATCTGCAGCGCGTTCATGCCCGATGCGTACAGCGCGCCGACGACCGAGCCCGCGCTCGTGCCGGCAACGAGCTCGACCGGAATTCCGCGCGCCTCGAGCGCCTTCAGCACGCCGACGTGCGCGAAGCCGCGCGCCGCGCCGCCGCCGAGCGCGATGCCGATCCGGATCGGCTTTTCGCGCGGCTGCGGCGGGTTCGCGGGAGGCGTGACGGCGCCCGACGTCGTCGGCTTGGTGCCGGTCGACGTGCAGGCGGCGAGGACGGCCGATGCGCAGGCGAGCGTGAACGTGCGGCGGGACAGGCGGGGGGGCGACATCGACTCGATCTCCAGCGACGAACCGCGCGCGTCCTCGATGGGTGCGCCGCGCGGCGAAATTCCGGCGGCCGCGCCGATGGTCGTGGGCGGGCCGTGCGCGGCGCCGGCATGGCGACCGCGGCGCGCACATCATAAAGCAACTGGCGACGTGCGCGCGAAAGCTCCCGCCGTGTGATTGCGCGATCGTTGGCTGCATGGACAGTGGGCGATTCGGACAGGCGTCCGGGAAGATATCCGTGCCGAGCCCGGGTGCGGCTGCGAGGCCGTCTGAATGAGGGCAGTCGTGTGTGGGCCGCCGTGCGCACGTGCCGCAACGCGGCGCGAATCGCCGAGCGAAGACGCGAAGACGCGAAGACGCGAAGACGCGAAGACGCGAAGACGCGAAGACGCGAAGACGCGAAGACGCGAAGACGCGAAGACGCGAAGACGCGAAGACGCGAAGACGCGAAGACGCGAAGACGCGAAGACGCGAAGACGCGAAGACGCGAAGATCGGGGTCGGAAGGCGGAGCGCCGCCGCAGGCCGCCGCGCAAGCCGTGCGCCGCGCGACGAGGAACCGCCGCGCGGCGAGTATAATTCGTGCTCTTTCCGTTCCGGTCGCGTGCGCCCCCGGCTCTACCGTGCGGCGTGCGCCGTTGCCGCGTCGTTTCAATTGATGCGCCGCTTGAGGCGTTCGAGCTATCGTTTATGACCCGTCCTGTACGTACCCGTTTCGCGCCGAGCCCCACGGGCTTCATCCATTTGGGCAACATCCGATCCGCGCTTTATCCGTGGGCCTTCGCTCGCAAGATGAAGGGCACGTTCGTGCTGCGGATCGAGGACACCGACGTCGAGCGCTCGACCGAGGCGTCGGTCGACGCGATCCTCGAAGGAATGGCGTGGCTCGGCCTCGATTACGACGAAGGCCCGTACTACCAGATGCAGCGGATGGACCGCTATCGCGAAGTGCTCGCCCAGATGCAGGAGCGCGGGCTCGTCTATCCGTGCTACATGTCGACGGATGAGCTCGACGCGCTGCGCGAGCGCCAGCGTGCGGCGGGCGAGAAGCCGCGCTACGACGGCACGTGGCGTCCCGAGCCGGGCAAGGTGCTGCCGGAGCCGCCCGCCGGCGTGAAGCCCGTGCTGCGCTTCCGCAATCCGCTGACGGGCTCGGTCGCATGGGACGACGCGGTGAAGGGGCGCGTCGAGATCTCGAACGAGGAACTCGACGATCTCGTCATCGCGCGCCCCGACGGCACGCCGACCTATAACTTCTGCGTCGTCGTCGACGATCTCGACATGAACATCACGCACGTGATCCGCGGCGACGACCACGTGAACAACACGCCGCGTCAGATCAACATCCTGCGCGCGCTCGGCGGCGAAGTGCCGATGTACGCGCACCTGCCGACCGTGCTCAACGAGCAGGGCGAGAAGATGAGCAAGCGCCACGGCGCGATGAGCGTGATGGGCTACCGCGACGCAGGCTACCTGCCGGAAGCGGTGCTCAACTATCTCGCGCGCCTCGGCTGGTCGCACGGCGACGCGGAGATCTTCACGCGCGAGCAGTTCGTCGAATGGTTCGATCTCGAGCATCTCGGCAAGTCGCCCGCGCAGTACGATCACAACAAGCTGAACTGGCTCAACAACCACTACATCAAGGAAGCGGACGGCGCGCGCCTGGCCGAGCTGGCGAAGCCGTTCTTCGCGGCGCTCGGCATCGACGCCGACGCCATCGCCAAGGGCCCGGATCTGCTTGGCGTCATCGGGCTGATGAAGGACCGTGCGTCGACGGTGAAGGAGGTCGCGGAAACCTCGGCGATGTTCTATCGGACGCCCGCGCCCGACGCCGACGCGCTCGCGCAGCACGTCACCGACGCGGTGCGCCCGGCGCTCGCCGAATTCGCGGCCGCGCTAAAGACGGCCGAGTGGACGAAAGAGGCGGTCGCGGCCGCACTGAAGGCGACGCTCGGCGCCCACAAGCTGAAGATGCCGCAGCTCGCGATGCCGGTACGCCTGCTGGTCGCGGGCACGACGCACACGCCGTCGATCGACGCGGTGCTGTGGCTGTTCGGCCGCGACGTCGTCGTGTCGCGCCTCGAGGCGGCGCTCGCGTAAGCGCGTCACCTCGATCGCGAAGCCGCGTCGTTCGAATGGCGCGTCATGCCGAACACGCGGCTTCGCAAAAAATCTGGCTCGAATCGCAAATGGGGTATTTACAAACCTCGAAACCGTCTCTACAATCTCGCTTCTCTGTTGTTCAGCAGTCAACGAGACACGGGGGTATAGCTCAGCTGGGAGAGCGCTTGCATGGCATGCAAGAGGTCAGCGGTTCGATCCCGCTTACCTCCACCAGTTGAACGCAGAGCGAATGAAGTTTGCGGAGCATTGAGTGACAGAAAAAATGCTTCACAAACGGAATGAAAGAAGTTAGAATTTCGTTCTCTGTTGTTGATGAAAATTAACGATGAGAGCAAAACGGCAAGACAAGTCTGAAGAGATTTTGTCCCCTTCGTCTAGAGGCCTAGGACATCACCCTTTCACGGTGAGTACAGGGGTTCGAATCCCCTAGGGGACGCCAAACATCAGCGGCGTTTCGGTAGAAGCGAAGCAGGTCGGCAGGAGCGTAACCGACGCTTGTCGATCAGGGTGCAGGAAGTGGAGCGGTAGTTCAGTCGGTTAGAATACCGGCCTGTCACGCCGGGGGTCGCGGGTTCGAGTCCCGTCCGCTCCGCCAGATCGAAAGCCCGTTCAGGCTGCATGTGAACGGGCTTTTTCGTTAAAGGTGTAAGCAGTACGTTGTCCCCTTCGTCTAGAGGCCTAGGACATCACCCTTTCACGGTGAGTACAGGGGTTCGAATCCCCTAGGGGACGCCAGGACAAGGTGTCGTTCGCACGAATCGTCGAAACGACGCGCCGGCAGGAAGTAACCGACGCCTGCCGGGCATGCAGCAAGACTGGAGCGGTAGTTCAGTCGGTTAGAATACCGGCCTGTCACGCCGGGGGTCGCGGGTTCGAGTCCCGTCCGCTCCGCCAAATCGAAGCCCGTTCAGGCATGCCTGAACGGGCTTTTTGTTTTTCTCGGCATGTTTCGTCGCCATTTCCGGCGGGTTGCCGCCGCATGCGTGCAAATTGGCATTGCAACGCACGCCGGCTGCGCTATCGTGGCGGTGACGCAGGTTTTGCGAACACGACATGTCCGATTCAACCGCCGCTCCTCTCGTCTATCTGCTGCGCCCCGCCGAGCCGGGCGACTTCGAATTCGCGGAAGCGCTTACGCACGGCAACATGAATGCGTACTACCAGCGTCATGGTCTCAAGTGGCGTGCGGATCTCTTTTTCGCGAGCTGGCGCGACTCGGAGAATTTCATTCTCGAACTCGACGGTACGCCGATCGGCCTATTGAGGATGACCGAAGAGGGCGATTCGCTGCACATTCGCGACGTGCAGATCGCGCCGGAATACCGGCAGCGCGGCGCGGGCACGTATCTGCTCGAGACATCGCACCGTTTCGCGAAGGCGCGCGGATTGCGAGAGACGCAACTGCGCGTGTTCGTCGACAATCCGGCCGCGCGTCTCTATCTGCGGATGGGATACCGGCTCGCAGGGCCGCGTCTCGCGCAGTTCGGCTCGATCCGGCATATGGTGCGACGCGTGTCGTCGTGATGTCTTGTGTGCGGCAGGACCGCGGCGGGCGCCGGAGCAATGCCGACGAAGCAGGCGAAGCGAGGCGGCCGGCCGGTTTGTCTGCGCGTGATCGAGCGCGACGCGCGCAATGGGTTCGCCGACGCGCAGTCGATGGTGGTTCCGACGTCGCGCCGTGCGAAGCGTCGAAACGTCTCGCAGTCCGAACGAGCGCGCGAAACCGTCACGGCTTGCCGAGCGAACCGGTTCGATCAATTGCGTCGCGTTCGATTGGTCGTGTCGGCTGCAGCCGGAGAACGGGATCGATCAATCGCATCGCTTTCGTTCAATCGCGTCGCCCGCAGCCGGATTCGCGCGCGACGTCCCGGCGGCCGAATCGACCGTCGGCTGCCGTTACAGCAGCGGTCCGGCATCCCCGTCGTCGGCCGATGCAATTTCCGTCGCCGCATGCATGTCGCCGCGCTGAATGAACGCACGCGGACTCGCGCCGAATGCGCGCCGGAACATCGCGGAGAAGGCGCTCTGGCTCTGATAGCCGAGCTCGCGAGCGATGTGCGACAGCGGCCGCCCCTGATTCAGGAGCGGAATCGCGCGCGCGAGAAGGGCCTGCTGACGCCATTGCGAAAAACTCACGCCGAGCTCCTGCTTGAAAAGCCGCGCGATCGTCCGGGTGCTCGCGCCGACGCCAGCCGCCCAGTGCTCGAGCGACTCGCCTTGCGCCGGATGCGCGAGCACCGCTTCGCATAGCGCGCGCAGCCGCTTTTCGGTCGGCATCGGCACCGCGAGAGGCAACGGCTCGGCGCGCGTGAGCTCGTCGAGCACGAGCGCGGCGAGGAGTCGCTCGCGCACACGATTGAGCGGGCGCGCCTCGAGCGCGACGATCAGCTCGCGCAACAGCCCCGACACCTCGACGACCCGGCACGCGTCGAGCCCGTCCGGCACCGCCGATTCGTCGACGTACAGCGTGCGCAGATAGGCGTCCTCGACGATCACGACTTCATGTGGAATCCGCGGCGGCACCCAGATCGCGCGCGACGGCGGCACCGTCCACGACGAGCCGGCCGTCGCGAGGCGCAGCACGCCGCGCGACGCGTACGCGAGTTGCGCCCACGCATGCGAGTGCTGCGGCACGCGCATGCCGGCCGCGATCGAGCGGGCGCGCACGCGCATCGGATGCGAGGGCGTCGGCGCGAATTCGGACGGGACATCGATCGTGGCGGCGGGCGGCTGCGCAAAAAGGGGAACGGACGAGCTCATTGATGATCGAAGACGGGGGGCGGGCGGTGCGTCCGGCTATTGTAGGGCGAGCCTTCTATCCGCCGCAGCGGGATTTTTCTTCGCCGATAATGCCGAATCGACACCACACGAACCCTCCAGGAGACTTCGACATGATGTTCGCCACCACCGATCTTTGCGACGCGAACGAGGGCCGCCTCGCGGCCGGCACGCTGCGCGTGCTCGAGCCCGCGTTCCGCGTGTTCGGCGGCGTGCGGCGCTTCGCGGGGCCCGCCGCGACGCTCAAGCTGTTCGAGGACAACACGCTCGTGCGCGCGGCGCTCGAGCAGGACGGCGCGGGGCGCGTGCTCGTCGTCGACGGCGGCGGCAGCCTGCGCTGCGCGCTCGTCGGCGGCAACCTCGGCGCGCTCGCCGAAAAGAACGGATGGGCCGGCATCGTCGTAAACGGCTGCGTGCGCGACTCGGACGAACTCGCCGAGTGCCGGGTCGGCGTGCTCGCGCTCGCCGCGCATCCGCGCAAAAGCGACAAGCGCGGCGGCGGGATGAGCGACGTGCCCGTCGACTTGCGCGGCACGCGCATCGTGCCGGGCGACTGGATCTACGCGGACGCCGACGGCGTCCTCGTCAGCGACGACGCGCTGCTCGAGTGACGCGGCGGCGTGCCGGCTCGACGGCACGACTGAAACAAGGAAGGAAATGCGATGCGCTACGTATTTTGCTACGGGACCCTGAGGGCGGGCGAGATCAACGATATCGGCCGCGCGGCGGCGAGGCACGGCATCGCGGCGCCGATGCTGATCGGCGCCGTGGCGGTGTCGGGGCGGCTGTACGACTTCGGCAACTATCCGGGGATGGTCGCCGAGAGTGGCCGCGATCTCGTCTGGGGCGACATCTATGCGATCGACGAAGCGCTCGTGTCGGTGCTCGACGAGATCGAGGAGGTCTATCCGGGCGTCGAGGGCCTGTTCGTGCAGCAGCAGGCGTCGGTCGAGCTCGGCGGGCGCCGGTACGAGTGCCTGTACTATCCGGTCGCCGCGCATTCGGTCGCGGACAAGCCGCGGATCGAGTCGGGCGACTGGGTGCAGCATCGCCGCGCGCGTGTCGCGTGACGCGGCGGGCGGGGCGAGCGGCGCCGCATGCGAAAGCCGGCTGCCCATGCTCGACCGCCGACGGTCGGTATCGAAAGAGGAAGGACGAACGGCGAGCGCCAATGCATGATGCCTGATGATGCCGAAACGCCGAGCGAATGCTCCGGCGGCAAGGCGCTTTCAGCTAACGACCCACGACAAAAGGCGCCTCGGGGGCTAATGCCGTTCAGTTAAGCCTGGTTCGCAGTGGCCTAGCCTTGCAGAACCATGGAAAAAGGCCGCTCCGGTATCAATCGGAGCGGCCTTTTTGATCTCAACTGAACGGCATTACGCTTCGCCGGCGCCTTTTGCTTTTACGGCTTCAGCGGCCCGTACGCGCCGCCGGAGCGATCAATGCGCGCAAAAGCAGCGGCGGCGCATCACGCCTGTGCGCGCCGCTCCGTCCGCTCAGATCTCTTCGTAGAGCGGCAGCGTCAGGAACTCGGTGAAGTTCTCCGACGTCGACATCTGCTCGAAGATCACAGCAGCGCGGTCGTAAGGCGCCGTGTCGCCGCCGACCACGTTCTTCACGTTATCGAGCTCGACCTTCGCGTATTCGCGCACGAGCTCGGCCGTGACCTTGCGGCCGTCGTCCAGCACGCCCTTCGGCGAGCGGATCCACTGCCAGACCTGCGAGCGCGAGATCTCGGCCGTCGCCGCGTCTTCCATCAGGTTGTGGATCGGCACGCAGCCGTTGCCCGCGAGCCACGAGCCGAGGTAGTGGATGCCGACGTTGATGTTGTTGCGCAGGCCGGCTTCGGTGATCGGCGCTTCCGGCTGGAAGTCGAGCAGGTTCCCGCCTTCGATCTGCACGTCGTCGCGCTGCTTGGCGATCTGGTTCGGCTTGTCGCCGAGCACCTTGACGAACTCTTCCATCGCGAGCGACACGAGGCCCGGGTGCGCGACCCAGCCGCCGTCGTAGCCGTCGCCGGCGTCGCGCGCCTTGTCCGCGCGCACGCCCGCCATCGCCTTGTCGTTCGCTTCCGGATCGTTCTTGATCGGGATCAGCGCGCTCATCCCGCCGATCGCGGGCGCGTTGCGCTTGTGGCAGGTCTTCAGCAGCAAGAGCGCGTACGCGCGCATGAACGGCACCGTCATCGTGATCTTCGCGCGATCGGCGAGGCAGAACTCACGGTCGTTCTTGAACTTCTTGATCGCCGAGAAGATGTAGTCCCAACGGCCGGCGTTCAGGCCCGAGCTGTGCTCGCGCAGTTCGTAGAGGATCTCGTCCATCTCGAACGCGGCGAGGATCGTCTCGATCAGCACGGTCGCGCGGATCGTGCCGCGCGGGATGCCGACCGCTTCCTGCGCGGCGACGAAGATGTCGTTCCAGAGGCGCGCCTCCAGGTGGCTCTCCATCTTCGGCAGATAGAAGTACGGGCCCGAGCCGCGCGCGAGCTGTTCCTTCGCGTTGTGGAACAGGAAGAGGGTGAAGTCGAAGACGCCGCCTGACACGCGTTCGCCGTCGACCGTCACGTGCTTCTCGTCGAGGTGCCAGCCGCGCGGGCGCACGATCAGCGTCGCGATCTTGTCGTTGAGCCTGTACGACTTGCCGTTTTGCTCGAGCGAGATCGTGCGGCGCACCGCGTCGCGCAGGTTGATCTGGCCATCGATCTGGTTCGTCCAGCTCGGCGCGTTCGAATCCTCGAAGTCCGTCATGTACGAGTCCGCACCCGAGTTCAGCGCGTTGATGATCATCTTGCGCTCGACCGGGCCCGTGATCTCGACGCGGCGGCATTGCAGGTCGGCGGGCAGCGGCGCGACCTTCCAGTCGCCTTCGCGGATCGATTTCGTCTCGGCGAGGAAATCGGGGCGCTCGCCGGCGTCGAGGCGCTTCGTGCGCTCGGCACGCGCGGCCAGCAGCTCGCGACGGCGCGGCTCGAACTGGCGATGCAGCTTCGCGACGAGTTCGAGCGCCTCGGGCGTGAGAATCGCTTCGTAACCGGGCTTGATCTCGCCCGTGATCGCCATGCCTTGCGGCAGCTTCAGCGTCGTGGTCATCAGTTTCTCCTTGGTCGGTCAGTTACGTCAGTGGTGCAGTTACGGTGAAAACGGGCGGCGCGTCGCGTCAGGCGCCCGGAGCCGGGCGCGCGCGGCCGGCAAGCTTCGCTGCGGGCGGCGAATCGAGAAATGCGAGCAGGTCGGCCATGCCGGCGCCCGTGCCCGCAGGCAGCGCGCCGAGTTCCTCGAACGGTGCGCCCGTTCGGTTCAGCCAGAATGTCCGGTAGCCGAACCAGCCGGCGCCCGCGACGTCCCAGCCGTTCGACGACACGAACACGATGTCGGCGGGCGCCGCGTCGAACGCGGCCGCGCCGAGCGCGTATGCGGCGGGCGACGGCTTGTACGCGCGGACCGCGTCGACGGACAGCACGCGATCGAAGAGGCCGTTCATCCCGGCGCTCTTGACCGCGATGTCGAGCATCTGCGGATTGCCGTTCGACAGGATCGCGAGCTTCGGCGGCGTCTTGCGCGCGCGCAGCGTGCGCAGCGTCGGCACCGTGTCCGGGTAGGTCGACAGGCATGCGTATTCGTCCATCAGCCGCTTCTCGGCGGCGGCGGACAGCGCGAGGCCGAGCGCGCGCGCGGCGAAGCGCAGCGCGTCGAGCGTCACGTCCCAGAACGGCCGATAGCGCGCGCCGGCCGGATCGGCGAGCGTGCGTAACTGCGAATATTCGATCTGCTTGCGCCGCCAGAGCTGCGACAGCGACTCGCCTCGGCCGGGAAACATCTGCTCCGCCGCGGCAACGACCGCGTGCACGTCGAACAGCGTGCCGTACGCGTCGAAGAGGATCGCCTTCGGGAAGGCGGGCAGGGTGCCGGGCATGACGTTGTGCTCCACGGTCAGAGGTCGAAATCGATTCTATTAGTGATCGCCCGAACTAAAAAAGACAGTAATCATCACTTGATCTTTTACTTTTCGATATCTAATCTGGAGTGCTTTCATGTTCAACGGGGCAGGCGGCTCGTGCTGCCCGCACACGGGATGGATCGCTTCAAACAAATCGAAACGTTCGCTGCGGTCGCCGCAAAAGGCAGCCTGTCGGCGGCCGCCCACGCGGAAGGGGTCGCGCCCGCGATCATCGGCCGTCGGCTCGACGCGCTCGAGGAGCGGCTCGGCGTGAAGCTTCTCGTGCGTACGACCCGAAAGCTCACGCTGACGTTCGAAGGCTCGGCGTTCCTCGAGGATTGCCAGCGGATCATCAACGACATGCAGAACGCCGAGGCGAGCGTGTCGGCGGGCGGTGTGAAGGCGAGCGGGCACTTGCGCGTGTCGGCGCCCGCGGGCTTCGGCCGGCGCCACGTCGCGCCGCTCGTGCCGGCGTTTACCGACGCGCATCCGGACGTGTCGGTCACGCTCGATCTGTCCGACCGGATGGTCGATCTCGTCAACGAGGGTTTCGACTGCGCGGTGCGCCTGGGCGAGCTGCCCGACTCGTCGCTCGTGTCGCTCAAGCTCGGCGAAAACCGGCGCGTGTGCGTCGCGTCGCCCGCCTATCTCGCGCGCGCGGGCACGCCCGAGACGCTCGCCGATCTCGCGCGCCACAATTGCCTCGCGCTCGCGGCGAACGCGAACCAGCAGCGCGGCTGGGCGTTCGTCGACGACGGCAAAATCGTGCCGATCCGCGTGTCGGGCACGATGGAATGCTCGGACGGCGCGGTGCTGCACGAATGGTGCCTCGACGGACACGGGCTCGCGTGGCGCTCGTGGTGGGAGGTCGGCGCCGACATCGCGGCGAGCCGGCTCGTCAGCGTGCTCGATGCATTCGCCGCGCCGCCGGTCGGCATTCACGCTGTGTTCCCGCAGCGCCGGCACTTGCCGCTCAGGGTCCGGCTCTTTCTCGATTTCCTGAAGCACACGTACGAACAGCCCGGCTACTGGGCCTGACGCCGCCGCAGCGTGCGAGGCGGCCGCGCGCGCCGCATCGGCAGGCATGGAGCCAGTGTGCGATGGCGCGCGTTTCCGATATGAGGGCGAACCCTCTAGCGCGTGCGGCGGCGCGATTTCGCGCACTACAATCGAATCACACAGCGTCCTGGCGGGCAGCCCGGCATCGGCCGCCCGTCGCGGGTACGCCCGCATCCGGACGCGCCGCAGTTGCCGACGGAGGTCGCCATGTTCAAGCACATCCTGGTTCCGACTGACGGGTCCGAGCTGTCGAAGAAAGCGATCGACGGCGCGATCGATCTCGCGCAGGCGGTCGGCGCGCGCGTGACGGCCTACGCGTGCCTGCCGCAATATCCGTACTCGCCGTTTTCCGAAGTCGTGATCGAGCCGCCCGCCGATTTTCGCGAGCGAAGCGAGCGCGAGGCGCGCACACACTTGGCCGAGGTCGAGGCGGCCGCGCGGCGCGCGGGCGTCGCATGCGAGTCGTCCACGAGCGTGCATCCTTCGCCGTATCTCGGCATCATCGAGGCCGCCGAGCGGGGCGGCTGCGACGTGATCTTCATGGCGTCGCACGGCAGGCGCGGGCTCGGCAGCCTGTTGATCGGCAGCGAGACGCAGCGCGTGCTGACCCATACGAAGATTCCCGTGATCGTTTATCGATAGCGTGCCGCGCGCGGCCGGACGAACGGCTGCGATGCGTACGCGAGAAAAAAATAGGCGCGCCGGGCAGGGACCGGCGCGCTTCAATGTCAGCGACGTCGCGAGACGCCGCGCACCCTGGGCAGGCATGGCGCAACCATGCGCGCGACGGGTGAATTCTCCCTGATATGGTCTTGGTCTTGCTGGATACGCGCCGCGGCGGCTCGTGGCCGCGCGCGGCGCGCCTGCGCCCGCCGGAGGTCAGGCGACTTTCTGGCCGTCGAAGAACTGTTCGTCTTCGGTCGAACCATGCAGCGCGGTCGTCGACGCTTCGCGTTCGACCGTCTGCGTCACTGCGTCGAAGTAGCCCGTACCGACTTCGCGCTGATGCTTGACCGCTGTGAAGCCCTTGTCGGCCGCCGCGAATTCCGCTTGCTGCAACTCGACGAACGCGCTCATCTGCGTGCGGGCATAGCCGTGCGCGAGGTTGAACATCGAGTAGTTGAGCGCGTGGAAGCCGGCCAGCGTGATGAACTGGAACTTGTAGCCCATCGCGCCGAGTTCCTTCTGGAACTTCGCGATCGTCGCGTCGTCGAGGTTCTTCTTCCAATTGAACGACGGCGAGCAGTTGTACGACAGCAGCTTGCCCGGGAACTGCTTGTGGATCGCTTCCGCGAACTTCTTCGCGTACTCGAGGTCCGGCTTGCCTGTTTCGCACCAGATCAGGTCGGCGTACGGCGCATACGCGAGGCCGCGCGAGATCGCCTGCTCGAGGCCCGGCTTCGTGCGGAAGAAGCCTTCCACCGTGCGCTCGCCCGTCAGGAACGGTTTGTCGTTGTCATCGACGTCGGACGTGATCAGGTCGGCTGCTTCCGCGTCGGTGCGGGCGACCAGCACGGTCGGCGTGCCCATCACGTCCGCCGCGAGACGCGCGGCCGAGAGCTTCGCGACCGCTTCGCGCGTCGGCACGAGCACCTTGCCGCCCATGTGGCCGCACTTCTTCACCGACGCGAGCTGATCTTCGAAGTGAACGCCCGACGCGCCCGCTTCGATCATCGCCTTCATCAGCTCGAACGCGTTCAGCACGCCGCCGAAGCCGGCTTCCGCATCAGCGACGATCGGCGCGAAGAAGTCGACGTAGCCGTCGTCGCCTTCGTTCTTGCCTTCCGACCACTGGATCTGGTCGGCGCGCGTCAGCGTGTTGTTGATGCGCTTGACGACGAGCGGCACCGAGTTCGCCGGGTACAGCGACTGGTCCGGGTACATTTCGCCCGCGACGTTCGCGTCGCCCGCGACTTGCCAGCCCGACAGATAGATCGCCTTGAGGCCGGCCTTCACCTGCTGCATCGCCTGGTTGCCCGTCAGCGCGCCGAGTGCGTTGACGAACGGCTCGTTGTTCACGAGGTTCCACAGCTTTTCCGCGCCGCGCTTCGCGAGCGTGTGCTCGATCTGGATCGAGCCGCGCAGGCGCACGACGTCTTCAGCCGTGTACGCGCGCTTGATGCCGTTCCAGCGCGGATCGGTTTCCCATTGCTTTTGCAGTTCCTGAGCCTGTTGTTGACGCGACATGATGCGTACTCCTTGAGTGGTCGTTGCCTGAAGAGATGAAATCTTTGACTTCACGAAACGCACGGCACGGTTCGGGTTCGGCGATTCGGTTCGTGAAGTCTTGTATAAGAGTCTAGGCAAATCGACTGCATCAAAACAGGGGCTTTTTCACGAAACTGTAAAAAATATATCCTATAAAAATCAAATGCTTGTACTTTTAATTTCTCATTATGGAATGCGGTTTTCTATGCTGCAACGGCCTCGGTTGTGCCACGCAACATGTTTTTTTACGACGCAAAAGATTTTTTCACATCGTGAAATCTCGGGCGCAAACAAAAACCGGCGCAGATGCGCCGGTTCTCGATGAGGGGAAGGGGGCGATGCCCGCGTCGCGGGCATGCCTCCGGGCAGCTGCTTACGCTGCCGAATTGCCGCGTCGCGGGCCGCCGCGCTGGCCGTCACTGCGGCGCGCGCCGTAGCCTTCGCGGCTGCCGCCGCTCGGCTTGCCGCTCCAGCCGCCCGAGCGACCGCCGCCGTTGCCGCTGCCCGGCTTGCCGCCGAACCGGCGGCCGCCGTTACCGTTACCGCCCGGACGGCCGCGGCCGTTTCCATTGCCGCGATCGTTGCGCGGCGGCGCCTTGCGCGGCTCGAAGCCTTCGACGACGTTCACCGGCAGCGGTGCGCGCACGAAGCGCTCGATCCGCTTGAGCGCGCCTTGCTCGGCGTGATGGACGAGGCTCACTGCGGTGCCCGAGCGGCCCGCGCGGCCCGTGCGGCCGATCCGGTGCACGTAATCCTCGGCGAACTTCGGCAGGTCGTAATTGAACACGTGCGTGATGCCGGGGATGTCGATGCCGCGCGCGGCGACGTCGGTCGCGACGAGCACGCGCACGCGGCGCTCGCGCAGCGCACGGATCGTGCGGTTGCGCGCGCCTTGCGGCAGGTCGCCGTGCAGCGCGGCCGATTCGAAGCCCGCGTCCGCGAGGCGGCCGGCGAGCTGGTCGGCGTCGATCTTGGTTGCCGTGAAGATGATCGCCTGGTCGAGCGCGGTGTCGCGCAGCAGGTGATCGAGCAGACGATCCTTGTGATCGCGGTCGTCGACGTAGTGCACGGTTTGCGCGATGTTCGCGCGCGACTCGAGGCGCTGGGTGATTTCAATGCGCTCCGGGTCCTTCAGCAGACGGCTCGTCAGCGAGCCGATCTTGCCGTCGAGCGTCGCCGAGAACAGCATCGTCTGGCGCGTCGCGGGCGTCGCGGCGACGATCGTTTCGATGTCGTCGATGAAGCCCATGTCGAGCATGCGGTCGGCTTCGTCGAGGACGAGCATCTTCAGTTCGGACAAATCGATGCGGCCGCGCTCGAGGTGGTCGAGCAGGCGCCCCGGCGTCGCGACGAGGATCTCGGGGTTCTTCGCGAGCAGCATCAATTGCTGGCCGTACGCGACGCCGCCGAGGATGCTGACGGTGCGCAGGCGGCGCAGGTGCTTGCCGTACGTCGAGGCGGCCGTCGTCACCTGCATCGCGAGTTCGCGCGTCGGCGTGAGGACGAGGAGGCCGGGGCGCGCGACGGGCTGCGGACGGCGGCCGCGGCGCTCGCCTTCCTGCGGTTCGCGCGGCGGCCGCGCCTGCGTCTTTTGAAGCTGCGCGAAACGCTCGATCGCGGGCAGCATGAACGCGGCCGTCTTGCCCGAGCCCGTCGGGCTCGACACGAGAAGGTCGCGGCCCGCGATGCCGGCCGGAATCGCGCGTTGCTGGACGGGCGTCGGCTTCGCGTAGCCGGCCGCCTGCAGCGCCGAGACGATCTCGGGCGACAGGCCGAGCGATGCGAAGGTCGGCTCGTCCGAGGCGGGTTCGCGGCGGTCGTCGCCGGCAGGCTGCGGTGCGGCGTCGTCGAGGCCGAGCGCCTGGTCGGCGATCGCGGTGAGCGGGCTGAGGGAATTGCTCGAAGTCATGTCAATCCTTGAAACACAGTGGGTTGAACGCCGCGCCAATCGCGCATACCCAAGTCGACGGATTCATCGAGCAATTCGGGAAACGTGGCGATTGTCCGCATGTCGTGGACGTGCGGACAACAATTTCGTTAGAAGCTGTTTTGGGTGCGGCGTGCAATCGATGCACATGCCGCCAGCCTGAGACTTGACAGCCCGCAAGGGGCTACGCAGGAAGGGACAGGTTCTAAACTGGATTGGAGCGAAACGCTATGGAACGCTGGCGAAGAGGACTGCCGGCATGGACCGGAAAGACCGCCCGTCGCGACGCGCAGCGCGCATTGTACATTTTTTTGCTGCGCTGCGCCAGCATCGATTTCGCCCGTTGCGGACGATGCGCATCGCGTCCGCCGGCCGGGCGCGACCGGCGCGAACCGGCCCCGCCGCGTGCGCCGCGTCAGGACGCGGTGCCGTTTTTCAGCGATTCGACGAGCTCGACGTATTGCTTCTTCGCATCGTCCTTCGCCGTGCCCTTCAGCGCGTCCCATGCGTCGTACTTGTACTTGCCGACGATGTCGGTGAAGCCCGGCTTGTCGCCGTGCACGTCGCCGTCGGTCGCCTGCTTGAAGAGCGCGTAGAGGCGCAGCAGCGTCAGGTTGCCGGGGCGCTCGGTCAGCTGCTTCACGTCGATCTGCGCTTGCTCGAATTGGGCGGTGATGTCGCTCATGGGTGTCTCCGTAAGGTTTCCAGGCTGGCTTTTCCAGGCCGACGATCTTAGCAAGCGCGGGCGGGCGGCGGGTCGAGCGTTCCTTCCAAACCGATCCGCGCACGAAAGCGCGCGCGAATCGGACCGGATCGCCCGTGCGGGCTGGGCGTCGCATTACAATGTCGGCCATGACGCAAACAGTGCTCCTCGCCATCGACACGTCGACCGAGTTCTGCTCGGTCGCGCTGCTCGTCGCGGCCGCCGCGGCCGACGACGCTCCTTCCATCCGAACCTGGGTCCGCCACGAGCGGACGGGCGCCGTGTCGAGCACGCGCGTGCTGCCCGCCGTGCGCGAGGTGCTCGACGAAGCGGGACTCGCGTTCGACGACTGCGACGCGATCGCGTTCGGCGCGGGACCGGGCTCGTTTACCGGGCTGCGCACCGCGACGGGCGTCGTGCAAGGGCTCGCGTTCGGGCGCGCGCTGCCCGTCGTGCCGGTCGGCACGCTCGTCGCGTGCGCGGAGGCGGCACGGCTCAACGCGGGCGGCGCGGCGGGCCGCGTGACGCGCGTGCTCGCCGCGCTCGATGCGCGGATGGACGAGGTCTATTGGGCCGACTATGCGTGGGACGAGGCGGCGGGCGAATGGCGCGAGATCGCGCCGGCGTCGCTCGCCGCGCCCGCCGACGTGCGGGTGCCTGACGCGCCGTTCGTGCTTGCCGGCAATGCGGCGCACGCGTTCGGCGATCGCCTGCCCGCCTGCGCGCGCGCGCAGGCGATCGATCCGGACGCGCTCCCGCATGCGCTGCCGATCGCGCACGTCGCGCTGCGCGCCTACCGCGCGGGCCGCGTCGTGCCGGCCGATCGCGCGGCGCCCGAATACGTGCGCGACAAGGTTGCGCAGACCACCGCCGAGCGGCTCGCCGCGCGCGCGGACGGAGGCAGCCGATGAGCGGCGTGCTGATGACCGATCGTTGTCTGACGCCGATGACGGACGCCGATCTCGACGAAGTCGTCGAGATCGAGCGCGCCGCGTACGAATTCCCGTGGTCGCGCGGCAACTTCGAGGACTCGCTGCGCAACGGCTACTTCGGCGTCTGCATGCGTCACGTGACGGGCGTGCTCGTCGGCTATTGCGTGCTGATGCCCGTCGTCGACGAGATGCATCTGCTGAATCTGTGCGTCGCGCCCGCCGCGCAGTGCTCGGGCGTCGGCCTCGCGCTGCTGCGCGAGGCGGTGCGGATCGCGCGCGCCGAGCGTCTCGACGGCGTGCTGCTCGAAGTGCGGCCGTCGAATCCGCGTGCGATTCATCTGTACGAGCGCTTCGGCTTCATGTCGATCGGGCGGCGCAGGAATTACTATCCGGCCAAGCATCGGAGCCGGGAGGACGCAATCGTGATGCGTCTCGCATTGACGAAGGAAGGAGGCGTGCATGGCGTTGGTTGAAGCGGCGCTCGAAGAGCTGGGGCTTGCGCCCGCATGGGTGCGGCGCGGGTTCGCGCGTGTCGAGGGCGTGCAGCAGGACGCGGCGACGGCGGAACACGGCGCGGCAGCGGCTACGCAAGCGGTGTCCGACGCCGCGCATGGCGCGGCCCGCGAAAGCGCGCCGCGTGAGAAGGCGCGCGACGTCGCGCGCGCCGCAGGTGCCGCGACGGTGCCTGCCGCCGAGCCGACGCGTGCCGCGGCGCACACATCGGATGCGGCCGAGCCGGCGTCGGCGGTCGGCGGTCGCTCGGTACGCGCGCCGCTGGCGGCCGATGCGCACGTGCAAGAGGTCGCGACCGATGCTGACGCGCGGGCGATGGCCGCGTCATCCGGGCAGAGTGCGCAGGGCGCACAAAATTCGATGGCCGAGCATGCAGCGCCGGTCGAGCAGCCGGCTGCGCGCGCCGCGCGTCGCGAGCCGACGCGCGGCGGCTCGCCCGATTCCGCCGGCTTCCCGCAAGACGCCGGCGCGCCGAGCGCAGCGGCGAACGCGAGCGCCGCATCGGCACACGCGCCGTCCGCGCGAGCCGATGGTCCGGGCGCGGCGGAACCCGACGACGACACGTCGTGGTTCGATCTCGAGCCGGTGTTCGAGCCCGCGCTGCCGGACGTGGCCGCGAAGCGCGCGGCCGCGCCTGCGCCGTCCGTCGCCGCCGAGCTCGGCTGGGACGAACTGCGCGCGCGCGTCGCCGACTGCCAGCGCTGCCGCCTCTGCGAGAAGCGCACGAACACGGTGTTCGGCGTCGGCGACGAAAACGCCGACTGGATGCTGGTCGGCGAGGCGCCGGGCGAGAACGAGGACAAGCAGGGCGAGCCGTTCGTCGGTCAGGCGGGCAAGCTGCTCGACAACATGCTGCGCGCGCTCGCGCTCAAACGCGGCGAGGATGTCTACATCGCGAACGTGATCAAGTGCCGCCCGCCTGGCAACCGTAATCCGGAGCCGGATGAAGTCGCGCGCTGCGAGCCGTATCTGCAGCGGCAGGTCGCGCTCGTGAAACCGAAGCTGATCGTCGCGCTCGGCCGCTTCGCCGCGCAGACGCTCCTCAAGACCGACGCGAGCATCGCGTCGATGCGCGGGCGCGTGCATCAGTACGAAGGCGTGCCCGTGATCGTCACGTACCATCCGGCGTATCTGCTGCGCAGCCTGCAGGACAAGGCGAAGGCCTGGTCCGATCTGTGCCTCGCGAACGATACCTACCGGAACGCCGCGCCCGCCGCCGACCCGCAATGAATGCCGCGGCGTCGCCCGTGCCGCTGAGCGCATTGCGCGATGCGGCCGTGCGCGATCTCGCATGGCTGCTGTCGAGCGCGAGCCTGCTCGCGCCGTCGGCGGGCGCGCCGCTTGCGCAGCCTTGGGCGAGCGTCGCCGATGCGGCGCAGACGGCGGCGTGGCTCGTCGCGCTCGACGCGCAGCCCGCGCCGCTGCACGACGCGCTTGCACAGATGCGGCCGGTGCGACTCGGCCGCTACGCCGAATGCCTGCTCGGCTATTTCGTCGGGCATGCGCCGTCGCTGCGCCTCGTCGCCGCGAATCTGCCGCTGCGCCTCAACGGCCGCACGCTCGGCGAGTGCGATTTCCTGATCGAGACCGCGCGCGGCGAGCGCCTGCATTGGGAGCTCGCGGTCAAGTGCTATCTATGCGTCGCGATGTCGGGTGCTGCGTCGCTTGCCGACTTCGTCGGACCAAATCTTGCCGACCGCTTCGATCTGAAGCGCGCGCGGCTCGTCGATCATCAACTGCTGCTGACGCGGCGCGACGAGTTCGCGTCGCTCGGTCACGCGGGGCCGTGGCGTGCGCAGATGCTCGTGAAAGGGTGGCTGTTCCATCGCGTGGGCGACGCGAAGGCAAACGGCGCGATCGCCGATCCGCCCGAAATCGACGTCGATCATCCGCGCGGCTTCTGGGTCACGCGCGACGCGTGGCCGGCGTTCGCCGACGCGCAGCGGGGGCGCGACGTCGCGTGGGCGGCGCTGCCGCGTCTCGCGTGGCTCGCGCCGCGCGCGATCGACGATGCGACGGCGACGCAGGGCCCTGGCGCGCTGCTCGCGGCGGATGCGGTTCTCGCGCAGGTCGCGGGGCAGCCGGGGCCGTCGCTCGTCGCGGCGCTCGCGCGCGATGACGACGCGGTGTGGCGCGAAACCGTGCGCGGCTTCATCGTGCCTGACGATTGGCCGGAACGTGCGGCGGCGTTTGCTGCGCGTTGATGCACGGTTCGGATGGCGAGGGTTTTGGGCTGCAGGAGCGTTTCATGCGGAATCCGCTTGCGCTTGTTGTCGGGTGCTAGATGCCCGACGCTCGTTCGCTTGTTTGTGCGCGTTGAAGCCGCGCTCGACGAGGCGCTCGTGCGTCGCGACGCACAGCGCACGCAATGCGCTCGCATCGGCGCACGAAGCAATCGATCCGGGCATGATGCCCGAGCGCGACACGCGCGTTATCGCGTCGGCACAGTGCGGCGCGTGAGAAGCGCGGGGTCGGCGAGAACCGGCGACCGGACGATGCGAAAGCCGTGCTTCCTGAGTCTCTCGAACCCCCGCACCGATCTCGGCCCGCTCACCACCATCGATAGAAATGATGGACCGGCCCGACGCCATGCCCGACGTCGAGTTGCCCGCTCGCGCCGATCGCACCCGTCAGATAGGTTTTCGCGTCGGCGATCGCATCCGCGAGTGTCGGCCGCTGCGGCAGCAGCGCGGCGATCGCCGACGACAGCGTGCACCCCGTGCCGTGCGTGTTCGCGACCGGCAGCCGCGTGCCCGGGAAGCGCTGCGCGCCGCCCGTGTGAATCAGCCAGTCCGGGCTCTCATGCTCGGTGCCGAGATGACCGCCCTTCATCAGCACCGCCTTCGCGCCGCGCGCGACGAGCGCTTTGCCCTGATGCACCATCTCGTCCTCGGTCGTCGCGATCGCGACGCCGAGCAGCTCGGCCGCTTCCGGCAGATTCGGCGTGACGAGATCGGCGAGCGGCAGCAACGCGTTGCGCAGCGCGTCGATCGCGTCGGGCGCGAGGAGCGCGTGCGAACTCTTCGAGATCATCACCGTGTCGAGCACGACGTGACGCGGCGCGTAGCGCGCGAGCGCCGCCGCGACCGCGCGCACGATCGACGCGTTCGCGAGCATGCCGATCTTCACCGCGTCGATGCGAATGTCGTCGAACACGGCATCAAGCTGCGCGGCGACGAAGCCAGCGTCGGGCGCGTGCACGTCCGTCACGCCGCGCGTGTTCTGCGCGGTGAGCGCGGTGATCACGCTCGCGCCGTACGCGCCGAGCGCGGAAAAGGTCTTCAGGTCGGCCTGAATGCCTGCGCCGCCGCCGGAGTCGGAGCCGGCGATCGTGAGCGCGTTGGGAATCGGTCGGGTCATGGGCGGGATGCGTCGATGAAAAACGCGGGGAGAAGGCGCGGGCGGCGGCGCGGCGAATGCGCGCCCGCACCGCGCATCAGTGTTTCGATTCGCCGATGAGGGCGACCGAATCGAAGCGACGCTGATTCGCGACGTGCAGCCGCATCACGAGCCACATCGTCAGGCAGACGAACGTGCCGAACAGCACGATCACGACGCCGACCGACACGTCGAGCCACACGAGCGCCGCGTACAGGCAAAGCATCACGAGCACCGACAGGTTCTCGTTGAAGTTCTGCACCGCGATCGAATGTCCGGCCGACAGCAGCACGTGACCGCGATGCTGGAGGAGCGCGTTCATCGGCACAACGAAGAAGCCCGACAGCGCGCCGACGAACATCAGGAACACGTATGCGACGAGCAGGTAGACGGGCATGTGCATGCGCCCGATGTGCAGCGCCCAGTGCGCGGGGAACAGGTCGCGCGTGTAGAACGCCATCAGCATCACCGCGATGCCCATGATGATGCCCACCGGCAGCACGGTCAGCGACTTGCGCAGCGGAATCCGGCTCGCCGCGATCATCGCGCCCGCCGCGACGCCGAGTGCGACCACCGCCTGCAGGATCGCGCCTTCGGACAGCGACATGCCGAGCGACACTTCCGCCCACTTGAGGACGATGAACTGCAGCGTCGCGCCCGCGCCCCAGAAGAGCGTCGTGACGGCGAGCGAGATCTGGCCGAGCTTGTCGCGCCAGAGCGCCGTGAAACAGTCGGCGAAATCGGTGACGAGCTTGAGCGGACCGTGCTGCTGCCTCGGATAGCGCGCGCCCGTGTCGGGGATGCGCAGATTGAAGAGCGCGGCCGTGACGTAGATCGCCATGATGACGAGCATCGCCGCTTCGGCGGGCGTGTTGATCGAAGGCGGCGTATGCGCGATCACGTGCGATGCGATCTTCGGGCTGATGAGCGCGCCGCCCAGCACCGTGCCGAGGATGATCGAGCCGACCGTCGTGCCTTCGATCCAGCCGTTCGCGGCGACGAGCCGCTCGGGCGGCAGGAGTTCGGTCAGAATGCCGTACTTCGCGGGCGAATAGGCGGCGGCGCCGAAGCCGACGATTCCGTACGCGACGAGCGGGTGCGCGCCGAACAGCATGATGAGGCAGCCGACGACCTTGATCGAATTGGTGATGAACATCACGCGCCCTTTCGGGCGAGAATCGGCGAATGCGCCGACGAAGGCGGCGAGCACCACGTACGACAGGACGAAGAACAGCTTCAGGAGCGGTATCATCCAGTTCGGCGCGTGGAGATCTTTGAGCAGGGCGATTGCGGCGATGAGAAGAGCGCTGTCGGCCAACGACGAGAAAAACTGCGCGGCCATGATGGAGTAAAAACCTTTTTTCATCTGAAGCGATGCTTTCCTCGCGGCGGCTCGGCCGCGCGGGCCGTGCAATCGGACTTATTCCGTTCGAAATGGGTTGTGCGCACGGCTTTATATCATGAAAATACGTCAATTCGGACTAGCAACATTCCCCGAACGTTCCGCGCATGGTTCGCGTCGCGCCCAAAAGGCGCGATAAGCTGATGATTCGCAAGCGTCTTTACTGAAATTTCCTATGCCGCGCCCGATTTCCGCCACGATCCACACCGCAGCCCTCGCGAACAATCTTACCGTCGTGCGCCGCCACGCCGCCCGCTCGAAGGTGTGGGCGATCGTCAAGGCGAACGCTTACGGGCACGGCCTCGCGCGGGTCTTTCCCGGGCTGCGCGGCACCGACGGTTTCGGCCTCCTCGACCTCGACGAGGCCGTGAAGCTGCGCGAGCTCGGCTGGGCGGGTCCGATCCTGCTGCTCGAAGGCTACTTCCGGTCGACCGACATCGACGTGATCGACCGCTACAGCCTGACGACGGCGGTGCACAACGACGAGCAGATGCGGATGCTCGAAACCGCGCGGCTGTCGAAGCCCGTTAACGTCCAGCTCAAGATGAACAGCGGGATGAACCGGCTCGGCTACACGCCGGAGAAGTTCCGCTCGGCGTGGGAGCGGGCGCGCGCATGCCCCGGCATCGGCCAGATCACGTTGATGACCCATTTTTCGGACGCCGACAGCGAACGCGGCGTGGCCGAGCAGATGGCCACGTTCGAGCGCGGCGCGGAAGGGATCGCCGGCGCGCGCAGCCTCGCGAACTCGGCCGCCGTGCTCTGGCACCCGTCGACGCACTTCGACTGGGTGCGGCCCGGCATCATGCTGTACGGCGCGTCGCCGTCCGGGCGCTCGGCGGACATTGCCGACAAGGGCCTGAAGCCGACGATGACGCTCTCGTCCGAGCTGATCGCCGTGCAGACGCTCGCGAAGGGACAGACGGTCGGCTACGGCTCCGTGTTCGCCGCGCAGGACACGATGCGAATCGGCGTCGTCGCGTGCGGCTACGCGGACGGCTATCCGCGAGTCGCGCCCGAGGGCACGCCCGTCGTCGTCGACGGCGTGCGCACTCGGCTCGTCGGCCGCGTGTCGATGGACATGATCACCGTCGATCTCACGCCCGTGCCGCAGGCGGGCGTCGGCTCGCGGGTCGAACTGTGGGGCGAGACGCTCCCCATCGACGACGTCGCCGCGCAATGCGGGACGGTCGGCTACGAGCTGATGTGCGCGGTCGCCCCGCGCGTGCCGGTGCGCGCTGAATAAGGGGGCGCGCGTGGCGAAGCAGAAGACGGTATTCGTCTGCGCCGAGTGCGGCGGGCAGACGCCGAAGTGGCAGGGGCAATGCCCGTCGTGCCAGGCATGGAACACCCTCGTCGAGTCGGTCGAGAGTTCGCCGTCCGCGCACCGCTTCCAGTCGCTCGCGAAGCAGGCGCCGGTGCAGCGGCTCGCGGACATCGAGGCGGCCGACGTGCCGCGCTTTTCGACCGGGATCGGCGAATTCGACCGGGTGCTGGGCGGCGGACTCGTCGCGGGCGGCGTCGTGCTGATCGGCGGCGATCCGGGGATCGGCAAGTCGACGTTGCTGTTGCAGTCGCTCGCGCAGATCGCGAACGAGCGGCCGGCACTTTATATCAGCGGTGAGGAATCGGGCGCGCAGATCGCACTGCGTGCGCAGCGGCTTGCGCTCCTCGACGGCAGCGGCGCGAGCGCGGCCGATCTGAAGCTCCTTGCCGAAATCCAGCTCGAGAAGATCCAGGCGACGATCGACGCCGAGCGGCCCGACGTCGCGGTCATCGACTCGATCCAGACGATCTATTCGGAAGCGCTGACGTCGGCGCCCGGCTCGGTCGCGCAGGTGCGCGAATGCGCGGCGCAATTGACGCGCATCGCGAAACAATCGGGCGCCGCGATCATCATGGTCGGGCACGTGACGAAGGAGGGCAACCTCGCGGGCCCGCGCGTGCTCGAGCACATCGTCGACACCGTGCTGTATTTCGAAGGCGATACGCATTCGTCGTTCCGTCTCGTGCGCGCGTTCAAGAACCGCTTCGGCGCGGTCAACGAGCTTGGCGTGTTCGCGATGACGGAGCGCGGCCTGCGCGGCGTCGCGAATCCGTCCGCGCTGTTCCTGTCGCAGCACACGGCGGTCGTGCCGGGTTCGTGCGTGCTCGTCACGCAGGAAGGCACGCGGCCGCTCCTCGTCGAGGTCCAGGCGCTCGTCGACACCGCGAACGTGCCGAATCCGCGCCGGCTCGCGGTCGGCCTCGAGCAGAACCGGCTCGCGATGCTGCTCGCCGTGCTGCACCGGCACGCGGGGATCGCGTGCTTCGATCAGGACGTGTTCCTGAACGCCGTCGGCGGCGTCAAGATTACCGAGCCGGCCGCCGACCTCGCGGTGCTGCTCGCGATTCATTCGTCGATGCGTAACAAACCGTTGCCAAAGGGTCTGATCGTATTCGGCGAAGTCGGGCTCGCAGGCGAGATCCGGCCGTCGCCGCGCGGGCAGGAACGCCTGCGCGAAGCGGCGAAGCTCGGCTTCACGACCGCGCTGATTCCGAAGGCGAACGCGCCGAAACAGCCGATTGACGGGCTTCGCGTGCATGCGGTCGAGCGGATCGAGCAGGCGATCGATCAGATTCGCGTGCTCGAATGAGCGCGGAGGTGAGCCGGCGGGTTCCGGCCCCGCGCCTTTTGCGCGCCGATCGGGGGCGTAAAACCATGTAACGTTTTGGTACGCTGATGTAACCCTTTTGCAGCCTGTTTTTTTCTATGCTTGCCCAGGTTGTCTACCGCATGATGCGGAAAAGGGAAGCGTGTTGAAACGATCTCATTATTCAGGTGCGCAAAAGCGCACGTACAACGTGCGGGGTTGCCGCGTGTCCGAGCCGATCGGCGCGCCGTGGGGCGGTGGTTGCCGGATCGTCGAATGGGTTGGCGGAGACGGGCGGATCGCCCGCCGCGTCGCCGCCGTCAACGTGACCGAGGCGGAAGTCTACGCGATGATCCGCCGGCCGCTCGAAGGCCGTCGCTATCTGATGGTCGACGACGAGCAGATGCCGCGCGATACGCTGCCGCGGCGCTGATTTCCCGCTACAGGGCGTCGGCGCGATCCGACATCGTCGCGCCGCTCGCGCTACCCGATTTTCTCCAGTTCGTCCTGCGTGCCGAGCCAGTCGGCTTCGAGCGCTTCGATGCGGCCGTTGACGTCGCCCAGCTTGCGGATCGCATCGGTGAGTTGCACCTTCTGTTCCGCCGCGTAGCTCGCCGGATCGGCGACGAACGCATCGAGCTCCGCCTTTTCGGCGTGGAGCCGCTCCATTTCCTTCTCGATCTTCGCAATGCGCGTCTGCAGCGGCTTCTTCAATTGCGACAGCCGTTGGCGCGCTTCCGCTTCCTGGCGCTTCTGATCCCTGCGGTTGAACGCGGTCGCGCCGTTGTCGTCGCTCGCCGAGCCCGAATCGCCCTTTGCCGCCGCGCGCTGCTCGGCCGCGTGCTGCAGCAGCCAGTCGCGATAGTCGTCGAGATCGCCGTCGAACGGCTGCAGCCGGTGCTTTGCGACGAGCATGAACTGGTCGGTCGTCGCGCGCAGCAAGTGGCGGTCGTGCGACACGAGGATCAGCGTGCCTTCGAATTGCGCGAGCGCTATCGTGAGCGCGTGGCGCGTCTCGAGATCGAGGTGGTTGGTCGGCTCGTCGAGGAGCAGCAGGTTCGGCTTCTGCCAGATGATGAGCGCGAGCGCGAGTCGCGCCTTCTCGCCGCCCGAGAACGGCGCGATCGGCGCGGTCGCCATGTCGCCCGAGAAGTTGAATCCGCCGAGGAAATCGCGCAGTTCCTGCTCGCGCGTGTCGGGCGCGAGTCGCGCGAGATGCGCGAGCGCCGAATCGTCGGGACGCAGCGTCTCGAGCTGATGCTGCGCGAAATATCCGATCGTGAGGCCTTTTCCGGTGCGCACGTCGCCCGCGAGCGGCGCGAGCGTGCTTGCGAGCGTCTTGATGAGCGTCGACTTGCCCTGGCCGTTCGCGCCGAGGAGGCCGATCCGCTGGCCGTTCTGAATCGATAGCGCGACGCGCTCGACGATCGGAATCTCGCCGCCGTCGTCCGCACGATACCCGCAGCGCACGTCCTCCATCACGAGCATCGGGTTCGGCGCGGAGTTGGGCGTGCGGAACTCGAACGTGAACGGCGACGCGATGTGCGCCGGCGCGATCAACTCCATCTTCTCGAGCGCCTTCATCCGGCTTTGCGCTTGCTTTGCCTTCGTCGCCTTCGCCTTGAAGCGGTCGATGAAGCTCTGCAGGTGTTCGATCGTCTTCCGCTGCTTCTCGTAAGCGCTTTGCTGCAGCTCGAACTGCTGCGCGCGCAGCACTTCGAATTGCGAGTAATTGCCGCCGTAGCGCTTCACCTGGCGATTCTCCAGGTGCAGCGTCACGCCGCAGACGGCGTCGAGGAATTCGCGGTCGTGCGAGATCACGACGAGCGTGCCCGGATAGCGATGCAGCCAGTCTTCGAGCCAGACGATCGCGTCGAGATCCAGGTGGTTCGTCGGTTCGTCGAGGAGCAGCAGGTCGGAGCGGCACATCAGCGCCTGCGCAAGATTGAGACGCATCCGCCAGCCGCCCGAGAAACTCGAGACGCTTTCGCGTGTCTGCGCGAGCGTGAAGCCGAGCCCGAGCAGCAGCGCTTCGGCGCGCGCGGGGGCGGTGTAGCCGTCGGCGTCGGCGAACGCCGCATGCGCTTCGGCTTCGGCTGCGCCGTCGTGCGCGGCGGACGCTTGCGCGATGCGCGCCTCGATCGCGCGCAGCGCGGCGTCGCCGTCGAGCGTGTAGTCGAGCGCGCTGCGGTCGACGGCGGGCGTCTCCTGCGATACATGCGCGATGCGCCACGACGGCGGCATCGCGAAGTCGCCCGCATCCGCGTGCAGCTCGCCGCGCAGCACCGCGAAGAGCGTCGATTTGCCGGCACCGTTCGCGCCGACGAGGCCCGCCTTCTCGCCTGGATTCAGCGTGAACGAGGTCGCGTCGAAGAGCGGCTTCGTACCGCGGGCGAGGCTGAACTGATTGAAACGGATCACGGCGAAAAATGCTTGGAAAAATCGCTATTCTAGACTGCGAGCCGCAAGCGGGGGATCGTCCGGACGGTAGAGTGTGCGCATGGCGCCGAATTCGCCTAGACTTCCGCGGACGGCATGACCCTATCAAAACAGGGAGGAACGAACCGATGTCGGAACTTTATTCATTCAGCGCGCAGGCGCTCACGGGCGGCGAGGTGTCGCTCGAGCAGTACCGGGGCAAGGTGCTCCTCATCGTCAACACCGCGAGCGAGTGCGGGTTTACGCCGCAATACGGGGGGCTGCAGCAACTGTACGACCGCTTTCGCGAACGCGGGCTCGTCGTGCTCGGCTTTCCGTGCAACCAGTTCGGCAAGCAGGAGCCGGGCGACGCGTCGCAGATCGGCGCGTTCTGCGAGAAGAACTTCGGCGTCACGTTTCCGATGTTCGCGAAGATCGACGTGAACGGCGCGAATGCGCATCCGCTGTACCGCTATCTGACCGAAGAGGCGCCCGGCATTCTCGGCCTCAAGGCAATCAAGTGGAATTTCACAAAATTTCTCGTGAACCGCGAAGGCGAGATCGTGAAACGCTATGCGCCGTCGACGAAGCCCGACGATATCGCCGAAGACGTCGAGATGCTGCTCTGAGCCGGGCGGCGGCGCGCGTCGGATGCGCCGGGGTTGAAAGGGCGAGTGGCCGATTGGCTGATCGAAGGCCGGCTGCGTTTCCCGGCGCGCGGGCGTAGCGGTGCGGCGTCCGAGCGGGGCGCATGGTGAGCGCACCTTCGGCGGCGCGGCGTCGCGGACGTTGCGTCCCACGATGTCGCGCTCGATTGCTGCGAAGTGGGCGAGCGGCGCGGCGCGTCCATGATGGAACGCGTTCCGGTGCCGAGGCCCGAGCAGTCCTAGACGCGACGCGCGCCGGTGCATGTTCGACCCGCGGCGGGCGGCTACGTCAGCACTTCGTTCCAATCCTGAAGCGTCCAATTGCTCACGGCGCCGTCCGTCACGAACGGATCGCCGCTCGCGAATTCTTCCGCAGCTTCGCGGCTCGTGAAAATGCCGAGCGCGCCCTGCGCAGGATCGGCGAACGGTCCTGCCATCAGCAGCGCGCCGCGCGCGTGGAATTCGCGCAGCCGTGCGACGTGCGCGGCGCCGAGCGTGGCGGCCTTCGCGAGGCCGTCCGGCGCCATCTGATAGAACATCACGCATTTCATCGGGATGCCTCCGTCATTTGTCGGACCAGAATCGATTCGGCGAGGTAGGCTTCGGCTCGGGCCGACGGCGCGCGCGTGCGCGCGATGCGCCCGACGTCAGAGAATCGGTGCGAACAGCCGCGCGATATGCATCGCGACGCGCCGCCACGCGGGCGAGCGCCGGTACTCGCTCAGATCCACTTCGAACGCATCATTGAAGTCGCGTTCTAGCATCGCTTCGACTTCGGTCGCGAAACCTTCGTCGACGGTCAGCACCATGATCTCGAAATTCAGCCGGAACGACCGGTTGTCGAGGTTCGCGCTGCCGACGGCAGCCGCCGCGCGGTCGATCAGCACGACCTTCTGATGCAGGAAGCCGGGCCGGTAGCGAAAGATCCGCACGCCCGCGTCGACGAGATCGCGCGCATAGAGCTTCGACGCTTCGAACACGACGTAGTGATCGCGCCGGCTCGGGATCAGCACCCGCACGTCGACGCCGCGCATCACCGCGAGCTTCAGCGCGGAGATCACCGCCTCGTCGGGCACGAGGTAGGGCGTCGTGATCCACACGCGCTCGCGCGCCGCGTTGATCGCCTCCGCGAAGAAGAGCGAACCCGTCTCCTGCTTGTCGGCGGGACCCATCGGCACGACGAGGCAGTGCATGTCGGCGTCGGGAACGGGCGCGGGCGGCAGCGCCTGCGGCGGCAGCGACTGCGTCGCCCAGTGCCAGTCCTCGGCGAACACGTACTGAATGTTCGCGACGGCGGGACCGCGCACCTCGATGTGCGTGTCGCGCCATGGCGTAAGGCGCGGATTGCCGCCGAGATATTCGACGCCGACGTTGTGTCCGCCGACGAACGCGCGCTCGCCGTCGACCACGACGATCTTGCGGTGATTGCGGAAGTTGAGCTGGAAGCGGTTGACGAACTGCTTGTTGGTCGCGAACGGATGCACTTCGACGCCGCCTTCGCGCAGCGCATGCACGTAGCTCGACGGCAGATCGAAGCTGCCGATGCTGTCGTACAGCAGATAGCAGCGCACGCCCGCTTGCGCGCGCGCGATCAGCGTATCGCGCAGCATCGCGCCGAGCGCGTCGTCGCGGACGATGAAGAACTGGACGATCACGTAGCTGTGCGCGGCGTCGATCGCCGCGAGGATCGCGGAGAACGTCGCGTCGCCGTTGACGAGCGTGCGCACCGTGTTGCCGGCGACGAACGGCATCCCGACGAGGCGCGTGAGCGCGCGCACGCGCGCGAGGCCGAGCGCGTCCTTTGGCGCGCCGAGCGTCGAGCCCTCGGCGTCCCACGGCGCCGGATGCGCGCGGGTGCGCAGCGCCTCGGTCTCGTGACGGCGCGCGTCGACGTATCCGGAGAACTTGCTGCGGCCGAGGAACAGATACGGGATCAGCGTCAGGTACGGCATCGCCGTTAACGACACCGCCCATGCGATCGCGCCTTGCGACGTGCGCGTATTCAGGATCGCGTGGCAGGCCGCGATCACGCCGAGCACGTGTGCGAGGCCGATGAAGGTGCCGAGATGGAGCCAATCGAGGGTCATGAGCGCGTTGGATTCCTGAAGGAGGCCACGCGGCGCGCCGCGACCGGGCGCCGCTTACGCGCATCTTACCGAAGCGTGCGTGCGAGCGGCCACTCCGTACGAACCGGACGGGCCGGCCCCCACGGACGGGCGCGGCTTCAGCCGGCAACGGCAGGCAGGTCGCTCGCGTGGATCAGGAACACGCTGTCGTCGCCCGCGCTCGTCGGCAGCCACACGAGATCGAGGCCGCCGAACGCCGCCTCGACGTTCGCGCGCTCGTTGCCGATCTCGACGACGAGCACGCCTCCGTCTTTCAGCCACCGGCGCGCTTCGCCGATGATGCGGCGCACGATGTCCATCCCGTCCGCGCCGCCCTCGAGCGCCATCTCCGGCTCGTGCCGGTATTCGGCGGGCAGCTCGGCCATCGAATCCGCGTTCACGTACGGCGGATTCGTGATGATCACGTCGTAGCGCTGCTCGGGATCGATCCATTTGAACTGCGGCAGCGGCGCGTAGAGATCGCCGTGGTAGAGCGTGATCCGCTCGTCGAGCCCATAGTCGCCGCGATTGATCTTCGCCACTTCGAGCGCGTCGGCCGACAGGTCGACCGCGTCGACGCTCGCGTTCGGAAACGCGAGCGCCGCGAGGATCGCGAGGCAGCCGGAGCCCGTGCACAGCTCGAGCACCGAGCCGACGAGCGCGGGATCTTCGACGAACGGCTGCAGGCCGTCGTCGAGCAGCTCGCCGATGAACGAGCGCGGCACGATCACGCGCTCGTCGACGTAGAAGCGATGGCCGTGCATCCACGCTTCGTGCGTGATGTACGCGGCGGGCACGCGCTCGGTCGCGCGGCGCTCGATCACGGCGAGCACCGCGCCGATCTCGTCGGGCGAAAGGCGCGCGTCGAGGAACGGCTCGAGCGTGTCGAGCGGCAGGTGCAGCGTGTGCAGCACGAGATAGACGGCTTCGTCGAATGCGTTGTCCGAGCCGTGGCCGAACGCGAGCTTCGCCTTCGAAAAGCGCGACACCGCGTAGCGCACGAGGTCGCGGACGGTCCGGAACGGGGAGGGGGAGGTCGTCATCGGGCGCCTTTCGTCAAGCGATCAGTTGTTCGAGCACGCGGCGGTACACGTTCTTCAGCGGATCGACGAAGCGCACTTCGATGTGCTCGTCGATCTTGTGGATGCTCGCGTTCGGCGGCCCGAATTCGATCACCTGGGGGCAGATGCGTGCGATGAAGCGGCCGTCCGACGTGCCGCCCGTCGTCGACAGCTCGGGCGAGATGCCGGTCTCCGCGCGGATCGCCGCATCGAGCGCGTCCGACAGCTCGCCGCGCGGCGTGAGGAACGGCAGGCCGCTCACGGACCAGTTCAGCGCATAGTCGAGCTGATGCTTGTCGAGGATCGCGTGCACGCGCGCCTGCAGGCCTTCGACGGTGCTCGCCGTCGAGAAGCGGAAGTTGAACAGCAGATCCGCGTGGCCTGGGATCACGTTCGTCGCGCCGGTGCCCGCGCGCAGGTTCGACACCTGCCAGGTGGTCGGCGGGAAATACTCGTTGCCTTCGTCCCATTGCTCGGCCGCGAGCTCCGCGAGCGCCGGCGCGAGCAGGTGGATCGGATTCTTCGCGAGATGCGGATACGCGATGTGGCCTTGCACGCCCTTGACGACGAGCTCGCCCGACATCGAGCCGCGCCGGCCGTTCTTCATGGCGTCGCCGAGCGTTGCCGTCGACGTCGGCTCGCCGACGATGCAGTAATCGAGCCGCTCGCCGCGCGCCTGGAGCGCTTCGACGATCTTCACGGTGCCGTCCGTCGCCGGGCCTTCCTCGTCGCTCGTGATCAGGAAGCCGATCGAGCCGCGATGCTGCGGATGCGCGGCGACGAACTCCTCCGTCGCGACGACGAAGCCCGCCAGCGAGGTCTTCATGTCGGCCGCGCCGCGGCCGTACAGCTTGCCGTCGCGATGCGTCGGCACGAAGGGCGGCGAGCTCCACTGCTCGAGCGGGCCGGTCGGCACGACGTCGGTATGGCCCGCGAACGCGAGCAGCTTGCCTTTGCGGCCGGCCGCGCCGCGCTTGACGGCCCAGAAATTCGTCACGCCGTGCGACGCGATCGTTTCGCACTCGAAGCCGAGCGCGGTCAGGCGCTCGATCATCAGGTGCTGGCAATGTTGATCGTCGGGCGTGACGGACGCGCGCGCGATCAGTTGTTCGGTAAGGGCAAGGGTGGCGGACATGGTTCGGACCACTTTCGATGAAAAATGCCGGCGCGGTGGCCGGCAGCGATGAGGCTTGTGGCGCGTTCAGCGCAGGCGGGCGCTACGCGGCAAACAGCGCCGTGTACTGGTCGGCCGCGAAGCCGAGCGACTTCACGCGGCCGTTGACGACCAGCACCGGACGCTTGATGACCGACGGCTTGTGGATCATCAGCGCGATCGCGCCGGCCGGCGTTTCGGCGGCCGCCTTCATGTCGTCGGCCAGGCCGCGCCACGTGGTGCCGCGCCGGTTCAGGAGCGCGTCGAGCGGCACGTCCTTCAGCCAGTCCTCGACTAGCGGCGCGCTGACGCCGGCTTTCTTGAAATCGTGAAATTCGAACTCGACACCGTGCTCGTCGAGCCACACGCGGGCCTTCTTCACGGTGTCGCAGTTCGGAATGCCGTACACGACCACGGTGCGAGGCTTCGCCATCAGTCGCCTCGGAGCAGTTCGTTCAGGCCGACCTTCGCGCGCGTCTTCGCATCGACCTTCTTCACGATCACCGCGCAGTACAGGCTGTGCGTGCCGTCCTTCGACGGCAGGTTGCCCGCGACGACGACCGAGCCGGCCGGAATGCGGCCATACGTCACTTCGCCCGTTTCGCGGTCGTAGATCTTCGTGCTCTGGCCGAGGTACACGCCCATCGAGATCACCGAGTTCTCCTCGACGATCACGCCTTCGACGACTTCCGAGCGTGCGCCGATGAAGCAGTTGTCCTCGATGATGACGGGGTTCGCCTGCAGCGGCTCGAGCACGCCGCCGATGCCGACGCCGCCCGACAGGTGCACGTTCTTGCCGATCTGCGCGCACGAGCCGACCGTCGCCCAGGTATCGACCATCGTGCCTTCGTCGACGTACGCGCCGATGTTCGTGTACGACGGCATCAGCACGACGTTTTTTGCGATGAACGAGCCGCGGCGCGCGATGGCGGGCGGCACGACGCGGAAGCCGCCCGCCGCGAAGTCTTCGGCCGTGTAGTTCGCGAACTTCGACGGCACCTTGTCGTAGAACTGCGAGTAGCCGCCCGCCGGCATCGGCGCGTTGTCTTCCAGGCGGAACGACAGCAGCACGGCCTTCTTCAGCCACTGGTGCACGGTCCATTCGCCGTCGATCTTCTCGGCGACGCGCAGCGCGCCTTTGTCGAGCTGCTCGATCGCGTGCGCGACGGCTTCGCGGATCTCCGCGGACGCGGCCTTCGGCGACAGTTCGGCGCGCTTTTCCCAGGCGTTATCGATGATTTGCTGAAGTTGTTGCGACATGTTCGTGGCTATGCTGGACGTGGATGATGGATGAATCGGGGGCGCTCGAAGCGCGTTCAGCTGGCGAGGCCGCGGCAGAAATCGACGATGCGCTGCGCGCCTTCGACGCATTCGGCCGTGCCGGCGACGAGCGCGATCCGGATGAAGCCGCGGCCGGGATTCGCGCCATGCGCGTCGCGGGCGAGATACGAGCCGGGCAGGACCGTCACATTATAGTCGGCGAAGAGACGCCGGGCGAACTCGGTATCCGACAGGCCGGTCCTCGCGACGTTCGCCCACAGGTAGAACGCGGCGTCGGGCGGGCGCACGTCGACGACGTCGGCGAGCATCGGCGTGACGGTCGCGAATTTCTGCGCGTAGAGCGCGCGGTTCTCGCGCACGTGCGCCTCGTCGCCCCAGGCGGCGATGCTCGCCTTCTGCCAGACGGGCGACAGCGCCGCGCCGTGGTACGTGCGGTACAGCAGGAAGCGCTTCAAGAGCGCCGCGTCGCCCGCGACGAAGCCCGAGCGCATGCCCGGCACGTTCGAGCGCTTCGACAGGCTCGACAGCATCACGAGGCGTTCGAAGCCGCGGCCGAGCTGGTGCGCGGCCTCGAGGCCGCCCATCGGCGGCTTCGACTCGTCGAAGTAGATCTCCGAATAGCATTCGTCGGACGCGATCACGAAGCCGTGCTCGTCCGATAGCGCGAACAGCTCGCGCCAGTCGTCGAGCGTCAGCACGGCGCCCGTCGGGTTGCCGGGCGAGCATGCGTAGACGAGCTGCGTGCGCGCCCACACGTCGTCCGGCACGACCGAGTAGTCGGGCGCGAAGTTGCGCGCCGGGTCGCTGTTGACGAAGTACGGCTCGGCGCCCGCGAGGAGCGCCGCGCCTTCGTAAATTTGATAGAAAGGATTCGGACAGAGTACGATCGGCCTTTCGCCGTTTTGGCCGGCGTTCTCGCCGCGCTTGCCGGCGGTCGGATCGATCACCGCCTGCGCGAGCGAGAAGAGCGCCTCGCGCGAGCCCGATGCGGCGAGCACCTGCGTCGCGGCGTCGATCGCGGGCAGCCCGTAGCGGCGCTCGAGCCAGCGGGCGACCGTCTCGCGGAGCGCGTCGGTGCCCGCTGTCGCCGGATACGACGCGAGGCCGTCCAGCGCGGCCGCGGCGGCGTCGCGGATCAGCGCGGGCGTCGCGTGCTTCGGCTCGCCGATGCCGAAGCTGATCGGCGGCAGATGCGCGGGCGGCGTCACGCCGGCAAAGAGCGCGCGGAGCTTTTCGAACGGATAGGGCTGAAGCGTATCGAGACGAGGATTCACGGGCTTGGACGGACGGAGCCGGTAGATGGCCGATCGGACAGGCCGGTTTAAGCGAAACGGGCGCGAAACAGGGGCGCGGCAGGCGCCGCCGGGCGCGGGCGAAGCGGGGCGCGGCGGATGGCGGCGCGGAATGCCGGCGTGCCGGCCCGTGCCTGCCCTGTTGGGCGCGGCGACGGCGCTCGATTATAGCGTGACATCGGACGGCGGAACGCGCGGCGAGCGCGCCGCGACGCTGTACGACGAAGGAAGAAGAGGTTCGGTTTGCAAATGAATGAACGAGGGAGCGCCGGCGGGCCGACGCTCGCGATTCTGATCGGCGCGTCGGTATGGGGCCTGATCTGGTATCCGCTGCGCCTCCTGGCGGCGCTCGGCGTGACGGGCACGGCGGCGAGCGCGCTGACGAGCGTCGTCGCCTGCGCGTTCGTGCTGATCGTGCGGCGCGGGTCGATCGCGACGGTGCGCTGGCACTGGCTGCTGCCCGCGCTCGGCATCGCGGCGGGCGTGACGAATCTCGGCTTCGTCTGGGGCACGATTCACGGCGAAGTGCTGCGCGTGATGCTGCTCTTTTATCTGACGCCCGCGTGGACCGCGATCTACGCGCACTTCATCCTGCGCGAGCGGCTCACGTTCGCGGGCGCGGCGCTCGCCGCGCTGTCGCTCGCCGGCGCGATGCTGATGCTGTGGTCGCCGCGGCTCGGCGTGCCGCTGCCGTCGAACCCGGCCGAATGGGCGGGGCTCGGGGCCGGGATGAGCTTCGCGATGAGCAACGTGCTCGTCGTCAAGGCGAGCCGTGAGCTGCCGCAGATGAAGCCCGAGATGCGCACGGCGACGCTCTTCGGCGGCGCGGCCGCGCTCGGCGTCGTCGCGTCGCTCGTCGAGGGCCTGCCGCCGGTGCCTGTGGGCGACGACTTAGGCTTCGCGGCGCTCCTCGTCGCCGGGATTGGCGTGACGGTCGCGGCGAACAACATGCTCGTCCAGCACGGCTTGGCGCGCGTGCCGGCGAACCGCGCATCGATCATCATGCTGTTCGAGATCGTCGTCACAGCGCTGTCGGCGTGGCTTTTTGCCAACGAAGTGCCGACCGCGCGCGAATGGGCGGGCGGCCTCTGCATCGTCGTCGCGACCCTGCTGTCGAGCCGCGTGCACCGCGCCCGGCCGGCTGACGGCGAACCGCGCAAGCCGCGGGACAGCGCGCGCGCGATGGTATGATTGGCCCCATTCGCGGGGCCGACTGCTTGACAGCACGGCCCCGTTTTTCGAATCTTGGGCGTGCGGCGCGCGCGCGGGCCTCGCGGTCGAATCGCGGCGCGCAACACACGTTCCCAACCGTTTCACACTCTTTACCACCGATACCGCCGTGCGTCTGAGCTCGATCAAACTCGCTGGCTTCAAATCTTTCGTCGATCCCACGCACTTCCAGGTCCCAGGTCAACTGGTCGGCGTGGTGGGACCGAACGGGTGCGGCAAATCCAACATCATCGACGCCGTGCGCTGGGTGCTCGGCGAATCGCGCGCGTCCGAGCTGCGCGGCGAGTCGATGCAGGACGTCATCTTCAACGGCTCGACGGCCCGCAAGCCCGGCAGCCGGGCGAGCGTCGAGCTCGTGTTCGACAACTCCGACGGCCGCGCGGCCGGCCAGTGGGGCCAGTACGGCGAGATCGCCGTGAAGCGCGTGCTGACGCGCGACGGCACGTCGAGCTATTACATCAACAACCTGCCCGCGCGCCGCCGCGACATCCAGGACATTTTCCTCGGCACGGGTCTCGGTCCGCGCGCGTACGCGATCATCGGCCAGGGGATGATCGCGCGGATCATCGAGGCGAAGCCCGAAGAGCTGCGCGTGTTCCTCGAAGAGGCGGCGGGCGTGTCGAAGTACAAGGAGCGCCGCCGCGAAACCGAGAACCGCCTGCACGACACGCGCGAGAACCTGACGCGCGTCGAGGACATCATCCGCGAGCTCGGCTCGAATCTCGAGAAGCTCGAAGCGCAGGCGGTCGTCGCGACGAGGTACAAGGAGCTCGTCGCCGACGGCGAGGAGAAGCAGCGCCTGCTGTGGCTGCTGCGCAAGAACGAGGCGGCGGCCGAGCAGGACAAGCAGCGCCGTGCGATCGGCGACGCGCAGATCGAGCTCGACGCGCAGACCGCGAGGCTGCGCGAAGTCGAGGCGCAACTGGAGACGCTGCGCGTCGCGCACTATTCGGCGAGCGACGCGATGCAGGGCGCGCAGGGGGCGCTCTACGAAGCGAACGCCGAGGTGAGCCGCCTCGAGGCCGAGATCAAGTTCATCGTCGAGTCGCGCAACCGCGTGCAGTCGCAGATCGCGGCGCTCGTCGCGCAGCAGGAGCAGTGGCGCGCGCAGGCCGGCAAGGCGCAGGGCGACCTCGAGGAAGCGGAAGAAGCGCGCGCGGTCGCCGACGAGAAGGCGGCGCTCGCCGAGGACGACGCGGCCGCGAAGCACGACGCGCTGCCCACGCTCGAGGCGCGCTGGCGCGACGCGCAGACCGGGCTGAACGACGAGCGCGGCCGGATCGCGCAGACCGAGCAGGCGCTCAAGCTCGAAGCCGCGCACCAGCGCAACGCCGATCAGCAGCTCCAGCAGCTCCAGCAGCGCCACGAGCGTCTGAAGACCGAGGCGGGCGGTCTCGACGCGCCCGACGAGGCGCAGCTCGAAGCGCTGCGGATGCAGCTCGCCGAGCACGAAGAGATGCTTGCCGAGGCGCAGGCGCGCTTGGCCGACGCGCAGGAGACGCTGCCGCGCCTCGACGCGGAGCGCCGTGCCGCGCACGAGCGCGTGCAGGCCGAGAGCGCGCAGATTCATCAGCTCGAAGCGCGCCTGGCCGCGCTCAAGCAGTTGCAGGAAAACGTGCAGACGGAAGGCAAGATTCAGCCGTGGCTCGACAAGCACGAGCTCGGCGCGCTGCCGCGTCTGTGGAAGAAGCTGCATGTCGAGGCCGGCTGGGAGACCGCGCTCGAAGCGGTGCTGCGCGAGCGGCTCGCGGCGCTCGAAGTGTCGAATCTCGACTGGGTGAAGGCGTTCGCGACCGACGCGCCGCCGGCGAAGCTCGCGTTCTACGCGCCGCCGCCCGCGGGCGAGCCGCTCGCCGCGCCGGGCGCGCAGCGGCCGCTCCTGTCGCTCGTGCGGATCGACGACGCGGGCCTGCGCGCGGTGCTCAACGACTGGCTCGGCACCGTATTCATCGCCGACGATCTCGCGCAGGCGCTCGCCGCGCGCACGCAGTTGCCGCAGGGCGGCGCGTTCGTCGTGAAGGCGGGCCACGTCGTCACGCGCTCGGGCGTGCAGCTGTATGCGGCCGATTCCGAGCAGGCGGGGATGCTCGCGCGCCAGCAGGAAATCGAGAACCTGGCGCGCCAGGTGCGCGCGCAGGCGCTCCTGGCGGACGAAGCGAAGGCGGCGGCGATCCGCGCGGAAGCGGCGCACACGCAGGCGTCGCAGGCGCTGACCGAAGTGCGCGCGCAGGCCGAGCGCGCGACGCAGCGCGTGCACGCGCTGCAGATGGACGTGCTGAAGCTCGCGCAGGCGCACGAGCGTTACTCGCAGCGCAGCACGCAGATTCGCGAGGAGCTGGAGGAGATCGGCGCGCAGATCGAAGAGCAGCGCGCGCTGCGCGCGGAGTCGGAGGCGAACTTCGAGCGTCACGACGCCGAGCTCGCCGAGCTGCAGGCGCGCTTCGAGGACAACCAGCTCGCGTTCGAGGCGCTCGACGAAGCGCTGACGAACGCGCGCCAGGAAGCGCGCGAGCTCGAGCGCGCGGCCACCGATGCGCGCTTCGCGGCGCGCCAGTCGGCGAACCGGATCGACGAGCTGAAGCGCACGATCCAGGTCGCGCACGATCAGAGCGAGCGCGTGGCTGCGTCGCTCGAGGACGCGCGCGCGGAGCTCGAGACGATCAACGAGCAGACCGCGCACACCGGCCTGCAGGACGCGCTCGAAGTGCGCGCGGCGAAGGAGCAGGCGCTCGGCGCCGCGCGCGCGGAGCTCGACGACCTGACCGCGAAGCTGCGCGCGGCCGACGAGACGCGCTTGGCGGCCGAGCGCTCGCTGCAGCCGCTGCGCGATCGCATCACCGAGCTGCAGCTGAAGGAACAGGCGGCGCGGATGACGGGCGAGCAGTTCGCCGAGCAGCTCGCGGCGGCCGAGGTCGACGAGGCCGCGCTGAAGGACAAGCTCACGCCGGACATGAAGCCGTCGTACCTGCAGGGCGAGGTCACGCGGATCAACAACGCGGTCGGCGCGCTCGGCCCCGTCAACATGGCGGCGCTCGAAGAGCTCGCGGCGGCGAGCGAGCGCAAGGTGTTCCTCGACGCGCAATCGGCCGACCTGACGAACGCGATCGAGACGCTCGAGGATGCGATCCGCAAGATCGACCAGGAAACCCGCACGCTGCTGCAGGCGACCTTCGACGAAGTGAACCGCCATTTCAGCGATCTGTTTCCGCGCCTCTTCGGCGGCGGCCAGGCGAAGCTCATCATGACGGGCGACGAGATCCTCGACGCCGGCGTGCAGGTGATGGCGCAGCCGCCCGGCAAGAAGAATGCGACGATTCACCTGCTGTCGGGCGGCGAGAAGGCGCTGACGGCGACCGCGCTCGTGTTCGCGATGTTCCAGCTGAACCCGGCGCCGTTCTGTTTGCTCGACGAGGTCGACGCGCCGCTCGACGACGCGAACACCGAGCGATTCGCGAACCTCGTGCGCGCGATGTCGGACAAGACGCAGTTCCTCTTCATCTCGCACAACAAGATCGCGATGGAGATGGCGCAGCAACTGATCGGCGTGACGATGCAGGAGCAGGGCGTGTCGCGGATCGTCGCGGTGGACATGGAAACCGCCGCGGGTTTTGCGCAGAATTGACGTTTGACGAATGGCCCGCGGGCGCGCGGCGCATGGGCGCCCGTCCGCGAGTCCAATGAAAAAGAATTTGATGGAGCGTGCATGGACGAGTTGACACTCGGGTTGATCGGCGCGGGCGCCGTCGTGGTGGGCGGCGTCGTGGTCTACAACGCATGGCAGGGGGCGAAGGTGCGTCGCAGGATGCCGCGCCCGATGCCGCCCGAGGCGGCCGAAGCCGCCGCGCGGCACGAGCGCGACGACGAGGCGCCCTTCATCGAACCGGTGCGGCAGCCGGCGCGCCGCGAGACCGCGGCGGGTGAGCAGGGCGACGGCGCGGCGCGCGTCGAGCCGACGTTCGGCGGCGCGGCGCCCGCCGACACGCCGGCCGACCTGCAGGCCGAGGCGACGATTGCGAACGGCGCGGTCGAGCCCGCCGTCGAGACGAGCGGCGGCGAAGCGGCCGCGCCCGCCCACGCGCACGACGAGCCGGTCGAGCCGGTCGAGCCGGTGTTGCCCGCCGCGACGACGATCTCCGCGGCGACGCCCGCGATCGTCGATCGCCGGATCGACTGCATCGTGCCGATCCGCCTAGGAGGGGCGCTCGCGGGCGACAAGATCCTGCCCGCCGCGCAACGGCTGCGCCGCGCGGGCAGCAAGCCGGTGCACATCGAAGGCAAGCCGGAGGGCGGCGGCGCGTGGGAGCTGCTGCAGAACGGCGTGCGCTACGAAGAGCTGCGCGCGGCCGCGCAGCTCGCAAACCGCAGCGGCCCGCTCAACGAGCTCGAGTTCTCCGAATTCGTGACGGGCGTCCAGCAGTTCGCGGATGCGATCGACGGCGCGCCGGAATTCCCGGACATGATGGAAACGGTGTCGATGGCGCGCGAGCTCGACGGCTTCGCCGCGCAGTGCGACGCGCAACTGTCGGTCAACGTGATGTCGGACGGCGCGCCGTGGTCGGCGAACTACGTGCAGGCGGTCGCGTCGCAGGACGGACTCCTGCTGTCGCGCGACGGCACGCGCTTCGTGAAGCTCGACGCGAAGCAGAATCCCGTCTTCATGCTGCAGTTCGGCGACACGAATTTCCTGCGCGACGACCTCACGTACAAGGGCGGCAATCTGATCACGCTCGTCCTCGACGTGCCCGTTGCCGACGAGGACATCCTGCCGTTCAGGCTGATGTGCGACTACGCGAAGTCGCTGTCGGAGCGGATCGGCGCGCGCGTCGTCGACGACCAGCGCCGGCCGCTGCCGGAATCGACGCTGCTTGCGATCGAGCAGCAGTTGATGAAGCTGTATGCTCGGCTCGAGGAGGCGGGCATTCCGGCCGGCTCACCCGTCACGCGGCGGCTGTTCAGCCAGTAAGCGCAGCGTTTTTCTTCGCTGCGTTGCGGCGCGGGGCGGTTACGCTGGCCGCGATCGCAGCTTGCGGTCGCGTCGCCGCGTTGCGCTGCGTAGCCCGAATCGATCGGGCGCAAGGCGGTCGAATTGCGGCGCTTTCGCTTTGGGGCGTGAAGCGCCGTGACGTCGGCCGGCCGGATTTCGATTGCCGCCCCGCCACAGCCGATTCGATCGAGCTGCCGCCCATCCCCCAGCCCGCCTCGCCCGGTCGTCCCGCGAAGCCGCAAAGCGGCCGGCAAAGACAGCGGGACTCGACCTCCCGATCGCCGTTCGTTCACTGCGCTCGACAGGCCATTCAGCCGATGCCGAAAAGGGCTCGAACTGAGATAATCATCGCCTGATCATCCTCACGAGAAAGTGCCGCCAGCATGGCCCGATCCCCAGTTGAACCGCCCGCCAGCCAGCCGGCGAAGCGTGCCGCGTGGCTGCGCGCCGAGCTCGAGCGGGCGAACTACGCCTATTACGTGCTCGACCAGCCGGAGCTGCCCGACGCCGAGTACGATCGCCTCTTCGTCGAGCTGCAGCAAATCGAGGCCGAGCACCCCGATCTCGTCACGCCCGAATCGCCGACGCAGCGGGTCGGCGGCGAAGTCGCGAGCGGCTTCACGCCCGTCATGCACGACACGCCGATGCTCTCGCTCAACAACGGCTTTGCCGACGAAGACGTCGTCGCGTTCGACAAGCGCGTGGCCGACGGCCTCGACAAGGCGGCCGACCTCGCCGGCACCGTGACCGATCCCGTCGAGTACGCGTGCGAGTTGAAGTTCGACGGCCTCGCGGTCTCGCTGCGCTTCGAGGACGGCCGCTTCGTGCAAGCGTCGACGCGCGGCGACGGCACGACGGGCGAGGACGTCACCCGGAACATCCGCACGATCCGCTCGATCCCGCTGAAGCTGAAGGGCAAGCACGTGCCGCGCGTGCTCGACGTGCGCGGCGAAGTGCTGATGTTCAAGCGCGATTTCGCGCGCCTGAACGAACGTCAGCGCGCGGCGGGCCAGCGCGAGTTCGCGAACCCGCGCAACGCGGCGGCGGGAAGCCTCCGGCAGCTCGATTCGAAGATCACCGCGTCGCGGCCGCTGTCGTTCTTCGCTTACGGGATCGGCATGCTCGACGGCGTCGACATGCCCGACACGCACGGCGGCCTCCTCGACTGGTACGAGACGCTCGGGCTGCCGGTGAACCGCGAGCGCGCGGTCGTGCGCGGCGCGGCGGGTCTCCTCGAGTTTTTCCACGCGGTCGGCGCGCGGCGCGAGTCGCTGCCGTACGACATCGACGGCGTCGTCTACAAGGTGAACCGTCGCGATGAGCAGGAGCGGCTCGGCTTCGTGTCGCGCGCACCGCGTTTTGCGCTCGCGCACAAGTTCCCCGCGCAGGAGGCGCTGACGAAGCTCGTCGCGATCGACGTGCAGGTCGGCCGCACGGGTGCGATCACGCCGGTCGCGCGCCTCGAGCCCGTGTTCGTCGGCGGCGCGACCGTCACGAACGCGACGCTGCACAACGAAGACGAAGTGCGCCGCAAGGACATCCGGATCGGCGACACGGTGATCGTGCGCCGCGCGGGCGACGTGATTCCCGAGGTGGTGTCGGCTGTGCTCGAACGCCGACCGGCGGATGCGCGCGAATTCGTGATGCCGACGGCGTGTCCCGAATGCGGATCGCGGATCGAGCGGCTGCCGGACGAGGCGATCGCGCGCTGCACGGGCGGGCTCTTTTGTCCCGCGCAGCGCAAGCAGGCGCTGTGGCACTTCGCGCAGCGCCGCGCGCTCGACATCGACGGGCTCGGCGAGAAGATCATCGACCAGCTCGTCGAGCAGAACCTCGTGCGCACGCCGGCGGATCTGTTCAACCTCGGTTTCTCGACGCTCGTCGAGCTCGACCGCTTCGCGGAGAAGTCCGCGCAGAACCTGATCGATTCGCTCGACAAGGCGAAGCACACGACGCTCGCGCGCTTCGTCTACGCGCTCGGGATCCGGCACGTCGGCGAATCGACGGCGAAGGATCTCGCGAAGCATTTCGGCTCGCTCGATCCGATCATGGACGCGTCGATCGAAGCGTTGCTCGAGGTCAACGACGTCGGGCCGATCGTCGCCGAATCGATCCATCAGTTCTTCGCCGAGGAGCACAATCGCACGGTGATCGAGCAACTGCGCGCGCCGGGCCGCGTCACGTGGCCCGAAGGGCCGCCCGCGCCGCGCGCGCCGCAAGGCGTGCTCGCGGGCAAGACCGTCGTGCTGACGGGCACGCTGCCGACGCTCACGCGCGACGCGGCGAAGGAGATGCTCGAGGCGGCGGGCGCGAAGGTTGCGGGCTCGGTGTCGAAGAAAACCGATTACGTCGTCGCCGGCGCCGATGCGGGCAGCAAGCTCGCGAAGGCCGAGGAACTCGGCATTCCGGTGCTGGACGAAGAGGGCATGCACAAACTTCTGGAGGGCCACGCGCGATGATTCGCGAGATTCTGAAGATGGGCGATCAGCGTTTGCTGGAGGTCGCCAAGCCGGTCGAAGCATTCAACACGCCCGAGCTGCACGCGCTCGTCGCGGACATGTTCGAGACGATGCATCATGCGAACGGCGCGGGGCTCGCCGCGCCGCAGCTCGGTGTCGGGCTGCAGGTGATCATCTTCGGCTTTGGCAGCAGCGAGCGCTATCCGGAGGCGCCGCCCGTGCCGGAGACCGTGCTCGTCAATCCGACGGTCGAATATCTGCCGCCCGACATGGAAGAGGGCTGGGAGGGCTGCCTGTCGGTGCCGGGGCTGCGCGGCGTCGTGAGCCGCTACCGGCGCGTGCGCTACAGCGGCTTCGACCAGTTCGGCGCGAAGCTCGAGCGTATCGCGGAGGGCTTTCATGCACGGGTGGTCCAGCACGAGTACGACCACCTGATCGGGAAGCTTTATCCGATGCGGATCACCGATTTCTCGAAGTTCGGCTTCACCGACGTGCTGTTTCCGGGGCTCGACGCGCAGTCGGATGACTGAGGCTGCAAAGCGGCGCGCGCCGGGGCGTCGCGACGATGGCAGAGCGGAAACGAAAACGCCCGCGGTTGCGGTAATGCCGTTCAGTTAAGCGTGGTTCGCAGTGGCCTAGCCTTGCAGAACCACGGAAAAAGGCCGCTCCGGTATCAATCGGAGCGGCCTTTTTGATCTCAACTGAACGGCATTACCGCGGTTGCGGGCGTTTTCTCGTGGCGAAAGCCGGGCAACTACCGCGCGGCCGCCCGCCGCGCGGCCGCTTCGTTCAGAACGACTCGTCCGGCCCGAGGTAGCGCCACTCGCCCTGCGGCAGCGCTCCCAGCATCACGCGGCCCATCCGCACGCGCTTCAGGCCGATCACTTCGAGGCCGACGAGCTCGCACATCCGGCGAATCTGGCGCTTCTTGCCTTCTCGCAGCACGAAGCGCAACTGCTCGCCGTTCTGCCAACTGACCATCGCGGGCTTGAGCGGCGCGCCGTCGAGCTCGAGGCCGTGGCGCAGCTTCGCGAGCGACTCGGCGGGGAAGTGCTGGTCGACGTCGGCCATGCGTTCGCCAAAGCGCACGCGCACCAGATATTCCTTGTCGATGTCGGATTGCTCGCCGATCAGCTGCTTCGCGACACGGCCGTTTTGCGTCAGCACGAGCAGGCCCGTCGAATCGATGTCGAGCCGGCCTGCGGGCGCGAGCGCGCGCAGGTGCAGCGGCGAGAAGCGCAGCGGCGAGCGGTCGCCGCTCCAGTGGTTCTCGCGCGTGACGAGCGTCGCGGCGGGCGCGTAGCCGTCTTCCGCCTGGCCCGACACATAGCCGACCGGTTTATGCAGCAGGATCGTCACTTGCGCCGCCTGCGCGGCGCGCGCGTTCGAGTCGATCTCGATGCGCTGGTCGGCGCGCACCTTCGAGCCGAGCGTGTCGATGCGCTCGCCGTCGACGAGCACCCAGCCTTTCTCGATCCATTCGTCCGCCTCGCGGCGCGAGCAGAGGCCGAGCTCCGACATGCGCTTCGACAGGCGCACGAGGCCCGTTTCGTCGCCGCGGTCGACGTGTGCCGCGGATTCGCCGGAGCTGGTCGCGCGACGCTTGATCGGCTGAGCGACTTTGAGCGCGGGACCCGTCGTTGCCCGGGCGGCGGGGCGGCGATCGTCGGCTGTGCGCTCGCGTGGCGCCTTGCGTTCGTCGGAGTGCGCGGCGCGCGAAGGCGCGCGTTTGGCGGGGGCGCCGTAGCGATCGTCGGCGCGCTGCGGCGCACGCTTGCCGCCTGCCGCGCCTTTGCCCGCGAACGACGAGGGTGCGGCATCGCGCGCGGTGCGGCCGTTCGCGCGTGGCGCGCGGTCGTCGGACTGGCGCGGTGGGGGCCGGGACGCGCCGCCGAACTTGGCGTCGGCCGCGCCGCGCGTGCCGGCGGGTTTCGTCGTGTCGCGCTCCGCGCGGCCTTTGCCGCGCGCGCCCGGATCGAACGAACGTGCGTCCGTGCTGCGCGACGGTCGTTCGTCGCGTTGCCCGCCGCGATCGGCGGGGCGGCGCTCGGACTTCGTGTCCGTACGGCGGGCGCGTCCGCCGGCTGCGGCACCGGGAGCGCCGGCGCGCTTCGCCGACGTACGCTCGCCGCTCGGGCGGGCCGCGCCATCCGCAGTGCGCGGCTTCGTGACGCGTTTGCCTTCGGACGCCGCAGTCGGACGCGACGGCGCGCCCGCGCGCTTCGGCGCGGCGGTCGCGGCGCCTCGCGGTGCCGACGGCTTCGCGGCGGGCTTCCCGGCGGATTTGGCCGCGGACTTCGGCGCCATGGGTTTCTCGCCCGCCGCTTTCGCGTCGGGCCGCGCGACCTTGCGCGCGGTGAGGCTGCCGGAGCGGACGGGGGCGCGGCCGGGTGTCGCCGGCCGCGGATTCTTGACGGTCAATTTTGTGCGCATAAACGCTGGAACACACTCACACTGCGATCGCGCGCAGCAACTCGGTTTCGACTTGGATCTGCAGACGATTGTCGGACAAACCGGTACCGTCGAGCATGAAGACGTCCTCGACGCGTTCGCCGAGCGTATTGATCCGCGCCGCATGGACGCCGACCCGGTGCTCGGCCAGCACGCGCGCGATCGAATAAAGAAGACCCGGCCGGTCGTTGGCGGACACGGACAGAATGTAGTATTGGCCGCGCTCGTCGGCCCGCAGGTCGACGCGCGGCGTGATCGGGAACGTGCGCGACAGCCGAGACAGCCGGCCCTTCGACGGCTCGGGCAGCGGCGCCGATTCGGCGAGGCGCGCGGCGAGCTGCTGCTCGACGAGGTTCGCGATGTCTCGGTACTGCACGTCGTGCTCGGTCTGCGTGACGATGAAGTTGTCGAGCGCGTAGCCGTGGCGCGTCGTGTTCACGCGCGCGTCGAGCACCGACAGCCCGTTGCGGTCGAAGTACGCGCAGATTCCCGCGAACAGGTCCGAGCGGTCCTTTACGTAGACGAGCACCTGCAGCGCGTCGCCGACGGGCGACGGCCGCGCGCGGACGATCGCCGTGTCGGCTTCGACGTGCCGGTACAGCACGCGGGTCTGCCACGCGATGTCGGCCGCGTCGTGGCGCAGGAAGTAGCCGACGTCGAGTTGATCCCACAGCGCGCGGTGCGCATCGGGCGCCACGGTTTCGAGGCGCAGCAGCGCGAGCGCCTCTTCCTGCCGCGTCTTCAGCTCGGAATGCGCGTCGGGCTGCGCGCCGCCCAGCACCGCGAGCGTCGAGCGATAGAGATCCTCGAGCAGCTTGCCTTTCCACGTATTCCACACCTTCGGACTCGTGCCGCGGATGTCGGCGACGGTCAGCAGGTAGAGCGCGGTCAGGCGCCGCTCGCTGCCGACGAGATCGGCGAAGCGCTTGATCACATCCGGATCGCTCGTGTCCTGCTTTTGCGCGACCTGGCTCATCGTCAGGTGATGCTGGACGAGCCACGCGACGAGCGCCGCGTCGTCGCCAGCGATCCCATGCTCGCGGCAGAAGCGCCGCGCATCGGCCATCCCGAGCGTCGAGTGGTCGCCGCCGCGGCCTTTCGCGATGTCGTGGAAGAGGGCGGCGACGTACAGCACCCACGGCCGCTCGAAGTTCACGATCAGCTGACTGCAGAACGGATATTCGTGCGCATGCTCGGCGACCGCGAAGCGGCGGATGTTGCGCAGCACCATCAGGATGTGCTGATCGACCGTATACACGTGGTACAGGTCGTGCTGCATCTGGCCGACGATTCGCCGGAAGTTCAGCAGATAGCGGCCGAGCACGCTCGTCTGGTTCATCAGGCGGAACGCGTGCGTGATGCCTTCCGGCTGCTGAAGGATCTGCATGAACGTGCGGCGGTTGCGCGGATCGCGCCGCCACGCGTTGTTCATCACGTCGCGCGAGTTGTAGAGCGCGCGCAGCGTGCGTGCGGACAGGCCCTTCACGCCACGCGTCGCCTCGTACAGCAGGAACGCTTCGAGGATCGCGTCCGGGTGGCGCTCGAACACGTCGTCCGCGGCGATCTCGAGCATCCCCTGCTTCTCGACGAAGCGCCCGGGCGACAGCACGCGCGTGACGCCGCTCGTCGCCGGGAAGAGCTGCGCCTCGATGTTCTGGATCAGGATCGTCGCGAGCTGCGTGACCGCCTTCGCGGCCCAGTAATAGCGTCGCATCAGCTGCTCGCTCGCGCGCTTCGCGTGCGTCGGCCGGTAGCCGAAGCTCTCGGCCGCCTGCGTTTGCAGATCGAACACGAGGATGTCCTGCCGGCGCCCGGCGATCACGTGCAGCCGGGCGCGCAGCGTCTTCAGGAAACCTTCGTTGCGGCGCAGCTCGCGCGCCTCGCGATCGGTGATGAGCCCGCGCGTGTCGAGCTCGCGCCAACTGCTGCCGAAGCCCGCCGCGCGGGCGATCCAGAGGATCGTCTGCAGATCGCGCAGGCCGCCGGGGCTTTCCTTCACGTTCGGCTCGAGGCTGTACGGCGTGTCCTGGAACTTCGCGTGGCGCTGGCGCATCTCGAGCACCTTCGCCTGGAAGAACGCGCGCGCGTCGAGCGCCTCGCGATAGCGCAGCGTGAAGCGCTCGAAGAGCGCGGTGCTGCCGACGATGCGGCGCGCTTCCAGTAGCGACGTCTGCACGGTGACGTCCTGCGACGCTTCTTCGATGCATTGATCGACGGTGCGCACGCTGCTGCCGATCTCGAGCCCGAGATCCCACGCCATCCCGATGAAGCGCTCGATCCGCTCGTCGAGCTCGCTCGCGTGCGAGTCGGGCAGGAGCACGAGAATGTCGACGTCCGAATGCGGCGACAGCTCGCCGCGCCCGTAGCCGCCGACCGCGACGAGCGCGAGCGTCGCGGGCAGCCCGCACGCTTGCCAGAGGTGGCGCAGCGCGTCGTCGGTCGCGCGCGACAGCGCATGCATCAGCGGCGTGACGTTGGCCGCGGTCTTGAAGCGCGCGAGCAACCCGGCCTTCGCGGCCTTGAATTCGGCTTTGCGCGACAGCGCGGGAGGCGGCGCGGCGACGGAGGCGCTCATGGACGGCGATCGGATTGGGCGGTTGAACGGGGGGCGCGCGGCGACGCGGGCGGCTACCTGGCTAATTAATTGGGCGAAGCGGACGGAACGGGACGCGGCGCGCGGCGGCGCTCAGACCGCGGCGGCCGGCGCAGCGAACGTCGGCCGCGCGGGCGTGCCGGCCGACACCGTCAGCACGTCGTAGCCCGTGTCCGTCACGAGGATCGTATGCTCCCACTGCGCGGACAGGCTGCGGTCGCGGGTCTTGACGGTCCACTGGTCGGGCATCGTGCGGATGTCGCGCTTGCCGGCGTTGATCATCGGCTCGATCGTGAAGATCATGCCGGGCTTCAGTTCGATGCCGGTGCCCGGCCGCCCGTAGTGGACGACCTGCGGATCCTCGTGGAACACCGTGCCGATCCCGTGGCCGCAGTATTCGCGCACGACGCTGTAGCCCTGCGCCTCCGCGTGCTTCTGGATCGCGTGGCCGATGTCGCCGAGATGCGCGCCGGGCTTCACCTGATCGATGCCGAGCCACATGCATTCGTAGGTGGTCTGCACGAGGCGCTTCGCGAGGATCGAGCCTTCGCCGATGATGAACATCCGGCTCGTGTCGCCGAAATAGCCGTTCTTGATGACGGTGACGTCGATGTTGAGCGCGTCGCCGTTCTTGAGCGTCTTGTCGCCCGGGATGCCATGGCAGATCACGTCGTTGACCGACGTGCAGACCGCCTTCGGGAACGGCGGGTAGCCGGGCGGCTGGTAGTTGAGCGGCGCGGGGACCGTGCCTTGCACGTTCACCATGTACTCGTGGCAGAGGCGATCGAGCTCGCCCGTCGTCACGCCCGCGACGACGAGCGGCGTGATGTAGTCGAGCACTTCGCTCGCGAGACGGCAGGCGATGCGCATCTGTGCGATGTCGTGTTCGTTTTTGAGCGTAATGGCCATGAGTCGGTGCCTGAAATGCGGTGAATTTGATAATTATCGCACCTTATTCCTGCTGTCGCAGCCTTTTGCGGGCGGGCGCGGCGCGAAATCCGGCACGGTGGCGCGGGCCGCGCGGAAGTCGTTGCGTGGCGGGCCGTGCGGGCGTCCGCGGGCGATAGGCGGCGGGCGACTTGAGAGCCGTCATACCCGCGTGCTATACTTATTGGCTAAGTCGGCGCTGAAATCGCTATTTTTGCCTGGCACGGAAACGGTTGGAGTTCGTTGGCGTTTTCGTTCGAGGCGCGGCGGTTGCGGCGAAGGCTGGCGGCGCGAAGCTTTCGAGTGGTTTTCGAGGCGCGCGCCGAATCGCAAGCCGGCGCACCCAGGGTGTCGCGGCGCGAACGGAGCGGGACAGTGCCCGCCGTCGCGCCATGATACGGCAGCCGGCTTAAGACCCAAACCCTCGTGGAGAAATATACAAATGGCAATCACGATGCGCCAAATGCTGGAAGCCGGTGTCCACTTCGGTCACCAAACGCGCTTCTGGAACCCGAAGATGGCCCCCTTCATCTTCGGTCACCGCAACAAGATTCACATCATCAACCTCGAAAAGACGCTGCCGATGTACAACGACGCGCTGAAGTACGTGCGTCAGCTCGCAGCGAATCGGGGTACGATCCTCTTCGTCGGCACGAAGCGCCAATCGCGCGACACGATCGCCCAGGAAGCGCTGCGCGCGGGCATGCCGTACGTGAACGCACGCTGGCTCGGCGGCATGCTGACCAACTTCAAGACGCTGAAGGTATCGATCAAGCGCCTGAAGGACATGGAAGCGTCGGTCGAGGCGGGCGAGCTCGAGAAGATGAGCAAGAAGGAAGCGCTCTTGTTCGAACGCGAAATCGCGAAGCTGCAGAAGTCGATCGGCGGCGTGAAGGACATGGGCGGCATTCCGGATGCGATCTTCGTCGTCGACGTCGGCTACCACAAGATCGCCGTGACCGAAGCGAACAAGCTCGGCGTGCCGGTCATCGCCGTGGTCGATACGAACCACTCGCCGGAAGGCGTGGATTACGTGATCCCGGGTAACGACGACTCGAGCAAGGCTGTCGCGCTGTACGCCGAAGGCGTGGCCGACGCGATCCTCGAAGGCCGTGCGAACGCGGTCAACGAAGTGGTCCAGGCGGCGCGCGGCGACGACGAATACGTCGAGGAAAACGCGTAACCGGCCCCGAGCCGGCGCAAAAAGGGGGCTCTCAACAGGCCCCCTTTTTTTAAGCCGCTTTTTTTCGGGCGGCCGATCCGGGCCGACGCCGAGCGAAAAATGCGCGAATGCCCGGAAACGAATGCCTGCCGCCTGCGTCGAAGTGCGGGCGGCGTTGTGAATACAGACTCAAGGAGCGAATGATGGCGGCAATTACCGCAAGCATGGTGGCAGAACTGCGCGCGAAGACCGACGCACCGATGATGGAATGCAAGAAGGCGCTGACGGAAGCCGACGGCGACATGGGCAAGGCTGAAGAGCTGCTGCGCGTGAAGCTCGGCAACAAGGCCAGCAAGGCCGCGTCACGCGTGACGGCGGAAGGCATCGTCGCATCGTTCGTCGGCGCCCATGCGGGCGCGCTCGTCGAACTGAACTGCGAAACCGACTTCGTCGCGAAGAACGACGACTTCAACGCGTTCGCGAAGACCATCGCCGAACTCGTCGCGACGCAGAACCCGGCCGACGTCGCCGCGTTGTCGGCGCTGCCGCTCGACGGCAAGACGGTCGACGAAGTGCGCCTCGCACTCGTCGGCAAGATCGGCGAGAACATCTCGATCCGCCGCTTCGTGCGCGTCGAGACGTCGAACAAGCTCGCGACGTACCTGCACGGCAGCCGCATCGGCGTGATCGTCGAGTACACGGGCGCGGAAGAGCAGGTCGGCAAGGACGTCGCGATGCACGTCGCGGCAATGAAGCCAGTCTCGCTGTCGGCTGACGAAGTCCCCGCCGAGCTGATCGAGAAGGAGCGCCGCGTCGCCGAGCAGAAGGCCGCGGAATCGGGCAAGCCGGCCGAGATCGTCGCGAAGATGGTTGACGGCAGCGTCCAGAAGTTCCTGAAGGAAGTATCGCTGCTGAACCAGCCGTTCGTGAAGAACGACAAGCAGACGATCGAGCAGATGCTGAAGGCCGCGAATGCGGCGGTGCAGAAGTTCGCCCTCTTCGTCGTCGGCGAAGGCATCGAGAAGCGTCAGGACGACTTCGCGGCGGAAGTGGCCGCGCAGGTCGCCGCGGCCAAGCAGCAGTAACCAGTCGTAAAAGCGGTAACCAGCAGTACGCTTGACCCGCGGCGGACGACCGTTCCGCCGCGGCCGGCAGCGCCGCCGGACGGGGCTTTCAGCCAGCCCGGCCCGGCGGCGCTTGCTCGAATCAGCATTTCGCCCCTACAGTTCGTGCTTGTCATCCTCTCGTCGCTCGGAAGTCCCTATGCCCAATGCCTATAAACGCGTCCTCCTCAAACTTTCCGGCGAAGCGCTGATGGGCGACGATGCCTTCGGCATCAATCGTGCGACGATCGAGCGGATGGTTGCCGACATCGCGGAAGTCGTGCGTCTCGGCACGCAACTCGCGGTCGTGATCGGCGGCGGCAACATCTTCCGCGGCGTCGCGGGCGGTGCGGCCGGCATGGATCGCGCGACCGCGGACTACATGGGGATGCTCGCGACGATGATGAACGCGCTCGCGCTGCAGGACGCGATGCGCCACGCGGGCATCGAGGCGCGCGTGCAGTCGGCGCTGCGGATGGACCAGGTGGTCGAGCCGTACATCCGCCCGCGCGCGATCCGCCAGCTCGAGGAGGGCAAGGTGGTGATCTTCGCGGCGGGCACGGGCAACCCGTTTTTCACGACGGACACGGCGGCCGCGCTGCGCGGCTCGGAAGTCGGCGCCGAAGTGGTGCTGAAGGCGACGAAGGTCGACGGCGTCTATTCGGCCGATCCGAAGAAGGATTCGTCCGCGACGCGCTACTCGTCGATCAGCTTCGACGAAGCGATCGGCCGCAACCTGCAGGTGATGGACGCGACGGCGTTCGCGCTCTGCCGCGACCAGAAGCTGCCGATTCGCGTGTTTTCGATCAACAAGCCGGGTGCGCTCAAACGTATCGTGCAAGGTGAGGACGAGGGCACGCTCGTCCACGTGTAAACTCTCGCCGATGCGGGAAGCGGCGGCGCCGTGCGCCGCCTTTGGCCATTGCCCGCATCGTTTTGAAGTTCGGAAGGTTCGGAGGTTGAAATGAGTGTCGCTGATATCAAGAAGGGCGTCGAGCAGAAGATGCAGCGCTCGATCGAAGCGTTCAAGAACGATCTGGCGAAGATCCGCACGGGCCGTGCGCATACCGGTCTGCTCGATCACGTGCAGGTCGACTACTACGGTTCGATGGTGCCGATCTCGCAGGTCGCGAACCTGACGCTCGTCGACGCGCGCACGATCGGTGTGCAGCCGTGGGAAAAGAACATGGTCGCGAAGGTCGAGAAGGCGATCCGCGAAGCCGACCTGGGCCTGAACCCGGCGACGGCGGGCGACCTGATCCGCGTGCCGATGCCGGCGCTGACGGAAGAGCGCCGCCGCGAGCTGACGAAGGTCGTCAAGAGCGAAGGCGAGACCGCGAAGGTCGCGATCCGCAATCTGCGCCGCGACGCGAACGAAGCGCTCAAGAAGCTCGTGAAGGACAAGGAAATCTCCGAGGACGACGAGCGCCGCGCGGGCGACGACGTGCAGAAGCTGACCGACAAGCACGTCGCGGAGATCGACAAGCTCGTCCAGAGCAAGGAAGCGGAGATCATGACGGTCTGACGCCGCCTTGTCGCACTTTTTCCTGCAGCCACAGTCTCAGCGGCCATGACTTATACCAGCTCTACCGTTCGCGTGCCTGACGCCGCCGCCGTGCCGCGTCACATCGCGATCATCATGGACGGCAACGGCCGTTGGGCGACCGAGCGCCGCCTGCCGCGCGTCGCAGGGCACACGCGCGGCGTCGACGCCGTGCGCTCGGTCGTCGAAGGATGCGCGCGGGCGGGCGTCGAATACCTGACGCTCTTCGCGTTCAGCTCCGAGAACTGGCGCCGGCCGAACGACGAGGTGTCGTTCCTGATGCGCCTGTTCATCACCGCGCTCGAGCGCGAGGTCGGCAAACTGCACGCGAACGGCATCCGGCTGCGCGTCATCGGCGATCTGTCGAAGTTCGAACCGCGCATCCAGGCGCTGATCCGGCGCGCGGAAACGAAGACCGCGCGCAACACGCGCCTCACGCTGACGATCGCCGCGAACTACGGCGGCCGTTGGGACATCCTGCAGGCGACGCAGAAGCTCGTCGACGAGGCGGCGCGAGAAGGGCGCGCGGCCGAAGTCGACGAGGACGCGTTCGCCCGCCATCTGGCGATGGCCTATGCGCCGGAGCCGGATCTCTTCATCCGCACGGGCGGCGAACAGCGGATCAGCAATTTCCTGCTCTGGCAGCTCGCGTACACCGAGTTCTACTTCACCGACAAATTCTGGCCGGATTTCGACGCAAACGCGCTCGCCGAGGCGCTCGCGTCGTACACGCACCGCGAACGCCGCTTCGGCCGCACGAGCGCGCAGCTCGAACCCCAGGCTCAGGACGCCGACTCTCTTTCATGCTGAAGATCCGTGTCATCACGGCGCTCGTGCTGCTGGCAGTGCTGCTGCCCGTGACGCTGTACGCGCCGCTTTCCGCGTTCGGCGCACTGATCGCACTCGTGCTCGTGTTCGCCGCGTGGGAATGGGGGCGGTTGCTGAAGCTGGGCGGAGTCGGCTCGGTCGTCTATGCGATCGTCGCGGCGCTCGCGCTCGCGGCGAGCACGCGGCTCGGCATCGGCGCGCAGGCCGCGCGGCCGCTCTTCGAGGCGGCGGGCGTGTTCTGGCTGCTGGCCGGCCCGTATGCGCTCTGGCGCAAGCCGGCGCTCGCCGAACGCGCGTGGAAGCCGTTCCTGCTCGTGGCGGGCCTCGTCGTCTTTGCCGCATGCTGGCATGCACTCGTCGCGGCGCGCGCGGAAGGCGTACCCTTCGTATTGTCGCTGCTGCTGGTGGTGTGGCTCGCCGATATCGGCGCATACTTCGCCGGCAAGGGGTTCGGCAAGCACAAGCTCGCGCCGTCCGTCAGCCCCGGCAAGACCTGGGAAGGCGCGGCGGGCGGCTGGCTCGCGGTGATGATCGTCGCTGGCGCGGCCGTCGCGGCGCACGCCTTTGAACCGACCCTTTATTCGGCGTTCGTCGCGCATTACGGCGCGGCGGGCGCATTTGCGGCGCTGACGCTCCTCGTCGCGTTCAGCGTGATCGGCGACTTGTTCGAGTCGCTGCTGAAGCGCCAGGCGGGCGTGAAGGACTCGAGCGGCCTGCTGCCGGGCCACGGCGGCGTGCTCGACCGCGTCGATGCGCTGCTGCCCGTGCTGCCGCTCGCACTGCTGCTGCTCGGTTAAAACTAGACACCATTATGCAAAAACGTCTGACATTGCTCGGTTCGACGGGCTCGATCGGAGACAGCACGCTCGACGTTGTCGCGCGTCATCCGGAGCGCTTCGCGGTTCACGCGCTCACGGCTCACCGCAACGGCGACAAGCTCGTCGCCCAGTGTCTGCGCTTTGCGCCCGACGTCGCGGTGGTCGGCGACGCCGAAACCGCTGCACGGGTCGAAGCGCAATTGCGCGCCGCGGGCAGCAAGACGCAGGTCGCGCACGGCAGGCAGGCGCTCGTCGACGTGTCGAAGAGCGACGGCTGCGACACGGTCGTCGCGGCGATCGTCGGCGCGGCGGGGCTCGCGCCGAGCCTCGCCGCCGCACGCGCGGGCAAGCGCGTCCTGCTCGCGAACAAGGAATCGCTCGTGATGTCGGGCGCGATCTTCATGGACGCGGTGCGCGACCATGGCGCGATCCTGCTGCCCGTCGACAGCGAGCACAACGCGATCTTCCAGTGCATGCCGCGCGACGCGGCCGAGCACGGCGGGATCGCGAAGATCATCGTGACCGCGTCGGGCGGCCCGTTCCGCACGCGCGAGCCCGCGACGCTCGCCGACGTGACGCCCGACGAGGCATGCAAGCATCCGAACTGGGTGATGGGCCGGAAGATTTCGGTCGACTCGGCGACGATGATGAACAAGGGCCTCGAGGTGATCGAGGCGCATTGGTTGTTCGGCCTGCCGGGCGAGCGCATCGACGTGCTGATCCATCCGCAGAGCGTGATCCACTCGCTCGTGTCGTATCGCGACGGCTCGGTGCTCGCGCAGCTCGGCAATCCCGACATGCGCACGCCGATCGCGCACGCGCTCGCATTTCCCGAGCGCGTCGACGCGGGCGTCGCGCAGCTCGATCTCGCGCAGATCGCGGCGCTCACGTTCGAGAAGCCCGACTACGCTCGCTTCCCGTGTCTCGCGCTCGCGATCCAGGCGCTCGAGGCGGGCGGCGTCGCGAGCGCGGCGCTCAATGCGGCGAACGAGATCGCGGTCGACGCATTCCTGTCGTGCCGCATCCGCTTCACGGCGATCGCGCATACGGTCGAGGCCGTGCTGAGCGGACTCTCCAACCGCACGCCGAGCGGCCTCGACGATGTCGTCGAGGCCGACGCCGACGCACGCCGCGCGGCGATGGCGTTCATCGAAAAGCTGAGCGCGCCCGGCGTGGAGCGCACCGTCTGAATGGGGCTGTCATGAACGTGCTGGTCGAACTGATCGCATTCGCAGTGGCGATCGGCGTGCTGGTCGTCGTGCATGAGTACGGGCATTACCGCGTCGCGCGCTGGTGCGGCGTCAAGGTGCTGCGCTTCTCGATCGGCTTCGGCGCGCCCGTCGCGCGCTGGGTCAGCAAGAAGACGGGCACCGAGTGGACGCTGTCCGCGCTGCCCTTGGGCGGCTACGTGAAGATGCTCGACGAGCGCGATCCCGGCGACGGCATTCGCGCGGATGAGCTGCCGCGCGCATTCAACCGGCAATCGGTCGGCAAGCGCATCGCGATCGTCGCGGCAGGGCCGATCGCGAATTTCCTGCTTGCGATCGCGCTCTTTTCGCTCGTGTTCGCGACCGGCGTGACGGAGCCCGCGGCGATCGTCGCGCCGCCCGCGGCCGGCACGCCCGCTGCGGTCGCGGGCCTCGACGGCGGCGAAACGATCGTGTCGATCCGCGACGCGCGTGGCGGCGAGGCGGAGCCGGTGCGCTCATGGTCCGAGCTGCGCTGGAAGCTGCTCGGCGCCGCATTCGACCATAAGGACATCGTGCTCGGCGCGCGCAATCGCGCCGACGGCGCGACGTACGATTTCCGCGTCGATCTGCGCGGCATCGCCGATCGCGAGGTCGACGACGATTTCATGGCGCATCTCGGCTTCGAGCCGGGCGGCGGTTCGCTGACGGTGACGTCGGTGCTGCCGGGCGGTGCCGCGCAGCAAGCGGGGCTGCAGCCGGGCGACAAGCTCGTCGCGCTGGACGGCGCGCGCATCGGCGGCTCGACGCGCTTCATCGACGACGTGAAGGCGCACGCGGGCCGCACGCTGTCGCTGCGGATCGAGCGCGCGGGCGTCGAGCGCACGGTGTCGATCGTTCCGCAAGCGAAGCGCGACGACGAAACGGGCAAGGAAGTGGGCCGCATCGGCGCGGCGCTCGCATTGAGGACGCCATCCGTCGACGTGCGCTACGGCGCGCTCGAGAGCGTGGAGCTCGGCGCACGGCGCACGTGGGACATCGCGGTGTACTCGCTGAAGATGTTCGGCAGGATGGTGACGGGCGAAGCGTCGCTGAAGAATCTGTCCGGGCCGGTGACGATCGCGGACTATGCAGGCAAGAGCGCGCGGCTCGGATGGTCGGCGTTCCTATCGTTTCTCGCCCTTGTCAGCATTAGCCTCGGCGTGCTGAACTTGCTGCCGATTCCCGTTTTGGACGGGGGGCATCTGTTATATTATCTGGTTGAAGCCGCGACCGGCAAGGCTGTATCGGAGCGCTGGCAACTGATTCTGCAAAGAGCGGGATTGATCTGCATCGTCGCATTGTCGGCGATCGCGCTGTTCAACGATCTGGCTCGGTTAATTCATTTTTGACGCGTCGGGCGGCAGCCGCAAGGGCGGCCGCCTGATCTGATGCAAGCTTAAACACTGGGGATGCATGTTGTTCAAACCTCATCGCTTCGTACCTAAGACGGTTGCTGCCGCGGCGCTCGCCGCGCATGGTCTCGCGGCACACGCAACGGCGCCCTTCGTGGTGCAGGACATCAAGATCGAAGGCTTGCAGCGCGTCGAAGCGGGTTCCGTGTTCGCGTACCTGCCGATCAAGCAGGGTGACACGTTCACCGACGACAAGGCATCCGAAGCGATTCGCGCGCTGTACGCGACGGGTTTCTTCAACGACGTGCGGATCGCGACGCAGGGCGGCGTCGTGATCGTCCAGGTGCAGGAGCGTCCTGCGATCGCCTCGATCGATTTCACCGGCATCAAGGAATTCGACAAGGACAACCTGAACAAGGCGCTGAGGGCCGTGGGCCTGTCGCAGGGCCGCTACTACGACAAGGCGCTCGTCGACAAGGCGGAGCAGGAGCTGAAGCGCCAGTACCTGACGCGCGGCTTCTACGCGGCGGAAGTGTCGACGACGGTCACGCCGGTCGACGCGAACCGCGTGTCAATTCTGTTCGCGGTCGCCGAAGGCCCGAGCGCGAAGATCCGCCAGATCAACTTCATCGGCAACAAGACGTTCAGCACGGGTACGCTGCGCGACGAGATGCAGCTGTCGACGCCGAACTGGTTTTCGTGGTACACGAAGAACGATCTGTACTCGAAGGAAAAGCTGACGGGCGACCTCGAGAACGTGCGCTCGTACTACCTGAACCGCGGGTATCTGGAGTTCAACATCGAGTCGACTCAGGTGTCGATCTCGCCGGACAAGAAGGACATGTACCTGACGGTGACGCTGCACGAAGGCGAGCCGTACACGGTATCGAGCGTGAAGCTCGCGGGCAATCTGCTGGACCGCCAGGCGGAGCTCGAGAAGCTCGTCAAGGTCAAGCCGGGCGACCGCTTCTCGGCGGAGAAACTGCAGCAGACGACGAAGGCGATCGTCGACAAGCTCGGTCAATACGGCTATGCGTTCGCGACAGTGAACGCGCAGCCGGAGATCGACCAGGCGACGCACAAGGTGGGCCTCACGCTCGTCGTCGATCCGAGCCGGCGCGTGTACGTGCGCCGGATCAACATCGTCGGCAACACGCGCACGCGCGACGAAGTGGTGCGCCGCGAAATGCGTCAGCTCGAGAGCTCGTGGTTCGATTCGGGCCGCCTCGCGCTGTCGAAGGACCGGATCAATCGTCTTGGCTACTTCACCGACGTCGACGTGACGACGGTGCCCGTCGAAGGCACGAACGACCAGGTCGACGTGAACGTGAAGGTCGCCGAAAAGCCGACGGGTGCGATCACGCTCGGCGCGGGCTTCTCGTCGACGGACAAGGTCGTGCTGTCGGCCGGCATCTCGCAGGACAACGTGTTCGGCTCGGGCACGAGCCTCTCGGTGAACGTGAACACCGCGAAGAGCTACCGCACGCTGACCGTCACGCAGGTCGACCCGTACTTCACGGTCGACGGCATCAAGCGGATCACCGATGTGTTCTACCGCACGTACCAGCCGCTCTATTACTCGACGAATTCGAGCTTCCGGATCATCACGGCGGGCGGCAACCTGAAGTTCGGCATCCCGTTCTCGGAAACCGACACCGTGTACTTCGGCGCGGGCTTCGAGCAGAACCGTCTCGATGTCGATTCGAACACGCCGCAGTCGTATCAGGACTACGTGCAGCAGTTCGGCCGCGTGTCGAACACGGTGCCGCTGACCGTCGCGTGGTCGCGCGACGCGCGCGACAGCGCGCTGATCCCGAGCCGCGGCTACTTCACGCAGGCGAACATCGAATATGGCGTGCCGGTCGGCAAGATCCAGTACTACAAAGCGGACGTGCAGGCGCAGTACTACTATTCGTTCGCGCGCGGCTTCATCCTGGGCCTGAACCTGCAAGGCGGTTACGGCAACGGCATCGGCAATCCGTACCCGATCTTCAAGAACTACTACGCGGGCGGTATCGGCTCCGTGCGCGGCTACGAGCCGAGCTCGCTCGGCCCGCGCGACACCAAGACGAACGATCCGATCGGCGGCTCGAAGATGATCGTCGGCAACATCGAGCTGACGTTCCCGCTGCCGGGCACGGGCTACGACCGTACGCTGCGCGTGTTCACGTTCCTCGACGGCGGCAACGTCTGGGGCAATGCCCCGGGCGGCACGAGCACGGGCGCGAACGGCCTGCGCTACGGCTACGGTATCGGTCTCGCGTGGATTTCGCCGATCGGGCCGCTCAAGCTGAGCTTGGGTTTCCCGCTGCAGAAGCACGAAGGCGATCAATATCAAAAATTCCAGTTCCAGATCGGGACGGCGTTCTGATCGATCAGGCACTGACTACAGCATCGAGAGGGTAATCTTGCTTACCGGTAAGTTTTCGAAACGAGTGATGTGCGCGCTGGCGCTTGCCACCGCGCTCGGCGCGACGGTCGCGCATGCGCAGGACGTCGCGCGCATCGCGGCCGTCAATTCGGACCGGATCCTGCGCGAGTCGGCGCCCGCGAAGGCCGCGCAAACGAAACTCGAGGCCGAGTTCGCGAAGCGCGACAAGGATCTGCAGGACATGGCCGCGCGCCTGAAGTCGTTGTCCGATTCGCTCGACAAGAACGGCCAGGCGATGTCGGCCGCCGACCGCGCACAGAAGCAGCGCGATCTCTCGCAGCTCGACACTGATTTCCAGCGCAAGCAGCGCGAGTTTCGCGAGGATCTGAACCAGCGCCGCAACGAAGAGCTCGCGGCGGTGCTCGACAAGGCGAACAAGGTGATCAAGCAGATCGCCGAGCAGCAGAACTACGATCTGATCGTGCAGGAAGCAGTGTACGTGAGTCCGCGCATCGACATCACCGACAAGGTGCTGAAGGCGCTCGCATCGCCTTCCAGCCTGTCGAACTGAACGGAGCGAACGTCGAATGGCATTGACGCTTGAGGCGCTCGTCGCGCGGTTCGGCGGCGAGATCGTCGGCGACGGCCGGCGCGAGGTCGGCGGTCTCGCGCCGCTCGATCAGGCGGGCCCGCAGCAGCTCGCGTTCCTTGCGAATCCGAAGTATCTGGCGCAGGTCGAGACGACGCGCGCCGCCGCGGTGCTGATCGCGCCGCGCGATCTCGAGAAGCTCGGCGCGGCCGCAAACGGCCGCCATTTCATCGTCACGCCGAATCCCTACGCTTATTTCGCGCGCGTCGCGCAGATGTTCATCGATCTCGCCGCGCCGCAGCGCGCCGCGGGCGTGCATCCGAGCGCGACGATCGATCCCGCCGCGCAAATCGCGGCGAGCGCCGTGATCGGCCCGCACGTGACCGTCGAGGCGGGCGCCGTGATCGGCGAACGCGTGCAGCTCGACGCGAACGCGTTCGTCGGCCGCGGCACGCGGATCGGCGACGACTCGCACCTGTATCCGAACGTCACGATCTATTACGGCTGCACGCTCGGGCCGCGCGCGATCGTCCATTCGGGCGCCGTGATCGGCTCCGACGGCTTCGGCTTCGCGCCGGATTTCGTCGGCGAAGGCGACGCGCGCACGGGCGCCTGGGTCAAGATTCCGCAGGTCGGCGGCGTGAAGGTCGGTCCCGACGTCGAGATCGGCGCGAACACGACGATCGACCGCGGCGCGATGGCGGACACCGTCATCGAGGAATGCGTGAAGATCGACAACCTCGTGCAGATCGGCCACAACTGCCGGATCGGCGCGTACACCGTGATCGCTGGCTGCGCGGGCATCGCGGGCAGCACGACGATCGGCAGGCATTGCATGATCGGCGGCGCGGTCGGCATCGCCGGGCACGTGACGCTCGGCGATGACGTGATCGTCACCGCGAAGTCGGGCGTATCGAAGTCGTTGCCGAAGGCGGGTATCTATACGAGCGCGTTTCCGGCCGTCGAGCACGGCGACTGGAACAGGAGCGCGGCGCTCGTGCGCAACCTCGACAAGTTGCGCGATCGGATCAAGGCGCTCGAAACTGCGCTGACCGCACGGGACGGCGGCGCCGACGGCGCATGATTTCACGTCGACCGGGCAGCGCCGGGCAGCGCTCGCAGGCTGCCCGGCGCGCCGATCGACCGAACCGCGCGCCGCTTTCCCCGATGCGGCCCGCATCAGCATTTGCAGTCATCACCGCGCAGCCATTGCGTGAGACGAACCATCATGAGCACTGAAAAAATCAACTTCGACATCCACAAGATCCTCACGCTGCTGCCGCATCGCTACCCGATTCTGCTTGTCGATCGCGTGCTCGAACTCGAACCGCACAAGTCCATCAAAGCGTTGAAGAACGTGACGGTCAACGAGCCGTTCTTCACGGGCCACTTTCCGAAGCGGCCGGTGATGCCGGGCGTGCTGATCATCGAGGCGCTCGCGCAGGCGGCCGCGCTCCTCACGTTCGCCGAGGCGGAACCGAAGGATCCGGAGAACACGCTGTATTACTTCGTCGGCATCGACAACGCGCGCTTCAAGCGCGTCGTCGAGCCGGGCGACCAGCTGATCCTGAACGTGACGTTCGAGCGTTACATTCGCGGCATCTGGAAGTTCAAGGCCGTCGCGGAAGTGGACGGCAAGGTCGCGGCGGAAGCCGAGCTGATGTGCACGGTCAAGACGGCCGACGCGGCGCCCTGAGCGCGCGCGGCACGCAACGGCTACGCAACGCGACACACACATTGAGAGGCAACGGCGCATGAGCAGGATTCACCCCACGGCGGTCATCGAGCCGGGCGCGCAGCTCCACGAGACGGCCGAGATCGGCCCGTATGCGGTCGTCGGTCCGAACGTGACGATCGGCGCGCGGACCACGGTCGGTTCGCACAGCGTGATCGAAGGCCATACGACGATCGGCGAAGACAATCGCATCGGCCATTACGCGTCGGTGGGTGGCCGCCCGCAGGACATGAAGTACCAGGGCGAGCCGACGAAGCTCGTGATCGGCGATCGCAACACGATTCGCGAATTCACGACGATCCACACGGGCACCGTGCAGGACGCGGGCGTCACGACGCTCGGCGACGACAACTGGATCATGGCGTACGTCCACATCGGCCACGACTGCCGCGTGGGCAGCCACGTGATCCTGTCGAGCAACGCGCAGATGGCGGGCCACGTCGAAATCGGCGACTGGGCGATCGTCGGCGGGATGTCGGGGGTCCATCAGTTCGTGCGGATCGGCGCGCATTCGATGCTGGGGGGCGCGTCGGCGCTCGTGCAGGACATTCCGCCGTTCGTGATCGCTGCGGGCAACAAGGCCGAGCCGCACGGGGTCAACGTCGAGGGGCTGCGCCGCCGCGGCTTCTCGCCGGATGCGATTTCCGCGCTGCGCAGTGCGTATCGGATCCTGTACAAGAACAGTCTGTCGCTCGAAGAGGCGAAGGTCCAGTTGCGCGAGCTCGCACAAGCGGGCGGCGACGGCGATGTGGCCGTCAAGGCGCTCGTCGACTTCGTCGAAACGTCGCAGCGCGGCATCATTCGCTGACGCGATGGCGTTCCAACCCACACCGCTGCGCGTCGCGCTCGTCGCGGGCGAGCCGTCGGGCGATCTGCTCGGCGCGTCGCTCCTCGGCGGGCTGCACGCGCAGCTGCCCGCATCGTCCCGCTATTACGGGATCGGCGGGCCGCGCATGACCGCCGTCGAGTTCGACGCGCACTGGCCGATGGAAAAACTCGCGGTGCGCGGCTACATCGAGGCGCTCAAGCACATCCCCGAGATCCTGCGCATTCGCGGCGAGCTGAAGCGCCAACTGCTCGCGGAGCCGCCCGACGCGTTCGTCGGCATCGACGCGCCCGATTTCAACTTCGGTCTCGAACAGGCGCTGCGCGGCGCCGGCATTCCGACGATCCACTTCGTGTGCCCGTCGATCTGGGCGTGGCGCGGCGGACGCATCAAGAAGATCGTCAAGGCCGTCGACCACATGCTGTGCCTGTTCCCGTTCGAGCCCGAGTTGCTCGAGAAGGCCGGCGTCGCGGCGACGTTCGTCGGTCATCCACTCGCCGACGAGATTCCGCTCGAACCCGACATGCACGGCGCGCGGATCGCGCTCGGCCTGCCGGAAAGCGGCTCCGTGATCGCGGTGCTGCCGGGCAGCCGCCGCTCGGAGATCGAGCTGATCGGCCCGACGTTCTTCGCGGCGATGGAGCTGATGCAGCAGCGCGAGCCAGGCGTGCGCTTCATCGTGCCGGCCGCGACGCCCGCGCTGCGCGAGCTGCTGCAGCCGCTCGTCGATGCGCATCCGAAACTGTCGGTCACGCTGACCGAGGGCCGCGCGCAAGTCGCGATGACTGCGGCCGATGCGATTCTCGTGAAGAGCGGCACCGTGACGCTCGAGGCGGCGCTCCTCAAGAAGCCGATGGTGATCTCGTACAAGGTGCCCTGGCTGACGGGGCAGATCATGCGCCGCCAGGGCTATCTGCCGTACGTCGGACTACCGAACATTCTCGCGGGCCGCTTCGTCGTGCCCGAGCTGCTGCAGCATTTCGCGACGCCCGACGCACTCGCTGACGCGACGCTCACCCAGCTGCGCGACGATGCGAACCGCCGTACGCTCACCGAAATCTTCACCGACATGCATCTTGCGTTGCGCCAGAACACCGCGCAGCGCGCGGCCGAGGCCGTTGCGCGCGTGATCGAAGCCAGGAAGCCGCGCTGATGGCCGCGACTCGCAAGCCACGTGAGGCCGCGGCCGGTGCGACGGCCCAGCCGGCGCTCGATTTCGACGCGCCGGGCGAGATCGTCTGCGGCGTCGACGAAGCCGGGCGCGGCCCGCTTGCCGGGCCGGTCGTCGCGGCGGCGGTCGTGCTCGATCCGGCGGCGCCGATCGAAGGGCTCGACGATTCGAAGGCGCTGTCAGCGAAGAAGCGCGAGCGGCTCTTCGACGAGATCGTCGCGCATTCGCTCGCGTACTGCGTCGCATCGGCGAGCGTCGACGAGATCGATACGCTCAACATCCTGCACGCGACGATGCTCGCGATGAAGCGCGCGGTCGAAGGACTCGCGGTGCGGCCGACGCTCGCGAAGATCGACGGCAACCGCTGCCCGACGCTGTCGATTCGCAGCGAGGCGATCGTCGGCGGCGACGCGCTCGTGCCGAGCATCTCGGCCGCGTCGATTCTCGCGAAGGTCACGCGCGACCGGATGCTCGTCGATCTGCATGAACTATTCCCGATGTACGGGTTCAACGTGCACGCCGGCTACGGCACGCCGCGACATCTCGCGGCGCTGCGCGAGCACGGTCCGTGCGAGCATCACCGCCGTTCGTTCGCGCCGGTGCGCGAGGCACTCGATCTGATTCGATGAAAGCGATCACGTCCCGTGACAATCCGCTGTACAAGCGTCTGAAGGCGCTCGCGGGCTCGACCCATCAGCAGCGCCGCGGCGGCCAGGCGCTCCTCGAGGGGCTTCATCTCGCGAGCGCGTACCTCGATGCGGCCGGGCAGCCTGAGCTGTGCGTCGTCACCGACGGCGCGCTCGCGCACGCGGAGGCGCGCGAGATCGTCGGGCGCGTCGAGCCGGCGCGGCTCGTCACGCTGCCCGATGCGTTGTTCGGACAACTGTCGAACGTCGTCAACGGCGTCGGCCTGCTGCTGCTCGTCGAGCGGCCGGCGCCCGCGCTGCCCGAGCGCGTCGCGGACACGTCGGTCGTGCTCGATGGCGTGCAGGATGCGGGCAACGTCGGTTCGATCCTGCGCAGCGCGGCCGCGGCGGGCGTGCAGCAGGTGTTCTGCGCGCCGGGGACCGCGTACGCGTGGTCGTCGAAGGTGTTGCGCTCGGCGATGGGCGCGCATTTCCTGCTCGACATCCACGAGAACGTCGACGCCGATACGCTAATCGAGCGGCTCGCGGTTCCGGTCGCGCTGACCGATTCGCATGGCGCGCGCGCAATCTACGAATGCGACCTTTCCGGGCCGGTCGTGTGGGTGTTCGGCAACGAAGGGGCGGGCGTGTCCGCGCGCTGGCGCGACGCGGCGACGCATCGCGTGACGATTCCGCAGCCGGGCGGGATGGAATCGTTGAACGTGGCTGCTGCGGCGGCAATTTGTCTTTTCGAGCAGTGCCGGCAGCAACGCGTGCACGGCGCGTGACGCTCGCACGCTTCATTTTCCTTCTTTGTTTCGAGTGGGCGCGGCGCACGGCTCGGGGCGCAATGCCAGGTGAAGTCGGTGTCGCGCTTTTGATCGGCTGTGCGGCGGGTGACGCGCATCGCGGTCCGGCGTCAATACGACTGCCGCTCGAGCTTGATTTCCTGCAGGATCGTCGTCGCGATCTCCTCGATCGACTTGTGCGTCGACGACAGCCATTTGATTCCTTCGCGCCGCATCATCGCTTCTGCCTCGTTGATTTCGTAGCGGCAGTTCTCCGGCGCCGCATATTTGCTGCCGGGGCGGCGCTCGTTGCGGATCTCGGAGAGCCGTAGTGGATCGATCGACAGCCCGAACAGCTTGTCGCGATGCGGGTGCAGCGGCGTCGGCAGCTTGCCGCGCTCGAAGTCTTCCGGAATCAGCGGATAGTTCGCCGCCTTCACGCCGTACTGCATCGCGAGGTAGAGGCTCGTCGGCGTCTTGCCGCTGCGCGACACGCCGATCAGGATCACGTCGGCGTCGGCGAGATTGCGGTTCGATTGACCGTCGTCGTGCGCGAGCGAGAAGTTGATCGCTTCGATCCGCGTCTTGTATTCCTCGGTGTCCGCGTTCTGGTGGACGCGCCCCATCGCATGGCTCGACTTCAACTGTAGTTCCTGCTCGAGCGGTTCGACGAAACGCTGGAACATGTCGAGCACGAGCGCATCCGAGCGTTTGACGATCTCGTTCGATTCGCCGTCGACGAGCGTCGTGAACACGATCGGCCGGCGGCCGTCGTGCTGCGCGGCGTCGTTGATCTTCTGGACGGTGCCGTACGCCTTCTCGAGCGAATCGATGAACGGCACGCGCACGAGCCGGAATTTCTGGTCGAACTGGGACAGGATCGAATGCGCGAAGGTTTCGGCGGTGATCCCGGTGCCGTCGGAGACGATGAATACGGTTGGAAGCATGAATCGAAGCGTCGAGCGTGTGCGTGGCGGCCGCGCGCGGCCGAAGCGGCCATTCTAGCAGGCGCGGGCGCGCCGTTCGGCGCGATGACGGCGCGGGGCGGCCGATGACGAAACGTCCTGCCGTCGGCGCTCGCGGCGAACGATTAATCCGGATTGAACGATAAGCATTTGCGGATTAAGCAATAGTCGACGCGCGCATTCATTGAAATGATCTGTAATATTCCGTAATGTTGTTCGAAAGACGGCGGCGCTGACCGGATTCGTATCGTCAAGCGATTGTTCTCGTATCGGTGTTCAGTGAAACGAATCGTTTCAATTGCGTCAATCGATTCGGAATCCTTCTTAATGAGCGAATCGACGGATCGGTCCGGAGCGAGTGCCGAGGGTCGGGCGCGTGCGTTCGCTTGCCGTCGCGCAGGCAGGGCCGGGAGAGCGGGCCTTCCTGCGTGCGGACAGCAGTCGTGGCGGCAGTGATGCTCGGGCAGTTCGGCGGTTCGATTTCATTGTGTTTTGACTTTATTCAAATCAAATGAGGAACGACGAAATGACGTCAAGAAGATGGGCCAATCCTCGCGCTTCGCAATCGAAGCATGCGATTTACGCGGCGACGTTTTTAGCCGCGACGACGCTGACGGCGCACGCCGCGGCGTCGGCGTGGGTCGACACGCAGACCCGCGCGTATCCGGCTTTTCCGCAGCAGGCGCTCGCCGCTTCGCAGGCGTTCGCGGCAACGTCCGCGGCCGGAAAGGCGATCGATACGGCGCCCGGCCAGCCGGTGCGGGTCGTCGTCAGTCTCAATCTCAACGACGAGGCGAAGCTCGACCGCTTTCTGCGCGATCTGCATACGCCCAGCAGCGCTGCGTACGGCAAGCATCTGACGCCGGCCGAATTCGCCGCGCAGTATGCACCGACGCAACGGCAGGTCGCGCTCGTCGAAGCGCATTTGCGCAAATCCGGGTTTCGCGACATCCAGGTGTCGCCGAATCGGCTGCTGATCTCGGCGACGGGAACCGCCGAGGCGGTCCGGACGGCGTTCAACACGCGGCTCAAGAGTTTCACGCTCGAAGGCCGGCGCGTGTATGCGAACCAGGACGCGGCTCAGGTGCCGGCCGAACTCGGCGGCATCGTCGGCGCCGTGCTCGGGCTCGACAGCGCGACGCTCGCACACACGTACAACCGCCAGGCGGCCGTGACGGGCGCCGTCGGCGGCGCGAAGGCGTCGCTCGCCGCGCGCGCGAGCGAAGCGACCGCCGCTGCGAGCGGCACGCCCGTCTTGACGGGCCACGATCCGCTCGAGTTCTCGCGGATCTATCGCGCGGGCTCGACGCCGACGGCGTCGCAGACGACGGTCGGCGTCATCATGGCGGGCGACGCGAGGCCCGTGGTGCGAGATCTGGATGCGTTCACGGCGAAAGCGGGGCTCGCGCGCGTGGCGGCGACCGTCACGCGCACCGGGCCCCCCGGCAGCGACTACAGCGACAACGCGGGCCTGAGCGAGTGGGACATGGACAGCCAGGCGATCGTCGGCGCGGCGGGCGGCGAAGTGAAGGGGCTCGTGTTCTACGCGGCGCCGTCGATGCTGTTGACCGACATCACCGAGGCGTACAACCGCGCGGTCGTCGACAACGTCGCGAAGGTGATCAACGTGTCGCTCGGCGTATGCGAGGCGGGTGCGCGCTCGTCCGGCACGCAGGCGGCCGATGACCGGATCTTCAAGAGCGCCGTCGCGCAGGGGCAGACGTTCGTCGTCGCGGCGGGCGACGCCGGTGCGTACGAGTGCAGCGTGAGCCGCATTTCCGGTGGGCAGGGCGTGCCGGCGCGGTCGGACTATTCGGTGAGCGAGCCTGCGACGTCGCCGTACGTCGTCGCGGTTGGCGGCACGACGCTGTCGACAGACAAGTCGACGGGCGCGTACGCCGGCGAAGTCGCGTGGAATGAGGGCTTGCAGCCGATCGGCGTGTACGACCCGTATGGCAGCTACGACGGCACGCAGCGCCTGTGGGCGACGGGCGGTGGCTACAGCAAGAACGAAGCGGTGCCGGCCTGGCAGCGAGGCGTGCTCGGCACGTCGAGCAAGACGCGCGCGGTGCCCGACGTCGCGTTCGATGCGGACGGCCGCAGCGGCGCGCACGTCTACGTGAACGGCGAGACCGAGCAGTGGGGCGGCACGAGCCTCGCGGCGCCGATCTTCGCCGGCATCTGGGCGCGCATGCAATCCGACAACGGCAATCGGCTCGGCTTTCCGCTCGCGAGTCTCTATCGCTACGTTCCGTCCAACGGTGCACTGGTGCACGACGTGAAATCCGGCAACAACGGCTCGGGCGGCTACGGCTACAAGGCGGGTGCCGGCTGGGATCCGGTAACGGGCTTCGGCAGCTTCGACATCGGGAATCTGTCCGCATTCGTCAAGAAAACGGCGGACTTCGCCCGTTGAGTCGCGGCGCGTGGGCGGCGGCGCGACGCGCGTCGTAGGGCGGCGGCGCGGGCGGGACGCGCCTCTTCGTGCCGCCTCGCGCACCTCGTTCGCGTCGTTCACCTCGCGCGGCGTCGCCGCCGGCTTCGCGCTATGCTCGTGCGGGCGCCCGCACGCGGCGCTCCGCTCGTCAAACGACCAAGGAACGATCGTGACAAAAAGACTCGTTGGCGTCGTGCTCGTCGCGCTCGCGCTGATCGGCCGCGCGGCCGCGCAAACCTTGCCGTTGCCCGGCAGCCTGATTGACCTCGGCAGCGGCGCCGGCGAACGCATGCTCGCCGAGAGCGGCGCGCGCAGCGCATACGTGCCGCTCGGCAGTCATTTCGTTACGCAGAAGACCGAGCGCTATTGCGGCGTCGCGTCGCTCGTGATGGTGCTGAACGCGCTGCGCGTGCCGGCGCCCGCCGCCGCGCAATATCCGCCGTTCCACTATTTCACGCAGGACAACGTGCTCAACGACACGACCGAGCAGATTCGCCCGCGGGCGCAGATCGAGCAGCGCGGAATGACGCTCGATCAGCTCGGCGCGCTCGCGAACGCGCTCGGCGCGAGCGGAGACGTGCGCCATGCGTCGGACGTGTCGGTCGACGCGTTTCGCGCGGACGCGGCCGCGCATCTCGGCCGTCCGGGGCGCTACGTGCTCGTCAACTACCTGCGCAGCCGGCTCGGCCAGCAGACGGGCGGCCACATCTCGCCGCTCGGCGCGTACGACGCCGCGGCCGACAGCTTCCTGATTCTCGACGTGTCCCGTTACAAATATCCGCCTGTCTGGGTGAAGACGGCCGATCTGTACGCGGCGATGAACACGGCCGACGCGGACAACGGCGGCCGCAGCCGCGGCTACGTGCTGATCGACGGGCCGGCGGGAGGGCGCTGACGCGCGGGGCATCGGCATTCCGGCCCGGCGCGGGCCTGCGTGCCCGGCATGCGTTCACGAAGACGCCGGACCGACGACGCGAGATCGCGCGGCAGGATAGCCGCCGGACGCTCGGGGCGCCGCGGGAGTGTCGGAGTGCCGGAACGCCCCGGCAGAAAGCGACAGATCGGCAAGCCCGTACGGGCAAGGCATCACGGCCCGCCCACCGCGTCGAAACCGCGCGCTAGAGCCCCATTGCGAGCGGGTTGCGCCACATCCGCTGGCCGGCACGGTAGAATAGCGGGAACCTGTTGGATAAGCCCTTGCGGCAGAAGCGCGGCGCGGCCGCGCCTTTGATCGCGATGCGCTACGGATTCCCGGCAAGTTCGGCGATTTGTCTGCTTTATTCGCCTTTCTGCCGGGATTTTTGCAAGCGCGCCGGAATCGTCCGGCTCCCGCGAAGGCTTATCCGACAGGTTGTGCAATGCGCGCCCGCTTTTTGCAAGCGGCCGCGCTCGAGCCCGTTGCACGATCGAGCATTTTTTTCACACTTAGGGGCTTGTATGACTAACGCAGCAAACGTCGCAAAGGATCAGGCGTATGTAATTCCGTTCGAGCAGTTGCGAATGAGCGATGTCGAAATCGTCGGCGGCAAGAATGCGTCGCTTGGCGAAATGATTAGTCAGCTGGCTGAGGCAGGCGTACGCGTGCCCACCGGTTTCGCGACGACTGCGCTTGCCTTCCGCGACTTCCTCCAACACAACAAGCTCACCGAACGCATCGCGCAGCGTCTCGAGTCGCTCGACATCGACGACGTGAAGGCGCTCGCCGAAGCCGGCGCCGAGATCCGCCAGTGGATCGTCGACGCGCCGATGCAGTCGCGCCTCGAGCAGGAAATCCGCGCGCAGTTCGAGATCCTGAAGAACGGCTCGCCCGGCGAGCTGTCGTTCGCCGTGCGCTCGTCGGCGACCGCCGAAGACTTGCCCGACGCATCGTTCGCCGGCCAGCAGGAGTCGTATCTGAACGTCGTCGGCATCGAAGAGGTGCTCGACCGGATGAAGCACGTGTTCGCGTCGCTCTACAACGATCGCGCGATATCGTACCGCGTGCACAAGGGCTTCACGCACGCCGAAGTCGCGCTGTCGGCCGGCGTGCAGCGGATGGTCCGCTCGGACGTCGGCGCGGCCGGCGTGATGTTCACGATCGACACCGAATCGGGCTTCAAGGACGCCGTCTTCATCACGGCGAGCTACGGCCTGGGTGAAACGGTCGTGCAGGGCGCCGTGAACCCCGACGAGTTCTACGTGTTCAAGACGACGCTCGCGCAGGACAAGTACCCGATCATCCGCCGCTCAATCGGCTCGAAGCTGATCAAGATGGAGTTCACGCAGCCGGGCGAGCCGGGCCGCGTGAAGACGGTCGACGTGCCGCACGAGCAGCGCAACCGCTACTCGATCACCGACGAAGACGCGATCGAGCTCGCGAAGTACGCGGTCATCATCGAGAAGCACTACCAGCGTCCGATGGACATCGAATGGGGCAAGGACGGCCGCGACGGCAAGATCTTCATCCTGCAGGCGCGTCCCGAGACGGTGAAGAGCCAGGCGCACGGCAAGGTCGAGCAGCGCTTCAAGCTGAAGGGCCAGTCGCAGGTGCTCGCGACCGGCCGCGCGATCGGCCAGAAGATCGGCGCGGGCCCCGTGCGCGTGATCCACGACCCGTCGGAAATGGAACGCGTGCAGCCGGGCGACGTGCTCGTCGCCGACATGACCGATCCGAACTGGGAGCCGGTGATGAAGCGCGCGTCCGCGATCGTCACGAACCGCGGCGGCCGCACCTGCCACGCGGCGATCATCGCGCGCGAGCTCGGCGTGCCGGCCGTCGTCGGCTGCGGCGACGCGACCGACGTGCTGAAGGACGGCGCGCTCGTCACCGTGTCGTGCGCGGAAGGCGACGAAGGCAAGATCTACGACGGCCTGCTCGAGACCGAAGTGTCCGAGGTGCAGCGCGGCGAGCTGCCGCCCGTGCCGGTCAAGATCATGATGAACGTCGGCAACCCGCAGCTCGCATTCGACTTCTCGCAGCTGCCGAACGCGGGCGTCGGTCTCGCGCGCCTCGAGTTCATCATCAACAACAACATCGGCGTGCATCCGAAGGCGATCCTCGAGTATCCGAACGTCGATCCGGATCTGAAGAAGGCGGTCGAGAGCGTCGCTCGCGGCCACGCGTCGCCGCGAGCGTTCTACGTCGACAAGCTGACGGAAGGCATCGCGACGATCGCGGCGGCGTTCTATCCGAAGCCCGTGATCGTGCGTCTGTCCGACTTCAAGTCGAACGAGTACAAGAAGCTGATCGGCGGTTCGCGCTACGAGCCGGACGAGGAAAATCCGATGCTCGGCTTCCGTGGCGCGTCGCGCTACATCGCCGAGGACTTCGCTCAGGCGTTCGAGATGGAGTGCATCGCGCTCAAGCGCGTGCGCGACGAGATGGGTCTCACGAACGTCGAGATCATGGTGCCGTTCGTGCGCACCGTGAAGCAGGCGGAGCGTGTCGTCGGCCTGCTCGCGAAGTTCGGACTGAAGCGCGGCGACAACGACCTGCGCCTCATCATGATGTGCGAAGTGCCGTCGAACGCGATCCTCGCCGAAGAATTTCTGCAGCACTTCGACGGCTTCTCGATCGGCTCGAACGACCTGACGCAGCTGACGCTCGGCCTCGACCGCGACTCGGGCATGGAACTGCTCGCCGTCGATTTCGACGAGCGCGATCCGGCCGTGAAGTTCATGCTGAAGCGTGCGATCGACACCTGCCGCAAGCTCGACAAGTATGTCGGCATCTGCGGCCAGGGCCCGTCCGATCACCCGGACTTCGCGAAGTGGCTCGCCGACGAAGGCATCGCGTCGATCTCGCTGAACCCGGACACGGTCATCGCCACGTGGCAGGCGCTTGCGTCGAAGCAGTAATCGGCGGTAATCGCCCGTTCGGACGGCGGTCGTCGAATCGCCGTCCAAATGAAGGCAAATTGCAAGGTTCGTGCTATAAACACCCCGGTAACGCCGGGGTGTTTTTCTTTGTGCAACGGGAGGGGCGATGGTGTCAGGGCAGTTTTTCTGGTGGATCGGCGTCGGCGTGTTCGTCGTCGCGGAACTGCTGACGGGGACGTTCTACCTGCTGATGATCGCGCTCGGCTTCCTCGCGGGCGGCCTCGTGCATCTCGCGGGCGCGCCCGCCGCCTGGCAGTTTGCCGCTGCCGCGCTCGTCGCGATCGTCGCCGTGATCGCGCTCAGGCGCTCGGGGCTCGGCCGCAAGCAGAAACGCGACGCGTCGGCGAATCCCGACATCAACCTCGACATCGGCGCGACGATCGCGGTCAAGCATTGGCACGACCGCCGGGCGCGCGCGCAGTATCGCGGCGCGCAGTGGGACGTCGAGCTCGCCGCCGGCGAGCGCGAGGACGCGCATCTGTACGAAGTGCGTTCGGTGCGCGGCAATTGTCTCGTTGTCGCGGCGAAATCCGCGAAGTGACCGCCCTCGGCGCGTTTGTCTTCAAATTCCAACAAGGAGGACCAGCTTCATGGATTCATTGATCGTCTGGGCGGTGCTGCTCATCATCGTGTTCGTGCTCGTGTCGCAGACCGTGAAGATCGTGCCGCAGCAGCATGCGTGGGTGCTCGAGCGGTTCGGCCGCTATCACGCGACGCTGTCGCCGGGCTTGAACATCGTGCTGCCGTTCATCGACCGGATCGCGTACCGGCACGTGCTGAAGGAGATTCCGCTCGACGTGCCGAGCCAGATCTGCATCACGCGTGACAATACGCAGTTGCAGGTGGACGGCGTGCTGTACTTCCAGGTGATGGACCCGATGAAGGCGTCGTACGGCTCGAGCAACTTCGTGCTCGCGATTACCCAACTCTCGCAGACGATGCTGCGTTCGGTGATCGGCAAGCTCGAGCTCGACAAGACCTTCGAGGAGCGCGACTTCATCAACCACAGCATCGTGTCGGCGCTCGACGAAGCGGCCGCGAACTGGGGTGTCAAGGTGCTGCGCTACGAGATCAAGGATCTGACGCCGCCGAAGGAAATCCTGCATGCGATGCAGGCGCAGATCACCGCGGAGCGGGAGAAGCGGGCGCTCATCGCCGCATCGGAAGGCCGCAAGCAGGAGCAGATCAACCTCGCGTCGGGCGCGCGTGAGGCGGCGATCCAGAAGTCGGAAGGCGAGCGGCAGGCGGCGATCAACCAGGCGCAGGGCGAGGCGGCCGCGATCCTCGCGGTGGCCGAGGCGAACGCGCAGGCAATCCAGAAGATCGCGCAGGCGATCCAGTCGCAGGGCGGGATGGATGCGGTGAACCTGAAGGTGGCCGAGCAGTACGTCGGCGCGTTCGGCAATCTCGCGAAGGCGGGCAACACGCTGATCGTGCCGTCGAACATGTCGGACTTGAGCACCGCGATCGCGTCGGCCCTGACGATCGTCAACCGCGCCGCGCCGGGGGGCGTCGCCTCGGGCGCGAGCAAGGGCTGAGCGTCACGCGTCGCCCGATGAAGAAACGGCCCGCTCCGAATCGTTCGAAGCGGGCCGTTTCGATTGCGGCGCATCGGGCGCGGCCTGCGCTGACGGCGTGCGGCAAAGCGCCGCGCGTTATGTTGCAGAACGCATGATTCGCGCTTTCTCGCGTTCCCAATCGCGCTTCTTTTCGGTTTCGCGCTTGTCGTGGAGCTTCTTGCCTTTCGCGAGACCGATCTCGCATTTCACGCGACCGCCCTTGTAGTGGAAGTTCAGCGGCACGAGCGTATAGCCGCGCTGCTCGACCTTGCCGATCAGTTTCTTGATTTCGTCGCGGTGCAGCAGCAGCTTGCGGGTGCGGACCGGATCGGGCTTGATGTGCGTCGAGGCTTCGGGCAGCGGGCTGATGTGCGTGCCGATCAGGTAGATCTCCGCGTTCTTCACGACGACGTAGCCTTCCTTGATCTGTCCGCGCCCGGCGCGCAGCGCCTTGACCTCCCACCCCTCGAGCACGAGCCCCGCTTCGTAGCGTTCTTCGATGTGGTAATCGAAGAACGCTTTTCTATTGTCGATGATGCTCATGAAGGGAAATGGCCAACTCGTTTAAAATCACAATTTTAGCAAAGCGGGGCGGCGTTGGCCCGGCTTGCTCGTTTACCTTTGCGATGCCGCGCGATTTATGGCAGATGTCCAGAAAACCGTATTGATCCGCCACTCGGCGGAACAGATGTTCGACCTCGTCACCGACGTGGCCGATTACCCGAACTTCCTGCCGTGGTGCGGCGGCGTCGAGATTCGCCGTCGCGACGAAACCGGGATGGAGGCGCGGATCGACATCAACTTCAAGGGCATCAGGCAGCATTTCGCGACCCGCAACACGCAGCAGCGCCCGACCCGGATCGACATGGAGTTTACCGATGGGCCGTTTCGCAAGTTTACCGGCTACTGGCGCTTCACGCCGCTGCGCGCGGACGCGTGCAAGATCGAATTTGCGCTGCACTACGAGTTCTCGAGCGTGATCCTCGAGAAGATCATCGGGCCCGTATTCACGCACATCGCGAACACGTTCGTCGAATCGTTCGTGAAGCGCGCCGACCAGCGCTACGGCAAGGGGTGATGCACATGCCGAAGGTCCAGGTCTGCTATGCGCTGCCGGAGCGGCAGACGCTCGTCGCCGTCGACGTGCCGGCTGGCGCGACCGTGCGCGACGCGATCGACGCGAGCGGCGTGCTCGCGCTTTATCCGGACATCGACCTCGCGAAGCTCAAGACGGGCATCTTCGGCAAGCTCGCGGCGCTCGACGCGGCCGTCGCCGACGGCGATCGCGTCGAGATCTACCGTCCGCTCATCGTCGATCCGAAGGTCGCGCGGCAGCGCCGCGTCGACAAGACCCGCCGCGAGGGCTCGATCGAAGGCCGCAAGTGGCTGCCGAAGGATTCGCGCTGAGCGGCGCGGGCCGCGCACGATTCATCCGACGAAACGCCGCGCTCAGTGCGCGCCGAGGTTCGCGTTGAGCGGATCGTCGGCCGCGCGCTTGTCGCCACCGTGCCGGCGCACCGATCCGTACACGCCAGCAAGCAGCAGCACGAGCGCCGCGATCTCGAGCGCGCGCGGCAGCCGATGATCGAAGACGAAGCCGTACAGCAGCGCGAACACGGTTTCGAACACGATCAACTGGCCCGACAGCGTGAGCGGCAGCCGCTTCGACGCCGCGTTCCACAGCCCGTTGCCGAGCCACGACGCGCCGATCGCGAGGCCGAGATTCAGCAGCCAGAACAACTGCCAGCGCGACGCGGGCAGCGCCGGCTGCAGCGTGCCTGCCGGGAGCGCGGCGATGCCGATCCAGCACAGCCCGCCGATCAGGCCCGTGACGACGCCCCACAGCACCGACCATTCGTTGCCGTCGAACCGGTGATGGCGCTGCAGGTAGCGGGCGTTCGCGACCGCGTACCACGTCCAGCTCGCGAGCGCGGCCGTCGCGCACGCGATGCCGACGAGCTTCTGGGCGAGCGTCGTCGCATGCGCGGCCTCGGACGTGAACAGATCGACGTTGATGCATGCGATGCCGGCGACGACGAGCGCGAGCGGGCCCGCGAGCCGCTTGAGCGGCACCGCGCCGTGATCGCCGAGGCCGGCGAGCGTGACCGTGACGGGCAGTACGCCGACGATCAGCGAGCTGGGCGCGATGCCGATCAGGTGCACCGCGCTCGACAGCAGCATGTAGTAGGCGACGTTGCCGACGAGCGCGAGCTTGACGAGCGCGACGAGATCTTCGCGCGTGAGGCGCGCGGCGAGCGAGCGGGCGGCCGGCAACGCGGCCGCGAGCGACACGAGGCCGTACATCGCATAGCGGCCGACGCTCAGCAACAACGGCGAGAAGTCGGTCAGAACCCGCGGCACGAGAAACACCATGCCCCATAGGGCGCCTGCCAACACTCCGTACGCTACACCGCGCTGCATCGCGTTCTCCGACCGTTTATTTCACTGACGAGCGCGCATCTTAGCGACGTACGGCGGCGTTTGTCTTGTTCATTCCTGCACTGGGTCGGAAAGGGGCGCGGGCGGCGGCAAATGCACGGCCGGCACGCGCGTCGAGCTTGTTCGGCAGGGCGGGTGCTCGTTTCGTATCGATGCTGCGGCGCCGTCGTTCGACGGCGGGCGGCGCGGAGCGTCTTCGCGTCCTCGCGCAACGCGCCGCGGGTCCTTTCGGCGGGCGCGGGCCGCCCGCGGCTACTCGTCGGAGGAACCGGCTGCGCGCCCGATGCCGTCTTGTGCCGCGGCGCTTCGCGCGGGGCGGCGGACGGTTCTCACTTTCCCGCTGTTTCCGCCGCCGCAGAAGAACCGGTCGCCGCCGTCGGACTCGAGCCCCGACACGCCGACGCCGGCCGGCATCGCGAGCGCCTCCAGCACGTCGCCCGTCCGGGGATCGATGCGGCGCAATTCGCTCTCGTCGCTTTCCCAGGTGCCGTGCCAGAGTTCGCCGTCGACCCACGTGACGCCGGTGACGAAGCGATTCGACTCGATCGTCCGAAGAATCGCGCCCGTTTCGGGATCGACCTGACGGATCTTGCGGTCGCGATACTGTCCGACCCACAGCGTGCCCTCGGCCCACGCGAGCCCGGAGTCCGCGCCGCCGCCGGGCGCCGGGATGGTCGACAGCACGCGGCCCGTGTCCGGGTCGATCTTGTGGATGCGGTTCTCGGCGATCTGATACAGATGTCGGCCGTCATAGGCGGTTCCCGCGTGCGCGGCGATGTCGATCGACCGCAGTGTCGTCCCGCTCGCCGGATCGAGCGCGTTCAGCTTGTCGCCCGAGGCGAACCATACTTGCCGGCCGTCGTACGTGACGCCGTGCACGCCGTCGACGCCCGGAAACGGGCCGTATTCCTGAATGATGTCGGCTGCGGTTCGTTTCATGTCTTCGTCTCCCGGTGGCTCGATGGTGCCATCCTAATCGCCCGGCAGCGGGGCCGGGAGTAACAAGGTCGTCGCGAATCCGGGGACGGGCGGGCTCGTCCAGCGCCGCGCGCGCCCGCGGCCGAACGACTGCGCCTTGCCCGCGGTCGAGAGCGCGTCGAGCGAGCGCTGCACGGTGCGCTGGCTCGCGCCGAGCGCGAGCGCCAGCGCCGAGCTCGACCACGACTCGCCGTCGGCGAGGAGGGCGAGCACCGCCGCATGCGCGTCCTCGACCGGGCGCGCGAGCACGGCCACGTCGCGTGCGTGGCGCGGCGTCAGCGCGAAACCGCGCTTCGTCGCGTGGATATCGACAAGCGTTCCGAGCATCGCGCGCAGCCGCCCGATTTCGACGCGCAGGCGCGCGCGATGCGATTCGTCGGCATGCTTCGCGCGAAACGCACGCGCGACGAGCGCGTCGCGCGGCACGTCGTCCGGCCACGCTTCGCCGAGCGCGCGCGCAAGGGCGAACAGCACCGGGCGCTTCGCGAGCGAGACCGTCGTGTGCGCGTCGCGCACGACGTGGCGGCACGCATCGACGACGAGCGATTCCGACGCGCGCCATGCTTCGACGTCGTCGAGCCGCAGCAGCCGTTCTTGGCTGCGCGCGATCAGGCGCGCCGCAGGCGCGTCGAGGATGCGGGACGCGTGTTCGACTTCGGCCGTCAGCGCGGGGATGCCGGCCGCGCGCGCGGCGCGTTCGGCGCGCGCGAGCGACGCGCGTGCGGTCTGCGTCCGGAGGCGCCGCAGCGCGATCCCCGCGACGATCAGCTCGTGCGCGGCCTGCAATGCGGGCGGGAGCGCGTCGGGGTCGAGCGCGGCGAGCGCGCGCTCGGCTTCGTCGAGGCGGCCGATCAGCAGCAGGCGCCGCACTTCGAGATATCGCGCATGCGCGGCGTTGATGCGGTCGCCGTGCGCTTCGAGCGTCGTGCGCGCGGCGTCGAGCGCCTTTTCGGGCCAGCCGAGTTCGCGCGACGCGAGCGCGATCTCGGCCTCGGCGACGACGCATCGCGCGCGGGCGACGGCTTCCTTCGCGCCGAACGCGCGCGCGGCGCGCCTCACGAGCGCCTTCGCGCGGACGAAATCGCCGAGCTGCGCCATCGCGATGCCGCGCAGCGCGAGCGCGGGCGCGTCGTCGCGCAGCGCGACCCGGTTCAGCGCGCCGAGCGGATCACCTGCCGCGAGCGCGCGCGCCGCGGCGGTGATCAGCGAGTCCATCGGAATCCCGCCACACTTGTCACTCCCACCGTTCGAAACCCGGCACTAATCTACCACCACGATCACGCAACCCGCGCGCGGGATCGGAGATCGAGCGACCGGCGTGCGACACGGAAAGGAGGGACGGGCGATGGCGACACATATGACCGGGACGCGCGAAGAATGGCTCGCTGCGCGGCTCGAACTGCTCGATGCGGAGAAAGCGCACACGCGGCGCGGCGACGAGCTCGCGCGGCGACGTCAGGCGCTGCCTTGGGTGCGCGTCGACAAGGCGTATCGATTCGAGATGGACGAAGGAAGCGCGTCGCTCGCGGACCTTTTCCGCGGCCGCTCGCAACTGCTCGTCTACCACTTCATGTTCGGGCCCGACTACACGGCGGGATGCCCGTCGTGCTCGGCGATCGCGGACGGCTTCGACGGCTTCGTCGTTCATCTCGCGCATCACGACGCCACGCTGTCGGCGGTGTCGCGCGCGCCGCTCGCGAAGCTGCAGACGTACAGGAAGCGGATGGGATGGACGTTTCCGTGGGCATCGTCGCTCGACAGCGATTTCAACTACGACTTCAACGTGTCGTTCACCGACGCGCAGCAGCGCGACGGGAGCGTCGAATACAACTACCGGCGCAGCGGCCATGCGATGGACTTGACGTCCGCGCCTGCACCCGTCGCCGAGTTCGCTGCCGCTTGCGGGACCGACGCACGTACGTACGTACGCGATCGGCCGGGCATGAGCGCGTTCGTGCTCGAGGACGGTGTCGTCTATCACACGTATTCGACGTACGCGCGCGGGCTCGATGGGCTCTGGGGCATGTACCAGTGGCTCGATCGCGCGCCGAAGGGGCGCAACGAAACGGGCGTCTGGTGGCGCCGCCATGACGAGTACGGCGGGCGCTGAGCCTGCGCGCGGCCGGCGCCGGCGCGGCCACGAACGCGGGATCGCGCTGCATGCGATTTCCGCGCGCGGTGCGCGGGGAGCCCTTGGGGGCGCGTTGGCGCTCGTCTTCGCGGCCGGTGCCGCGGTGGCGGTCGCATGGCTTGCGTCGATGCCCGCGATGGGCGAGATGCCGATGCCGGGCGGCTGGACGATGTCGGCGGTGTGGACGCGGATGTGCGGGCGGACGTGGGCCGGCGCGGCGGCGTCGTTCGTCGGCATGTGGATCGCGATGATGACGGCGATGATGCTGCCGTCGGTCGCGCCGATGCTGTGGCGCTGCGCGCGGGCGGCCGGCTGGATGCGCGAAGCGCGCGCCTGGCCGCGGGCCGCGTCGGTCGCGGCCGGGTATGGCTTCGTGTGGACCGCGGCGGGCATCGTCGTCTACGCGATCGGCGCCGCATTGGCGGCGGTCGTGATGCGCGCGCCGGCGCTTTCGCGCGCCGTTCCGGTCGCGGCCGGTGCGGTCGTGCTGAGCGCCGGTGCGTTTCAGTTCACCGCGTGGAAGGCCCGCCATCTGGCGTGCTGTCGCGCGGCGCCGGGGCGCTGCGGCGCGTTGCCTGAGCGCGTCGGCGCGGCGTGGCGACAGGGTGCGCGTTTTGGTTTTCACTGCTGCTGCAGCAGCGCGGGTCTCACCGCGAGCCTGCTCGTCATCGGGATCATGGATTTGCGTGCGATGGCCGCCGTGACGGCTGCCATCGCCGTCGAACGTCTCGCGCCGGCCGGCGAGCGTGCTGCGCGAGCCGCCGGGAGCGTCATCGTCGGGGCGGGGGTGATCTTGATTGCGCGAGCGGTCGGGATCGGATGACGCCATGCGATGTGGGCGGCGCCGGGCGAGGGCGGGCAGGGCGCTTGCGCGGCGCGTTGCCGGCGGGGCTGACGCGGACGAGGCTCGGGAGTCGGCAGAGGTTGCGGGGGCAACGGGGCAACGGGGCGCGGAGGCTGCAAGGACTAGGACTGCAGGACCACCGAGTCATCGGGCCACACGACGGGCTTGCGAGCGCCCGGCAACAGCATGGCGAGGACGCGCCGCCCGCCCGCCGACACGGACACTCGCGCCGCATCGCGCGCCGCCCGCCGTGCCGCTGTCCCCGCGTGGCCGGGCCCGGCGCGAACGGACGCGCGCCCGCGCGAAACGAAACCGGATCGAAAAGGACTCGAACCGGGATCCGAACGATTCGGGGCCCCAACTGCCCGAAAACGCCTAAGCTGTTGTTCGTGTTGTGAAAATTAACCGAGCTTCGCGTATAATTCGCTTTTGCGCCTATAGGATTTGCCATGCGTCTGATCCAAAAAGCACTCACGTTCGATGACGTGCTCCTCGTCCCGGCGTTCTCCGACGTTCTGCCGCGCGACACCAGCCTCAAGACCCAACTGACCCGCAACATCTCCCTGAACATGCCGCTCGTGTCCGCCGCGATGGACACGGTCACCGAAGGTCGCCTCGCGATCGCGATGGCGCAGCAAGGCGGCGTCGGCATCGTCCACAAGAATCTCACCCCCGTCGAGCAGGCCCGCGAAGTCGCGAAGGTCAAGCGCTTCGAATCCGGCGTCGTGCGCGATCCGATCACGGTTCCGCCGAGCATGAAGGTGCGCGACGTGATCGCGCTGTCGCGCCAGCATGGCATCTCGGGCTTTCCGGTTGTCGAGGGGCCGAAGCTCGTCGGCATCGTGACGAACCGCGACCTGCGCTTCGAAACCCGCCTCGACGAGCCGGTCAAGTCGATCATGACGCCGCGCGAGCGCCTCGTGACGGTCGCCGAAGGCACGCCGCTCGCGGACGCGAAGGCGCTGATGCACAGCCACCGCCTCGAGCGCGTGCTCGTCGTCAACGCGGCGTTCGAGCTGCGCGGCCTGATGACGGTCAAGGACATCACGAAGCAGACCGAGCACCCGGAAGCATGCAAGGACGAACACGGCAAGCTGCGCGTCGGCGCGGCGGTCGGCGTCGGTCCGGACAACGAAGAGCGCGTCGAGCTGCTCGTGCAGGCGGGCGTCGACGTGATCGTCGTCGACACCGCGCACGGCCACAGCAAGGGCGTGCTCGAGCGTGTGCGCTGGGTCAAGCAGAATTTCCCGAAGGTCGAGGTGATCGGCGGCAACATCGCGACGGCATCCGCCGCGAAGGCGCTCGTCGAATACGGCGCGGATGCGGTGAAGGTCGGCATCGGCCCGGGCTCGATCTGCACGACGCGGATCGTCGCGGGCGTCGGCGTGCCGCAGATCAGCGCGATCGCGAATGTGTCGGACGCGCTGCGCGGCACGGGCGTGCCGTGCGTCGCCGACGGCGGCGTCCGCTTCTCGGGCGACGTGTCGAAGGCGCTCGCCGCCGGCGCGAACGCCGTGATGATGGGCAGCATGTTCGCCGGCACCGAAGAAGCGCCGGGCGACGTGTTCCTGTATCAGGGCCGCCAGTACAAGTCGTACCGCGGCATGGGTTCCGTCGGCGCGATGAAGGACGGCGCGGCGGACCGCTACTTCCAGGACAACTCCGCGAACATCGACAAGCTTGTGCCGGAGGGCATCGAAGGCCGCGTCGCGTACAAGGGCTCGGTCAACGCGATCATCTTCCAACTGATCGGCGGCGTGCGCGCGAGCATGGGCTACTGCGGCTGCAAGACGATCGCCGAGCTGCACGACAAGGCCGAATTCGTCCAGATCACCGCAGCCGGCATGCGCGAGTCGCACGTGCACGACGTGCAGATCACGAAGGAAGCCCCCAACTATCACGTGGACTGATCGCCGATGAAACCGTTGCTGCGCGCCGTTCTTCTCATCGATGCCGTACTGCTTGCCGGCTTCGGCCTCCTGTTCGTGCTGACGCCGTGGAAAGCGCTGTACGACGCGCTGCAACTCGTCACCGTCGATCCCGCGATGGTCGGGCAGGCGTTCGGCATCGCGCTCCTCGGGCTCGCGTGGCTGTCGATGCACGCGGCCTTCAACGGCGATCTGACCGCGGGCGTCGCGCGCGCGGTCGGGCACGTGAACTGGCTGACGGGCGTCGTGACGCTCGTCTGGCTGCTCGCGATCCGTTCGCCGCAGTTGTCGGCGTTCGGGCAATTCGTGTCGGTGGTCGCGGGCGCCGTGCTGCTCGTGATCGGTTTCGGCGGCGTGCGGCTCGCGGCCGTGGTGCGGCGGCGCGAGAAGGCGCAGGCGGCCGATGCGCGCGTCGCGTCGAAGCGCGCCGCGGAACCGGCCGTGACGCCGTCCGCCGCCGCGCGAATCGAGCCGAGCGTGTCGCGCGCAGGCGTTGCGACCGGAGCGACGAGCGCCGCATCGGCAACGGGCGCGAGCGCGCCGCCGCCGGCGGGAGCGGGCGCGGCGAGCGCGGTGTCGGCCGAGCGCGCAGGCGCCGTGACGAGCGACGTCGGCGACGCGGCGCGACCGCCGTCGCAACCGTGAGCGGCCCGGTCCTCCCGACTGTCAGGCCGCCGCGCTTCGCGGCCGCACGATCGCCCGAATACGTATTCGATGCAGCGCCTTGGGCGCTGCTTTTGTTATTCCATTGTTCTTTTTCCCGTCCGCTGCCATGCACGACAAAATCCTGATTCTCGACTTCGGTTCGCAAGTCACCCAACTGATCGCGCGGCGCGTCCGCGAAGCGCACGTCTACTGCGAGATCCACCCGAACGACGTCACCGACGACTTCGTCCGCGAATTCGCACCGAAGGGCGTGATCCTGTCCGGCAGCCACGCGAGCACCTATGAGGACCAGCAGCTTCGCGCGCCGCAGGCGGTGTGGGACCTTGGCGTGCCGGTGCTCGGCATTTGCTACGGGATGCAGACGATGGCCGTGCAGCTCGGCGGCAAGGTCGAGTGGAGCGACCATCGCGAATTCGGCTACGCGGAAGTGCGCGCGCAGGGCCACACGCGCCTCCTCGACGGCATCCGGGATTTCACGACGCCGGAAGGCCACGGGATGCTGAAGGTGTGGATGAGCCACGGCGACAAGGTCGCCGAGCTGCCGCCCGGCTTCGCGCTGATGGCGTCGACGCCGAGTTGCCCGATCGCCGGCATGGCCGACGAGGCGCGCGGCTACTACGCAGTGCAGTTCCACCCGGAAGTCACGCACACGCTGCAGGGCCGCAAACTGCTCGAGCGCTTCGTGCTCGACATCGCGGGCGCCGCGCCCGACTGGATCATGCGCGATCACATCGAGGAGGCGGTCGCGCGCATTCGTGAACAGGTCGGCGACGAGGAAGTGATCCTCGGCCTGTCGGGCGGCGTCGATTCGAGCGTCGCGGCCGCGCTGATCCACCGCGCGATCGGCGATCAGCTGACCTGCGTGTTCGTCGATCATGGCCTGTTGCGCCTGGACGAAGGCAAGATGGTGCTCGATATGTTCGAAGGCCGTCTGCATGCGAAGGTCGTGCACGTCGACGCGTCCGAGCAGTTCCTCGGCCATCTCGCGGGCGTCACCGATCCGGAGGCCAAGCGCAAGATCATCGGCCGCGAGTTCGTCGAGGTATTCCAGGCCGAGGCCAAGAAACTGACGAACGCGAAATGGCTCGCGCAAGGGACGATCTACCCGGACGTGATCGAATCGGGCGGCGCGAAGACGAAGAAGGCGACGACGATCAAGAGCCACCACAACGTCGGCGGCCTGCCGGAGACGCTCGGCCTGAAGCTGCTCGAGCCGCTGCGCGACCTGTTCAAGGATGAGGTGCGCGAACTGGGCGTCGCGCTCGGCTTGCCGGCGGAGATGGTGTATCGCCATCCGTTCCCGGGCCCGGGCCTCGGCGTGCGGATCCTCGGCGAAGTGAAGCGCGACTATGCGGAACTGCTGCGCCGCGCCGACGCGATCTTCATCGAAGAACTCCGCGCGACGAGCGCGACCGGGCAGGATGCGGCGGCGGGCCTCTGCGAGCCGTCGCAGGTCGGCAAGAGCTGGTACGACCTGACGAGCCAGGCGTTCGCGGTGTTCCTGCCGGTGAAATCGGTCGGCGTGATGGGCGACGGCCGCACGTACGACTACGTGACCGCGCTGCGCGCCGTGCAGACCACCGACTTCATGACCGCGCATTGGGCGCATCTGCCGTATGCGCTGCTCGGCCGCGTGTCGAATCGGATCATCAATGAAGTGCGCGGAATCAACCGGGTCGTGTACGACGTGTCGGGCAAGCCGCCGGCGACAATCGAGTGGGAGTGAAATTAGATCCTTCGGGAACTATCGCTAGCTATTGAAAAACTAACGTAACGTATTGATTTGTAAAAAATGCGTCGCGATGGCTATCGGTGGCTATCGCCGGCCAACAGAACAAGTTGGCGGTAGAGCTGGCGGTAAGAACCGACGGCCGGATTAAGACCCTCCCGATCACTATCCAGACCAAAGCCGTCTTTGACGGTAAAAGTCTTCTCGGGAAAGCTGGTTTTATGCGGCTTTCCGAGCATCAGCAGGTCTCCTGACCCCTGACGGTAAAAGCCGTTGCGAAGCGGAGAAAAAACCTCGATGCTCACCGACACTGCACTGCGTAACCTCAAGCCTAAGTCCAAGACTTACAAGGCTTTTGACCGAGACGGAATGTATGTGACGGTATCGCCCGTCGGTACCGTCACCTTCCGCTACGATTACCGTCTCAACGGCCGCCGCGAGACGTTGACCATCGGCCGCTACGGGCCGGCTGGCGTCTCGTTGGCCTTGGCCCGCGAAAAGCTGATCGACGCCAAGAAGACCGTCACCCAGGGCCAGTCCCCCGCGCTGGAGAAGCAACGCGAGAAGCGCCGGCTGACCGCCGCCAAGACCTTCGGCGACATGACTGAGAAATGGCTGGCCGGGGCTCGGATGGCCGACAGCACGAAGGCGATGCGCAAGAGCATCGTCGATCGGGACATCCTTCGGCCTTCCAGAACCGGCAGCTCAACGAAATCACCGCCGATGACTTGCACGCTCTCTGCAACAAAGTGAAGGCCCGCGGTGCGCCCGCCACCGCGGTACACATCCGCGACATCGTGAAGCAGGTCTATGCCTTCGCCATCCTGCACGGCGAGAAGGTGGACAACCCCTCCGAAGACGTGTGAGCTTGCCCGAAAAAAATGGATCCCTTGCTGAGTGTGTAAAGCCCACGCAAGGAGGAAGGAAAGATGGGTAATCCGCTGCGCTCGCCTTTGCATCGGATCGCCTGAGGTCGCAAGAACGTCGGGGAGTTACCGATTACGACGCCACGGACGACGCGTTCCAGCTTGCCCGCCGCAACGAGCCGGCTGAGTACCATGGTCGGCAGGCCTTGTTTGACCAGATCGCGGGCGCGCAGCAACGGTTGGCGATCGATCGGCACAGCCTTCTGGGGGAAGTCGGTGAATGAGCCAGTCATATTCGCTGTACAACGAATCCTGCCGTCGCCAGGCGGAGGACCGAATCTGTGGCGATGGAGGACGGGGCCCGGGTATACTGTGAGCGCTCTCCGTTCTACCGAGCCGGTAGGTAATCAAGGACGCGTTACGGACTCCGGTGGCGGATCCAGCCGTTGGGCGGATTGATCTGGAGCTGTCCGCGTGGGAGGCAATCCGAAACCCGCTGGACTTCGCGTTGATAGAGTGGGTCGGTCGCGCGAACATCACACCAAGTCATGACCAGCAAACGCTCTTCCACCAAGTCACATCGATCCCCGAAGCTTTCCCGCACCCACGCCCCCGATCACATGTCGCCCGCCGACTGGCAGCGCGCCTTGCGTCGGAAATTCGGGCAAGAACAGACGTTCTCGCTGGAGAATCTCGGGACGGAGACGTATTTCTCGGAATTCCGCGTCGGCAATCCGGCGTCGAACTCCAGCTATCGCGTGTCGATTCGTGGAGCCCGCCCGGGCGACAACTTCTGCGCCTGTGCCGATTACGCCACCAACGAACTCGGCACCTGCAAGCACATTGAATTCGCCTTGTCGCGACTACTGCGCAAGCGCGGCGCAAAGGCGGCCTTCGCCCGTGGTTATCAGCCCGCATTCTCGGAGCTGTATTTACGCAACGAGGGAGGGCGAGCGGTCCATTTTCGCGCCGGCACGGATTGTCCGGCAAAGGTGGCCAAAGCGGCTGCCGCTTTGTTCGACGAGTCTCGGCGATGGCATTTGCCGGAGGACCGTTTCGAAGATCTCGGGCGCTTTCTTTCCAGTGTGGCGAAGGCCGGGCACGAATTGCGCGCCCACGACGACGCTCTCGATTTCATCGCCGGCCGTAACGACGCGGCGCGCCGTGCCATGATGCTCGATGGGCAGTTTCCGCAAGGAGCGGCGACGCCCTCGCTGAGGAAGCTGCTCAAGGTGCCGCTCTACCCTTACCAGGCCGAAGGCGCATTGTTCGCCGTGCGTGCCGGGCGCGCCTTGATCGGCGACGAAATGGGCCTCGGCAAGACGGTGCAGGCCGTCGCGGCGGCGGAAATCCTGATCCGGCATTTTGGCGTGTCGAAAGTGCTGGTGATTTGCCCGACTTCGCTCAAGTATCAGTGGCAGAGCGAAATCATGCGGTTCTCCGGCCGCGCATCGAGGGTGATCACGGGCGGCCTTGCCCAGAGGCGGGGCGAATATGCGGGCCAGGATCTCTACAAGATCACCAACTATGAGAAGCTGAAATCGGACCTCGACATGATTTCCGCGTGGGCGCCGGAACTGATCATCGTCGACGAGGCGCAGCGTATCAAGAACTGGAACACCATTGCGGCGAAAGCTCTCAAGCGAATCGACAGCCCCTATGCCGCCGTGCTAACGGGTACGCCTCTCGAGAACAAGCTGGAGGAACTCGTTTCCATCGTTCAGTTCGTCGACCAGCACCGTCTCGGGCCCACGTGGAAGCTGCTGCACGAACATCAGGTCAAGGACGAGGCGGGACGCGTGACGGGATACACGGGCCTCGACGAGATCGGCCAGACCCTGGCGCCGATCATGATACGGCGCCGCAAGTCCGAGGTGCTGCTGCAGTTGCCCGGGCGCACCGACCAGAATCTGCTGGTGCCGATGACCGAGATGCAGATGGCGTATCACATGGAAAACGCGGACATCGTGGCCAAGATCGTCCGGCGCTGGCGTAATACGAGGTTTCTGTCAGATCAAGACCAGAGGCGCCTCACCTGTGCTTTGCAGAACATGCGCATGTCGTGCAACAGCACCTATCTGCTGGACCAGGAAACCGATCATGGCGTGAAGGCCGACGAGCTGGTGACGCTGTTCGAGTCGCTTTTCACGCAGCCGGACGAGAAAGTCGTGGTGTTCAGTCAATGGACGCGCACGCATGAGATCGTCATTCGCCGGCTCGAGAAGCTCGGTATCGGTTACGTCAGCTTCCATGGCGGCGTGCCGTCGGAAAATCGGCCCGCGCTGGTGCAGCGCTTTCGGGACGATTCGGACTGTCGGGTGTTTCTGTCGACGGACGCAGGCAGCACAGGGCTCAACCTTCAGCACGCGTCGACGCTCGTGAACATGGATCTGCCGTGGAACCCGGCGGTGCTGGAGCAGCGCATCGCGCGCATCTATCGGTTGGGCCAGAAAAAGCCGGTACGAGTCGTCAATTACGTCGCGAAGGGAACGATCGAGGAGGGCATGCTGTCGGTGCTCGCTTTCAAGCGCTCGCTGGCGAAGGGCATCCTCGACGGCGGCGCCAGCGAAATTCTGCTCGGCGGGTCGCGCCTGACCCGTTTCATGAAGGACGTCGAAAATGTCACGGGGCGCATGGGGGAGAGCGGGGTCATGGCCGCGGCAGAGGAAGCTGCGAGCGGCGCCGCCGTGTCTGGCATCGTGGCGCGTGACGCGAGCGTCGTGGAAACCGAGCTCGCCGGTGCCGGAGAGCGGCCTCAAGCTTCGACCGTCGATACTGCACAACGAGGCGCGTCCTTCGAGCCGTGGTCAGGGTTGCTGCAGTTCGGCGCGGTGCTGGCGTCGGCGTTGAGTGAGCCAGGTGATGGCGCGGTTGCCGCACACCCGTGGGTCGAGCGCGATGCCGTGACGGGCGAGCGAAGTCTCAGGTTGCCGCTGCCATCGGCCGAGACGGCAAGACGGCTGACCGAGATGCTGTCGACGATCTCGGATGCTTTGCTCAACGGCAGCGCAAACCGAAGTCGCTGAACCTGGGAGTTGGGGGCAGGTATCGTCGAGGCGGCTTCTTCGGGGCGCATTCGAGTCGTGCGTGGCGGTGAGATTGGGTAAGAGCTAAGCGCAAGCCCGTTCCTCTAGCGCCGCCCTGACCCACCCGAATCCCACGCGCTCTTGCTCGAGCCGTAATCCATGACGAATCCGGTTGTCACGCAGGTCGTCAAAGAGTTCGCGCTCTTGCGCCGTGAGTCGCGGCAGATCGCGTATGACCTGATCGCCTTCGTCTCCCCAGAACGCTTCATGCGCCATCAGTGTCGCGCGGTCCATCAAGAACGAGCCGACGTGCCTGAATCGGCGGCGCAATTGATCGAGAATGGCAAAGCCGTGCGTGTCGATGTCGCCCCAGTAGTGGAGCGCACAGTCCGTGAGCCATCGCGCCGACTCTAGCGCTTCCCAACCGTAGCCCGCCCCGAAAAGCACGATCGACTGCGGAACGTCGGGAAACGCCAAAAAATTTATCTCGTTTTCGGTAATGAACACATGGCGGCACGGCAGCGCGAGGCGCGCGAAGCTGTCGGCGTCGAGTGCGATGTCGGGCCGGCCCATGCCGGGCAGAACGGCGAGCCTCTCATCGAGCACGCGAAAGCGAATCCGAGGCGGCTTCTCGCGGAACCCGTAGCGAGCAGCGAATTGGGCGGCGCCTGTCCGGCTGCTGTCGATTGCCTCGGACGGCAGCACGAGATCGAGCCATTGGGCGAGGACGCCGCGCCGCGCCTCGATGAATTTCGTGTCGACGTCGGCGATTTCGGCTTGGCGAAGATAGACGCCCGGCTGCGGATGGGCTTGCAGCCAATCGACGACTGCCAGCAGCCGTTCCCAATCGCCGGCGAATTCGAGCGCTTGCAACGGGCGCTGCGCAAGCCACGTGGTGAGCTTCGGCTGGCGGGAGCGTGTGATTTCGAGCAGCCGCTCGAACTGCGCTGCGTCGCGGCGCTTGCCGGCGACAGCGAGCGCATCGTCCAGACCGTCGACCCAAGCTGCTTGTGGCACGCGCTGCAGGCCGAGAATTCGATGATTGATTTCTCGCCATTCGATGCGTACGCGCGGTGTCGCGGCAATCTCCGTGATCCATGCGCGTACCGCGTCGAAGCGTTCGGCCAATTCGGACGAGCTCGGGCCTTTTATCGGCAGACGTAGCGGAAATAGCCCCTCGGTGCCGTCCACGAGGCTTCGCAGCCATTCGCCGCGCTCCCACAGGCGTTGGAGGCGGACGCGCAGTTCGGCGGCCGTTGTCCAATTCATTGCTCGAACTCCGCCTTGCGCGCGCGGTACTCCTCGATCGACAGGTTGCGCAGCCTCGACGCGCGTCCGCCCTCGTTCTGAACGAATCCGACGCTCGAAACGAACGGCTCGATGATGTGAATCTTCTGCAGTGGCGTGACGATCAGCAGTTGCAGGTTCAGCTTCTGAAACAATGTGAGACCATACTGCGCCGATTCGTCGGAGCCTCGGCCAAACGCTTCGTCGATGACGACGAAGCGGAACGATCGAGAACGCACGGCGCCCCATTCGAGGCCGAACTGATAGGCGAGGCTCGCGGCAAGGATCGTATAGGCGAGCTTTTCCTTCTGGCCACCCGATTTACCGCCGGAGTCCGAGTAGTGCTCGTATTCGCTGTCGTCTTCGCGCCAACGCTCGCTGGCGGCGAACAGAAACCAGTTGCGCACGTCGGTCACTTTGGCGCGCCATCGCCGGTCCTGCTCGGTCAACCCTTCGCGGCCGCGGAAGCGGTCAATGATCCGTTTGACTTGCAGGAACTTGGCTTCCGAGTATTGGCTATCGTCCGAGCCGGTGAGTTCGCCCTCGGTGCAAGCGCGCAGGTCGCCCTGGAATTCGCGGATCTCGGCGTCGGGGCTGGGCTGACTCTCGAGGACGATGTATCGGCCCGCGTTGTAGTCGATTTGTCGCAACGATTCGTTGATGCGCTCGATGCGTGCCTTGATCGTCTCCCGTTCGCGCGCGAGCTGGGCGTGGAAGTTGGCGATCTCGTTGATCGTATTGACGTTGAGCAGCTCTTTGAAACGCGCCTCGAAGCGCGGCAGATCGTCCGCTTGCAGCCGCGCGAGCATGTCACGGTACTCTGAGCTCGCGTCGAGGCTCGCATCGAAGTCGGCAGTTTCGAGCTTGTAGGCATCCTTGAAGGCCGCCATGGCCTTGACGATTCGTTCGGCAAGGCGGCCGAGCGACTTCGTTTCGTTGTCGATGCGGGTTGTCAATGCCTCGCGCACGTCCCGCTCGCGGTTGTCGCACGACTCGACGGAAAGCTGGTGTTCGCCGAGAATCTCCGCTCGCAAGGCCTCGATTCGCCCTGCAAGTTCGGCATTGACTTGCTCAACGAGCGCGTGCGTCTCGCTGAGCAACGCTTGGGCTGCCTCCCGCTTGGCCAGTATGCCGCCCAGTTCCGAGTCGGTTTCCGAGATCGCCGCTTCACTTCCCTTCAACGCCAATTGCGCCGAGTCCAATTGAGCCGTTAGCTCCGCGAGGGCGTCGCTTGCCGATTCGAGGCGCGCTTTTTCGTCTGCAAGGCGCGCGATTGCAGCGGCGCAACTCGGCCAATCGATTTCTCGAAACTCGACGAACTCGCCGGCACGCGCGAGTGCTTCGAGTTGCTCTCGCACCTTGGCGTGCTCGCTTTGGGCCTCTCCCAGTCGTTGCCCGATCTCGCCGAGCCGAACCTCGAGCGCTCGCCGTTGTGCTTCGAGAGCCGCAATTTTGGCCGTGTTGCTCCAACCGAGTACGTAGCGGCTGCGATCGTCAAGCGCGTGGCGATCGTCTTTTTCGTGGCGTTCCCCCGGCGCTTTCGCTTGGCCAGCATGCGTGATCGCGCGCGTCTCGCGCCGGAACTGCTCCTGCGTATCGCAGCATGCATAGTCGAAACGGCGGCCGATTTCGCGCTCGAGCCAGCTGTAGAACAGCGAATCGGGCTTGATCGCGAGCTTGTGCGCGAGCGAGTCGCGGTGTAACTCCATGGCCTCGACTACGCGCGCGGCGCGTTCGGCGCGCACGCGAAAGTAGACGAGCCGCCCCCGGAGATGAGTGTGATCGACCCACGCCGCGACGTTCGCATAATGTTCGTCGGGCACGAGCAGCGACAGGCCGAAGTTGCGTAGTACGCGCTCGGCGGCGCCCTCCCAATCGCGCGCGTCCTTACGCACCTGAATGAGTTCGCCCGCGAACGGCAGGGCATCTTCCTCCAGACCGAGCGCCGAGCATAGGCTCGATCGCATCGCGACTTGTTCCTTCGGGATGTTGTTGCGTCGGGCTTTCAGGCTCGCTATTTCGTCCTCTAGCAGATCACGCCGCGCTTTCCCTTCGCGGAATGCCACGCTCCATTCGGTAATCGCATTTTGCTTTTGCGCTTCGTCGTCGACGAGCGAGCCGCGCTGCTCGGCCAGACGCTGGCGCTGGGAAACGAATGCAGCCTCATCCGTGGCCTCGGTTTCGCCGAGCAACGTAACGATGGCGGCATAGCGTTGCGCGCGTTCGCGGCGCCGCGCACTTTCTCGCTCCTGCTCGCGCATTTCGACATTGAGCTGTGCGATACGATCGCCTCCTTGTTCGGCCACGGCGCGGCGCAAATCGTCCACGCGCTGACGCGTCTGGTCTCGCGCTTCTTCGTGCCGGGCCTTTCGCGAGGTCGCCCGCGCATGATCCTCATCGAGCAATTGAAGGCGGCGCTCGATGAGGCCGAGCTTGAGTCCAGCGAAGTAGGGCTTCAATGCTTCACGGCACGCTCGCCAGCCGTCGAGAGCATGTCCTTGCTCGCTGTGGCGGTCACAGTCGTCTACGAGCGGTGTCAGCAGTTCCACTTGGCGTTTGGCTTTCAGTACCGCCTCGTGCGCGCGATTCAGATCGTCGAAGTGAGTGATCAATGCGTCGACGCGCGGTGCGATCTCGAACGGCTCGAGCATGTGGCTGCGTACGAAGTCGGTGAGATTGCCCACCGATTTCATCGATACCGTTTGATGAAAGAGCTCGAGCGCCTGCTCGCTTTCGATCCCGAAGCGCCGCCGGAACCAGGCACTGTATTTCGGAAACGTGTCCTCGATTTCGGCACCCAATCCTCGCAGCTTTTTGCGCAGTTGTGCGATGTCGGTGCCGAAGCGCGAGAAGTCGGCTGCGATCGAGAGATTGCGCTCGGCACAGACGAAGAATCGCGCGGGTTGAGCCTGCGCGTCTTTCATCCAGAACACCTGTGCGAGTGTGACCGTGGCATCGTATCCGGCGTTACGAAATACCCCCAAGATCACCGAATAGTTGTTGTGATCTCGCAGACTCACGGGCTTGGCGGTCCCAGTGACCTCGTTGCGCTCCGACTTGTAGTAGCCGAGCACATACGAGCGCAGCGTGCGTTCCTTGCTGTCCGCGCCCGCCGCCTTGTTGTAGGCGATGCGCTGCGCGGGCACGAGGAGCGTGGTGACGGCGTCGACGAGCGTCGACTTGCCGGAACCGATGTCTCCTGTCAGCAGGCCGTTGCGGCCATCGGCCCGCAGCACCCAGACCCGCTCGTCGAAAGTTCCCCAGTTGAAAACTTCGAGCCGCTCGAGGCGAAAGCCCGTCAGGATGTCGTCGGCGGCAAAATCGAAGCTGAGCGCGCGCGGTTCATTCATCGCGACTCTCCCGTTGGTCCGAAACCGTCGAATCTTGAAGGTGCGCCCGATAGCCCGCGAGCCGCGCGTCGAAATCGAGCAGCCATTGCGCATCGACGAATGCTTTGAGAATACGCCGTACCTCGAATGTCGGTGGCCCGCTCGTGGCCTTCATCCGGCGCAGGAAGCCCAGTTCGACGATCTTGTTCACGTGTGTATCGATCTGATCGACCAGGCGTGCCTCGTTAGTACTCGCGGGAAGGAATACGCGTGCGAGTTCGACGATGTCCTCGCGTGCAAGAACGAGCCGTGTGTCGCCGCCGCCGGCATCCCATTCCGCCAGTTTCTTTCGAAGCAGTGCGAGCAACAGGCTCACGGGGAACGAGAGTGGGCGCCGGACAACGAGCCGGGGTAGCTTGGTCTGGTCGACGCCGGCTTCGGCGTCGTGCTCGGCGCGGCTTTTTACGAAGGCGTAGCCTTCCGCCTCGTCCACGACCAGTTCGAGGCCGAGCACGGCGACGTAGTCGCGCACGTGTGTCTGCAATTCGAGCAGCGCGGCCCAGAGGCGCTCGTTTCCATCGCGATAAACCACGCCCTTGAGCAACGCGATGGCAACCGCCGGCAAATCACCTCGACCAAGCGACGAGGCTTGCTGTTCTTCCGTCATCTCTACCTTGTGAAAATCACGCGCGGCATGGTCGCACGCTTGACGATTACTGTTCCGTTGGCGTCGTTCGCCTGCCATTCGATGGTATCGGAGATGGTTTCGTCGACAGTCGCCCGAAATGATCCCGCTTCGGCGCCCAGTTGCATATAGGCGACGAGCTCGGCGAGCCCATGCGCGAGCGGCTGTGACGCGGCCAATTCGGCAAGCGTCACTTGCGGCCGATCTTGGAGGCATCGGCGGATGTGGCCTGCGAGGCGCGCGCGATCGACGACGATCTGCGTGTAGAGTGCAGAGGGATCGAGGTCCGTCTCGCCGGTCTCGAGTGCGACGTTGGTGATGAGAGGGCGCAGCGCCGGCACGTAAAGCGGGCGCTCCATTGGCAGCTCGATATCAGCGGATGCGGTCTCGATCTCCGTGACGGCGCCTGGCGGAGGCGCTTCGCGCAGCGCAAGCGCTTTCGTTTCGATACCACGCAGAATGTCCATGATGCGGCGGTTTTCTAGCCACGCTCGATCGTCGAGGAAGCGTCGAAGCTGCTGCGAGAGCTGCGCAACGGTGCGTTGTGTATGTTCGCCCGCTTCCAGCCAGTCATAGTGAACGCGCCGCATGCGCGCGTCGGGCCGCATTTCCATGATCGCGGGCAACTCGAGCACGCGCTCGAGCCGTTCCGAGAGTTCCTCTTGACGGCGGCTCGACATCAGGAAGTCCCAAAACGCCCGGAAGCTGCTGCCCTGATCCGAATCGGCGATCGCGTCGCGCTCGCCCATGATTTCCTCGATGAGCGCGCCCTTCGATCCTTCCCAGAGCGCGATTCGCTCGCGTACATGCCGGTCCAGCAGCCGAAAATTTTGTTCGACTTCGCGGAAGTCCGTGAGCAGTTCGCGCGCCATCTGCATGAATTGCTGAAAGCGATCCTTGAGCGCGGCATCGTCGAGCAGCCGGACGTCACCCGCCTCCACACGAGCGATTTCTTCGTCGATCTGGCCGCGCCGCGCGTGGAGCTCGGCAAGACGCTTTTCCGGATCCGCCTCGCTGCCTTCGCCCATCTGCCGCAGCAGCTCGAAAAGTGTCAGGAGCCGCGATTCCGTGCCGACAAAGCTGCGTTCCGTCAGCGTGCCGAGCCACGCGATCGCTTTCTCCGCAGCGGGGGTCAGGTCGAACTGCGGTTCATCGGAACCTGGGCGATAGAACTTGCGCAACCATCCCTTTTCGGGGCCAGCCCAGTCGTTCAGATATTCGAGCGCGGGCTTCGGGAAAGCGCCTTCGCCGAGCAGTTCGCGCAACCCATAAAGCTCGTCCTCGAGTGCTTCGGCAAGAACAGGAGCCGCCACGACGCGTACGTTTGGTGCGACGAACACTCGATGCAGGAAACTGACCGCGAGCGGCGCATGATCGGAGCGTAACAGGCGCCAGGCGGGGTGCCGCGTGCGCAGCGCATCGAGGGTAGGGTAGTCGAGGGGCATCGGTACAAGATGATGGGTGCGGCACCCATGGGAAGATCGCCGACTGTGGCTCGAAAAGCCATTATCCTACCAGGGCTTCCGCATGAAGACGTGCGTCAGGCAAGGCCGAGGATGGCGTCGCGCATGACGGTGTCCCAAGCCGCGAGGTTACGGATGTTCTTCAAGCTGAGCTTTTTCGGCTGGCGGTTCTGAGCCAGCCGGGCAAGATTGAGCGTGATCTTGCGTAGGCTGGCCATGTTACGGGCGGCCAGCAGCTCCAGAATCGCCGTAATTTCGTTGCTCTTATCGGCTGTACTCACCTGCCTCAAGGCTGAGGCCGTTGTTCGAGCACCAGGCCGATATTGGCCGCATGGGAGCCTTGCTCGGCGGAGAGCGCGTCGAGGAGCGGCTGCGCGTAATAGACGTTGGCGACGCTCAGGCCGCCCGCGCAAGCGAACAGCGCGACTGCGCCGCGCGGCAGCGTCGCAGACGCCGCCGGGGAATCGATCGTGCGAATCGAAGAGGCGGCAGGCGCCGCTCGGGGAGCTTGCATGCAGGCGTTCCGTTTTTATGGTTGCAAAATGAAACTATTTAGTAGAGTAAATCTGATGGTTTTAAAATGCAACTAGATGATGCAAGATGTTGGTGCAAGGCTCGATGCGGAGGCGGGATCGTGAACGCGGCGAACGGCGCGTCAGCAGGAAAGCGGGTTCGAAGCCGTGAGTCTTCCAAGTCGTCCCGTGCGTATCGCACGCCGCGCGACCCGCAACCCCGCGCACCCCGCGCACCCCGCGCACCCCGCGCACCCCGCGTGCCGCCGAATGCCGCCGAATGCCGCCGCGCGACGGCGAGCGTGGGCGGGCCGATCCGGTCTATGCTACGGAGCCGATGTCGGCCGTAGCCGGCCGTCCCGCGAACGATCAACGAACCCGTCAAGGAGAAGCCATGGCACTGTCGATGTACGACGTCTCGATTCCCGCGCTGATTCGCGGCTTGAACAACCTATCGGCCGTGCTCGACAAGGGCGATGCGCACGCGCGCTCGCAGGGCATCGATCCGGCCGAACTGGTTCGTGCGCGGCTTCGCGACGACATGTACTCGCTCGATGCGCAGGTCCAGCGGGCGAGCGATACCGCGAAGGGATGCGGCGCGCGGCTCGCGGGCATTGCGGTGCCGTCGTTCGCCGATACGGAAACGACGTTTGCCGAACTGCGCGCGCGCGTGGGCAAAACGATCGATTTCCTGAAGACGATCCAGCCGGTGCAGCTCGACGGCAGCGAAACGCGCACGATCGAGCTGCCGCTGCGGGACGGCGTGATGACGTTCGACGGCAAATCGTACCTGCTCGGTTTCGCGCTGCCGAATTTCTATTTTCATACGACGACCGCGTACGACATCCTGCGCTACAAGGGCGTGCCGCTCGGCAAGATGGATTATCTCGGCGGGCGCTGACGCGCGGCCGGCGCGCAGACGCTGTCGTCGGCGGCGTCTGTGGGCGGTGATTCTGGGGCGATTCGGTGACCCGGTGACTCACTGACCGGGAATGAGGGTGATGCCGGAACAGGGAAAAACTTGCTGGGGCAGAGTCCGGAAGGCGCTAGTGTAGGGTTTCGCTCTCGATGGAACTTAAAATCGCTATGAAAACCTTGTGCGCATTGGGCTTCGTACGTTTCAAATAGCGTAAAACACTATACCAGGGCTATGTTCGTCGACGATGAGGCGACGGGCATGTCGTCGGCGTATCTGGCCCGAAAGATGGGGTTGACCGAGCCGGTCGCGAAGCGCGTATGTATGGCGAAGCGTCGGCTGTCGGATTGCGGCGCACGAAACGAGCCGGGGCACCGGCGAGGCGCAAGAAGCAGGTAGCGGAAGGCAAGGACGAGCGATGGCGACCGCTAGTCTAGTCTTCGCAAGCCGAACGAAGCCGAACGAGCGAAAAATCGTCATTGACAGCCGCCCGTCGTCGGCCATACCGCGAGCGGCCGGTGTCTCGCCGCCCGAATCCGCTTTTGCCGCGGGTTCCGTTGCGCCTGAAACCTTAGAACCTCACTCCGGTCGCACACCCGCCCGCAAACCCGCCATTGCCGCCGACGCCTCCGCACATCGCGCCGCAGCCCGACGACAGTCCGGCGGCGACGAGCGAAGCGGCAAAAACGAGGGCGCGAACACGGCGCCGAGCGGCGATCGACATTGCTTCGTTGCCCTGAGCGAGCGCGGAGCGGCAAGCGCCGCGCGGTTGGAGAGGCCGCAGCAAGAATAGCGCCTTTCCCCGCGTCCGGGTCCGGATATCGAGCATTTGCTCGGACGGGCTGGACCTCGGCGCGCCGCCTGCTAAAATCCGCATGCCGCATTGTTATGAAACCCCGATGAAACTGCTTGACGCTCTAGTCGAACAACGCATTGCCGCTGCCGCCGCGCGGGGGGCGTTCGACGATTTGCCGGGCGCCGGCGCGCCGATGGAACTGGACGACGATCTGCTCGTTCCGGAAGAGGTGCGCGTCGCGAATCGGATCCTGAAGAACGCGGGCTTCGTGCCGCCCGCGGTCGAGCAACTGCGGGCGCTGCGCAACCTGCAGGACGAACTGCGCGCGGTCAGCGATCGCGCGACGCGTTGTCGTCTGCAGGCGAAGATGCTCGCCCTCGACATGGCGCTGGAGTCGCTGCGCGGCGGCCCGATGGTCGTGCCGCGCGAATACTGCCGCCGCATCGCCGAGCGTCTGTCCGAGCGCGTGCTCGGCGACGCGCAGGGCGAAGCGGGGCCGATGTGAGGCCCGCCGACGCGCCAGCAGTCGGCGTTCTGCCGGTTCCGCCCGACGAACCGCAATCGCCGCTCGCGTCGGCCGACGCCGAGCGCGATCGCCGCTACATGCGCCTGGCGCTCGAAGCCGCCGAGGAAGCGCGCTCGGCAGGCGAAGTGCCGGTCGGCGCGGTGATCGTGCGCGGCGACGAGGTAATCGCCCGCGGCTTCAACCACCCGATCGGCGGCCACGATCCGTCCGCTCATGCCGAGATGGCCGCGCTGCGCGCCGCCGCGCGCGCGCTGCGCAATTACCGGATGCCGGGCTGCGAACTGTACGTGACGCTCGAGCCTTGCCTGATGTGCTCGGGCGCGATCATGCACGCGCGGATCGCGCGCGTCGTGTACGGTGCGACCGATCCGAAGACGGGCGCGTGCGGCAGCGTCGTCGACGCGTTCGCCGATGCGCGCCTGAACCATCACACGACGGTGGAAGGCGGCGTGCTCGCCGACGAATGCGGCGCGGCGCTCAGATCGTTTTTCGCGGAGCGGCGGCAGGCGATCCGCGAGGCCCGCCGCGCGCAGCAGGCGCCCGACGCGCCGCCGCGCGACGAATGAACCGAGCGGCGCGGGGCGCCTCTAAATACGTCTGATCGATTCTTCCCAGCGAATTCATGATTTCCACGTCCCGCACGCCGCGCACCATCCGTCTCCTCGCTCCCTCCGGTTATCCGCACGACCCCGCCGCCATCGACCGTGCGCTCGAACGTCTGAGCGTCGGGCAGCATCGCATCGAGAATCTCGATGCAACGCAGCGTCGCTATCAGCGCTTCGCCGGCACCGACGGCGAGCGCGCGGGCGATCTGAACCGGCTCGCCGACCCGTCGCTGCCGCTGCCCGACATCGGCCTCGCGGTGCGCGGCGGCTACGGTGCCGCGCGGATCCTGCACGGGCTCGATTACCGCGGGCTTGAAAGCCGGCTGCGCGACAGGCCGATCGCGCTCGTCGGCCACAGCGACTTCACTGCCATCCAGCTCGCGCTCTACGCGAAGGCGCGCGTGAAGACGTTCGGCGGGCCGATGCTGTCCGCCGATTTCGGTGCGGAGGCGCCGAGCGAGTTCACGCTCGCGCATTTCTGGCAGACGCTCACGCAGCCGTCGACGACGATCGTCTCCGACGTGCCGCAGACGCAAGTCGTCAACGCGTCGGGCACGCTGTGGGGCGGCAATCTGGCGATCGTCTCGTCGCTTGTCGGCACGCCGTACATGCCGCAGATCGAAGGCGGGATCCTGTTCGTCGAGGACGTCAACGAGCAGCCGTTTCGGATCGAGCGGATGATCTACCAGCTTCATCTCGCGGGCATCCTCGCGCGCCAGCAGGCGCTCGTGCTCGGCCAGTTCACGGGCGCGCGCCCGTTCGAGTACGACAACGGCTACGACATGCAGACGATGATCGATCAGGTGCGCGGCGTGATCGGCATTCCGGTCGTCACGGGGCTGCAGTTCGGCCACGTGCCCGATCTGTTGACGCTGCCGTTCGGCGCGCGCGCGGAGCTTGTCGCGAACGAGCACGGCTTCAGACTCACGATGTCTGACTATCCGTGCCTCGCGGCGTGAACGTCGCGTCGTGCGCATGCGGATGCGGAACGAAAAGGCGCCTTCGGGCGCCTTTTTTCATGTGCGCCCAGCATGGGCGCACTTATATGGACGAAAGTCCCGCCGCGAGCTGACCACAGCGAGCGAAGTGAGGCGCAACTGCGGAAGGGTGCCCGCCGGGTGGCCGCGAACAGTCGGCGATGGTGGCGCAACAGCCGCCTGCTGATGAACCGCGTCATGCCGATCGCCTACTTCGACCGCCTGCGGGCTATATGGTGTGGCGTGCGGGCTGGCGCAACATCGGCCTCAATCTCGGCGGCGTCAGGTATCACGGCGCCGAAGTGATTCCGGTACGGGATGAAGCGCTTTTGCCGCAACGTGCGCGCGACCGACGTCGCGGTGCTCGATCTCGACAAGCCCGGCTCGGCCGCGCGCCGCGTGATCGTCGACGAAGCCGGTGCGCGCTCGCCGAGGACGGCGCGGATGCGATCGTGCTCGGCTGCGCGGGGATGGCGGAATTCGCGCACGAGATCGAGGCGGCGATCGGCGCGCCTGTGGTCGAGGGCGTGACGGCCGCCGTCAAATGGGCAGAGGCGCTGATTGCGCTCAAGCTCTCGACCGCGAAGCGCGGCGACTTCGCGCGGCCGCTCACGAAACGCTACGACGGCGAGTTCGCGCGCTTCAGCCCCGGCGGCGCGCCCGCGCATGCCGCGTCTGTGTCTGCGTCCGCAGGCGCTGCGACGCCCGCCGCGGTGGAACCCACCGCGGCGACCTCCGACGTTTTTCCGCAACCGCACATACATTCCGTCTGACATGCACTATCCGTGCGCCCGTATGGGCGGTCCCGGGCGTTTTCGCTACACTGGGCCATCCTTCGCACCGGCCGAGCAGCGCCAGTTTCCAGGCGCGGCGCGGCCGGCGCGAACTTGCTGACGGGGCATCACTTCGCATCCAATCATGGCATTCGATCCCAACTATCCACGCGATCTGATCGGCTACGGCCGACATCCGGTGCAGGCGAACTGGCCGGGCCGCGCGCGCGTCGCGGTGCAGTTCGTGCTCAACTACGAGGAAGGTGGCGAAAACTGCGTGCTGCACGGCGATCCCGCATCCGAGCAGTTCCTGTCCGAGATCGTCGGCGCGGCCGCGTATCCGGCGCGCCACATGAGCATGGAGTCGATCTACGAATACGGCGCGCGCGCGGGCGTGTGGCGCATCCTGCGCGAGTTCGAGAAGCGCGGGCTGCCGCTCACCGTGTTCGGCGTCGGCATGGCGATCGAGCGGCATCCGGAGCTCGCGCGCGCGTTCGTCGAGCTCGGCCACGAGATCGCGTGCCACGGCTGGCGCTGGATCCATTATCAGGACATGACGCCCGAGCGCGAGGCCGAGCACATGAAGCTCGGGATGGAAGCGATCGAGCGCGTGACGGGCGTGCGCCCGCTCGGTTGGTATACGGGCCGCGACAGCCCGAACACGCACCGGCTCGTCGCCGAATACGGCGGCTTCCTGTACGACTCCGATTACTACGGCGATGACCTGCCGTTCTGGATGGACGTCGAGATGCCGGGCGGCGCGACGGCGCCGCAACTGATCGTCCCGTATACGCTCGACACGAACGACATGCGCTTCGCGACGCCGCAGGGCTTCAATACCGCCGATCATTTCTTCCACTATCTGCGCGACGCTTTCGACGTGCTGTACGAGGAGGGCGACGAAGCGCCGAAGATGATGTCGATCGGCATGCACTGCCGGCTGCTCGGCCGCCCCGGCCGTTTTCGCGCGCTGCAGCGCTTCCTCGATCACGTCGAGCGGCACGATCGCGTGTGGGTGACGCGCCGCGTCGACATCGCGCGGCACTGGCGCGAGCATCATCCGTATCAGCCCGCTCGACACGAGGGGGACGCATGATAAAGGCGATGCGCTACACGCTCGATCAATTGAATGCGATGTTGACGGATGCGTTCGTCGCGGCGCTGTCCGGCATCTTCGAGCATTCGCCGTGGGTCGCCGAGGCGGCCGCGCAGGCGCGCCCGTTCGACAGCATCGACACGCTGCATCGGACGATGAGGCGCGCGGTCGAGACCGCGGGCGATGCGCGGCAGCTCGCGCTCGTCAACGCGCACCCGGAGCTCGCCGGCAAGGCGGCGGTGCACGGCGAACTGACCGCCGAATCGACGCGCGAGCAGAGCGGCGCGGGCCTCGATCGCTGCACGCAGGAGGAGTTCGACAAGCTGCAGCGGCTGAACCGCGCGTATCGCGAGAAGTTCGGCTTTCCGTTCGTCCTCGCGGTGCGCGGCTACGACCGGCACGGGATCATCGCGAACTTCGAGGCGCGCATCGATCATTCGCGCGACGAGGAATTGCGCGCGAACCTCGAGCAGATCTATCGGATCGCGCGCTTCAGGCTCGACGATCTGATCGACGCATGAGCGGCGGCTGAACGCCGCGGCCGGCGCGGCGCGGGGCGATGCCGCCACGCGCGGCGAAGCGGCTTTCGGCGAAGCAAAAACGAATCAGGCGATGCGCGGCGCGGCACGTTCGCCGCGACGACATCCGCCGCGGTGCGCACGGCGCGCCGCGTTTCCCGCCGCGCACGCACGCGACGACGTGCGGCGACGGCTTTCCACTCATCCGCATCACGCATCACGCTTCACGACAAGGACAATACGATGGCACTTCCGCTTTCCGATCCGAACGCACCCGAGTTCACGCGGCGCTACGTGAATCTGGCCGATCCGCGTCTCGGTGCGCAGGCGCTCGAGGCGAGCGACGATTTCTTCGCGCCGAAGGAGCGCATGCTGAATCCGGAGCCGGCCGTCTTCATTCCGGGCAAGTACGACGATCACGGCAAATGGATGGACGGCTGGGAGACGCGCCGCAAGCGTACGACAGGCTACGACTGGTGCATCGTGAAGCTCGCGCGTCCCGGCGTGATCAAGGGCTTCGACATCGACACGAGCCACTTCACCGGCAATTTCCCGCCCGCCGCGTCGATCGAAGCCGCGCACGTTTCCGAAGGCGCGCCGAACGAAGCGACCAAGTGGGTCGACGTCGTCCCGTCGACGACGCTGCAGGGCAACAGCCATCACTACGTCGAAGCGCGCGATGCGAACGCGTACACGCATCTGCGCGTGAACATCTATCCGGACGGCGGCATCGCGCGGCTGCGCGTGTACGGCCAGCCGCAGCTCGATTGGGCAGGCGCGAGCAAGTCCGAGCGGTTCGATCTCGCGGCGATGGAGAACGGCGGCTACGTCGTCGCGGCGAACAACCAGCACTTCGGCCTCGCGTCGAGCCTGCTTTTGCCGGGCCGCGGCGTGAACATGGGCGACGGCTGGGAGACGCGCCGTCGCCGCGAGCCGGGCAACGACTGGGCGATCATCGCGCTCGCGCAGCCGGGCGTGATCCGCAAGATCGAAATCGACACCGCGCACTTCAAGGGCAATTATCCGGATCGCTGCTCGATCCAGGCCGCATACGTGACGGGCGGCACCGACAGCTCGCTCGTCACGCAGGCGATGTTCTGGCCGGTGCTGCTCGGCGAGCAGAAGCTGCAGATGGACAAGCAGCACTATTTCGAAACGGAGCTCGCCGCGCTCGGGTCCGTCACGCACGTGCGCCTGAACATCGTTCCGGATGGCGGCGTGTCGCGCCTGCGCGTGTGGGGCACGCTCGACCAATGAAGACGCTCGCGATCGAACCGTTGACCCGCGCCGCATTCGCGCCGTTCGGCGACGTCATCGAGACGGACGGCGCGAAGCAGATCCCGATCAACCTCGGCACGACGATGCGCTTTCACGATCTCGCGCGCGTCGACGTGGCCGATGAACGCGGGCGGCCGCTCGTGAACCTGTTTCGCGGACAGCCGCGCACGCTGCCGTTCGAGGTGACGATGCTCGAGCGGCATCCGCTCGGCAGCCAGGCGTTCGTGCCGCTCGCCGACGCGCCGTATCTCGTCGTCGTCGCGCCCGCGGGCGAGCTCGATCCGGCGAAGATCCGCGCGTTCGTCACGCGCGGCTGGCAAGGCGTCAACTACGCGAAGGGCGTCTGGCACCATCCGCTCATCGCGCTTCAGGGCGTCAGCGATTTCATCGTCGTCGATCGCGGCGGCGACGGGCTCAATCTGAACGAGCAGCGGCTGCCAGAGTCGCTGTGGCTGACGGAGGATGCGCTGCGCTTGGTGTCGGCTTGAGGCTGCGCGTCGCGATGCGTGGCGCGGAGTCGCCGATGCGGCGCGATGCGATGTGCAGTACGTTGCGTCACATCGTTTGCATCGGGCTTCCGCCGCGCATCACGATCACATCTTCGTGCCGCTCGAAGACGGCGAGCGCGCGCTCGTCGCACTGCAACGGGAAGCGCTTGCCGCCGCGCGCGATTGAGCGCGGCGCAAGCGTGGAACGGCGCTCAACGTTGAGGATTCGAATTCGTGCATGACCCAAGCGGGTCACGATCGCGCGGAAACGGTCCGAGCTTGCCGGACGGTTTGCACTGAACGATCGGAGCGCGATCGCGTCAACATCGCGCCGCATCGACGCGGTTCCGGTTCGAAAAGAGGGATGCCCGTCAAAAAAACAGGCTCGCAAAACGAGCCTGAAAAGCATGGCGATCGTTGGTCCGAACCACGGAACTGCCGAACCGTCAGGCGGCCGGCCGATCCAGTGCTCCGTCAAACGTCTTCACACGTCTATTTCATCGCGCCGCTCTCGAACCATGCGGCGATCCGCATGCGCTCGCCGTCGGTCATGTGCGTGACATTGCCGATCGGCATCGCCTTCAGCCGCACCGCCTGCTGATAGATCCGCGGCGCGTTTTGCGCGATCTCGTCGGACGTGTCGAACATCACGCCGGCGGGCGCGCTGCCCATCAGCGTCGGCTTTGCCGAGTGGCACGCGACGCAGCGCTGCTGCAGGATCGGCGCGATGTCCTTGATCGCCACCTTCGGCGCATTCGCGGCGTGCGCCTCGGGCGCGATCGGCTTCGGCATCGTCGCGACGAGCGCGACCACCATCAGCGCGACGCCGCCGAGCGGCAGAAACCAGAGCTGCTGGCCGCGATGGCGCATCACGAAGAACTGACGAATCAGCGCGCCCGCGAGCATGATGATGACGAGCACGATCCAGTTGTACTGGTTCGCATACGTCATCGCGTAGTGGTTCGACAGCATCGCGAACACGACGGGCAGCGTGAAGTACGTGTTGTGCACGGAGCGCTGCTTGCCGCGCTTGCCGTAGATCGGATCGGGCGTTTCGCCCTTGAGCAGCTTGTCGACCATCTTGCGCTGGCCGGGGATGATCACGAAGAACACGTTGGCCGTCATGATCGTCGCGAGCATCGCGCCGACGATCAGATACGCGGCGCGGCCTGAGAACACGTGGCACGCGAGATACGCGGCCGCGACCACGTAGACGCCGACGAACACGCCGAGCAGCTCGTCGCGGTTGCCGAGCAGGCGGCACGCGGAGTCGTAGACGATCCAGCCCGCGAGCAGGATGCCGAGCGCGGCCGAGACCGCGACGACGGGGCCCATGTCGAGCACGTTCCTGTCGATCAGATACGTGTTCGGTGCGAGCAGGTACAGCACGAAGAAGAGGCCGAAGCCGGACATCCACGTCGTGTAAGACGGCCATTTCGACCAGTGCAGGTCTTCCGGCATCTCGGGCGGCGCGACGAGATATTTCTGCATGTTGTAGAAGCCGCCGCCGTGCACGTGCCATAGCTCGCCGAACACGCCGCGCGCTTTCAGCTGCGCGTCCTTCGGCGGCTTCAGGCTGTTGTCGAGCGCGACGAAGTAGAACGACTCGCCGATCCATGCGATCGCGGCGACGACGTGCAGCCAGCGGATCGCGAGATTCAGCCAGTCGGTGATGAAGCCTTCCATGAAACGTCTCCTGAGTCGATCGTTGTCGTATGTGGGCAGCGATACGTGGTCAGCTGCCGCGATAGGTGCTGTACGACCACGGCGACACGAGAAGCGGCACGTGATAGTGCGCGGCGGGATCGGCGATGCCGAAGCGCAGCACGACGAGATCGACGAAGCGCGGCTCGGGCAGCGCGACGCCCTGCGCGGCGAAGTAGTCGCCCGCGTGGAACACGAGTTCGTAGGTGCCGGCCGTGAGCGCGTCGCCTTCGAGGAGCGGCCCATCGCAACGGCCGTCGTCATTGGTGAGCACGGTCTTCAGCAGGCGGTATCCGTTGCCCGAAAGCGTATGGAGTTCGATCTTGATCGCGGCGCCCGGACGGCCGTGCGCGGTGTCGAGTACGTGGGTAGTGAGCTTTCCCATTCGCAATGTCCTTGTGTAGTTGCGAGGATCGGCGGCGGCTCGATCCGATGAGACTATGGCGGATCGAGGCTCCACGTCAGTGGCTACATACCCGTCGGCGGATCGAAGCGAGCGCCGTGCAGCCATTGTAAAAAGGTTCGGACAGGAAACCGTGAGCGATAACGAAGATAATGCGCGCCGCATGACGGCGCGTCCATGCGCGCCGGAGCGAGCGCGGACGGCGCTCGGACGATACGGCGCGTCTTTGCGTGGTCCCATGATCGAGGGTAGACGAACATATTGGCTGCGTGAAGACGGACATGCGCGCGGCCCGCTTGCGCCGCGCGCCGCGTTGCGCGATGCTCGGCCGGTGCGCAGGCGCCCGGCGGTCCGACGAGGATCGCGGCGGCCGCGCACCCCGAAGACGGCGGGTACGCCGGGTAACCGGGCCAGGGCGTTCGAACGGACGCGGCGGCGCGGTGCGTGCCGCGCGTCGCGTTCGAGCAGGACGCACCGCCTCGACGGCGGAACGATACGGAGATCGAACGACGATGGAACGACACCCGAGCGTGCGCGACGGCGCGCAATCCCTTACCCCGCCCCGTCCGAAGACGCTGCTCGTCGAGCACGCCGACGTGCTCGTGACGATGGACGGCGCGCGCCGCGAGCTGCGCGACGCGGGCCTTTACGTCGAAGACAACCGGATCGTCGCGGTCGGGCCGAGCGCCGAGTTGCCCGCGCACGCGGACGAGGTGCTCGACCTGCGCGGCCATCTCGTGATCCCAGGGCTCGTCAACACGCACCACCACATGTACCAGAGCCTCACGCGCGCGATTCCCGCCGCGCAGAACGCCGAGCTGTTCGGCTGGCTCACGAGCCTGTATCGGATCTGGGCGCACCTGACGCCGGAGATGATCGAGGTGTCGGCATTGACCGCGATGGCCGAGCTGCTGCTGTCCGGCTGCACGACGTCGAGCGATCATCTGTACATCTATCCGAACGGCAGCCGGCTCGACGACAGCATCGCGGCCGCGCGGCGCATCGGCATGCGCTTTCACGCGAGCCGCGGCAGCATGAGCGTCGGCCAGCGCGACGGCGGGCTGCCGCCCGACTCGGTCGTCGAGCGGGAGCCGGACATCCTGCGCGACACGCAGCGCGTCATCGAGGCCTATCACGACGACGGCCGCTACGCGATGTTGCGCGTCGTCGTTGCGCCGTGCTCGCCGTTCTCGGTGAGCCGTGGGCTGATGCGCGATGCGGCGGCGCTCGCGCGCGAGTATGGCGTGTCGCTGCACACGCATCTCGCTGAGAACGTCAACGACGTCGCGTACAGCCGCGAGAAGTTCGGGATGACGCCCGCCGAATACGCGGAGGATCTCGGCTGGGTCGGGCGCGACGTGTGGCATGCGCACTGCGTGCAGCTCGACGAGCCGGGCATCGCGCTCTTCGCGCGCACCGGCACGGGCGTCGCGCATTGCCCGTGCTCGAACATGCGACTTGCGTCCGGCATCGCGCCCGTGCAACGGATGCGTGTCGCGGGCGTGCCGGTCGGACTCGGCGTCGACGGCTCCGCGTCGAACGACGGCGCGCAGATGGTCGCCGAGGTGAGGCAGGCGCTGTTGCTGCAGCGCGTCGGCTTCGGGGCCGATGCGATGACGGCGCGCGATGCGCTCGAGATCGCGACGCTGGGCGGCGCGCGCGTACTGAACCGCGATGATATCGGCGCGCTTGCGCCCGGCATGGCGGCGGATTTCGTCGCGTTCGACTTGCGCGCGACGCAGTTTGCGGGCGCGTTGCATGATCCCGTCGCGGCGCTCGTGTTCTGCGCGCCGTCGCAGGCGGCGTACAGCGTCGTCAACGGGCGCGTCGTCGTGCGGGAAGGGCGCTTGACGACGCTCGAGATCGAGCCGCTCGTCGCGCGGCACAACGCGCTTGCGCGCACACTCTATGAAGCCGCACGCTGAGCGGTGTATTCTGCCGCTCCTCGGGTGCGCAATCGACAGTGCAATCGACGGCGCAATCTGCCGCACATTCGGCCGCACAGTCGGCAGCGCATTCGGCTGAGCAATCGACGGCGCGCTGCGCAAACGACTTCGCCGTCGATTGCGCGATGCGCGCCGCTTGCGCCGCGGATCGCGCAGCCTGCGCGCTCACATGTCGATCAGCGTGCGGGTCGCCTCGGCGACGAGTCCGCGCAGCCAGCGCACTTCGTCCGAGTAATGACAGCGCTCGTGCCAGAGCTGGTAGTACTGCATCGGCGGGAAGTCGAGTGGCGCGGGCACGACCGACAACGGCAGGAACTTCGCGTAGTGATCGGCGAAGAGCCGCGTCGTCGTGAAGATCAGATCCGACTTCACGAGCACGTACGGCGCGAGATTGAAGTACGGCAGCGTGACGACGACGTGGCGCTTCAGGCGCTCGCGCGCGAGATGAACGTCGATCGCGCCGCGCTGGCCGACCGAGTACGGCGTCGGCGCGAGATGAGGCGCATTCAGGTACTGGTCGAGCGTGAGACCGCCGCGCTTCGCGAACGGATGCGTGTTGCTCATCAGGCAGACGATCTCGTCGACGAACAGGTTCGACAGGTGCAGTTGCTCGGGCGGCTCCGGCCAGTTGCCGACGACGATGTCGAGCTTGCCGTCCTCGAGCGCGAGTTCGTAGTCGAACGCGGGGCCGAGCGAATGGAATTCGAGCGTCGCGTTCGGCGCGGCCTGCCGGAAGCGTTCGACGACGGTTGGCACGAACAGCACGTTCAGATAGTCGGGGCAGCCGATCCGGTAGCAGCGAATCGACGTCGCCGGATCGAAATTGTGCTGCTGAAACTTGATCCGCTCGATCTCGCGCAACGCGTTCTGCACGGGCTCGAGGAGGCGCAGGCCGTACTCGGTCGGCACCATGCCGGACTTGCCGCGCACGAGGAGCGGGTCGCCCGTGATGTCGCGCAGGCGGCGCAGCGCGGCGCTGATCGCCGGCTGCGACTGGTTCAGTTTGACGGCCGTGCGCGTCACGCTGCGCTCCATCAATAAGGTATGCAGGACGCGCAAAAGATACGTGTCGATCGCCTCGCGTTGCTGGCTCATGCTCTCTCCATTTATATGTGTAGGCTGATCGATTGGGGATGGGGGTATATGGTTTTTAATATGGACATAAAGGAGCGTCAAGCGCGGCTTTTTCGAATCGCTTCGCGCGGCGTGCGTGATCGGCGGGGCGCGAACGTTGCGCGCGGCGGGCGGTGTGCTTGCGGCCTTGGCGCGTAAAGGCGATGAAGGCGGGCGACGAAGACAGCGAAAAAAGGGACGGCGTGACGGGGCGTGAAGGACGCCGAAAGGACGACGAAGAGTCGGGCACGTCGCGCGATGCGCTTCGCGCGTGGCGTGCGCCTTGTCCGGGGCGCCCGCCGCCCGCCGGCGACTGCCGACTGCCGACTGCCGACTGCCGGTTGCGGATTGCCGACAGAGGCGTTCTCGAATTGCCGCCGACCTCGATGATCGGCACGACGTCGAACACGTCGAACACGTCGAACACGTCGAACACGTCGAACACGTCGAACACGGCGAACACGGCGAACGAGCGAATCGCGCTCGCGCGTCACGCTTCTCCGCGACGCCGGCCGGCAGACGAGCCGAACGCATGACGCCCAACGCAAGCGGCTCGCCGAGCACGCGCCGCATGAAAGCGGCAAAAGCGCGCTCGACGCGCGTCGCGCGTTTGCGATGCGCCGTCCGTGCGCACGGTGCGAGCGTTCCAAACGACCGTTCGACGCCGCACCCGGCGTAGCCGTTCAGTCTTCGATGCGCAGTCCGACCTTGAGCGTCACTTGCCAGTGAATCACCTGGTCGCCTTCGATGTGCCCGCGCATGTCGGTCACTTCGAACCAGTGCAGATTGCGCACGGTCTTCGCGGCCTTTGTGATCGCGTTGCGGATCGCGTCGTCGCTCGATTGGCGTGACGAGCCGGTGAGCTCGATCAGTTTGTAGACGTGGTCGTTCATGACGTTCTCCAATGAAGCGTTCGACGTTCGGTCCAGCCGCGGTGCGCGCATCTGTCGTTCTCGCGCATGCCTTCCTGAGTGATAGGTATGATGGGCGGCAACTTCAATCGGTATTCGAACGAGAGGAAAGGGGAAGACGTGGACGTGGGATTTTGCGGACCGGGCTTGATGGGTGCGCCGATGATTCGGCATTTGCTGTTGGCCGGCCATCGGGTGCACGTATGGAACCGCACGCGCGAGAAGGCCGACGCGCTCGCCGGACACGGCGCGCAGGTTGTCGATACGCCGGTCGAGCTTGCCGCGTGTGCGGAGACGGTGGTGCTTTGCGTGCTCGACGCGCCTGCGGTCGGCGACGTCGTGTTCGGCGCGTTTGGCGTGCTCGCGGGCGATGCCGCCACGCGCCGCGTGCGGCGTATCGTCGATCATTCGAGCATTCCGCCCGCGGCGACGCGCGCGTATGCGGCGCGTGCGGCGGCGCTCGGCGTGAGCTGGGTCGACGCGCCGGTATCGGGCGGCGTGCCGGGCGCGGAAGCGGGCACGCTCGCGGTGATGGCGGGCGGCCCGCTCGCGGACGTCGACGCGGTGCGCGAGCTGATCGGCGCGTATGCGTCGCGCGTCACGCATCTCGGCGACGCGGGCGCGGGGCAGACGGCGAAGCTGTGCAATCAGGCGATCGTGACGGCGACCGTCACCGCGATCGCGGAGGCGGTGGGGCTCGCGCAGGCGAGCGGCATCGACGCGGCGCGCCTCGCCGAAGCGCTCGCGGGCGGCTGGGCGGATTCGGTGCTGCTGCAGACGTTCGTGCCGAGGATGACGAGCGGCGGCCATCCGCCGATCGGCGCGCTGAAGACGTTCCAGAAGGATGTCGATGCGATTGCCGACGCGGCGCGCGACGCGGGTGCGGTGATGCCCGTCGCGGCGACGGTGCAGCAAGTGCTGCGACTCGGTGCGGCGATGGGGCTCGCGCAAGCCGATTTCGCGGCGTTCATCGACATCGTGCGTCCGCGGACGAGACGGAGCGAGTAGCCGACGCGCAAGCGACACGCGCACGTCGACAACATACCCCGCCGCACGATCGCGAGGCGGCGTCCCGATGAAGAAACGGGCCGTTTCAAACGGCCCGTGTCATGTGGCGATGACTACAGCGAGCGAGGCGTCGTGTCGCCGGCGTTCGGCTGTCCGATTCCGCTTCGCAGCCCGGCTTTCACGCCCGCACCAAATTCGGGCAGAATGCGCGCGCGGGCGCGACTCGCGAACACGAGGAAGCCGAATCCGTTCGCTTCGTACCAGTAGCCGCCGTTCTCGAGTCCGTCGAGCGGCTGCTCGAGCGCGTTGGCGATCGATTCGATGCAGCGCTTGCGCAGTTCGGCGATCGCGGGATACGGCGGTTGCGCGCCGCGTACGCTGCAGAGCAGGACGTCGAGGCCGGGCAGCACGTGCGCGTAGAGCACGGGCTCGTCCTGCGCACGGGCGCGCGCGATCTTCGTGTCGAGCTGAGCGAACGGCTTCGCATGGCGCAGCACCGCGAGGAACGATTCCTGGCCGTCCGGTTGCGTGCGTCGGCGTTTTTTCGGGAAGGACATAAACACTCGCCTCAAAAACAATTGCAAGAAATGCGGCATCCTCATGCGACCCACTCCCGGCTATGCGCGCCGCATGTCGATCTTTTATAGCATACGAAAATGCCGGCTTCACGAAGTTCGCCGATGCCACATTGCCGTGCGTCGACCGAACCGGGTGAGAGCCTACGATCGCCAAAGCCAGCGCTTTTGCGCCTGCACTGTCGTTGAGTTTCCATGATAGACCCGGTAGCGCCGCGCGTGCGACCGAACGTCGCAAAAAAATGATTCGGGTATTCTCTGCCGCCGCGCGCGGCGCCGCATCGCGCGTGGCGCCCGAGATCATCCGGACGACCAAAAAAAAAGCCCGCGCAAAGCGGGCTTGGTTGCGATCGTGCGTTGCATGCGTTCAGCGCTGCTTCAGCGAATCGCGGATCTCGCGCAGCAGCAGCACGTCTTCCGGCGTCGCGGCGGGGGCGGCCTCGGCCGGCTTGCGCAGCTTGTTGATGAACTTGACCATCAGGAAGATGATGAACGCAAGGATGACGAAGTTGATCAGCACGGTGATGAACGAGCCGTAGCCGAACGCGGCGACGCCCGCCGCCTGCAGATCCTTGAATGATTCCGGATTGCCCTTGAACGACGGCGGAATCTGCCCGAGCAGCACGAACTTGTTCGAGAAATCCAGGCCGCCCGTCAGCACGCCGATGACGGGCATGATGAGGTCTTTCACCACCGAGTCGACGATCTTCGAAAACGCTCCGCCGATGATCACGCCGATGGCGAGATCCATGACGTTGCCCTTGACGGCGAATTCCTTGAATTCCTGGATGATGCTCATGGGCGGTTTGCTCCTGTCGAAAATGAAATGGGGCGCAGCGCAACGATTCGTTACGGCACGTTGATGGCCGTCATCATAACGAACCCGATCCTTTATCGGTAGTTCATCTGAGAAATCTTAACAAAGGGAATCGATAAGAAAATGGGCCGTTTCCGGCCCATTTCGTCGTTCTAACGGTGCATCGTCAACCGTTGTTGCTCCAATCGTCGCCACTGCTGCCGAGATCGACGCCGCCGCCGTCGGAGCCGCCGCTGTCCCAACTGTTTCCCTGGCCGAAGTCGACGCCCGGATCGGCCGCGCGGCGCCGCCCTTCGTCGTCGACGATCACATCGCGCTCGATCACTCGGTCGCGGCCGTGCGACATCGCCTGGCCGAGCAGCACGCCCGTCAGCAGGCCGCCCATGCCGCCGCCGAAACCGCCGCCCTGCTGGATCACGACGGGCGGCTGCTGCGGTTGCGGCGGATACGGCGAGTAGGGCGGCTGGCCTGGCGCGCCCGTCAGTCGATCGGCCTCCTGAGCAAATACCGAGCCCGAGTTGCCGGGCGCGCCCGCCGCGGTCGCGTTCGGATCGGGGCGGCCTTCGACGCGCGCCTTCAGGCTCGCGAATTGTTTCTCCAATTCTTCGAGTCGGTACGGCGGCGCCGGATTCTTGCCGTTCGACAACGTCTCGACGAGCTCGCGCGCCTGCGCTTCGAGCGCTTCGATCTCGCCGTTGAGCGCGGTGGCGCCGGGCGCCGTCGACAGCCGCGCGTCGAGCTTGAGCGGGCGCACGTCGTTGAGGACGTCGGTCGCGCGCTTCAATTGCGCGCGGCGCTCTTCATCGGCGCGCTTGTCGTCCGTCGAGCGCGCGCGGCGCAGCGTCCAGCGCAGCACGAGTGCGATCGCGCCGATCAGCACCGCGATGCCGATCCACATGCCCGTCGACGGTCCGCGATGCACGGGCGCGGCGGGCGCCGCGGCGAACTGCGACTGCGCCTGCGCTTGCGTCTGCGGTGCAACGAGCATGCCGCCCGACGTCGCCGACCGCGGCGACTGCGCGGCCACGCGGCGCGCATCGGCGCGCACGCGCGCTTCCGTTTGCGCGAAGCGCGACGGATCGGTGAAGCGCAACTGAGGATCGAGCGACTTCGCGCGTTCGATCTGCGCGAGCGCCTCGGTGGAGCGGCCTTCGCGGTCGAGCACCTGGCCGTACAGATAGCGGGCGCGCGCGTTGTCCGGATACGCGTCGATCACTTGCGAGAGCTGCGCGTCGGCGCGTTGCCAGTTGCCTTGCGCGATCGATTGCTGGATTTGCTGCAGCGACGGCACCGCCGCGCTGGCGGCGGCCGACGCGAGGATCAGCGACAATCCGACGGCTGCGAGAAGCTTTTTCATGATCGGTTCGGGCGCTCGGCCCGTCTCCTTGCGGATTTTCGCGCGCGGCGGCGGGCGCGTTCGATGCGCACCGCCGCCGCGTCGCGAAGCGCCGGCGGGCGACGTGCCGCCGTTACTGCGCCGGCGTGTTCAGTTGCTTTTTCAGCGCTTCGAGGCGGTCCTCGACGGACGGGCCCTTGTTCAGCGCGGCGAGCTTGTCTTCGAGCGCACGGCCGCTGTTCGTGTCGGCCGAATTCAGGCGCGCGTCGGAGCGCGCGTTCGACAGCGCGACCTTGTCCTCGAGCTTCTGGAAGTCCTCGGACAGGTTCTTGCCGCCGATCCCACCGAGCGCGGTGGCCGCGACGTCCTTCGCCTGCGCGATTTCCTGCTTCGCCTGCAGGATGTTCGAGCGCGCGTTCAGGTCGTTGCGGCGCCCGCGCATGTCGGCGATCTGGCCTTTGAGCTTGTCGACCGACGGCTCGAGCGTCTCGAGTTCGCGTGCGAGCGCGTCGCGCTCGGCCTCGGCGTTCGCCTGCGCGGCGAGCGCTTCGCGTGCGAGGCCTTCGTCGCCCGATTGCAGCGCGCGCTTCGCGCCGTCTTCGTACTTCTTCGCGCGCTCGTCGGCGGTGTCGCGCTTGCTGCGTTGCGTCGCGACCTGCGCTTCGATCTCGATCAGCGAGTTTTCCGCGCGGCCGATGCTGTCGTCGAGCTCCCGCACGATCTGCCGCGCGTCGCGCGACGGATCCTGCACCGAGTCCGCCGCGTCGTTCAGCAGACCTTTGATCGTGCGCGAAATAGAGTCGAAAAGCGACATGGATTCCTCCGTAAGTAATGAACGATGCGCGCGTCGCGCATCGCGTGCGAGGCTTCGCAGCGGCGCGAGGCGGTTGGCGTCGGCGGATATTACACCACCGGTTCGCTTAAACACCGCTTAAACGCGGGCTCCAATGGGCGGCGCGAACGCCGCTGGCCGGAACCGAAAATGCGGACGGGCGACGGAAATTTCCAGTGCATCGAACGCAATATTTTCGCGCGAGCGCCTTTCAAAACGAAAGCGAAAGGCGCTCGGCGTTCCGCCTTCATCATAGGAGCGTTCGCGGCGCGCGACGGTGCGCGCCGCAACGAATTCGAGGATTTTTTACAAAAAATCCTGAAGGGCGCCCGTCGATTTCATTAAAATGCGCTGTCACGCTGCGGACCGGACGCCGTATGGACCGACGCGCGCCGGGATCCGTCGACGTGATACGCTCCACGACGCTACGTCTATCGTTCCGCGCACGCGCCTCGCATGCGTTCGAGGCGCGCCTCGTGCGCCGCCAATCCGACATGCCTATTATCAAACGACCGTCTTCCTCCCGCGCCACGAACGAGCACCATTATTCGCTACGACGTTCGCCCGCCGGCGCCTACTACACCGATGACGATGACGACGACCGCGCGGAGCGCCGCACGGGCGGCGGCGACGGCGGTTCGCGCACGTTCGGCTCGCGCGTCGCGCTGTGGTTCGCCGGGCTGTTCGCGACGCTCCTCGTTGTCGGCGCGCTGATCGTCGGCTACGCGCTCGTCGTGATGGGGCCGCAGCTGCCGTCGCTCGACGCGCTCACGAACTATCAGCCGAAGGTGCCGCTGCGCGTCTACAGCGCGGACCACGTGCTGCTCGGCGAGTTCGGCGAGGAGCGCCGCAGCCTCGTGCGTTTCCAGGACATCCCCGACGTGATGAAGAAGGCGGTGCTCGCGATCGAGGACTACCGCTTCTACGAGCACGGCGGCGTCGACTTCCTCGGCATCCTGCGCGCGGGCGTCGCCGACATCCTGCACGGCGGCGCGCGGCAGGGCGCGAGCACGATCACGATGCAGGTCGCGCGCAATTTCTTCCTGTCGAGCGAGAAGACGTACACGCGCAAGATCTATGAAATGCTGCTCGCCTACAAGATCGAGAAGGCGCTGACGAAAGACCAGATCCTCGAGCTGTACATGAACCAGATCTATCTGGGCCAGCGCGCGTACGGCTTCGCGGCCGCCGCGCGCGTGTACTTCGGCAAGGACCTGAAGGACATCACGCTCGCCGAGGCGGCGATGCTCGCGGGCCTGCCGAAGGCGCCATCCGCATACAACCCGGTCGTCAATCCGAAGCGCGCGAAGGTGCGCCAGGAATACATCCTGAAGCGGATGCGCGAGATCGGCTACATCACGCAGCAGCAGTACGATCAGGCGGTGAAGGAAGAGATCCACACGCGCACGCCGGGCAATCAGTACGCGGTGCACGGCGAGTACGTCGCCGAGATGGTGCGGCAGATGATGTACGCGCAGTACAAGGACGAAACCTACACGCGCGGCCTGACCGTCACGACGACGATCAACGCGGCTGACCAGGAAGCCGCGTACCAGGCGGTGCGCCGCGGGATCATGGACTACGAGCGCCGCCACGGCTATCGCGGCCCGGAAGGCTTCGTCGCGCTGCCGCCCGCGGGCGACGAACGCGACGAGGCGATCGACGACGCGCTCGCCGATCATCCGGACAACGGCGATCTCCAGTCGGCCGTCGTGCTCGCCGCGTCGCCGACGGTGGTCGAGGTGCAGTTCGTCGGCGGCGCGACGACGACGATCAACGGCGCCGGGCTGCGCTTCGCGGCGGGGGCGCTGAGCTCGCGCGCGTCGGCCGCGCTGAAGATCAAGCCGGGCTCGATCGTGCGCGCGATGAAGGACGCGAAGGGCGCATGGCAGATCGTGCAACTGCCGCAGGTCGAAGGCGCGCTCGTCGCGATCGCGCCGCAGGACGGCGCGATCCGCTCGCTCGTCGGCGGCTTCGACTTCAACAAGAGCAAGTTCAACCACGTGACGCAGGCGTGGCGGCAGCCGGGCTCGAGCTTCAAGCCGTTCATCTATTCGGCGTCGCTCGAAAAGGGCCTCGGGCCCGCGACGATCATCGACGATGCGCCGCTATACTTCCCGCCGAGCGTGCCGGGCGGCCAGCCGTGGGAGCCGAAGGACGACGATCAGCCGGATGGTCCGATGTCGATGCGCACCGCGCTGCAGCGCTCGAAGAACCTCGTGTCGATCCGGATCCTCGCGTCGATCGGCACGTCGTATGCGCAGGACTACGTGACGCAGCGCTTCGGCTTCGATCCCGCGAAGACGCCGCCGTATCTGCCGATGGCGCTCGGCGCGGGCCTCGTCACGCCGCTGCAGCTCGCGTCCGGCTACGCGGTGTTCGCGAACGGCGGCTACAAGGTCGACCCGTACCTGATCGCCGAGGTCGACGACGCGCGCGGGCAGACGCTGCAAAAGTCGCAGCCCGTCGTCGCGGGCTCGACCGCGACGCGCACGGTCGACCCGCGCAACGCGTACGTGATGAACAGCCTGCTGCATACGGTCGCGACGGCCGGCACCGGTGCGGGCACGAACGCACTCGGGCGCGGCGACCTGCAAGGCAAGACCGGGACGACGAACGACGCGAAGGACGGGTGGTTCGCCGGTTATCAGCAATCTCTCGTCGCGGTCGCGTGGATGGGCTTCGACCAGCCGAAGAGTTTGGGTAGCCGCGAATTCGGCGCGCAGCTCGCGCTGCCGATCTGGGTGAACTACATGCGCACCGCGCTTTCCGGCGTGCCGGAGCAGCAGATGGCGATGCCGGACGGGCTGACGACGATCGACGGCGAGCTGTACTACGCAGACCGCACGCCGGGCGCGGGCTTCGTCGCGAACGTCGACTTCAACCCGGCCGCGAGCCCGACCGTGAACGCGAACGATGCGCTCGGCTCGGCTGGCGCGGCAGGTCTGACGCCGCCGCCGGTGACGCCGGAGGAGAAGCGGCAGATCATCGACATGTTCGAAGGCAACAAGCCTTGACCTCCCGATGAAGACGGGCGCCGGCGGCGCCCGTTTTTTTCGTCGACGCGATCGGGAATCGGCCGCTTCTTCGGTGACGGCGCCGCGCGGCCGCGTTTGCGGGCGGCGTGCGCGGGCCTTCTTTCGTGAAGCGTCGAACCGGCGCCGCCGCGTATGCGGCTTCAGGTCGACGTGCCCGGGTGACGCACGTCGTGCGACACGCTCGATGCAGCGCCGCTGCGAGGCCGTGCGTTCGGGGCGCTTCGGGTCGCTTCGGGTCGCTTTGAGCCGTTTCGAGCCGCATCGATCGCGCTGGCGGAAGCGACGCGATCGGTGCGGCGCCGTCGGCTCGGTACGCTCAAAACGATGCGCACACGCGAGCCAGCACCAGCCCGACCGATTGCTGATGGAAGCGCTCGACGTAAGCGCGCCGGATCGCGGCGAGACTGTCGAGCGTCGCGGGCGAGTCGGCGGCAACGATACGGATCACGAAGCTTTCCTCGCGCGCGATGTCGCCCGTCGCGCGATTGCGCCATTGGCCATGCGTATCCCATGTCGTGAGGCCGTCAGGGAAGCGCGGCGTGACGACGTCGGCGACGAAGCGCTCGCGCTCCGCGCCGGTGACGGGCCCGCGACCTGCTACGTCGCGGCCGAATAGCAAGTCCGCCTGCAATTCGCGCGTGCCGCCCGCGTGCGCGCAAAGCGGATCGCTTGCGGCCGAGGGCGGCGCGCTCGCGCATCCCGGCAGCGACGCGACGGCCGCGCAGAGCGCGATGCCGATCCAAATCGAACGCGAAGAACGCATCGGATGATCCTCGTCGATGATCGTGGTCGACCGGCCTTGCAGCCGCCCAGCCGCGAGTGCGCGTGCGTGCGCCGCGCGATCTCGCAAAGCTCGATGCCCGCGCGCCGCGCACGCAACGCCGCGTACGCGAGCGCCGGTGCAAAGCGCTGCACGCTCAAGCACTTGCGCAGTTGTTCGGCCGCTTATCAACAAGCCTGTCAACACGATCTGTGGAAAACATGGCGCCCGGCGCGACGTGCAGCCGGTGCGACTCGATCGTGCAACGCGCTGCACCGGGGCGGGCGATCCGAATCGGATCAAGCAGTTAGCGTGGCTGCCCCATGCTTATCAACAGCCCTTTCAACAAAAACTGGGGATAACCGCGTCGTATCGCCGGGCCGCCCGGCCGGCCGGCGACGCATTTCGCGGCGCTTCCCGAAAACGCCGCGCGAACAACGCGTTAGCGTGCTTGTCCGCGGCTTTTCAACATGCTCTTCAACATGAACTGGGGATAACTGGCATCACGGCCGCGGCGTTCGATGCAGCCGCGCATGCTCGAGATGCGCGGCGAGCGCTGTCGAATCGATGTTGGTCCCCGACAGCAGCACGCCGACCTGCTTGCCTTGCAGCGTCTCGCGCAGCGGCCCGAGGAGGGCGGCCGTCGCGGCCGCGCACGCAGGCTCGACCGCCACTTTCAGATGCGTGAACAAATAGAGCATCGCCGCACGCAGCGCGTCATCCGATACCGTGACGATCCGGTCGACATGGCGGCGGCACAGCTCGTAGCTGTACTCCTCGGTGTGCGGCGCCATCAGCGAATCGGCGATGGTGTGCATCGCGCCCATCCGGATCGGGTGATTCGCGGCGAAGCTGCGGCTCATCGCGTCCGCGCCTTCGGGCTCGACGCCGTACACGTGCACGCGCGGATTCGCGAGCCGCAGCGCGGTCGACGTGCCGGCCGCGAGGCCGCCGCCGCCGATCGGCACGATCACCGCGTCGAGGTCGGGCGTTTGCGTCGCCCATTCGTAGCCGAGCGTCGCGGTGCCGAGGATCGTGTGATAGCCGTTGAACGGATGCACGAAGAAGCGGCCTTCCTCGGCCTCGATTCGCCGCACGATCTCGAACGCCTCGGCGGGGCTCGACGCCATCACGACTTCCGCTTGGTACTGGCGGCACAGCGCGATGCGCGCCGGGCTCGCCGTGTCGAACATCACGACCTTCGCGCTCGCGCCGAGCCGCATCGCCGCATAGGCGACGGCCGCCGCATGGTTGCCCGCCGACACGCAGGTGACGCCCGCGCTCTTCCTGTCCTCGCCGAGCGCGAGCAGATTCGTGAACGCGCCGCGCGCCTTGAAGCTGCCGCTCGCCTGTAGAAGCTCGAACTTGAAGTTCACGTGCGTGTTGTCGAGCGACGGCAGATCGGCGCGCTCGAACACCGGTGTGCGCGTCAGCCATGGCGTGAGCGCGAAGTGCTGCGCGGCGATCTCGTCGAGTGTCGGAATCGGCTCGCCGTTGATCGTCAGGTGAGCGGGGCGGTGAGTTGAAGTCGGCATGTGCGTGCGCGTATCGATGACGGAGGCCGATCGCCCGGCCGGAACGAAGCTCGCGGCGGCGCGCCGCATCAAGCGAGCGTCATGCCGTGCACGAGCTTGCGCAAGAAGCGCTCGCACGACGCGAGCTGATCGAGTTCGACGAACTCGTTCGGCTTGTGCGCCTGCTCGATGTAGCCGGGCCCGCAGATGACGCTCGGAATGCCCGCGCGCTGGAACAGGCCCGCTTCGGTGCCGTACGCGACCTTGCGCTTCTCCTGATCGGCGGTGAGCGAGCGCACGAGCTGCGTGATCGCCGCCTGCTCGGCCGCGTCGAGGCCGGGCGCCGCGGCGACCTTCGAGAACTCGATCGCCGCGTTCGGATGCTCGCGGCGCATCCGCGGCAGCAGCGTGTCGCGCGCGTATGCGTCGATGCGCGCGAAGATCGCGTCGGGATCGAGCGTCGGCAGGTTGCGGAACTCGAACGAGAACTGGCATTCGGCGGGCACCGTGTTGACCGCGTTGCCGCCCTGGATGAGGCTCGTTTGCGCGGTCGTGAACGGCACGTCGTACCGCTCGTCGAACGGACCCTGCGCGCGGAATTCGTCGGCGAGATCGCGAATGTGGCAGATGAGGCGCGCCGCGTATTCGATCGCGTTCAAGCCCTTCGGCGTCAGCGACGAATGCGCCGCGTGGCCGCGCACGCAGCAACGGTAGACGTTGATGCCCTTATGCGCGATCACGGGGCGCATGCCGGTCGGCTCGCCGACGATGCAGCCGGCGGGCGCGATTCCGCGCGCCTTCAGGTCGGCGAGCATCAGCGGCGCGCCGACGCAGCCGATCTCTTCGTCGAACGACAGCGCGAAATGGATCGGCTGCGCGAGCCTGGCCGCCTGCATCTCGGGCAGGAGCGCGAGCGCCGCGCCGATGAAACCCTTCATGTCGCAGGTGCCGCGCCCGTAGAGCTTGCCGTCGCGGACTTCCGGCTTGAACGGATCGCTGTCCCACTGCTGGCCGTCGACCGGCACGACGTCGGTGTGGCCCGACAGCACGATGCCGCCGTCGGTCGCGCCGTCGTGGGCGGGGAGGGTGGCGAACAAGTTCGCCCAGCCGTCGCGGGCGTCGTGCGTGAGCGTCGACGCGACGCCGGCCGCGGCGAGGGTGTCGCGGACCATTTCGATGAGACCGAGATTCGGCACGCGGCTCGTGGTGTCGATCGACACGAGTCTTTTTACCCAAGACAGGCTGAGCGGTTCGGTGGACGACGTGGAAGCGGACGCGGACGGTGCCGTTGCGTCGAGAACGGACATGGCGGAACTCCGGCAGGGAGGCAGAGGAATGCAAAGATCATACTCAAAAACGACAGGGGGCGCGCTCACACGCCGCTTTGCGGCGCAGCATCGCGCGTCGTCCGCCTGCGCGGATGTGGGCGCTTGCGCGCCGCCGACGTTTGCGTATTGGCGGGGACGTCATCGTATCGATGAAAAGGCTTGATTTAGTTCTATTTTGGAACTTAATATGGCCGGGCATGACGCGAACGTGCGTGAGCCGTGAGCCGCGGCGGCCGGCGCGGCGTCCGCCGCGGGAAACAGCGGCGCGCGGCGCTCGCGACGGCGCGCCGGGAAGGGCGCGGCCGGCATCGGGCGCGGCCGGTCGCGTCGCAATCGACGCGTGGCAGGAAAGGGAGAGAAAAATGAAATATCTGCGTATCGAGCGCAAGGATCGCGTATTGACGATCACGTTCGATCATCCGCCGTTCAATTTTCTGACGACCGCGATGATGCGCGAGCTGAAGGGCGTGCTCGACGGGCTCGAGCACGACGCAGGCGTCGGCGCGGTCATCCTCGCGAGCGCGGTGCCCGATGCGTTCCTCACGCATTTCGACGTCGGCGAGATCAAGGCGGCCGCCGAGGGAATGGCGGTGCCGCTGCCGGCCGCCGTCACGGACGCCGCGATGCGCGTCGAATCCGCGTTGAGCCGCGTGCCGGGCGCACGCCGTTGCGTCGAGCGTACGCCGATGGCGGGCGTCGCGCAGATGAACCTGTTCCACGAGGTGACCGCGCAGATGCGCGCGATGGACAAGGTGTTCGTCGCGGCCGTCAACGGGCGTGCGATGGGCGGCGGCTGCGAGATGGTGCAGGCGTGCGACCTGCGCGTGATGGCGGACGGCGACGCCGACCGCGGCCACGTTCTTGGGCAGCCGGAAATCTACATCGGGCTGCTGCCGGGCGGCGGCGGCACGCAGATGCTCGCGCGCACGGTCGGCGTCGCGCGCGCGATCGAGCTTTGCCTCGACGGCCGGCTGCTGTCGCCGCGCGAGGCGCTCGCGCTCGGGCTCGTGAACCGCGTCGTGCCGGGCGAGCAATTGCGCGCGGAGGCCGAGGCGCTTGCCGAGCGCATGGCGCGCCGGCCGAGCCACTCGATTCGCGCGGTCAAGCGGGCGATCTACGAGGGCGGCTCGCTGCCGCTCGAGCGCGGCATGGCGATCGAGAAGGCCGAATTCCTGTCGGCCGCGACGCAGCCGAGCGCGCGGCGCGCGATGATCGCGTACGCGGACGAGATCGGCCGGCTCGTCGACAGCGGCGGCGAGATCGGCATCGACGAGCTGCGCGCGTGGATCGACGGCGTCGCCGTCGATTTCGCTCGGCAATAGCGCCGCCGGACCGGCGCGCCTCGGCCGCTAGCGCGCGGCCGCCTGCGCGCGCGGCTGGGTCGGCTGGCCGAGCGCGCGCAGCGTTTCCTTGACCGTCGACACGCGCACCGCGAGATCCGGCGTGCGCGTCTCGATCCGCAGCTTGTCCTGGCCGGCGAGCTTGATGTGCCGGTGCTTCTGCACCATGTCGATAATGCGCATCGGATCGATCGGCGGATTCGGCACGAACTGCAGCCCGATCGCCGCCTCGCTCGCATCGATCTTCACGATCCCGAGCGGCTTCGCGGCAAGCCGCAGCCGGTGCGTCTCGACGAGCGCGTGCGCCTGCGGCGGCAGTTTGCCGAAGCGGTCGATCAGCTCCTCCTGGATGCCGTCGATCGAATCGCCGTGCTCGCAGTTCGCGAGCCGCTTGTACAGCGACAGCCGCTCCTGCACGTCGCCGCAATAGTCGGCGGGCAGGATCGCGGGCGCGTGCAGGTTGATCTCGGTCGTCGCGGCGAGCGGCGCGGTGAGGTCGGGCTCCTTGCCGTTCTTCAGCGCCTTCACCGCGTCGTTCAGCATCTCGGTGTAGAGCTGGAAGCCGATCTCGTGGATCTCGCCCGACTGCTTGTCGCCGAGCACCTCGCCCGTGCCGCGGATCTCGAGATCGTGCATCGCGAGATAGAAGCCCGAGCCGAGCTCTTCCATCTGCTGGATCGCTTCGAGCCGTCGCTGCGCCTGTTTCGTCAGCGCCTGCGGATCGTGGACGAGCAGGTACGCGTATGCCTGGTGATGCGAGCGGCCGACGCGCCCGCGCAACTGGTGAAGCTGCGCGAGGCCGAACTTGTCCGCGCGGTGCATGATGATCGTGTTCGCGCTCGGCACGTCGATGCCGGTCTCGATGATCGTCGTGCAGAGCAGCACGTTCGCGCGCTGCGCGACGAAATCGCGCATCACGCGTTCGAGCTCGCGCTCGTGCATCTGGCCGTGCGCGATCACGATCCGCGCTTCGGGCACGAGCGCCTCCAGCATCGCCTGACGATTCTCGATCGTCTCGACCTCGTTGTGCAGGAAATACACCTGGCCGCCGCGCTTCAGCTCGCGCAGCATCGCCTCGCGGATCACGCTTTCTTCCTCGCGCCGCACGAAGGTCTTGATCGCGAGCCGCTTCTGCGGCGCGGTCGCGATCACCGAGAAATCGCGCAGCCCCTCGAGCGCCATCCCGAGCGTGCGCGGGATCGGCGTCGCGGTCAGCGTCAGCACGTCGACCTCCGCGCGCAGTGCCTTCAGCGTTTCCTTCTGGCGCACGCCGAAGCGGTGCTCCTCGTCGATGATCACGAGGCCGAGCCGCTTGAACTGCACGTCCGACGACAGCAGCTTGTGCGTGCCGATCACGATGTCGACGCTGCCTTCGTTGATCTGCGCGATCGCCGCGTTCACTTCCTTCGTCGACTTGAAGCGCGACAGCTCGGCGACCCGTACCGGCCAGTCGGCGAAGCGGTCGATGAAGGTCTGCGTGTGCTGCTCGGCGAGCAGCGTGGTCGGCGACAGGAGCGCGACCTGCTTGCCGCCCATCACCGCGATGAACGCCGCGCGCAGCGCGACTTCGGTCTTGCCGAAGCCGACGTCGCCGCACACGAGGCGGTCCATCGGCTTGCCGCTCGTCATGTCGCCGATCACGGCCGCGATCGCCGCGGCCTGGTCGGGCGTCTCCTCGAAGCCGAAGCTCTCGGCGAACTTCACGTAATCGCGCGGCTCGAGCGCGAATGCGTGGCCCTCGCGGGCCGCGCGGCGCGCATACAGGTTCAGCAGTTCGGCCGCGGTGTCGCGGATCTGCTGCGCGGCGCGGCGCTTCGCGCGCTCCCACTGGCCGGAGCCGAGCGCGTGCAGCGGCGCGCTGTCCGGGTCCGCGCCGCTGTAGCGCGAGATCACGTGCAGTTGCGCGACGGGCACGTACAGCTTGCTGTCGCCCGCATATTCGAGATGCAGGAACTCGGTGTCGCCTTCGCCGAGATCCATCGACACGAGGCCCATGTAGCGGCCGATGCCGTGCTGCGCATGAACGACCGGGTCGCCGACCTTCAGCTCGGACAGGTCGCGCACCATCGCATCGACGTTGCTTGCTTGCTCTTGGCGGCGGCGCCCCGCGCGGCGGCCGAGCGCGCCGTACAGCTCGGTCTCGGTGACGATCGCGTAGCCTTCGCCCGGCACCGCGAAGCCGTTGGCGAGCGGCGCGACGCCGAGCGCGAAGCGTTCGTCGCTTTCGAGCCACGCGGCGAAGCTGTCGCTGCCCGCGGGCCGCAGACGGTGCTCGGCGAACAGTTGTGCGATCGTCTCGCGGCGGCCTGCCGATTCGACGGTGAAGAGCACGCGGTTTTCCGTCGTGTCGAGATACGCGGCGAGCGCGGCGAGCGGCGCGTCAGAATGGCGGTCGAGCGCGAGGCTCGGCAGCGGAGCGGCCCAGCCGCCCGACGGCTGCGCGGGCAGCGCGATGCGCGCGAACGGCTTCGCGAACGCGTAGAAATCCTGGTCGGACAGGAAAAGGCGCTGCGGCTCGAGGATCGGCCGCTCGCGGTCGTGCGACAGGAACGCGTAGCGCTGCTTCGTGTCGTTCGTGAAGCGCTTGATCGCCGCGTCGAGATCGCCCGCGAACACGAGATGCGCGCCGTCGGGCAGATAGTGGAAGAGCGTCGCCGTCTCGTCGAAGAAGAGCGGCAGATAGTATTCGATCCCGGCCGACGGCACGCCGTTGCCGATGTCCTTGTAGATCGGCGCGCGGCTCGGGTCGCCTTCGAACGTCTCGCGCCAGCGGCTTCTGAACGCGGTGCGCGCGGCCTCGTCGAACGGGAACTCGCGGCCGGGCAGGAGGCGCACGTCGCGCACCGGGTAGAGACTTCGCTGCGTGTCCGGATCGAACGCGCGGATCGAGTCGACCTGATCGTCGAACAGGTCGATCCGGTACGGCAGCGGCGAGCCCATCGGGTACAGGTCGATCAGCGAGCCGCGCACGCAGTATTCGCCGGGCCGCACGACCTGGCTCACGTGCTCGTAGCCCGCGAGCGTCAACTGCGCCTTCAGCTTCGCCTCGTCGAGCCGCTCGCCCTGCGTGAACGCGAACGTATAGGCGGCCATGAACGACGCGGGCGGCATCCGGTAGAGCGCCGTCGTCGCGGGCACGAGCAGGATGTCGCAACGGCCTTCGCCGAGGTCGTGCAGCGTCGCGAGGCGCTCGGACACGAGATCCTGGTGCGGCGAAAACGTGTCGTACGGCAGCGTCTCCCAGTCGGGAAGCACGCGCACGCGCGTGTCGGGCGCGAAGTAGCCGAGCTCTTGCGCGAGCCGCTGCGCGTCGACTGCGTTCGCGCAGATCACGGCGAGAAGCGGCACCTGCGCGCGATGCACGGCGAGGTAGCGGGCGATGACGAGCGCGTCGGCGGAGCCGTGCGCACCGTCGAACGCGAAGCGCTGGCCCGCTTTGACGAGCGCGACGGGGGACTGCGATGGGGAGGCGTTGTCTGACATAACGAGCGGCTGGTTGGCGGACGCCGGATGGGGACGAGCTCGGCGCGGCTCATCACGGCGAAAGACGTATTATAAAATCCGTCCTTCGATTTCATCTTTTCCTGCGTTTTTTCCCGTGACCTCCCGACTATTCGCCCTGATTCCGTGCGCCGGCACCGGCAGCCGTTCCGGCTCCGCGCTGCCGAAGCAATACCGCACGCTCGCCGGACGCGCGCTGCTGCACTACACGCTCGCCGCGTTCGACGCGTGCAGCGAGTTCGCGCAGACGCTCGTCGTGATCTCGCCCGACGATTCTCATTTCGACGCGCGCCGCTTCGCCGGCCTGCGCTTCGCGGTGCGGCGCTGCGGCGGCGCGTCGCGGCAGGCGTCGGTGATGAACGGGCTGATCCAGCTCGCCGAATTCGGCGCGACGGACGCCGACTGGGTGCTCGTGCACGACGCCGCGCGCCCCGGCATCACGCCTGCGCTGATCCGCACGCTGATCGGCACGCTGAAGGACGATCCCGTCGGCGGCATTGTCGCGCTGCCGGTCGCCGATACGTTGAAGCGCGTGCCGGCGGGCACCGACGCGATCGAGCGCACCGAGCCGCGCGCCGGCCTCTGGCAGGCGCAGACGCCGCAGATGTTCCGCATCGGGATGCTGCGCGACGCGATCCAGCGCGCGCAGCTCGACGGCCACGACCTGACTGACGAAGCGAGCGCGATCGAATGGGCGGGCCATGCGCCGCGCGTCGTGCAGGGCAGCCTGCGCAACTTCAAGGTCACGTATCCGGAGGATTTCGACCTCGCGGAAGCGATCCTCGCGCATCCGGCGCGCGCTTCCTGAACCGTATTTTCATCATCGCATCACACTCGGATCGAATCACATGGATTTCAGAATCGGACAAGGCTACGACGTGCATCAGCTCGTTCCCGGGCGGCCGCTCATCATCGGCGGCGTGACGATCCCGTACGAGCGCGGGCTCCTCGGCCACTCGGACGCGGACGTGCTGCTGCACGCGATCACCGATGCGCTCTTCGGCGCGGCGGCGCTCGGCGACATCGGCCGTCATTTCTCCGACACCGATCCGCGCTTCAAGGGCGCCGACAGCCGCGCGCTGCTGCGCGAATGCGCGGCGCGCGTCGCGCAGTCGGGCTTTTCGATCCGCAACGTCGACAGCACCGTCATCGCGCAGGCGCCGAAGCTCGCGCCGCACATCGACGCGATGCGCGCGAACATCGCGGCCGATCTCGGCTTGCCGCTCGATCGCGTGAACGTGAAGGCGAAGACCAACGAGAAGCTCGGCTACCTTGGACGCGGCGAGGGCGTCGAGGCGCAGGCGGCGGCGCTCGTCGTGCGCGAGGCGGCGGCATAATCGACCGCTGGGCGGCCTGGCGGCTTGGGCGGTTCGAGCGGCCTGAACGGCGGCGCGAGGCCCCGCTGCTGGCGGGGCGCCGGGAAGCGATCGGCGCGAAGGAAATCACCGAATCGGCGAATCGCCGCAGATGCTCGAAAAGGCGTAGACGCCTGGCGCGTTCGAAGCGGTTCAAACCATGCGGTCGATGTAATCCGACGTGCGACGAAGCAAGCCATGCGGCGAGCCACGTTGCGCGCAAGGACGCAAAGCGCCGAAAAAAAGACCGACCCGGAGGTCCGGCGCGCACCTGCCGCGCCGCCGACCTGGTGCGCGAGCACAAACAAAAACGCCACGCGACGGATGCGCGCGGCGTTTTTTGTTGCGGCGACGGCCGTCATCGCACCGTCATCGCATTCACTTGCCTTCGGCGGCGATCACCTGCGCGGCGGCGTTGATCACCGACGCGATGCGGCCGACGTCGCGCAGCTGCGTGACGGTCATGCCTTGTTCGTTCTTCAGGAGCGCGTAGTGCGACTTCACGCAGAAGTGGCACTTGCCGACGATCGACGCGGCGAGCGCGTACATCTCGAACTTGCGCTTGTCGACGCCGCCGTGCGACGCATACGCGCCCATCCGCAGCTCGGCGCGCTGCGTCTTCAGGTCGCCGTCGTCGGCCATCTCGACATACGGATACCAGGTGTTGTTCATCCCCATCAGCGCAGCTGCCGTCAGCGCCGCGTGGATTTCCTCGGGCGACAGCACGCCCGCTTCGCGGATCGCGTTGACGAGGACGGTGCTCTTCGCCGCGAACGCCGCCGCGAGCGCCGCGCCGACCGCGTCGGCGCCTTCGAGCGACGAGCGCGAGATCGTACCGTCGAGGTTCAGGCGAATGTCCTTCGCGTAGTCGGGAATCTGAGCCTTAATCGATTCGATGAATTCCATTGATATCTCCTATGATTGGGCCGTTAAAAAAGCCCGCAGGCATGACGCAGCGCTGCGGGCTTTCGTGCATCGAACGCTTACAGCGTCGCGCCGCCGATCGCGCGGTTGCACGGGCAGAGTTCGTCCGTTTGCAGACCGTCGAGAATGCGCAGGATTTCTTCCGGGCTGCGGCCGACGTTCAGGTTGTTCACCGACACGTGCTGGATCGTGTTGTCCGGGTCGACGATGAACGTCGCGCGCAGCGCCACGCCGGCTTCCTTGTCGCGCACGCCGAGCTGGTCGATCAGCTCGCCCTTGACGTCGCCGAACGAGTAGTGGTTCAGCTTGTCGAGATCCTTGTGCTCACGGCGCCATGCGAGCTTGACGAATTCGTTGTCCGAGCTACCGCCGAGCAGGACGGCGTCGCGCTCTTCGAACTGCTTCGTGAGCTTCGCGAATTCGACGATTTCCGTCGGGCAGACGAACGTGAAGTCCTTCGGGTAGAAGTAGACGACCTTCCACTTGCCCGGGAACGACGCTTCGGTGACCGTCTCGAAGGCCGACTGGCCATTTTCTTCATGGTTGTTGAAGCCCGGCTTCGCGGCTACAACGGTGAAAGCTTCGAGTTTATCGCCCACGGTTTTCATGCGGATGCTCCTGTGTGAGTTGGGAAAAACGGCTACCTGCGGTCAAGCTACCGATGCGCTGCAACGTCTCCGTGACAGCATAGGGAAAACTATAACTCTATTAAATTTTTCTATCAATAGATTTTAACTAACGAACCTCATAGGAATTTTCAAAGATGCCGATAGGGTTCGATCATCGAGTGAGGGATTCGTCGTGCGTCACGCGGCCGCACGCGCTTTCGCGCTCGGAAACTCCAGCGTGACTTCGAGGCCGGCGTCCGGCGTGCGGTTGCGCAGCCGCAGCGTGCCGCGGTAGCGGTTGACGAGGCGCAGCACGATCGCCATTCCGAGCCCGGTGCCGTCGGCTTTGCTGCGCGCGGTGTCGACGCGGTAGAACGGGCGCATCACGAGCGGCAACTGATCCTCGGGGATGCCGGGGCCTTCGTCGGCGACGACGAGCTCGACGCGCGCGTGCGTCACGCGCGTCTCGAGCAGGATGCGCGCGACGCCGTCCTTCCTGCTCTGCCCGTACTTGCGCGCGTTCTCGACGAGATTGCCGATCACGCGGCGCATGTCCGTCTCGTCCGCCTCGATGACGGCGGCGGGCGCGAGGCGTATGTCGAGCTGCACGCCGTCTTCGCTCACGATCCGCGCGGCGACCTCGCGCGCGACGTGCGACAGGTCGACGGGCTCCGGCGTGCGCTGCGCGGGGCGCGCGTAGTCGATGAACGCGGCGATGATGCGGTCCATCTGCTCGATGTCGTCGACCATCGCGTCCTTTGTCGCCTGGTCGGACGGGCTCATCTCGGTCTCGAGGCGCAGCCGCGCGAGCGGCGTGCGCAGGTCGTGCGAGATCCCCGCCAGCATCAGCGCGCGGTCCGCCTCGAGTTGCTCGAGGTCGCGCACCATCTGGTTGAAGCTGCGGTTGGTGTCGGCGGCGACGCCCATCCCGCGCTCGGGCAGCGGCTCCGGCGTCTGGCCGGAGCCCACCTTGCGCGCGGCGAGCGCGAGCCGCGAGAACGGCTGGTTCACGAGGCTCGTGATGAACGCCGAGCCGAACAGCGACAGCGCGAGCGCGAAGAGGCCCCAGCCCGCCCATTGCAGGCCGGTGACGGTGTCGAGCTGATCGCGGTCGAGCGCGACCCAGTAGTCGTCGTCGTCGATCTTGAAACTGATCCACACGCCGGCGATGTCGTTGACCGATTGCGCGATCACCGTGTCGTCGCCCAAGCGGCTGCGGATGTCGTGCTCGATCAGCCGGTTCAGCGACTCGTCGGGCTGCAGCTTGAACTTGTCAGTCTTTTCGCGCGGATAGACGCGCACGCCCTCGTTGCTCTCGAGATCCTGCAGCAGCGCGCGGCGCAGGTCGGGATCGGAATAGAGGAGGGCCGTGCGCGTGAGCTTCACGATCGCGACGAGCTGCAGCGCGACGCGCTGCGCGCGCGGCTCGCGCTCGATCACCCGGAAGCTCTGGAACCACGCAGCAAGACTCACTGCGATCAACAGTGCGATCAGCAGGAAGGTGCGCCAGAACAGCCCGCCGAACACGAGCGTCAAAAGGCGCCGGTCGATACGCATAGGACTGGCTGTCTAACTGGCGTCAAAGGCGTGGCGTCGGAGGCGTGTGCCGCGTCGAAACAGAAATCAGGCCGCACCGTCGGGGATGAACACGTAGCCGAGACCCCACACCGTCTGGATGAAGCGCGGGCTGCCCGGATCCGGCTCGATCAGCTTGCGCAGGCGCGAGATCTGCACGTCGAGGCTGCGGTCGAACACTTCGTACTCGCGGCCGCGCGCGAGCTCCATCAGCTTTTCACGCGACAGCGGCTGGCGCGGATGGCGCGCGAACACTTTCAGCACCGAGAATTCGCCCGTCGTGAGCGGAATCTCCTGGCCGGATTTCGTGAGCGTGCGCGTCGCGAGGTTCAGCGAGAACTCGCCGAACTCGAACACCTCGGTCGTCTCGGAGGGCGCGCCCGGCAGTTCGGCGGGCGCCTGGCGGCGCAGCACCGCGTGAATGCGTGCGACGAGCTCGCGTGGATTGAACGGCTTCGGCAGGTAGTCGTCGGCGCCCATCTCGAGGCCGACGATGCGGTCGACGTCCTCGCCCTTCGCGGTGAGCATGATGATCGGCGTGCGGTCGTTGCTGCCGCGCAGGCGGCGGCAGATCGACAGGCCGTCCTCGCCCGGCAGCATCAGGTCGAGCACGAGTAGATCGAAACGTTCGCGCACCCAGAGCTTGTTCATCGCCGTCGCGTTCTCGGCGACGTACACGTTGAAACCCTGCTCGCCGAGATAGCGGCGCAGCAGATCGCGCAGGCGCGGGTCGTCGTCGACGACGAGAATTTTCGAGGGGTTTTTCGTTTCCATGAGTGGCATCTTATCGCGATTAGGAAAAACCGCGAGCTTGCGGCTTTCGACGGGTTACAGTCAGTTACAAAATTTACCCGCGCTATTGTGCCGAGTAAAGACAGTCGCGACAGACTCCTTTACTCGAAGACGACATTCGGTGGATACTCCCTCCACTTAACATTTACATGGTTTGCACGCCCGATTCTCGCAGGGTTTGTACGTGTGCCAAAGGTAGCCGGTTGCCGCGTGACGAAGGGAACAAAACGACGAAAGAGGCGAGGCCAGTGATGCGGCCGACGAAGACGGCGTTCGTGCTGGCGCTCGCATGCGTCGGCTTCCTCGCTTCGGAGTTCGCCTGTGCGCAGCGCCCGGACCGCGGCGCCGCGTCGTCGCACAAGATGCCGCGCGGCAAGGGCGCACCGGCGCGTGCCGCGTCGCCCGATCGCGCCGAGCCTCCCTCCCGCTCGGCCGCTGTCCCGCCCGATCTCGATCAGCGGCGCCGCGACGGCCACATGACGCCGGAAGAACGGCATCTCTTGCGCCAGCACATCGAAGACGCGGTCCGCGAACTTTACAAGCGTTGAATCGTTAAATCCTGCGCGTCGCCGGGCGCTGGCCGCCCTGAAAAATTCCGTATCAATTCGATCGTCAACTGCGCATCGTCGCGAGCCGTTGAATCGCCATTACCGACGGTCGCGCGCCGTGCGAGCTGTCGTGGTTTTCCTCTTTCGGAGAACGGTCGACGATGAGCGATTCGAGCACGGCCGGGCGGGCCCCGGCGAAGGCGGACCGGATGCCGGCCTCGTTGCAGACGCTTCTCGACGCGGACGACGCGCGCTTCCTGCTGACGCGCACCGGCTTCTCGCCGCCGCCGCGCGACGTCGCGCATTTCGTCGGAATGACGCGCGCGCAAGCGCTCGCCGAATTGCTCGCCGGCACGCGCACGCAAAGCGTCACGCCGCCGCCCGACTGGGTGCGCGAGTTGCCGCCGTCGCGCGCGGCGCGCGCCGCGTTCACGCCCGACGAGCGGCGCGCGGAGCAGCAGTTGCGCAACCGCCGCTACGACGAGTTGCGCGCGTGGTGGGTGCGCGAGATGCTCGTGACGCCGTCGCCGCTCACCGAGCGGATGACGCTCTTCTGGCACAACCACTTCACGTCCGGCCAGGACAAGGTACCGTTTCCGCAAACGATTGCGGCGCAAAACGCGCTGCTGCGCGCCGATGCGCTCGGCAACTTCGGCGCGATGCTGCACGGCGTCGCGAAAGATCCGGCGATGCTGCAGTATCTCGACGGCGCGAGCAATCGCAAGGGGCGGCCGAACGAGAACTTCGCGCGCGAAGTGATGGAACTTTTCACGCTCGGCGAAGGCCACTATACGCAGCGCGACGTGTCCGAGGCCGCGCGCGCGTACACCGGCTGGGGGCTCGATCCCGATACGCTCGCGTACGCGTTCCGGCCGAACGTTCACGACGACGGCGTGAAGACCGTGCTCGGCGAAGCCGGGCGCTTCGACGGCGACGCGGTGCTCGACATCCTGCTCGCCCGTCCCGAAACCGCGCGCTTCGTCGTTGCGAAGCTGTGGCGCGAATTCATCTCCGATACGCCCGATTCCGACGTCGTCGAGCACGTCGCCGCGCGATTCAGGCAGAGCGGCTACGCCATCAAGGCGGCGCTCGCGGGGCTGCTGTCGTCGGATGCGTTCTGGGCCGATCGCAATCGTGGCGTGCTCGTCAAGTCGCCGGCGGAGTTCGTGGCCGGCACCGTGCGGCTCTTCGACGTCGGCTATGGCGATGCCGCGCCGCTCGCGAACACGCTGCGCACGCTCGGCCAGAACCTGTTCTACCCGCCGAACGTGAAGGGCTGGCCGGGCGGCGCGATCTGGATCAACAGCTCGACGCTGCTTGCGCGCAAGCAATTCGTCGAGCAGATGATGCGCGCGACGGAGGCGCCCGGCATGCGCGCGGCGCCCGGTTCCCACGACATGGCAGGCAAGCTGGCGCCGATGCGTCGAGGAATGCGCTTCGATCTCGACGCGTGGCTCGCCGCGTATCGGACGAAGCCGCAGGCGCAGCCGGACCTGTCGACGGAGCTGCAGATGCAGCACGCGGTGTTGCCGATTTCGCCCGTCGCGGCGATCGAGGCCGGCGCGACGAGCAGCGCGTATTTGCAGGCGTTGCTAATGGACCCAGCATATCAACTGAAGTAGCGAACATGAAAACGACGACGAGGCGATGCCGCGCGACGCGGCGAACTGCGGGGCGCGTCGAACGCAGAACGAGGAAAGCAGGATGAAACGACGGGATTTTCTGGCCTTGGCGAGTCTCGCCGGGGCCGCGGGTGCATCGCTCTCGATGCCGCACGCGTTCGCGGCTACGGCGGCCGGCGCGGCGTCTGCCGTGCACGGCGCGTTTGCGCGTGCATCGGGCGCCGCGAGCTATTCGAACCTGCTGATTCTCGTCGAGCTGAAGGGCGGCAACGACGGGCTCAACACGGTGATCCCGTATGCGGATTCGCTATACCGCACGCTGCGTCCGACGATCGGCGTCAAGCGCGAGCAGGTCGTGCAGCTCGACGAGCGCAGCGCGCTGCATCCGGCCCTCGCGCCGCTCGTGCCGATCTGGCGCGATGAGCGGCTGGCGATCGTCGACGGCGTCGGCTATCCGCAGCCGAATCTGTCGCATTTCCGCTCGATCGAGATCTGGGATACCGCGTCGCGCGCCGATCAGTATCTGCGCGAAGGCTGGCTCACGCGCGCGTTCGCGCAGGCGAGCGTGCCGCCCGGCTTTGCCGCCGACGGCGTCGTGCTCGGCAGCGCGGAGATGGGGCCGCTCGCGAACGGCGCGCGCGCGATCGCGCTCGTCAATCCCACGCAGTTCATCCGCGAGGCGCGGCTCGTGCAGCCCGTGTCGCTGCGCGAACGCAATCCCGCGCTCGCCCACGTGATCGACGTGGAGAACGATATCGTCAAGGCGGCCGACCGGCTGCGTCCGCACGCGGGCGCGCCCGCGCTCGCGACCGCGTTTCCGGCCGGGCCGTTCGGCACGTCGGTGAAGACCGCGATGCAGGTGCTCGCCGCGTGCGACACGCCGCAGCGCGCGCCGATGCCGGGGCAGGGCGTCGCGGTGCTGCGCCTTACGCTGAGCGGCTTCGACACGCACCAGAACCAGCCCGGCCAGCAGGCGGGATTGCTGAAGCAACTGGCGGAAGGGCTCGTCGCGATGCGCTCGGCATTGACCGAGCTCGGGCGCTGGAACGACACGCTCGTGATGACGTATGCGGAGTTCGGCCGGCGCGCGCGGGAGAATCAGAGCAACGGCACCGATCACGGCACGGCCGCGCCGCATTTCGTGATGGGCGGGCGCGTGCGCGGCGGCCTGTACGGCGCGCCGCCCGCGCTCGCGCGGCTCGATGGCAACGGCAACCTGCCCGTCGCGGTCGACTTTCGTCAGCTCTACGCGATGGTGCTCGGTCCGTGGTGGGGGCTCGATGCGACGAGCGTCCTGCAGCAGCGCTTCGAGCCGTTGCCGTTGTTGCGCGCGTGACGGGCGGCGCGCGTCAGCGGCGCCGCGCGGCGCGCCATGCGATCCACAGCTTGCGGATCGGCGTGAGCGCGAGCCGCTGGTGCAGCACCTGGAAGCCGTCGCGCTCGATCTCGTTGAGCACCGCGAGCGCGAGCGCGCCGAGCGCGCGCAGCGTGCGCTGCGCGCGACGCTCGTCGGCGGGGATGCCGGACAGCGACGTGTTGAGCGCATCGCGCGCACGCGACGCCTGGAAACGCATCAACTCGGTGTATGCGGGGCTGTAGCGGCGGTTGAGGAGGTCGGCCGCCGTCACGCCGTAGCGCTGCAGTTCGTCGATCGGAATGTAGATGCGGCCGTGGCGCGCGTCCTGCCCCAAATCCTGTACGAATTGCGCGAGCGTCAGCGCGTGCCCGAGCGGCTGCGCCCAGCGCGCGTCGTCCGCGGCCGGCCGACTCGCGCTCGCGCGCGCGACGAGCCCCGCGAACGTGCCGCCCGTATGGTCGACGTAGCGGCGCAGGTTCGCGAAGTCCAGATAGCGCGCCTGCTCGAGATCCATCCCGTAGCCGGCGACGAGCGTCTGAAGCGCGTCGACTTCGCGTGCAATGTCAGGATGGTGCGCGGCGAGCGCCTGCGATACCGGGTGCGACGGATTGCCGGCCGCGAGCGCGGCGAGTTCCTTTTGCCACCAGGCGAGCTTTGTGTGGCCGATGGTCGGATCGCTGACTTCCTTCACCGTCTGTTCGAGCTCGCGTCGCAGCGCGAAGAGCGCGGCGACGAGCGGCTGGCGCGCGAGCGGCGCCTGGCGCAGCGCATAGTAGATGCTGGAGCCGGGCGCTGCGGCTTTCTGCTGGCAGTATTCGTCGAAATTCACGGGGACAGGAACGAGTGGGGCGAGATCGGCTCGGACGGGTGCGGGGCCGTTCGACGGCACGACGTCGCGGCCGCCTCGCGGAGACATCAACGAATTTTAGCATCGCGGCAAGGGAGAGGTCGGCCGCTAGAGACAAGCGGAGGGAGATCGGTTAAAATCTTGCGCTCGCGCTTTTCGGGCGGTCGCGACAGCGACGCGCAAGCCTGTTCGGCGCAGCATTTTTCGCGTGCGTGAGTGGCGAAATTGGTAGACGCACCAGGTTTAGGTCCTGACGGGAGAAATCCTGTGTCGGTTCGAGTCCGACCTCACGCACCACCAAAGATGAAGGCCACGTACCGCAAGGTGCGTGGCCTTTTTGCCTCTGGTAAAGGCTACCAGATATCCGGTCCGGATGGGCCAGGGACTGCGCCCCGGAAAAGGGGCGTGGGGAGGACGCGAGGGTTACAGCGTGCTCGCCGGCGAACGCGGTGCTGAGTAGGCGCTGGACGCGCCCGAGGTCTGAAGTTGCCCCGCTTTGACGGACAGATGTGCAGTAGCAATCGATATGGCGATTTAACCTCCGTTAAGCAGGTAAGTCGCGGGTTGTCCACGGGCGGGCGGCGGGTCGCCTATCACGACCACGACGCTGCCCGGCGATGGGCAACCCGCACGGGGACGCGTTTTTATTTTTCGTGTGCTCGTCTTCGAATTCGAGCGGTGAACGGTAGCCGATGCTGCTGTGTAGACGGCGCAGGTTGTACCAGCCCTCGAGGAACCAGAACAGACGCGCGCGCCTGTTCGTGCGTCTCGAAGTGCTCGCGCATGAGTATTTCCGATTCGAGCGTGCCGAAGAAGGATTCATACATCGCGTTGTCGTAGCAGTCGCCAGCGGTGCCCATCGAAGGCTGCACGCCGGCCTCGCGACAGCGCCTGGACGTATATTGGCAGCCCTGATCGGAATGCAGAATGACTCCGCGAGTGCGACGTTGCGCGAGCGCCATATCGAGCGCACGCAGCATCAGTTCCGTGTACAGATGATTGGACATTGCCCAGCCTGCGATGCGGCGGCTGAACACATCGAGCACGACGGCCAGATACAGGAATCCCTCGCTGGTCGGAATGTAGGTGGCGTCGGCCACCCACAGCACGTTCGGCGCTGCGGCGCTGAAGTGGCGACGCACCAGATCAGGGGCACGCCGTGCTCCCGCGCGTAGGCGCGTAGTGCATCCATTGCCTGCGACTGGCCCCGCACAGGCCCGCCAGACGCATGAGCCGCGCGACTCGCTTGCGCCCGACATGTGCGCCTTCGCGTTTGAGCTGAGCATGGATACGCGGCGCGCCATAGGTGCCGCGCGAGCTCGTGTGCAGCGTGCGAATACGCGAGAGCAACTGCGCATCGCTGCATGCCTGCTTCGACGGCTCTCGCACGAGCCACGCATAGTCGCTGCTGGTGGAGACTCGCAGCAGCCGCGCCATCGTGGCAATGGGCCAGCGGGCCCGGTTCGCCTTCATGAATCCGTACCCTTCGGCGGTACGGCCCCCGTCTCCCGGGCGAACCAGGCAGCCGCGTGAGAGAGTATGTCGCGCTCCATCTCGAGTTGGCGCACCTTACGACGCAGCCGAGTCAATTCCTGCCGCCCGGCCGTCGTCAGTCCATCCTGGCGCACGCCCGAATCACGATCGGCCTGCGCGACCCAGTTGATGATGCTCTGCGCCGTCGGCTCGAACTCGCGCGCCAATTCCTCCGGCGTACGTCCTGCCTTCACTCGCTCCACCATCTGCGCCCGGAACTCCGCCGGGTACGCTTTCCGATGCTTGCCCATGACGGCACCTCCTCTCCAACAAGAATAGGTGTCCGTTTTTGCGGGTCAACTTCACCCGTCGACGCGAATGAGCAGCCTGTATCGATCGGCCCGATCGATTTGCAGTTGACCGCCGGAAAAATCGTGTTCGTCACAGGCGGCAATGGCTCGGGCAAGACGACGCTGGCGAAATTGTTATCGGGGCTTTATGCGGCGAACGAAGGATCTGTGCTGCTGAACGATGTCGCGCTCGGCCTGGATGCGGCCTTGATGCTGCGGCGGTGCGTCAGCGCGATCCATAGCGATTTTTTTGTCATGCCCTTTGAGACGGCCGGTTCGGCACGAAGCCCGATGTTGAGCCAATGGATTCAGCTGCTTGGGCTCGAGGACAAATTGTCCGCGGCGGGCGGCTGGCAATCGGCTCCGCGCCTTTCCCAGGGGCAGCGAAAGCGGCTGGCGCTGGTCAATCTGCCGGCCGACGATAAGCCGGTTTGTATTTTCGATGAATGGGCTGCGGATCAAGACAAGAGCCGTCGGGAATTGTTCTATCGACGGTTCCTGCCCGAACTGGCGGCGATGAAGAAACTGGTCATCGTTGTGACGCATGACAGTGACTATTTCGGTGTGGCCGACACAATCGTGCATATGAAAGATATGCAAATTAGCTTTGTCAAGGAGAATGAAAAATGAGTTGGGATCATGAAGATACCGAATTAACGTTGTCATCAATCATGAAGAACAGTATTCGATCTGGCCGGTTTGCAAGGCAGTGCCGGATGGCTGGAAAACAGTGGGCGTGAGTGGCAAGAAAGCGGTATGTCTCGATTACATCGAAAAGACGTGGATAGACATGCGTCCGTTGAGCCTGAGGCGCGCGCTTGAGGAAAACGCGCGCGAATCGAAGTGAGTTTTGATTTGAGTCGATGTTCATCCCGATTGACCATCGTTCTCATAGGGTGAATTCGAAGCGCTTGCGCTGCGCATGCTGATCTTGCGAAAGACTGCGCGGCCGGCTTGCCATATGGCGCACTTTGTATTCCGGCCTTTCGCCGATGCGTACACTCGTGCGTCACGCTTTGCGCGCGGCCAGCGCTCCATATATTTAAATCAATCGACAAAAATGGAATTATTTTGCAACCTCAAATCAATTATTTGTCGACATATCAGCCGGAATTTTTTGCCGGGGTATCAGGGTGGTATCGTGCAATTCATCGTGTCCGACGAAGCCGATGGAAAATTTTATGCGGATATTTCAGAAAACATCAGATTTCTTGATGGCGTGTGCGAAGCGCCGGACGCTGTGGTCGAAATGTCCGCCGCAGTATTTCGTATGCTGATCGGGCAGCCATACGCAACCTTGGAGGATACCGTCAAGGTGACTGGGAATCGCGCTTTGGTTTCTCTCATCGCTCATGCTGCGCAGCCGGAAGCGGATAGCGGCCGGACCCGCTTGCGCGATCTGACTTTGCAGGTGACAAATCTGGCTTCGCCCGAGACCGAAGTGCATCGAATGGCAACCATCGATGCAAGGCAATTGATGCAGATATTGCATGGAGGGACGCCGGTGATTCTAACGGCGATGCTCAATGCTTCGGGCTGGCGGACGACGTTCGACGAACTCCAGCAAAGGTTTGGCGACCTGCCAGCTCGCTGGACTGGATGCCGATATTCTTGGGGCCACGCTGGGCCTGTCGACCTTGGGGGCGTTGATCGATGCCACTTTGGATGGCGACGCGTCCGGCGTCTACAGCGGCGGGTGCTTACTGCCCGGGCCCATGCATGAAATGTTCGAGTTCCCGTTGCTGAACCGAAAATGTTTTACGCGGCCGCAATTATGGATGGGGCGCCGGGATTTCAGCGCATGCACTCGCTTGCATCGTGTTTTTTTACATGCATTTATTGGCCAAGTAATAGGCTCAAAGAGATTCGTACTATACAGACCGGACGACGCAGAATATCTATATCCAGGCGCCTGCTTCAATATGTTCCAGATTGCGAGATTTGATCCATTTCGGCCAGATCTGACGAAGTTTCCACTCGCAAAGCGAGCAAAATCGATCGAGTGTGAATTACACCCCGGTGAGTTGCTCATTTTGCCAGCTGGATGGTTTCACACGGTGAGAGGCGATGGTGCGGTAATGTCGGTGAACCGCTTCATGCGTGAGGATGCGTGGGCGGTGTTGTCAACGCGCAGCGGATTGGAGGCTCGGCAGGGTTGAATCCACATAGGTATGCAGATCTGTCCGCGGAGCACCCGAATCGCGACGAGCGCGCGAGGCTGCTCGAGTCGGTGCGCACGCGAGGCTTCGCGACCGGCTATCGCGGCTTGCGGATTTCGAAGTCGGGACGGCGCTTCTGGATCGAGGATGTCACCGTCTGGAATCTGATCGATCGCGAAGGGACGTATCGCGGGCAGGCCGCGACCGGTGGACGGACGTCTGATTCGCGGCGGCAGTTCGCCGGGCGCCATTCGCCGTGCGCTGCCGAGTCGCCGCGGGGCTGGAATTGCACGCGGAGAACGTATCGCTTGGCGAATGCATTGCTCGGCGATCGCATGTTCGAGCGGCCGCCGGGCTTTCTGCTTCCGCTGCCGCTGCGCATGCGGCTCGCCCGCACGAACAACCGATCAATAAGTCGACCGATAGTCGGCCCCCTGATCGAACCGGTTCTGCCAATGCTTCAGGTATTGCGCGGCGAGCGCCGGATTGTTCCAGACGACGAGCACGTTCTCCGAATTTCGCGCGGCCGCGGCTGCGCTGTAGTTGAACGAGCCCGTCTCGACATGGCGGCCGTCGACGACGATGTATTTGTCGTGATGGATCGCATAGCGGTCGATCGTGCGCGTCGGCACCTTCGCGTTGACGAGCAGGTTGAGCGCCTGCTTCGACGCCTTCGAGCGATTGCCGTCGTTGTCGACGACGAGCGCGACGTCGACGCCGCGGCGATGCGCGTCGAGCAGCGCCCGCACGACTTTCGGCGACGTGAACGAATAGCCCGCGAGGCGGATCGACGCGCGCGACGCGCCGATCACCTTCAACACGAGCGCCTCGGCGCCGCCGTCGGGCGAAAACGCGGCTTCGACGACCTGCCCGGCGGGCGCCTCCTTCGCGGGCGACGGCAGTGCGTCGGCGATCAGGTCGAAGAGGCGGGTAAGCAGCGATTCGGAATTCGTCTTGCTGACGGCGGGCGGCGCAGCAGACAGGAAAACGGCGGCGAGACACGCGGCGGCGAGCCGCTTTTGCAACTGCATGTGATTCTTGGACGCTCGAAACTGAGGAGGACGAGAGTGTAACGGCATCGGCGCGATTTTTCGCCGCTTCGCCGAGAACTTTGTGACGTCGAATGAAGAGGCGCGGCGCCGCGCGGCGCCGCATCGTTTCGTCTGGTTTCGTTTCGTCAGTAGCCGAAGCGCGTCGCCATCTCGTCGATCAATTGCCGCTGAAACGCGTTGAAGCGTTCGCCGGGCTGCTGCGCGATCGCGAGCTCGAGCATCGGATCGGCGACGTCGGTGCGCATGTCCGACAGCGCCTCGACGATCGCATGTCCGCAAAACGGTACATAGGCCTCCGAATAACCGCCTTCGTGAACGACGACGAGCCGCCCGCCGCAGTGCCGCTGCGCGGCTTCCTTCACCGCATGCGTCATGAACCGGTAGCTGTCGCTGTGCAATTGCATTCGCGCGAGCGGGTCGACCGCGTTCGCGTCGAGCCCGCTCGCGACGACGATGAGCTCCGGCTTGAACGCGTCGAGCGCGGGCAGCACGATCCGCTCGAACGTGTAGCGGTACGCATCGTCGCCCGCGCCCGCGAGCAGCGGAACGTTGACGTTCGCGCCGACGCCCGCGCCCGCGCCGCGCTCGTCGGCGCCGCTGTAGCCGGGCGGAAAGCAGCGGTCCTGATGCAGCGAGATCGTCAGCGTGTGCGGATCGTCATAGTAGATCGCCTGCGTGCCGTTGCCGTGATGCACGTCCCAGTCGATCACGGCGACGCGCTCGACCCGGTGCGTCGCGCGCGCGGCCTCGAGTGCGATCGGAATGTTCGCGAAGAGGCAAAAGCCCATCGGCTTGTCGCGCAGGCAATGGTGGCCGGGCGGGCGCGACAGCGAGAATGCGTTTGCCGCGCGCTCGGCGAGCACGGCGTCGACGGCGGCGAGCGCAAGCCCCGCCGACAGCGCCGCGATTTCGTAGCTGCCCTTGCCGAACGGCGCGAGCTCGCCGAGCTCGCCGCCGCCCGCGTCGCTCGCGCGCTTGAACACTTCGAGGTAATGCGCGGGATGAATGCGCAGCAGATCGGCGTCGGTTGCCGCGGGCGCGCTTTGCATGTCGAGACGTGCGGCGAGCCCCGATGCGTGCACGAGCGACAGCAGTCGCCGCTTCGAGTCGGGCGATTCCGCATAGCCCGCGCTCGACGGCGGCTGCACCCAGCCGCCGACCGGAAAGAACAGCGCGTGCGCGCCGCCCGTGTGCCAGAAAGTGCGTTCGTCGGTGAAGAAAGCGGTTTTTTTCATTGCGATGAGCTGAAGCGATGAAGGAAGGGAGGAAACGACATGCGGCGTCAATGCGCGCCGCGCTCGACGCGCAGCAGCGCCGCGAGCGAGACGACGGACACGATTGCGGCGATCGTAAACAGCGCGCGCAGCGTGCCGCCGCCGTCGAGCAGCAGCCCGGCGACGAGCGGTCCGGCGGCGAGCCCCGCGCCGATCACAAGATTGAGCGTCGCGATCAGGCGTCCCGTCGTATCGACAGCCGCGACGCTCGCGAGAATGAACGGCAGGACGAACGTCCACGCAAACTTGAAGCTGAAGATCGCCGTCGTGTAGCCGGATGCGTTGGGCATCGCCGCGAGCATGACGAGCGATGCGGCGAGGATGCCGTATCCGACGTAGAGCATCGCGCGCCGCGCGGCGCGGCCGCCTAGGTACGACGCGAGCGCGGCGCCCGCGATCCCCATCAGGCTCGCGATCGCGAGCACAGTGCCGCTCGCCTGCGCGTCGAAGCCGACCGCGGCCGCGGCCTTGTTCGCGAAGGTCCACACGCCGCCGATCGCGAGATAGAACGTCAGCACGCCGCCGATCGCGAGCGCGGTCGGTGCGCGCGACGCATCCGGACGTGCGCCGCGGGCGCGCCGGGGACGCGCGCGCGGCACGGCCGGAAAGCGGTTCGCGAGCGGCGCCGCGCACAGCGCGAGCGCGGCGAGCACTGCATACAGCGCGCGCAATCCGACTGCATCGAACAGATGCGGCAGCAGAAAGAGACCGGCCGCGCCCGCGATCAACTGGCCGACGACCCAGAGCCCGTAGACGCGATCGCTATTGCCGCTCGCCGCGGCGCTCGTCATGCAGAGCACCATCAGCGTGCCGCCGCCGAGCGCCGTTACCGCGCGCAGCGCGAGGAGCGGGACGAAGTCCGGCATCGTCACGGCAGTCGCGAGATTGCCGACGCAGAACGCGGCGGTCGCGCACCACGCGACGCGCCGCGCGTCGATGCGCCCGAGCCACAGATACGACGGCAGCGTCGCGAGGCTGAACGCGCCCAGCTCGACGAAGAAGTACGTGCCGATCTGCGACGCCGATAGTCCGAGCTGCACGCCGAGCTGCCCGGCGACGACGGGTGCGACGAGCAGCAGGAGCGGCGTGATCGCAGCGAACGCGACGAGCGCGGCGAGCGTGCCGCTCGTGAAATCGGGCGCGTCGTCGGACGGTGTCGCAGACGGCAGCGTGGAATCTTGTAGCAGTGTTTTCATGGTCGTGATCTCGAAGGCTCGATTCAGAAAACGTGGTACATGCCGAGCATCGCGCCGCACTGCGATGTGCCGGCGAGCGGCGTCGGGTCGTATTCGTAGACGGTCTGCGCGCTCCGGCCGCTGTTCTTCGCGTGGCCGAGATTCAGGTATGCGACGGTGCGCTTCGACAGCGAATAGGTCGTGCTCGAGATGAAGAGCGTCGGGTGGCCGATCTGCGGCGTCGGCGAATCGGTGTGATAGACGCCGCCCGCGAAGCCGAGGCGTCCGCTCGTCTGATAGCGCGCGCCGCCCCAGACGATCGTGCGCGCGGGATCGAGATCGCCCGTCAGGCGCTCGACGCCCGCATAGACGATGAGCGGCAGCGACGCGAACGCATAGTGCGCGGCGAACGTGCCGATCTCGCGCCGCTGCGCGGAGCGGTCGACGCCGGCGTCGAGCGTGCCGTGCGATTGATGCACGACGGCGCTCGCCGACAGCCCGTTGCTCGTGAACTGTCCGCCGAGTTCGAGCACGCGGCCGGCGCGCGTGTTGCCGGCGATGCCGCCCGTCGCGGCGAGCGCCTCGACGTCGAAGCCCGCGAACGTCGCCGACTGGTACTTGATCGAGTTGTCGATGAAGTTCGCCGACGGCGGCACGAGGACGCCCTGGCCGCTGTACGCCGCGTACCAGAGCGGGTCGTAGAAGAGTGTCTTGTCGAACAGCGTGCTGAACTGACGGCCGAGCGTGACGGTGCCGACCGGGCCGCCGATGCCGACGTACGCACCGCGAAAGAACGCGTAGCCCGGCACCGTCGCCGTACCGTCGTTCAGGTTGATGCCTTGCTCGAGCTTGAAGCGCGCGCGCCAGCCGCCGCCGAGATCCTCTTCGCCTTTCAGGCCGATCTGGGACGGTAGGATTCCGTAATTCTGCAGCCGCCATGCGCCTTTTTGGCCGTCGGCATGCGACAGATATTGCATGCCGGCATCGGCGACGCCGTACAGCGTGAGCGTCGACTGGGCATGCGTCGACCCGGATAGCGCGGCGAGCGTCGCGGTTGCCGCGAGCGCGCGTCGTCTGCGTGTGTGCCTGAACGTCCTCATCGCTTCGTTTCTCCAAACCGGGTGATCGTTTTTGTGGGAGGCATCCGCAGTGTCGGTAGCAGCGATGCCGCTGCAAAGCCGTTCAGATGAACGGTGCGGGAAACCCTCGAGGCGTCCTGAATGCCGTCGCGCCGGTGCGTATGCGCGGTCCCGGGGCGGCGGCGCGGATGCTGCGGCGCAGCAGCGCACCGATACCGTTCAAATGGATGGGGCATTCGCGCGGTCGTGCGCGGGCGGTTTTCAAAAAAGACCGACGGCTATAATCGATCGCTCATCGAAGCGCGCAAGGCCGGCGATACGGGCGGGCAAGGGAGCGGTCAGTGGTGGCGATCAGAGCGGGAATCCGGCAGGACATCGATGCGCTGCGCGACGTGCCGGCGGCAATCGTGCTCGACGCCGCCGCGTGGCCGCCGCTTGCGCTGCGCAGGCGCGACTTCGACGGCGTCACGCAGACGCCGGGCGCGGCGTCTCGCGAGCTGAGCCTGTTCCTGCTCGACCTGTATGCGGTTGCGAGCCGCGCGTCGATCGGCGAATTCGAATGCCGGTTCTTCCAGCTGCTGTCGCGCTATCTGCCGTTCGACGCCGGATGGACGGGCGTCGCGAACCACACGCCGACCGGCCCCGTGATGCACAACAGCTATCTGTACCGGCTGCCGCACGAGTTCTTCACCGACTGGAAGCGCGTGCGCGATTGCGATCCGCTCGCGCATCGCACCTTGCATGGCGCGTACGGCCAGGCGGCGATCCTGTCGGTCGTCGAACCGGGACTCGACGGCCGGTTTCGCGACTGGTGCGTCAAGTACGGGCTTGCTCAGCTCATGTGCGTGTGCACGCTCGACCGTCGTTTCGGACTCACGACGTTCATGTCGATCTACCGGCAGGGCTTGAATCGTCAGTTTACCGAAGACGACGCGCGCCGCTACGAAGACGTCATTCCACACCTCGCGGCCGCATTGACGATCAATCGCGCCGCGCAATTGAGCCGCTTGCGCAGCGAGGCGGCCGCGTCGACGGTGCGCGCGATCTGCGACAACTTCGGCGTACTGCATCACGCGGACGCCGGCTTCGGCGCGGTGCTGCGAACCGAGTGGCCCGACTGGAGCGGCTCGCGGCTGCCGCCGGCGCTCGTCGATCACATGCGCCGCCATGCGTCGCAGGCGTACTCGGGCGATGCGCTGCGAATGCGCTGCATGCCCGTCGCCGGATTGTTCCAGCTGGAGGTGCGGCCTCGCTCGCTGCTCGACCGCCTGAGCCCGCGCGAGCTCGCGGCGATCCGCTATTACGGCGAAGGGCGCTCGCACAAGGAAGTCGCGCAGCAGATGGAGATCGCGCCCGCTACCGTGCGCCATTATCTGCGCTGCGCGTATCGCAAGCTCGGGATGCACGACAAGAGCCAGATCTCGGGCGTGCTCGGCGAGATCGATCGCGCTGCTGAAGGAATCGGCGCGGAGCGCGACGGCGGCGGGTGACGCGCGATCCGAGCCTGGCATCGCCCCGCGAAATGGTTGTGACCGCAACTATTCGGCTCTATGCTCGTCGCTTCATCGAACGAGGAGGCATGCATATGGATCGAGCACCGGTGCGCGCGGCGATCGTCGGGATCGGCGCGATCGGCGGATTGTTCGCGGCGGCGTTGGCGCGCGCGGGCTGGGACGTGAGCGCCTTCGCGCGTGGCGCGACGCTCGACGCGTTGCGCGAGCGCGGGCTGCGGATCGTCGGCGAGGCGGGCAGGTCGGGCGAAGAGGCGGCGGTCGCGTTGCGCGCGAGCGACGACGCGCACGCGCTCGGCGTGCAGGATTACATCGTCGTCGCGCTGAAGGCGCAGGCGCTGCCCGGCGTCGCCGCGCGCCTCGCGCCGCTCGTCGGGCCGCGGACGATCATCGTCGCCGCAATGAACGGCCTGCCGTGGTGGTTTTTCGACGGCTTCGGCGGGCCGCTCGACGGCGTCGTGCTCGACGCGGTCGACCCGGGCGGCGCGACGGCCGCGGCGCTGCCGCCTGCGCGCTCGGTCGGTTGCGTCGTCCATCTTTCGTCGGCGACGCGCGAGCCGGGCGTCGTCGTGCGCGGGCGCGGCAACCGGCTGATCGTCGGCGCGCCGCGGCCCGAACTGCGCGATCCGACCGCGCACGTCGCCGACGCGCTCGCGGCGGGCGGCTTCGACGTCGAGCGCTCGGCCGACATTCGCACCGACATCTGGGCGAAGCTCTGGGGCAACATGAACATGAATCCGCTGAGCGCGCTGACGGGCTCGGCGGCGGATCGCCTGCTCGACGATCCGCATACGCACGAGCTCGCGCTGCGGATGATGGAGGAGGCCGACGCGATCGGTGCGCGGCTCGGGTTGTCGGCCGGGATGAGCGGTCCGGAGCGGATCGCGGTGACGCGCCAGCTCGGCGCGTTCAAGACGTCGATGCTGCAGGATCTGGAGACGGGGCGGCCGCTCGAGATCGGGCCGATTCTGGGCGTGTTCCCGGAGCTCGGCCGCAAGCTCTGCGTGCCGACGCCGTATTGCGACGCGGTGCTCGGGCTGCTGCGGCAGCGTGCGTTCAATTCCGGGCTGTGACGTGTCGTGCGGCGGGCGGTGGCCGATCGACGCGGGCGGCTCGTGAAGGCGCCGCGCGACGGCGCTGCGTCCATCCGCGCGAGCGGGGCGGGCAACGCTCGGGCGCGTGTCGTCGACGCGAAGCCGCGATGCTCGCCGATCAGCCGATCAGCCGATCAGCCGATCAGCCGATCAGCCGATTCTCCGAATTCCGACGTGGGCGAACAGCCGGCAGAAAACGCGAACGAATCGTTACCGCCGCGACTACCCGACTCACGGACCCGACGCCCGCGCGTACCAAGCGGGTTCGGCCGCCCGCCCGTCGAGCGTTCAATCCGCCCGTTCCCGCGCGCCGGCGATGATCTTGTCGAGCGCGCGGCTGAATGCGGCTTTCTCGCTTTCGCTCAGGCAATCGAGCAGCAAGGCGTTCCACTTTTGCGCGATCGGCATGATTTTCCGGTTGAGCGCGGCGCCCGCCGGCGTGAGCGCGATCAGCACGACGCGTCCGTCGGCGTCGCTCGGGCTGCGCTTGACGAGCCCGCGCCGGATCAGCGCCTCGGCCGCGCGGCTCGCCTGACTCTTGTCGAGGTTCGCGCGCCGCGCGAGCTCCATGATCGAGAACGGCCCGAACGCGCCGACCGACGCGATGATCCGCGCCTCGGGCAGCGATACGCCGAGCTTCGTCTGATACAGATCGCCGATGCCGCGGTCGGAGAGCTTGTTCAGCACGTGCATCCGGTAGGTCATGAACTGGTCGAGCCCGACTTTGCTGCCTGTCATGTCGTGTCCTGAATGAGGGGTGCGGGCCCGATTGTTGCCGCATCGCGGCGTGCGGTCAACGGTGCCGCCCGCGCGGGCCGCACGTGCCGAGCGTGTCAGACCCGGCCGTAGCGCAGCCGCGTCAGTTGCTCGGCCTCGTTCTCGAGCAGGCGCGCGGCGTCGCGCAGCGCGACGTCGAGCGTGATCGGGCCGGGCGCAGGCGAGAAGCAGCCGTCGAAATGACCAGACAATTGCGGCAGCGCCGCCGCATCGACCGCGCCCGACAGCAGCGTCGCTGGCACGCCTGCCGCGCGCGCGTGCCGGCACGCGACGAACGGCGCCTTGCCGTGCAGCGTCTGCGCATCCGAGCGGCCTTCGCCCGTGATCATCCAGTTCGCGCCCGCGAGCGCCGCGTCGAGGCCGATCTGCCGCGCGACGACATCGGCGCCCGGCTCGAAGCGCGCGCCGAGCACGTGCAGCGCGAAGCCGAGCCCGCCCGCCGCGCCGGCGCCGGGCAGATCGCGGGCGCGACCGGCGGAAGTCCCCGTGGGACGGCGGTCGAGCGCCGCCTCGACGAGCGTCGCGAAATGGTCGAGCGCCGCGTCGAGCGGCGCGACCTGCGCGGGCGTCACGCCCTTTTGCGGGCCGAACACGGCGGTCGCGCCGTGCTCGCCCGTGAGCGGATTGTCGACGTCGGACATCGCGACGAACGACGTCTCGGCAAGGCGCGCGTCGAGCTCGGCGACGTCGACGCTCGCGACGTGCGCGAGCCGCTCGGGCGTCGGCTCGATCTCGCGGCCGTGCGCGTCGAACGCGCGCAGCCCGAGGCCGGCGAGCAGGCCTGCGCCGGCGTCGTTCGTGCTGCTGCCGCCGAGCGCGACGTAGAACGTGCGTACGCCTTCGTCGAGAAGGGCGCGGATCGCGTCGCCCAGGCCCCGCGTGCTGCGCGCGGCGACGGGCGCGCTCATGCCGGCCGGATCGGTGATGCCGACGATTTCCGCCGTCTCGACGATCGCCGTGCGCGCGTCGATGAGGCCGACGGCCGCGTCGCGCGGCGCGAGCGACGCGCCGGGCACGCGCAGCGTGCGGCGCGTGCTGCCGTGCGCGAGGAGCGCGTCGAGCGTGCCTTCGCCGCCGTCCGCCATCGGGCAGCGCCGCACGACGGCGTCGGGGCGCGCCCGCGCGACGCCCGCGGCGATCGCGTTCGCCACCTGTTCGGCGGATAGCGACCCCTTGAACGAGTCGGGCGCAATGACGACGACGGGCGCGGGCGAATGCTGCGGCATGGTGTCTCCGGATGTCGTTCGTGATGACGGGCGGATCGCGCGGGCGGGCACGGTGGATGCGGTGGACATGCGAGCGGCGCGAGGACCGGCGGGGATCGAAAAGGGAGCTTACCCGATGGCCCGCGGCTGCGGGATACCGCGCCGCGCATGTCCGGGATCGCACGGAGGGCGCCGCGTGCGCGATGCTGCGGCGCGCCACCGCCTGAACTCGCGGTGAGAGGAAAATAGTTTGCTAGAATAGTCGATTCTTCCGGCCAAAGCCGTTGCTCCAAGCCGCCGAACGAGTCGCATGCGGAAAGTTGCACGCGGGAGTCGCACGCGGGGCTGAGCGAGCCGCCAGCGCGGCCTGCGCCCGATGCGCTCGCACGAGCGAACGGACGGTGCGCGACAGCGCGTCCGTCGCAAGGCTGGCACGGCAAGGAAAAACCGATTCGCTCGAATAATTTTAGGACGATTGAAGCCATGGCTAACGTTGTTGAAAACCTCGGCAAGCTCGAACGCCGCGTGACGATCTCCCTGCCGAAGGATGTCGTGCAGAAGGAGATCGACGCCCGTATTCAGAAACTCGCGAAGAACGTGCGCATGCCGGGCTTCCGCCCGGGCAAGGTGCCGCTCAAGATGGTCGCGCAGCAGTATGCGGGCCAGGTCGAGGCGGAGGTGCTGAGCGACAAGATCGGTCAGGAGTTCTTCACGATCAGCCGCGCGGAGAACCTGCGCGTCGCGGGCCAGCCGAGCTTCGAGCCGAAGCAGGACGCAGCGGAGGGCGCGTACGCGTTCGACGCGACGTTCGAGGTGTACCCGGAAGTGAAGATCGGCGCGCTCGAGACGGCTGAAGTCGAGCGCTCGACGACGTCGATCGGCGACGCCGAAATCGACCGCACGCTCGACATCCTGCGCAAGCAGCGCGTGCACTTCCACGCGCGCGGCGAAGGCGGCGAGCACGGCGACGGCGGCGCGGACACGGCGGTGCAGAACGGCGACCGTGTGACGGTCGATTTCGTCGGCAAGATCGACGATGTCGCATTCCAGGGCGGCACGGCCGAAGACTTCGTGTTCGTGCTCGGCGAAGGGCGGATGCTGCCCGAATTCGAGACGGCGGCGCTCGGCCTGAAGACGGGCGAGTCGCGCGAATTCGACCTGAAGTTCCCGGACGACTACCACGGCAAGGACGTGGCGGGCAAGACCGCGCAGTTCACGGTCACGACGAAGAAGGTCGAGTGGCCGCACCTGCCGGCGATCGACGCCGATTTCGCGAAGTCGCTCGGCGTCGAGGACGGCGATCTGACCAAGATGCGCGGCGAGATCAAGGAAAACCTCGAGCGCGAGGCGAAGCGCCGCACGCAGTCGATCGTGAAGAACCAGGTGATGGACGCGCTCTTGAAGATTTCCGAGCTCGACGTGCCGAAGGCGCTGATCGAGCAGGACCAGCAGCGCCTCGTCGAGATGGCTCGTCAGGATCTCTCGCAGCGCGGCGTGCCGAACGCGAAGGATGCGCCGATTCCGGCCGAAATGTTCGCCGATCAGGCCGAGCGCCGCGTGAAGCTCGGCCTTGTGCTGGCCGAGCTGGTGAAGGCGAACGGCCTCGAGGCGAAGCCGGAGCAGATCCGTGCGGAAGTCGACGAATTCGCGAAGAGCTACGAAGACCCGAAGGAAGTGGTCCGCTGGTATTATTCGAATCAGCAGCGCCTTGCCGAAATGGAAGCGTTCGTCGTTGAGAGCAACGTCGTCGATTTCGTGCTGGGCAAGGCGAAGGTGACGGACAAGGAAGTAAGCTTCGAAGCACTGGCGAGCGCAACGGCGCAAGCATAAGTGTTGCTCTAGCGGCGTGCCGGCTGTCGGAGCGACGGCCGGCACGCCGTTTTTTCATGATGCGGCGCCGCGTGCGACGTTCTCCGGCTCGTTTCCTGCCGTTCAATACTCATTCTCGGACAAGGCTCATTGAATGATTAATCGCGCTCAATTGCTTGACACGTTGGCTTCGCAAGCCCCGCGGGATTTCGAGGCGCAAGCGCTCGGGCTCGTGCCGATCGTCGTCGAGACGAGCGGTCGCGGCGAGCGTTCGTACGACATCTACTCGCGACTCCTGAAAGAGCGCATTGTGTTCATGGTCGGCGAAGTGAACGACCAGACGGCGAATCTCGTGGTCGCGCAGCTTCTGTTCCTCGAAAGCGAGAATCCCGACAAGGACATCAGCCTCTACATCAACAGCCCGGGCGGCTCGGTTTCGGCCGGGATGGCGATTTACGACACGATGCAGTTCGTCAAGCCGGACGTGTCGACGCTCTGCATGGGCCTCGCGGCCAGCATGGGCGCGTTCCTGCTCGCGTCGGGCGCGAAGGGCAAGCGCTATGCGCTGCCGAACGCGCGCGTGATGATCCATCAGCCGCTCGGCGGCGCGCGCGGCCAGGCGTCGGACATCGAGATCCAGGCACGCGAGATCCTCTACTTGAAGGACCGCCTGAACCACCTGCTCGCCCAACACACCGGTCAGGACGTCGAGCGCATCGCGCGCGACACCGACCGTGATAATTTCATGTCCAGCGAAGATGCGAAGGCGTACGGGCTGATCGACCATGTGTCGATCAAGCGCCCGTAAGCTTTAGTGGGGTGCCGCCCCAATAGGCGCGGCACCCGCCACACGCCCCGAGCATCTGCGGCAAAAGAACATCGCCGCCGTCTCCCGAGTATTTACCAGGTCATGGTATCGGGGACAAACGGCGTATCATGTAACTCACGTGTCCGGAGGCTCTAATTCATGGCGGACAAAAAAGGTTCGAACAGCGAGAAGCTGTTGTATTGCTCGTTTTGCGGCAAAAGCCAGCATGAGGTGAAAAAACTCATCGCGGGGCCGTCGGTGTTCATCTGCGATGAATGCATCGATTTGTGCAACGAGATCATTCGCGACGAAGCGGCCGCGGTGGGCGTCGAAGCCAGCCTGTCCAAATCCGACCTGCCGAGCCCGCAGGAGATTCGCGACATCCTCGATCAATACGTGATCGGGCAGGAACGCGCGAAGAAGATCCTCGCCGTCGCCGTCTACAACCACTACAAGCGCTTGAAGCATCTCGACAAGAAGGACGACGTCGAACTGTCGAAGAGCAACATCCTGTTGATCGGCCCGACGGGCTCCGGCAAGACGCTCCTCGCGCAGACGCTCGCGCGCCTTCTGAACGTGCCGTTCGTGATCGCCGACGCGACCACGCTGACGGAAGCCGGCTACGTCGGCGAGGACGTCGAGAACATCATTCAGAAGCTGCTGCAAAACTGCAACTACGAGGTCGAGAAGGCGCAGCGCGGGATCGTCTACATCGACGAGATCGACAAGATCAGCCGCAAGTCGGACAACCCGTCGATCACCCGTGACGTGTCGGGCGAGGGCGTCCAGCAGGCGCTCCTGAAGCTCGTCGAGGGCACGATGGCGTCGGTGCCGCCGCAGGGCGGCCGCAAGCACCCGAACCAGGATTTCATCCAGGTCGACACGACGAACATCCTGTTCATCTGCGGCGGCGCGTTCGACGGCCTCGAGAAGGTGATCACCGACCGCACCGAGAAGACCGGCATCGGCTTCGGCGCGACCGTGAAGAGCAAGCAGGAGCGGGACGCGGGCGAAGTGCTGCGCGAGGTTGAGCCGGAAGACCTGATCAAATTCGGGTTGATCCCCGAGCTGATCGGCCGTCTGCCCGTGGTCGCGACGCTCGGCAAGCTCGACGAAGCCGCGCTGATGAAGATCCTCGTCGAGCCGAAGAACGCGCTCGTCAAGCAGTATCAGAAGCTGTTCGCGATGGAGCGGGTCGAACTCGAAATTCGCCCGGACGCGCTGCAGGCGGTCGCCCGTAAGGCGATCCGTCGCAAGACGGGCGCGCGTGGGCTGCGTTCGATCATCGAGCAGGCGCTCCTCGACGTGATGTACGAACTACCGACCCTCAAAGGGGTCGGCAAGGTGATCATCGACGACAATGTCATCGAAGGGGACGGCAAACCGTTACTCATTTATGAGGACACGCCGAAAGTGGCGGGTTCGAATTGATCGGCTTTGAAGTTTCGTGAGCAAAAAAGCCGTTCATGGAATCGTGAACGGCTTTTTTTCGTTTATCTTGTGGGTAACTCTGACTCGAACCGCACGGTAACTTTTTTACTGAATATTTCCCACGCGCTGAAGGCTTGCAATCCGCTGTGCCGGCCTTACTTACCGAATAATTGATTCCACTCATGGGGAAATGAAATGTCAGGCACCCAACTTCTCCCGCCGGAACGCACTACGCTCCCGCTGCTGCCGCTGCGGGACGTCGTCGTTTTCCCGCACATGGTGATCCCGCTCTTCGTGGGCCGGCCGAAGTCGATCAAGGCTCTCGAGGTGGCAATGGAAGGCGGCAAGCACATCATGCTTGTTGCTCAGAAGACCGCCGCAAAGGATGAGCCGACCGACAAAGACATGTACGACGTCGGCTGCATCGCGAACATCCTGCAGATGCTGAAGCTGCCCGACGGCACCGTGAAGGTGTTGGTCGAAGGGTTGCAGCGCGCGCAGGCGCTCTCGATCGAAGAGCAGGAGACGCAGTTCTCGTGCGAAGTGATGCCGCTCGAACCGGACCACGCCGACAGCGCCGAGACGGAAGCGCTGCGCCGCGCGATCGTGTCGCAGTTCGATCAGTACGTGAAGCTGAACAAGAAGATCCCGCCTGAAATTCTGACGTCGCTGTCGGGTATCGACGAGGCAGGCCGGCTCGCAGACACGATCGCGGCGCACCTGCCGCTCAAACTCGACCAGAAGCAGCACATCCTCGAGATGTTCCCGGTCATCGAGCGGCTCGAGCACCTGCTCGCCCAGCTCGAGGCGGAGATCGACATCCTGCAGGTCGAAAAGCGCATCCGCGGGCGCGTGAAGCGCCAGATGGAGAAGAGCCAGCGCGAGTACTACCTGAACGAACAGGTCAAGGCGATCCAGAAGGAACTGGGCGAAGGCGAGGAAGGCGCCGATCTCGAGGAACTCGAGAAGCGCATCAACGCCGCGCGCATGCCAAAGGAAGCGAAGAAGAAGGCCGATGCCGAGCTCAAGAAGCTGAAGCTGATGTCCCCGATGTCGGCGGAAGCGACCGTCGTGCGCAACTACATCGATACGCTGATCGCGCTGCCGTGGCGCAAGAAGAGCAAGGTCAACAACGACTTGGCCAACGCCGAGAAGGTCCTCGACGAGGATCACTACGGCCTCGAGAAGGTCAAGGAACGGATCCTCGAGTACCTCGCGGTGCAGCAACGCGTCGACAAGGTGAAGGCACCGATCCTGTGCCTCGTCGGGCCTCCGGGCGTCGGCAAGACCTCGCTTGGCCAGTCGATCGCGCGCGCGACGAACCGCAAGTTTGTCCGCATGGCGTTGGGCGGCGTGCGCGACGAGGCCGAGATCCGCGGTCACCGTCGGACCTACATCGGCTCGATGCCGGGCAAGATCCTGCAGAGCCTGTCGAAGGTCGGCGTGCGCAATCCGCTCTTCCTGCTCGACGAAGTCGACAAGATGGGGATGGATTTCCGCGGCGATCCGTCGTCGGCGCTGCTCGAAGTGCTCGATCCGGAGCAGAACCACACGTTCGCCGACCACTACGTCGAGGTCGATTTCGATCTGTCGGACGTGATGTTCGTCGCGACGTCGAACTCGCTGAACATTCCGCCGCCGCTCCTCGACCGGATGGAAGTGATCCGTTTGTCGGGCTACACGGAGGACGAAAAGGTCAGCATCGCGCAGCGCTACCTGCTGCCGAAGCAGAAGAAGAACAACGGCCTGAAGGAGGGCGAGATCGATGTCGCCGAGCAGGCGATTCGCGACATCATCCGCTACTACACGCGGGAAGCCGGTGTGCGGTCGCTCGAGCGCGAAATCTCGAAGATCTGCCGCAAGGTCGTGAAGATGCTGCTGCTGAAGAAGGCGACGGGCGCGATCAAGGTCGACGGCGAGAACCTTGACACGTTCCTCGGCGTGCGCAAGTACGATTTCGGTCTTGCCGCGAAGGAGAACCAGGTTGGCCAGGTCACGGGTCTCGCATGGACCGAAGTGGGCGGCGATCTGCTGACGATCGAGGCGGCCGTGATGCCCGGCAAGGGCAACGTGATTCGTACGGGCTCGCTCGGCGACGTGATGAAGGAGTCGGTCGAGGCCGCGCGCTCGGTCGTGCGCTCGCGCTCGCGACGGCTCGGCGTCAAGGACGAGGCGTTCGAAAAGCAGGACATCCACATTCACGTGCCGGAAGGCGCGACGCCGAAGGACGGTCCGTCCGCCGGCATCGCGATGACGACGGCGCTCGTGTCGGTGCTGACGGGCATTCCGGTGCGCGCCGACGTTGCGATGACGGGCGAGATCACGCTGCGCGGGGAGGTGCTGCCGATCGGCGGTCTGAAGGAGAAGCTGCTCGCAGCGCACCGCGGCGGTATCAAGCTCGTGCTGATTCCGGAAGAGAACGTGAAGGATCTCGCGGACATTCCGGACAACGTGAAGAACGCGATCGAAATCGTGCCGGTCCGTTGGATCGACAAGGTGCTCGAACTCGCGCTCGAACGTCTGCCGAGCGCGCTGCCCGAGGAAGAGGCGAAGGCGGCGGCGCCCGTCGCGGAACCCGCGAAGGATGCCGGCTCGACTGAGGTCGTCAAGCACTGAGTGCGCGCAGGTAGTTCGCGCTTCGCTGACAAGCCCACGGCCGCGAGGCCGTGGGCATTGTTTTTGTACGCGACGGCAGGTTGCGCTCGCGAGCGAGTCTGCTAGCGGCGGACGCGTCTTGACGTTTTCGTTTCGGTTTCCTCTAATGGATGGGAGCGGCGCGCGGCGCTTTTTTCCTGCTTGCGCGCCGAGCGACGAACAACCCGACCGGCTACGGAGCGTGGATGAACAAGACCGAATTGATCGAACATATCGCAAGGCAGGCGGACCTGTCGAAGTCGGCGGCGGCGCGTGCCCTCGACGCGCTGCTCAGCGGCGTCACGAGCGCGCTGCAGCAGGGCGGCGCGGTGACGCTCGTCGGCTTCGGCACGTTCGAGGTCGGCAAGCGCGCTGCGCGCGTCGGCCGCGACCCGCGTACTGGCGAGGCGATCGAGATCCGCGCGGCGAACATGCCTAAATTTAGGGCTGGCAAAGCACTAAAGGATGCGCTAAACTGATGGGCTTGTTATTTGAAGGGGCGATGCCCCGGTCTAGAACGGTGTGAATCCGGAGCGGGTGCTTAGCTCAGTTGGTAGAGCGGCGCCCTTACAAGGCGTAGGTCGGGAGTTCGAGCCTCTCAGCACCCACCAGTTCCGTTTCGCGACACGCGTTCGACGCAACCCGAAGAAGACTGCAGCAATGACTGAAACCCGCATGGCGATTGCCTTTGCGGGTTTTTTGTTTTGCGGCGCCGTTGGAGAAACGCGGCTCGCTTGAAGGCGCCGCTCCCGGCCAGTCGCCGAATTACAGCGATGACGACGCCGGGGCGCGTATTGCGGCGCCACGCTGCGATCGTTTGGCGTCGTTCGGCTGGCCTCAAGATGCCATGGGTGCCGTGCCATGGGTGCAGCGTCGTCGGCTCGCATGTGCGGGCGGGCGCCGCGCACTCACGGCCCGCCGCGGCGCGGCTCGTGGCGCGCGAGGCCGGCGGCGATGCCGCACCACATCACACGGACTGCTTCGTCCGATCCTGGCGCTTGTTCACCGCGTCGTCGAGCATCCGCTCGGCATTCTTGAACGCGTCGCGCAACGCGACGTACACGTCCTCGTCGGATTCGCGATTGGACACGAGCTCGCGCCCCGGGATCGTCACGTCGATGTGCACGTCGAACGGCTTGCCCCGGTGCTTGTGCTTGTCGTCGAGGATCACGCTGACCCGGCAGCGGATGATGTCGGCGCAATAGCGTTCGAGCTTGGCGGCGTGGCGGGCGACGGCCTCTTCGAGCGTGTCGGAGCGAGGCATGCCTTGAATCGAGATTTCGAGCGGTAATTTCATTGTTGTACTCGGTGAAAAACGAAGTTGGTCGTGCGTATGCGTCGTCGACCACGGACGATGCGCGAAGCGGATTCGCGCGGCTCGGATCCTTGCGGGCGGCGACGCGTTCATTGTTCGCCGTGGCCCGAATTGCGGCTTGACGTCGATCAACGCTGGGCGATTGCGTTCGGACGGGCGCGAGGTGCATTCACGGCGCGCGTGCGCCGTGATGCGGCGGCGCATCTTGCGTGAGCGGGAAAGGTGCGACGCGCATGGTATGAACGCGAGCGTCGCACACCGCAGCGCTCGGTGCGCGAGCGCCCGATGCGCGGCATGGCTTCGTTGACTCAGGTCAACGTCGGCGCGGACACCTGCCATAGGCTGAGGTTGTCGTTGCATTCGTTCGGTGTCATGCAAGGAGCGTCTCCATGAACCATCGCACGCGGCCTTTCAAGGCAGGCAGTCACGAAGAGGTTTATCCCGGGCTCGCGCAAGATCCTTATGCGATGCGTCGCAAACTGCGCGAGCCGACGGTGTGCCCGACCTGTGGCGCGGTCTTCAGCGCCGGGCGCTGGCAGTGGCTCGCGCGTCCCGACGACGCGCACGAGCATCAATGCGGCGCCTGTCAGCGTACCGCCGAGCGTCTGCCGGCCGGCTATCTCCATATCGACGGACCATTCGCCAACGAGCATCTGTCCGAGCTGCTCCAGTTGCTGCGCCATCACGAGGAGCGTACGCGCGAGGGGCACCCGATGCAGAGGATCATGTCGATCGACACCGACGACGGCGCGACGGTCGTGACCACCACCGACGTCCATCTGGCGCGCAATCTCGGCTCGGCGCTCAAGTCCGCATATCAGGGCTCGCTCGACCTGAAATACAGCCTCGACGAACAGCTCGTTCGCGCGTATTGGCGTCGATGAGCGCCGCGCGCGAATGCGCAGGACGTCGAGCTGCGTTGACGCGCATCATTCGGCGGACCGGCCGCCCGCACACAGTCGTTTCGTGGCGAACGCATTTTCGTCATGCTGGCGACGCCGCGTGAACGCGCTTCGCATGGAGCGCCGTGCCTCGATTGTGGTTCCTCGGCCGTGCCGTGGCGCTCGACGCGCGGCGGGCTGGCCGGGACCATGCTCCGGCTGTCGTAGACAGGCCGCCACGAGACCGAAGATGAGGAAAATCAATCCCGAGCAATATCACCTGAATTTCAGGTGATGCTGGGCAGGCCGGCGAATAGTCCGCTCGGACCCGTGCTCGACGGATTCTTCCGAATGCATCGGCCGGCGCTCGCGGGTAGCGCGATCGACGAACGCGACAAGCAGCTGATCGCGATCGCGGCGCAATGCGACGACTATATCGACGACTGTATTGGCTACTACGTGCACGAAGCGTTACATGCGGGCGCGTCCGATCGCGAGATTCTCGACGCCGCCGGCGTCGTGGTGATGATGGGCGGCGGGCCTGCCGTCGTCTACGCGTACCACGGACGAGGCGTTCGAGCAGTTCTCCGGGGCCGCGTCATCGGTGCCGCTCGATGCGGTGCTGGCCGGCACGGCGACCGTCGACGATCCCGCCCGGGCGGCGCGATTTTTCGCGCTCGTCTCGGCCGGGCGATTGTCGGCGTGCGGCGGCGGTCGGTTGGCGGTGCGACACGGTGCGATTCGCGCTTTGGCTTTCATGCCGGTTGCCGTTGCCGATGAGGCCGGCAACTCGCGCGTTTCACATCGTCGACGGAAGGCGGGGGCCGTGAGTGGCGATTGGCAATTCGTGAGGCGTGGTCCGTCGTAGATCGTGCCCCGAATCGCAAGCGGCAAACAAATAAATTGCCGTTGCGCCCGAACGACAGCTTCGGATACCATTGCAGATTGTCGCGCTGTCGCGGTAGCTGCTGGGTCCGGCCGAGTGCGCCGAGTGCGCGCCTTGCCCGCCCAGGGTTCGAGCGAGCCGGGCGCCTCGGCATGCGGTTCGGTGCCATTCCCCGCATGCAAGCAAGACCAAGGAGCGGTAGTTCAGTCGGTTAGAATACCGGCCTGTCACGCCGGGGGTCGCGGGTTCGAGTCCCGTCCGCTCCGCCATCATCCCGAAAGGCGAACTCCGGTTCGCCTTTTTTCTTGCCCGCTGTTGTAATATCGGGCGTTTTGTCCAGCTCACGCCGTCACGCATGCTCGATTTCTTTCGCAATCACCAGCGCCTGATGATGTTCTTCCTGCTCCTGATCGTGCTGCCGGGGCTTGGGATCGTCGGCATTCAGGGTTTCCGTGGGTTCTTCGACGAAAGCGCGAACGTCGCGGCCGTCAACGGACACAAGATCACGCGTGCCGAGTTCGACGGCATGCTGCGCCAGCAGATCGACCAGGCGCGCCAGGCGCTCGGCGCGCAGTTCGACATGAAGGCGTTCGACACGCCGGAGCGCCGTCAGCAACTGCTCGACGGACTGATCCAGCAGCGCGCGCTCGCCGACGAGACGCAGCGCCTGCACCTGACCGCATCGGACGGCGCGGTGCGCCAGACGCTCCTCGGCGATCCTGTGATCTCGTCGCTGAAGAAGCCGGACGGTTCATTCGATGCCGAGCGCTACACGCAGATGCTCGCGATGCAAGGCATGACGCCCGATCAATACCAGGAGCGCGTGCGCTACAGCCTCGCGCTGCAGCAGATTCCGACGAGCATCGTGTCGAGCGCGTTCACGCCGAAGAGCGTCGCGCGCCGCCTGACCGAACTCGCCGAGCAGCAGCGTGAGGTGCAGCCGATGGTGCTGAAGTCGGCCGATTACGCGGCGAAGGTGCAGCCGACCGACGCGCAGATCTCCGCCTATTACGACGCGCACAAGCAAGCGTTCGCGACGCGCGAGACGGCGACGATCCAGTACCTCGTCTACTCGCAGGCGACGGCCGCCGCGGCGGCGCAGCCGAGCGACGTCGACATCAAGAAGTACTACGACGACAACATCGCGCACTACCGCACCGACGCGCAGGTGCGCGTGAGCCACATCTTCATCGCCGCGGCGAAGGACGCGAGCGCGGCCGACAAGGCGGCCGCGAAGGCGAAGGCTGAGCAGTTGCTCGCTGAAGTGAGGGCGCATCCGGACCAGTTCGCACAGATCGCCGAGAAGAACTCGCAGGATGCGCCGTCGGCCGCGAAGGGCGGCGACCTCGGCTTCATCACGCGCGGCTCGACCGCGGGCGGCACTGCGTTCGACGACGCCGCGTTCGCGCTGAAGAAGGATGAAATCAGCGGCGTCGTGCAAGGCGACTTCGGCTTCCACATCCTGAAGGCGACCGACGTGAAGCCGGCCGTCGTGAAGCCGCTCGCGGAGGTGAAGGATTCGATCGCCGCCGACCTGAAGCAGCAGTTCGCGGCGAAGGCGTTCGCCGACAACGCGGAAGGCTTCTCGTCGACCGTGTACGAGAAGGCGAAGAGTTTGCAGCCGGCCGCCGACAAGTACAAGCTGACGGTCCAGACCGCGACGGTGTCGCCGCAGCCGAACCCGGCGCTGCCGCCCGACAGCCCGCTCAACAACGCGAAGTTCCTCGCGGCCGTGTTCGCCGTCGATTCGGTGAAGAACGGCAACAACACGCAGGCGATCGACGTCGGCAACAACACGCTGATTGCCGCGCACGTGACGAATCACCAGCCGTCGGTCGTGCCCGCGCTCGACGCGATCAAGGATCTGGTGCGCGCGAAGGTGGTCGCCGAAGAGGCGGCGCGCCTCGCGAAGCAGGACGGCGAAGCGAAGCTCGCGGAGTTGCGCAAGTCGAAGTCGACGGCGGGCTTCGCCGCGGCCGACAAGATCTCGCGCACGCAAGCGCACGGGCTGCCGCCCGCGGCGGTGAGCGCGATCTACAAGGTCGATCCGAAGACGCTGCCTGCGTACGTCGGTGTCGATCTCGGCAGCGACGGCTATGCGATCTTCCGCGTGAATTCGGTCGCGGCCGCGGCGCCCGTCGACGATCAGCGCCTCGGAGCCGCTCAGCAGCAGCTCGCGCAGGTGTACGCGCAAAGCGAGACGGAGGCGTATCTCGCGTCGCTGCGCGCGCGCTCGAAGGTCAAGCTCTACGGCTCGGCCGCCGACATCGCGAAGGACGGCTCGAACTGACGACGAACGGTGTGCGCGAGCGCGCCGGTTCGATGAGGAAACAGCCCCGCCATCGCGCGGGGCTGTTTCATTTCTGCGAACTCGACAGTCTCGGGCGGCTCAGCGGGCGTTCGGGGCTCGATTCGTCGAGCGATGTCGGGCGCTATGGCCAGAGCAGCGGGCGAGGGCGGCGGCGCGATGCGAAGCCGCATCGGCGTGTCGGCGTGTCGTATCGGCCGGCGTGTCGGCGCTCGGCGCTCGGCGTCTCCGCGCATCAGCGTATCAATGCGACGACGCGCGCAACAGCGGCTTGAGCGCCGGCCATACGTTGTCGAGCAACCGGCGCTGTGCGGCCTGTGTCGGATGGATCTGGTCGGCCTGGAACATGTCGGGCTTGTTCTCGATGCCGGCGAGCAGGAACGGCACGAGCGGCACGCGCATCTCCTTCGAGAGCGCCGTGTAGACGCCGTGGAATTTCTGCGTGTAGTCGGGCCCGTAGTTCGGCGGCACGTACATGCCGACGAGCAGTACCTGCGCGCGCGCCTGCCGCGCCTGTGCGACGATCTCGCGCAGATTGCTTTCGGTCGCGGTGAGCGGCACGCCGCGCAGCGCGTCGTTCGCGCCGAGCTCGACGACGACGACGGCGGGCTTGAGCCGCGCGAGCACCGCAGGCAGCCGCGCGCGGCCGCCGCTCGTCGTGTCGCCGGAGATGCTTGCGTTTGCGACGCTATAATCGATCCGCTCGGCCGCGAGGCGTGTGCGCATCAGCGCAACCCAGCCCGTGTCGCGCGGCAGGCCGTACTCGGCCGACAGGCTGTCGCCGAGCACCACGATCACCGGCTTGCCGCCGTGAGCGTCCGTCAACGGCGCGGCATTCGTTGCGGCGGATGCCGGGCCGCCGAACGTCGCGATCACGGCGAGCGTTGCGCCGACCTTCCAGCGAAAAGTGCGTTTCATGCTCAAGATTACCGATCCGATCATCGAAGTACGGAATGTGTGCAAGCGTGTCACCGATGCCGTCGGCGAACTGACGATTCTCGACGGCATCGACCTGACGGTCCGTGCGGGTAGCAGCGTCGCGATCGTCGGGGCGTCCGGATCGGGCAAATCGACGCTGCTCGGCCTGCTCGCCGGCTTGGACAGCGCGACCGAGGGCACGGTTCGCCTGTTCGGCCAGGATCTCGGCCAGCTCGACGAGGACGCACGCGCGGCGCTGCGCAACGGCACGGTCGGCTTCGTGTTCCAGTCGTTTCAACTGATGCCGCATCTGACCGCGCTCGAGAACGTGATGCTGCCGCTCGAGCTGCAGGGCGGTGTCGGCGCGCGCGAGACCGCGAAGCGCGCGCGCGCGTTGCTCGAGGAAGTGGGGCTCGGCGCGCGCACCGGCCACTATCCGAAGCTCTTGTCGGGCGGCGAGCAGCAGCGCGTCGCGCTCGCGCGCGCATTCGTCACGCGTCCGGCGCTGCTGTTCGCCGACGAGCCGACGGGCAGTCTCGACGCGGCGACGGGCCATGCGGTCATCGATCTGATGTTCGAGCTGAATCGCACGCACGGAGCGACGCTCGTGCTCGTCACGCACGATCCCGAACTCGCGCGCCGCTGCGGCACGACGGTCGTGCTCGAAGCGGGGCATTTGCACGGCGCGGATCACGTGCGGCACGAGGCGAGCTGACGCGGGGAGCAGCGCAGGCTTGACGCCGGTGCGTCGGGCGGTCATCGGCCGGCGGTCGGCGAACTTGCCCGTCGCGGACCGATTCGGCGATGCTGCGGGCGCCTGTGCTGTGGGACGGCGTTCGGCTTGCGCGGCGCAGAGAAGCCGATGCTGTGAAACCGCAAGACCCTAAGACCGGCAGCCGGGCCGCTCGGAATCGATGCATCGCGCGCACCGAGCGGCACGACGACGGCGCATCGCGGCCGCAGCGCCCGTCGCCGCGCGTCTTGCCTATCGACCCAGCGCCTTTCGCGCGCGCGCGATCAGCGTCGACGTCGACGAATCGTGCTTCGCCGGATCGGCTTGCGCGGCCGTAAGATCGGCCTCGACGACCTTGCCGAGGATCTTGCCGAGCTCGACGCCCCACTGATCGAACGGATTGATGTTCCATACGGCCGCCTGTACGAGCACCTTGTGCTCGTACAGCGCGATTAGCGCGCCGAGCGTGCGCGGCGTGAGCGCGTCGACGAGCAGCGTCGTCGTCGGCCGGTTGCCCGGGAACGTCTGGTGCGGCGCGAGCTCGGGCTTGTCCGGGCCGGCGATCTTGCGCGCTTCGTCGAGCGTGCGGCCGAGCATCAGCGCCTCGCTCTGCGCGAAGCAGTTCGCGAGCAGCTTCGGATGATGGCTCGCGAACGGATGCTCGGGCGTGAGCACGGCGATGAAGTCGATCGGCACGAGCGTCGGGCCCTGGTGCAGCATCTGGAAGAATGCGTGCTGCCCGTTCGTGCCGGGCTCGCCCCAGGTGACGGCGGACGTCGGGTAGTCGACGAACGCGCCGTCGATTTGCGCAGACTTGCCGTTGCTCTCCATCTCGAGCTGCTGCAGATACGACGGCAGGTAATGCAGCGCTTCCGAGTACGGCGCGACGAGGTAGCTCTGCGCGCCGAAGAAATGGCGATACCAGATGCCGACGAGGCCCTGCAGCACCGGCAGGTTGCGTTCGAGCGGCGCGATGCGGAAGTGCTCGTCCATGTCGTGCGCGCCGGCGAGCAGCTCGTCGAAGCGCTCCGGCCCGATCGCGATCATGATCGACAGGCCGACCGCCGACCACAGCGAATAGCGGCCGCCGACCCAGTCCCACATCTCGAACACGTTCGTCTCGGCGATGCCGAACTTGACGACCTCGGCGGGATTCGCCGACACGCCGACGAAGTGCTTCGCGAGCGCGTTCTCCGGGCAGCCCTTCGCGACGAACCAGTCGCGCAGCGAGCGCGCGTTCGTCATCGTCTCGAGCGTCGTGAAGGTCTTCGACACGATGATCGCGAGCGTCTCTTCCGGATCGATCTGCTCGAGCACGCGCGCGAGATCGGCGCCGTCGACGTTCGACACGAAGTGCGTCGAGATGTCGGGCGTCGCGACGTGATGCAGCGCATGGACGACCATCTTCGGCCCGAGGTCCGAGCCGCCGATGCCGATGTTCACGACATGGCGGATCCGCTTGCCGGTGTAGCCCGTCCACGCGCCGCTGCGCACCGCGTCGGCGAAACGCGCCATCTTCGCGCGCTCGGCCGCGACCTGCGCGTGGAACGGCGCGTCGGGCGAATTCGCGCGCAGCGCGGTGTGCAGCGCGGCGCGGCCCTCGGTCGGATTCACGATCTCGCCCGCGAACATCGCGTCGCGGCGCGCTTCGACGCCCGCTTCGCGCGCGAGCTGGACGAGAAGACGCAGCGTCGCGTCGGTGATGCGGTTCTTCGAGAAGTCGGCGGCGAGGCCGCCGCCTTCGAACGTGAAGCGCTCGGCGCGCGTGGGGGCGGGATCGTTGGCGAGGGCGAACCAGTCGCGCAGATGCGCGTCGCGGATCTCTTCGTAGTGCGCTTGCAGCGCGGGCCAAACGGGGAGCGAATTCAGCGTCATGGCGATCAGGAGCGAAACAGCACGAATCGGGGAAGGCCGCGCCCGCATGCCGGCGCGCGGCATGCGGGCGGACGAGGAGCCCGCCTACGGCGGGACGATCAGTATAGCGGCGCTTGGCCCGGCGTGGCGGGCCGCGTATAAAACAGCCGATTGATCAGCACGCGCACCACGGCCGCGAGCTCGCCCGCGGCCGTGCCCGCCGGGCCCGCGCCCGCCGCGCACAGCCGCTCGGCGGCGAGCCCGTGCAGGTAGACGCCCGCGAGCGCGGCTTCGAAGCGCGGCATCCGCTGCGCGAGGAACGCGCCGATCAGGCCGCCCAGCACGTCGCCCGTGCCGCCGGTGGCGAGCGCCGCGTTACCGGTCGGGTTGATCGCGACGCGGCCGTCGGGCGCGGCGATCACGGTGCCGGACCCCTTCAGCACGACGACCGCCGAGAAGCGTGCGGCGAGCGCGCGGGCGGCCGCGACGCGGTCGCGCTGGACGTCGGCCGCATCGGTCGCGAGGAGGCGCGCGGCTTCGAGCGGATGTGGCGTGAGGACCGCGGCGTCGCCCGCGCGGCCGCGCGCGGCGAGCGCATCGGCGAGCTCGGGCGTCTTCGCGATCAGGTTCAGGGCGTCGGCGTCGATCAGCTTCGGCGCATCGAGCGGCAGCAGCGCCGCGAGCGTGCGCGCGGCGCGCTCGCTCGCGCCCAGCCCGCAACCGATCGCGAGCGCGGTGAGCGCGGCGGCCGGCAGCGCGTCGGCGGGATGCAGCATCAGCTCCGGATATGGCGGATCGTACGGCGGCGCGCCCGCGCCGACGAAGCCGACGTGGACCTTGCCCGCGCCCGCGAAGAGCGCCGCGCGCGCGGCGAGGATCGGCGCGCCGCACATGCCGGTGTCGCCGCCGACGATCGCGACGCTGCCGTACGTGCCCTTGTGCGAGGCGAACGCGCGTTCGGGCAGGCGCGCGCCGAAGAGGTCGGGGGCGTTCAGCCGGATCGCGGGCGCGGCGAGCGCGTCGAGATCGAGGGGCGCGACGTGAATCTCGCCAGCGAGATCGCGCCCGTCGCCGGTGTAGAGGCCGGGCTTCGCGGCGATGAACGACAGCGTGTCGGTCGCCGCGACAGCGGGCCCCGCGCCGACGTGCACGCCGGTGTCGCTGTCGAGGCCGCTCGGCACGTCGAGCGCGAGCACGCGGCCCGTGTGCCGCGCGCGCGCCGCCATCCGCTGTGCGATCGCCGCGAACGCGCCGTCGAGCGGCCGCGCGAGGCCGATGCCGAACAGGCCGTCGACGAGCCAGCCGTAGCCGTCGAACGATCCGGGCGCCGCGTCGTCGATCGGCACGTTCGCCGCGCGCGCGCGTTCGAGCGCCCAGCGCGCGTCGTCGGGCTTCGCTTCGATCGGCATCCAGACGTCGGCCGCGAAGCCGAGCCGCCGCAGCTCGGCCGCGGCGACGAGCGCGTCGCCGCCGTTGTTGCCGGGGCCGACCGCGAACCAGACGGGCCGCGGGTCGCTGACGAGCCGCGTGGCGAGCCATTGCGCGGCGGACTTGCCCGCGCGGTCCATCAGCGTGTGCGGCGGTAGCGCTGCGGCGGCCCCGGTTTCGACGCCGCGCAGCTCGGCGACGGTCAGGAGCGGCTCGCTCGCGTGAATCGGCGGCGCGTCGAACGGATCGGACGAGTGAAGCAGGGGAGAATCGGTAGTGACGATCATGGGCGGCTCGCGATCACGCGCCGCCCGCGTGCAGCCGGGTGGCGTCAGGTGGCAAAGCGCTCCGCGCGCAGCGCGGCGAGCGTGTCGGCGGGCACGCGCTGCGCGCCGCCGCCGACGTAATCCGCCACCACTTTAGCAGACCCGAACGCGAGGCCCCAGCCCGCCGGGCCGTGGCCGAAGTTGACGAAAATCCGCGGATCGGCCGTCGGCCCGACGACCGGCAGACCGTCCGGCGACAGGAGCTTCGCGCCTTGCCACGCGCGCGCGGCGGAGATCTTCGCGGTGCCGGGCAGCCAGTCGTGCGTCGCCTGGCCGAGGAGCGCGAGCGCCGCTTCCGACAGCGGCTCAGGCAGCGGCCGCGCGATGTCCTTCGCGCTTTGCAGCACCGCGCCGCCGCCGATCCGCAGCCGCTGGCCGAGCCGCGTGATCGTGATCCGCTTGACCGAATCGACGATGCTCAGATGCGGCGCGTGCTCCTCGTACGCGAGGGGCGCCGTCAGCGTGTGGACGCGCACCGGATGCAGCGGCGCGTGCACGCCGAGCCGCTCGACGAGCGCGAGGCTCTCGGTGCCCGCCGCGACGACGATCGCGTCGGCCGAGACCACGTCGACTTCCTTCGATTTCGCCGCGCGCGGGTCGGCCGGGTCGGGCGCGAGCTCGACGGCCGCGCGCTTCGCGTCGGTGCGGATCGCGGCGACCGCGCGGCCGAGCCGGAACTGCACGTCGCGCTCGTCGAGCACCTGCTTGACGAGCTTCACGAAGAGCGGGCAGTTCGCCGTGCGTTCCTGCGCGAACAGCACGCCACCCGCGAACGCGGGCTCGGTCGGCATCGACGGCTCGAGCGCCGCGCATGCGGCGGGCGTGAGCGTCTCGTAAGGCAGGCCGAGGTCGCGCATCAGGTCGAGCGCGGGCTGTGCGTCGTCCCATTCGGCTTGCTCGCGCACGACGTGCAGCACGCCGCTCTTCTGCTCGAATTCAAGGCCGAAGCGGGCTTCGACGTCGGCGATCGCATCGCGCGACAGTTCGACGAGCGGCCGCAGCTTCGCGTACTGCGCGGCGAACGCGGCGGGCTCGCGCAACGCGTCGAGGCGGCGCGTGAAGCGCCGCAGCGCGCCGTTGAAGCCCGGCCTGTAGACGATGCCGCTCTTCTGCGCGCGCCGCTCGCGCATGAAGGTCGGGCCGAACCACACGTCGAGCGGCGTCGGCAGCAGGGCGCCGCCCTGGCCGTAGCTCGCGCCCTGCGCGACCGTCGCGTGGCGTTCGACGACGCACACGCGATGGCCGGCCGCGCGCAACTGGTAGGCGGTGGCGATGCCGGCCATGCCTCCGCCGATGACGATTACATCCATGTTCGATTCGATGACAGGCGCCGCATCCGGCCCGATTGAAGATCCGCGTGGCAGGCCGTGCCCGGCCTGGTGAAGCGCGCATGATAGCGCCAAATGACGCGCGCCGGCCGGTGCGGGTGCGCGCGGCGCGGCTCGATGCATGCGGGCGGGCGCATGCGGGCGGCCGTTCGGCGGGCGACTTCCGGGTATAATTACGGCCTTCCTTACGCCCCACGTCGCCAGCTTGCGCGACTCATCGACGTCAGTCCAGCCCATGGCTCACTTCTCGTGTTTTCCCGGTGCTTCGGCGCTTTCCGATTTCCGTCAAACCCGCCTGCTCGATGCGCTCCGGCAAATCGACGGCGACATCGTCGCGGTCCGCGGCCAGTATCTGCATTTCGTCAATGCGCATGAGCCGCTCGCCGCGGACGACAACGCGCGCATCGACGCGCTGATGCACTACGGCGCGCCGTTCGAGCCCGCCGCCGAGAAGGGCGCGACCGACACGTTCGTCGTGCTGCCGCGCTTCGGCACCGTGTCGCCGTGGGCGAGCAAGGCGACCGACATCGCGCAGCACTGCGGGCTGTCGCGCGTGCGGCGGATCGAGCGCGGAATCGAGTTCACGGTGACGCTCAAGGCCGGCATTCTGGGCGTCGGCGCGAAGAAGGCGCTGTCGGCCGACGCGCGCGCGGCGGTCGCGGCGGCGCTGCACGACCGGATGACGGAAAGCGTCGTCGGCTCGCGCGACGATGCGCGCCATCTGTTCGACGAGCTGCCGGCGAAGCCGCTCGCGACGGTCGACGTGCTCGCGCAGGGCCGCGGCGCGCTCGGGCGCGCGAACGTCGAGCTCGGCCTCGCGCTCGCCGACGACGAGATCGACTACCTCGTCGACGCATTCAAGAAGCTCGAGCGCAACCCGACCGACGTCGAGCTGATGATGTTCGCGCAGGCGAACAGCGAGCACTGCCGCCACAAGATCTTCAACGCGCAGTGGACGATCGACGGGCAGGCGCAGGACATGTCGCTCTTCGCGATGATCCGCAACACCGAGAAGATGAGCCCGCAAGGCACGATCGTCGCGTATTCGGACAACTCGTCGATCATGCGGGGCGCGCTGGCCGAACGCTGGTTCCCGCGCGGCGCGAACGGCTCGGGCGAGCCCGCCGAGCGCTATGGTCGCCACACCGAGCTCACGCACACGCTGATGAAGGTCGAGACGCACAACCACCCGACGGCGATCTCGCCGTTCCCGGGCGCGGCGACCGGCGCGGGCGGCGAGATCCGCGACGAAGGCGCGACGGGCCGCGGCGCGCGGCCGAAGGCGGGCCTCGCGGGCTTCACGGTGTCGAACCTCGATTTGCCCGACGCGCGCCAGCCGTGGGAAAACGCGCGCGACGCCGCGCAGCCCGTCGGCGAGCGCAATGCCGACGCGCCGCATGGCCCGTACGGCCGCCCGGACCGGATCGCGTCGCCGCTCTCGATCATGATCGACGGCCCGCTCGGCGGCGCCGCGTTCAACAACGAATTCGGCCGCCCGAACCTCGGCGGCTACTTCCGCGTCTACGAGCAGAACGTCGGCGGCCAGGTGCGCGGCTATCACAAGCCGATCATGATCGCGGGCGGCATCGGCAACATCTCCGACGCGCACACGCACAAGCACGACGTGCCGGCCGGCTCGCTCCTCATCCAGATCGGCGGCCCCGGCATGCGGATCGGCATGGGCGGCGGCGCGGCGAGCTCGATGGCGACGGGCGCGAACACGGCCGAACTCGATTTCGACTCGGTCCAGCGCGGCAATCCGGAAATCGAGCGGCGCGCGCAGGAAGTGATCAACAGCTGCTGGCAGCTCGGCGACGCGAACCCGATCCTCAGCATCCACGACGTCGGCGCGGGCGGCTTGTCCAACGCGTTCCCCGAGATCGTCGACGGCGCAGGCAAGGGCGCGCGCTTCGAGCTGCGCAAGGTCGCGCTCGAGGAGTCGGGCCTGTCGCCGCGCGAGATCTGGTCGAACGAGGCGCAGGAGCGCTACGTGCTGGCGATCGCGCCGGCCGAGCTGCCGCGCTTCGAGGCGATCTGCGCGCGCGAGCGCTGCCCGTTCTCGGTGGTCGGCGTCGCGACGGACGAGCGCCGACTGCAGCTCGTCGACGATCAGGCGACGGGCGTCGAAGCCTATCCGGTCGACATGCCGATGGAGGTGCTGCTCGGCAAGCCGCCGCGGATGCACCGCGACGTGAAGCGCGTCGCGGCCGCGCGTGCGAGCGTCGACGTGACGGGCGTGTCGCTCGCCGACGTCGCGCGCGACGTGCTCAAGCACCCGACCGTCGCGAGCAAGTCGTTCCTCATCACGATCGGCGACCGCACGGTCGGCGGCACGTCGGTGCGCGACCAGATGGTCGGCCCGTGGCAGGTGCCCGTCGCCGACTGCGCGGTCACCGCGCTCGACTACGCGGGCTTCGCGGGCGAGGCGATGACGATGGCCGAGCGCACGCCGCTCGCGGTGATCGACGCGCCCGCGTCGGGCCGGATGGCGGTCGGCGAGGCGATCACCAACATCGCGGCCGCGCCGATCGCGTCGCTCGACAAGCTGAAGCTGTCCGCGAACTGGATGGCCGCGTGCGGCACCGAAGGCGAGGACGCGAAGCTCTTCGACACCGTGAAGGCGATCGGCATGGAGCTGTGCCCCGCGCTCGGCATCGGCATCCCGGTCGGCAAGGATTCGCTGTCGATGAAGACGAAGTGGGACGAGGATGGCGTTGCGAAGGAAGTCGTCGCGCCGGTGTCGCTGATCATCTCGGCGTTCGCGCCCGTCGAGGACGTGCGCCGGCATCTGACGCCGGAGCTGCGCCGCATCGCCGACGTCGGCGCGAGCGTGCTGATCGCGATCGACCTCGGCCGCGGCAAGAATCGCCTGGGCGGCAGCATTCTCGCGCAGGTCACGCAGCAGGTCGGCGACGCGGCGCCCGACGTCGACGATCCGGAAGACCTGAAGCGCTTCTTCGCGGCGATCCAGTCGCTGAACGGCGCAGGCAAGCTGCTCGCGTACCACGACCGCTCGGACGGCGGCCTGTGGGCGACCGTCTGCGAAATGGCGTTCGCGGGGCACGCGGGCGTGTCGCTGAACGTCGACATGCTGACGCTCGATGCGCAGCACGAATCCGATTACGGCGATGCGAAGGACTGGGCGAAGCAGACGAGCGGCCGCCGCGAAGACCGGACGATTCGCGCGCTCTTCTCGGAAGAGCTCGGCGCGGTCGTCCAGGTGCGCGCGGAAGACCGCGACGCGGTGCTCGGCGTGCTGCGCGAGCATGGCCTGTCCGCGTGCTCGCACGTGATCGGCGCGGTCAACGAGACCGACGCGATCGAGGTGTACCGCGATGCGAAGAAGGTCTACGAAGCGCCGCGCGTCGAGCTGCAGCGCGCGTGGGCCGAAGTGAGCTGGCGGATCGCGCGGCTGCGCGACAACCCGGCCTGCGCGGACGCCGAATACGACGCGATCCTCGACGCGGAAGACCCGGGCCTGTCGCCCGTGCTGTCGTTCGATCCGGCGGAAGACGTCGCCGCGCCGTTCATCTCGCAAGGGGGCGCCTTTCCGAGCGTCGCGACGGGCGCGCGGCCGCGCGTCGCGATTCTGCGCGAGCAGGGCGTGAACTCGCATCTGGAGACCGCCTACGCGTTCGATCGCGCGGGCTTCGACACGCACGACGTCCACATGAGCGACTTGCTCGCGGGCCGTGCGTCGCTCGCCGATTTCGCGGGGGCGGTCGCGTGCGGCGGGTTCTCGTACGGCGACGTGCTGGGCGCGGGCGAAGGCTGGGCGAAGACGATCCGCTTCAACGATCAGCTGGCCGAGATGTTCGCCGCGTTCTTCGCGCGGCCCGACACGTTCGCGCTCGGCATCTGCAACGGCTGCCAGATGATGTCGAGCCTCGCGTCGATGATCCCGGGCGCCGAAGCGTGGCCGAAGTTCACGCGCAACAAGTCCGAGCAGTTCGAGGCGCGCCTGTCGTTCGTCGAAGTGCAGCGCTCGCCGTCGATCTTCTTCGCCGGCATGGAAGGCTCGCGGATTCCGGTGGCGGTCGCGCACGGCGAAGGCTATGCGGACTTCTCGCAGCAGGGCGATGCAAGCAGCGTCGCGGTCGCGATGCGCTTCGTCGACCACCGCGGCAACGCGACCGAGCGCTATCCGTTCAACCCGAACGGCTCGCCCGCCGGCATCACGTCGGTGACGACGGCGGATGGCCGCTTCACGGTGCTGATGCCGCACATGGAGCGTGTCCATCGCACGGTGACGATGAGCTGGCATCCGGAAGGCTGGGGCGAGGCGAGCCCCTGGCTGCGCGTGTTCCGCAACGCGCGCCGCTGGCTCGGCTGAGCGCAGGCGCTAGACGGGGCATCGTTCTTCGCGGCGCCGGTCGGGCGGTCGGCTGCCGCAAGGGTGCGGCCGAGGCGCACTCTGCTGCTCGTGCGACCGGCCGGTCCGCCGCGCGAGCCTCGTGAATGCGAAGGCGATTCGGCGATGCCGCGACACCGACGTTTCGTCTGCGCCGCATGCAAAAAAGCCGCTCCAATTTTGGAGCGGCTTTTTTTACGACGTTCGGCCGCGTGCAATATGCGGTGTCGAAGCGGCGATCGTTACTGGACCTTCGCTTGCTGACGCAGGCCTTCCTCGAACGCCTGCAGCTTCTGCTGGACCATCTGCTGCGCGATCTGCTGCTTGACCTGCTCGAACGGCGGCGGCGTGATGCTGCGGATGTCGTCGACGCGGATGATGTGCCAGCCGAACTGCGTCTTCACCGGCGCATCCGTCATCTGGCCTTTCTGCAGCTGCTGCGCGGCCGCTGCGAATTCCGGCACGTATGCCTTCGGATCGGACCAGTCGAGATCGCCGCCGTTCTTCGCCGAGCCCGGGTCCTTCGAGAATTGCTTCGCGAGATCCTCGAACTTCGCGCCGCCCTTGATCTTCGCGATCAGGTCCTTCGCCTGCTGCTCGTTGTCGACGAGGATGTGGTGCAGGTGATACTCGCGGCCCGCCGCGCTCTTCACGAGGTCGTCGTAGCGCGCCTTCAGCTCGGCGTCGCTCGGCTGGTTCTTCTTCAGGAAATCCTCGATCAGCGCGCGCAGCACGGCGGTCTGCTGCGCGACGACGATCTGCGCCTTTACGTCCGGACGATTCGGAATCCCGCGCTTGATCGCTTCCTGCATCAGGATTTCGCGGTTGACGAGTTCCTGGCGCACCGCCTGCTCGAGCTGCGGCGTGTCCTGCTGACCTTGCTGAACGAGTTGCGCGATCATCGCGTCGGCGCGCGACTTCGGAATCGGCGTGCCGTTTACGACGGCGATGTTCTGGGCGAAAGCCGGAGCGGCTGCGAGAGCGGCTGCCGCGGCCCACAGACGGGGAGATTTCAGGATCATCGGGAAGTTCCTAATGAGACGGACTTATTGAGAACGTGAAGACTCTAGATATTCTTCTGGCGTATACGCAACGATCGCGAGCGCGTGAATGCCGCGCTGCATGGCATCGGCGAGCGCATCATACACCAGCCGATGCCGCGCGACGCGGGTCTTGCCGGCGAACGCGGCCGACACGATCGTGACCGTATAGTGGCCGCCCGCGACGGCGCCTGCGTGTCCCGCGTGCTGCGCGCTGTCGTCGCGCACGTCGAGTGATTCGGGGGCGAGCGCGGCGGAAAGACGCGTCTCGATGAGCGCGATGCGCTCGGCCGGTGCGGCGTGCAGGATGGTCTCGCCCATCGTCACTCCTCCTTCAGGTATTTCGCGAGCCAGAGGCTTTGCAGGATGACGAAGACGACGATCGCGCCCGTCGTGCCGAACAGCTTGAAGTTGACCCATTGCGATTCGCTGAAGTTGCGCACGACGTACAGGTTCGTCACGCCGAGCGCCGCGAAGAACGCGGCCCACGCGAGGTTCAGCTTGTCCCAGACCGGATCGGGCAGCGTGAGCTGCTTGCCCATCATCTTCTCGATCAGGTTCTTGCCGAACGCATAGCGCGCGGCGACGAGGCCGGCCGCGAACAGCCAGTAGAGGACGGTCGGCTTCCATTGGATGAACTTCTCGTCATGCAGCACGAGCGTCGCGCCGCCGAACACGACGATCACGCCGAGACTCACCCACAGCATCGTGTCGACTTTCCGGTGCCGGAAGGCGACCCAGGCCACCTGGGTGAGGGTGGCGGCGATCGCGACAGCGGTCGCCGTGAAGATGCCCCACACCTTGAAGGCGGCGAAGAACAGGATGATCGGGAACAGATCGAACAGAAATTTCATGGTGCTCGCGGCTGCGTGGCGGGCGCGTGACCCGCCACCGTTGTAGGGACGCCCGTCGCGGCGCGCGCGCCGGCCGGCTTTCGGGGCCGGCGCAGGCTCACTTCCGCTCGGGTTTAGCCTCGAAGTTTAACGCAGCCGAGTTGATGCAGTACCGCAATCCGGTTTTGTCGCGCGGGCCGTCCTCGAACACGTGGCCGAGATGCGCGCCGCAATGGTTGCAGCGCACTTCGACGCGCGTCATCCCGTGCGTGTAGTCGATCTTCTCGTCGATGACCTCGCCGTCGATCGGCTTGAAGTAGCTGGGCCAGCCGCAGCCCGAGTGGTATTTCGCGCCGGATTCGAAGAGCGCGGTGCCGCAGACGATGCAGTGGTAGATCCCTGCGTCCTCGGTGTCCGTGTACTCGCCCGTAAACGGCCGCTCGGTCGCCGCATGCTGCGTGACTTCGTATTGCAGCGGCGAAAGCCGGCCGCGCAGCTCGGCGTCGTCCTCCTGATACGGATAACGCCGGTCGTCTCGATCTCCTGACATCTTCTATTCTCCTGATGGATTCATGCGGAACGCCCGCGGGGCGGCCGCGCAACGTCGCGCGGCCCGCGGCGCGGCGTCACGACGAGCAGCTCACCTCGAGCGCGCTCGCCCAGTCGGGCGGCAACGCCGCGTAGGCGTCATATTCCGGCTGCTCGTCGAACGGGCGCCGCAGCACGGCCGCGAGGCGCTCGATTTCGGAAAAGTCCTTCTCCTTCGCGCGGCGGATCGCCGTTTCCGCGAGATGGTTGCGCAGCACGTATTTCGGATTCGCGCGGTCCATCGCGGCTGCGCGCGTCGCGTCGTCGCGCGCTTCGTCCGACAAGCGCGCGCGGTAGAGGTTCGCCCAGCGATCGAACGCGTCGCGATCGATGAAGAGATCGCGCGCCGGCGCATCGCCGCGCGCGTCGTGCTTCGACACGCGCGCGAGGTGGCGGAACGTCAGCGTGAAATCGGCATGGCTCGCGTCCATGATCTCGAGCAACTGGTTCGCGAGCGCCGCATCGCCGTCGCGTTCGAGCTCGAGGCCGAGCTTCGCGCGCATCGCGCGTTCGAGCGCGGGGCCGAACTGCTCGGGAAAGCGTCCGAGCACCGCGTGCGCGTCCTCGACCGCGCGCTCGGCGCGCGCGTCTTCGTTCGGCGCGTCGCGATGGAGGCCGAAGAGCGGCAAGAGCGCCTGCGCGAGACAGAAGCAGTTCCAGTGCGCGATGCGCGGCTGCATCCGGTATGCGTAGCGGCCGTGCGTGTCCGAGTGATTGCAGATGTGCTTTGCGTCGAACGCGTCGAGGAAGCCGAACGGGCCGTAGTCGATCGTCACGCCGAGGATCGACATGTTGTCGGTGTTCATCACGCCGTGGCAGAAGCCGACCGCCTGCCATTGCGCGACGAGCTCCGCGGTGCGCCGCGTCGCTTCCGCGAGGAGCGCGAGATAGGGATCGTCGGCGTCGCGGCACGACGGATAGAAACGGTCGATCACGTGATCGGCGAGCGCGCGCAGCAGATCGGGCCGGTCGTTCGCGAAGAAGTGCTCGAAATGGCCGAAGCGCACGAAGCTCTTCGCGACGCGCGTGACGACCGCCGAGGTTTCGATTTCCTCGCGGATCACCGGCTGATCGGAGCCGATCACGGTGAGCGCGCGCGTCGTCGGGATGCCGAGATGATGCATCGCCTCCGAGCACAGGAACTCGCGAACCGACGAGCGCAGCACCGCGCGGCCGTCGCCCATCCGCGAATACGGCGTGCGGCCCGCGCCCTTCAACTGCAGCTCGTAGCGGCCGCCGCCGTGCTCGATCTCGCCGATCGTGAGCGCGCGTCCGTCGCCGAGCTGGCCCGCCCACACGCCGAACTGATGGCCCGAGTAGACCGATGCGTACGGCAGCGACGCCGGCTGCCAGTCGCGAGTCGGATTGCCGCAGAACAGCTCGGCGAAGCCGGGCGCGTCGCGCAGCGCGGGATCGAGCCCGAGCATCCGCGCCGCTTCGCCGGAGAAGCCGACGACGTATGGCGCGGGCAGGGGCGCGGCGGGCAGCCGCGTCAGGAACGCGGCGCCGAGTTGCAGGAACGCATCGTCGCGCGGCGCGGCGAGCGTCGCGGCGAGATCGGGAAGAGGAGCGGCCGGTGCGGCCTCGCTTCTGGAAAACGACATATTGCTGATCTGTAAGTTAGCCGATATTGTAAGTCCGCGCCGCGCGGGGCGCTTGAAGCCGTCCGCGCGCCGTCGAGCCGTTCGCAGCAGACCGTATCGGAAAAATACTTCAGGGAGAAGGAAGACGATGGGTAAGCCGTTGCTGGGCCAGATGATGGATATGCCGCTTCTCGTGTCGTCGCTGATCGCGCATGCGGCGCGGCATGCGGGCGACGTCGAGATCGTATCGCGGCGCGTCGAGGGCGACATTCACCGCTATACCTATCGCGATTGCGAAATGCGTTCCAAACGGCTCGCGCAGGCGCTGATCCGCCTGGGCGTGGGCGGCGGCGACCGGATTGGAACGCTCGCATGGAACGGCTACCGGCACGTCGAGGCGTATTACGGAATCAGCGGGATGGGCGCCGTCTGCCACACGATCAATCCGCGCCTTTTTCCCGAGCAGATCGCGTACATCGTCAATCACGCCGAAGACCGCTACGTGCTCTTCGACCTGACCTTCGCGCCGCTCGTCGACCAGCTCGCGCCGCAATGCCCGAACGTGAAAGGCTGGATCGCGATGACGGACGACGCGCACCTGCCGAAGGGCGCGACGCCGTATCTCTGCTACGAAACGCTCGTCGGCGCGGAACACGGCGATTACGCATGGCCGCTCCTCGACGAGCGGCAGGCGTCGTCGCTCTGCTACACGTCGGGCACGACCGGCCATCCGAAGGGGGCGCTCTATTCGCATCGCTCGACGGTGCTGCACGCGTACGGCGCGGCGCTGCCCGACGCGATGGGGCTGTCGTCGCTCGACGCGGCGCTGCCCGTCGTGCCGATGTTCCACGTCAACGCATGGGGCCTGCCGTACACGGCGGCGCTGACCGGCAGCAAGCTCGTGCTGCCGGGCAAGGATCTGGACGGCAAGTCGCTGTACGAATTGATGCAAGCCGAGCGCGTGACGTTCTCGGCGGGCGTGCCGACCGTCTGGCTCGGCCTCCTCAACTACATGCGCGAGGCCGGCGTGCGCTTCTCGACGCTCAATCGCACGGTGATCGGCGGTTCCGCGTGTCCGCCGTCGATGCTGACGACGTTCGAGGACGTCTACGACGTGCGCGTGATCCACGCGTGGGGGATGACGGAGCTGTCGCCGCTCGGCACGCTGTCGAAGCTCAACTGGGCGCAGTCGCAGCGGCCCGTCGATGAGCAGCGGCGGCTCCTCGGGAAACAGGGCCGGGTGATCTACGGGATCGACATGCGGATCGTCGGCGAGGACGGCCGCGAGCTGCCGTGGGACGGCGTCGCATTCGGCGACCTGCAGGTGCGCGGCCCGTGGGTGATCGATCGCTATTTCGGCATCGACGGGTCGCCGCTCGTCGACGGCTGGTTTCCGACGGGCGACGTCGCGACGATCGACGCCGACGGCTTCCTGCAGATCACCGACCGCAGCAAGGACGTGATCAAGTCGGGGGGCGAGTGGATCAGCTCGATCGACATCGAGAACGTCGCGGTCGCGCATCCGGCCGTCGCCGAGGCCGCGTGTATCGCGTGCGCGCATCCGAAGTGGACCGAACGGCCGCTCCTCGTCGTCGTCAGGCGCGCCGGAATGGACGTGACGCGCGACGCGCTGCTCGCGTTCTACGAGGGCAAGGTCGCGAAATGGTGGATTCCGGACGACGTCGCGTTCGTCGACGCGCTGCCGCACACGGCGACGGGCAAGCTGCAGAAGCTCAAGCTGCGCGAGCAGTTCCGGGGCCACGTGCTGCCGACGGCCGTCGGCGCCTGAGCGTCCGCGAAACGGGCCCGCGCGTGCATCGCCGCGCGGGCCGCCACTAAATTGAACGATCGTTCTTTTTTGTTGTATCCTGCCTCTGTTTCTCAGAAAACGGCGCATCGACCGCGCGGCCTTTCGGCCGTTGGCGGACAATGACCGTATCAAAGCTGGCGCCGCCGCACCGGCCGCGCATACGCATGGAGGCAGGCAGATGGCAGTGGACTACACGACTCGCGACGGCGTCGCCGTCATCACGCTCAACAATCCGCCCGTCAACGGGCTGGGTCTGTCGACGCGGCTCGGCATCATGGAAGGGCTCGAACGCGCGCGGCGCGACCCGTCGGTTGCGGCGATCGTGCTCACGGGCGCGGGCCGCGCGTTCTCGGGCGGCGCGGACATCACCGAATTCAACACGCCGAAGGCGCTGCAGGAGCCGACGCTGCACACCGTGATCGACGCGGTCGAGGCGAGCGGCAAGCCCGTCGTCGTCGCGATCCACAGCGTCGCGATGGGCGGCGGCCTCGAGCTCGCGCTCGGCGCGCACTACCGGATCGCGTCGCCCGGCGCGCAGATCGCGCTGCCCGAAGTGAAGCTCGGCATCCTGCCGGGCGCGGGCGGCACGCAGCGCCTGCCGCGCGCGGTGGGCCTCGAGACCGCGCTCAACATGATCGTGTCGGGCGCCCCCGTGCCGTCCGAGCAACTCGCGAAGAGCGGGCTCTTCGACGAACTCGTCGAGGGCGATCTGCTCGACGCGGCCGTCGCGTTCGCGCGCAAGGTCGGTGCGGCGAGCGGCCCGCATCCGCGCGTGCGCGACCGCGAGATCGTCCACGAGAACGCGGCGGGCTTCATCCAGTTCGCGCGCAACAGCGTGAAGGCGCTCGCGCAGCACTATCCGGCGCCGCACAAGTGCATCGACGCGATCGAGGCGGGCGTGCTGCAAGGTTTCGACAAGGGCCTCGCGTTCGAGCGCGATTGTTTCATCGCGCTCGTGCAGACGCCGGAGAGCCGCGCGCTGCGCCATGCGTTCTTCGGAGAGCGCGCGGCGAGCAAGATTCCCGACGTGCCGGCCGGCACGCCGGTGCGCGACATCAAGTCGGTGGCCGTGATTGGCGCGGGCACGATGGGCGGCGGGATCGCGATGAACTTCCTGAACGCGGGGCTGCCCGTCACGCTGCTCGAGACGAAGCAGGACGCGCTCGACCGCGGGCTCGCGACGATCCGCAAGAATTACGATGCGCAGGTGAAGAAGGGCAAGCTCACGCAGGAGAAGCTCGACGCGCGGATGGCGCTCATCAAGCCGACGCTCGCGTACGACGACCTGAAGGATGCCGATCTCGTGATCGAAGCGGTGTTCGAGGAGCTCGCCGTGAAGGCGCAGGTGTTCGAGCGGCTCGACGCGGTCGCGAAGCCGGGCGCGATCCTCGCGTCGAACACGTCGACGCTCGACGTCAACAAGATCGCCGCGTTCACGAAGCGGCCGCAGGACGTCGTCGGCATGCACTTCTTCAGCCCGGCGAACGTGATGAAGCTGCTCGAAGTGGTGCGCGGCGAAGCAACCGCGAAGGACGTGCTCGCGACCGTGATGCAGATCGCGAAGAAGATCCGGAAGACCGCGGTGGTGTCGGGCGTGTGCGACGGCTTCATCGGCAACCGGATGGTCGAGCAGTACATCCGCCAGGCGCTCTTCATGCTCGAGGAAGGCGCGCTGCCCGCGCAGGTCGACCGCGCGATCGAGAAATTCGGCTTCGCGATGGGGCCGTTCCGGATGAGCGACCTGGCCGGCAACGACATCGGCTGGGCGATCCGCAAGCGCCGCTACGTCGAGCAACCGGATCTGCATTACTCGAAGATCGCCGATCGCCTGTGCGAGCAGGGCCGCTTCGGCCAGAAGACGGGCGCGGGCTGGTACGACTACGTGCCGGGCGAGCGGAAGGCGCAGCCGTCGAAGCTCGTCGACGAGATGGTCGCCGCGTATTCGAAGGAGCGCGGCGTCGAGCGGCGCAAGATCGGCGACGCCGAGATCGTCGAGCGGCTCGTCTACGCGCTCGTCAACGAAGGCGCGAAGATCCTCGAAGAGAAGATCGCGTCGAAGGCGTCCGACATCGACATGGTCTACCTGACGGGCTACGGTTTTCCGCTCTGGCGCGGCGGCCCGATGCTGTACGCCGACACGGTCGGCCTCTACAACGTCGAGCGCGCGATGCGCGGCTACGCGGAGCGCGCGAACGGCGACGCGTGGCAGATCGCGCCGTCGATCGTCGAGCTCGCTGCGAGCGGACGCGGATTCAACTCGTGACGTGCGGCGGCGTCGCCCATTGACGGAGCACCACGATGCAGCGCACCGACGATGTCCTTCTCGTGATCGACGTGCAGAACGATTTCATGCCGGGCGGCGCGCTTGCCGTCGCGCACGGCGACGAAGTCGTGCCGGCGATCAACCGCCTCGCCGCGCGCTTCGATCAGGTCGTGCTGACACAGGATTGGCATCCGCGCGGCCATGTGTCGTTCGCGGCGAACCATCCGGGCCGCGCGCCGTTCTCGACGATCGCGCTGCCGTACGGCGAGCAGGTGCTGTGGCCCGTGCACTGCGTGCAAGGCACGGAAGGCGCCGCGCTGCATCGCGATCTCGACATCCCGCATGCGCGGCTCGTGATCCGCAAGGGACATGACGCCTCCGTCGACAGCTACTCGGCGTTCGTCGAAGCCGATCGGAAGACGCCGACGGGTCTCGCCGGCTGCCTGCGCGAGCTTGGCGTGAAGCGCGTGTGGTGCTGCGGGCTCGCGACCGACTATTGCGTCGCGTGGTCCGCGCTCGACGCGCGCGCGGCGGGCTTCGAGGCCGCCGTGATCGAAGACGCGTCCCGCGCGATCGATCTCGACGGCTCGCTCGCACGCGCGTGGACGTCGCTCGCGGCGGCGGGCGTCGCCCGCGTGCAGTCCGCCGACGTCAATCCGTAGACGCCGCCGTTACCCATTTCATCGCATCGACACACAGAATTCAGAATCAGGAGACTCGGATGACCGAAGCCGTAATCGTATCGACCGCCCGCACCGGGCTCGCGAAATCCTGGCGCGGCGCGTTCAACATGACGCACGGCGCGACGCTCGGCGGCCACGTGGTCGCGGCCGCCGTCGAGCGGGCGAAGCTCGATCCCGCGCGCGTCGAAGACGTGCTGATCGGCTGCGCGAACCCCGAAGGCGCGACGGGCGCGAACATCGCGCGGCAGATCGCGCTGCGCGCGGGGCTGCCCGTCAGCGTGCCGGGGATGACCGTGAACCGCTTCTGCTCGTCGGGATTGCAGACGATTGCGCTCGCCGCGCAGCGCGTGATCGCGGGCGAGGGCGACGTGTTCGTCGCGGGCGGCGTCGAATCGATCTCGTGCGTGCAGAACGAGATGAACCGCCACATGCTGCGCGAAGGCTGGCTCGACGCGCACAAGCCGGAGATTTACTGGACGATGCTGCAGACGGCCGAAACCGTCGCGAAGCGCTACGGCATCTCGAAGGCGCGCCAGGACGAGTATGGCGTGAATTCGCAGTTGCGCGCGGCGGCCGCGCAGGCGGCGGGGCGCTTCGATGACGAGATCGTGCCGATCACCGTGCGTGCGGGCGTTGTCGACAAGGCGACGGGACGCCTCTACACGAAAGAAGTGACGCTCGCGGCCGACGAGGGCATCCGCGCCGACACGACGCTCGAAGGCGTCGCGAAGATCCGTCCGGCACTGCCGGGCGGCGTGATCACCGCGGGCAACGCGAGCCAGTTCTCGGACGGCGCGGCCGCGTGCGTCGTGATGAACGCGAAGGTCGCGGAACGCGAAGGGCTTGCGCCGCTCGGCGTCTTCCGCGGCTTCGCGGTCGCCGGCTGCGAGCCGGACGAGATGGGCATCGGGCCCGTCTACGCGGTGCCGAAGCTGCTGAAGCAGGCGGGACTCAAGGTGTCCGACATCGGTCTGTGGGAGCTGAACGAAGCGTTCGCGGTGCAGGTGCTCTATTGCCGCGACACGCTCGGGATTCCCGACGATCGGCTGAACGTGAACGGCGGCGCGATTGCGGTCGGCCACCCGTACGGCGTATCGGGCGCGCGTCTTACGGGCCACGCCCTCATCGAAGGCAAGCGGCGTGGCGTGAAGTACGTCGTCGTGACGATGTGCATCGGCGGCGGGCAGGGCGCGGCGGGATTGTTCGAAGTGGTTTGACGGCGGGACGTCGGGCGCTTGCGGGCCGGAGCCGGGCGGCATCGGCCTGCGTCGCATCGCATGCGGCGGGCAAGCGCGCCGTTCGCGCTCCGCGTCGCATCGCGGCGATGCGCGTGACGTGTGCGCACGACGCCTGCGACCCGCAGCGCCGCGCCGAACGAAATTCGCCCCATCCGTTTGATTGCGCCCGCCCGCCGCGCTAATCGGCGACGACGCGATTGCGCCCCTCGCGCTTCGCGCGATAGAGCCGCTCGTCGGCGACGCCGAGAATCTCGTCGACCGTATCGCCGTCGCGCCCATACTGCGACACGCCGATGCTTACGGTCACGGGCGTGTGCTCGCTGTCGACGCCGAACGACGTCTTCGCGATCGCCGTCCGCACGCGCTCCGCGATTTTGCGCGCGACGTCCGCGCGCATCTGCGGCAACAGCACCATGAACTCCTCGCCGCCGACTCGCGCGATGTGATCGTGCGGGCGAATCGTGGCGAGACACTGCTGAACGAAGCTGCGCAGCACGACGTCGCCGACCTGGTGACCGTAGTTGTCGTTGATCTTCTTGAAGTTGTCGAGGTCGAGCGCGAGCAGCGAGAACGACGTGCCGTCGTGTTGCGCGCGCGCGATTTCCGTCTGCATCTGCTCGATGAACTTGCGCCGGTTCGACGCGCCCGTCAGCGAATCGGTGGTCGCGAGATGCTGGAGCTTCTGATTGGTCCGCTTGAGCTCCTGCAGCACGCCTTCGGTGCGCGCCATCGATTCGGCGAGCCGCGCCACCAGATCCTGCTGGCTGTACACGGTCGCGAACGAGCGGGTCGTCTGGAACGCCTGGACGACGCCGATGCTCAGCAGGAAGAAGCCGCCCGCAAAGATCGCATGCGCGAGCCACCACATGTGGTTCCACGGCTTGCCGAGAATGAACGCGACCGACGACAGCGCGAACGACGTCACCGAGATTCCATAGATGAGCATCAGCGGTGTGCGGATGCGTCGTACGAGCAAGAGCGCGACGTTGATGAGCGACACGACCATCGCGCCGCCTTCCATCGATGCGTGCATCCAGGGATTGCCGGCGATCGGTGATCGCGAGATCGCGGCGACGGCGAAGCAGATGACGACGATGCCGGCGATCCACGGCAGCCAGATCGCAAGGCGGCGACGGTGCGCGGGCAGATCGGCGTCCTTGAAATACGACAACTGCCCGACGAGCAGCAGGAGCGACATCACAAGGCGCGACGCCGGTCCGTACAGCAGGAACAGCCAGATGTCGTGGTGCGCCATGCCGGTGAATGCGCCGTGCAGCGAATAGATCAGCGCGAAGCCGAGAAATCCGAGCGTGAGCCAGCGCAGCAGCGGCTCGCCCGACGACAGATAGCAGCGCCAGGCCACGTAGGTGACGAAGAGATCGGCAAGCGTCGCGGCGGCGGTCGTCAGTTCGTGGACGTGATGATTCTCGAAAGTCAGGCGGGGATCGATGAAGAACCGCAGATACGCGATCACGAACGCAGGCGCGAGCGCGAAGCCGATCAGCAGGCACGCGGCGTAGATTCGCGTGATCGTGGCGACGACGCGAGGCGTTTGCTGGGCGGTGAAGGCAGTGTTCACGGCGACCTCCGCAGGGCTGGTCTTGGTTTCGATCGTGAAACCCCAGTGCGGAATCGTCGGGATGGCGTCGCCGCCGCGTCGAATTGCGCGCTGCCTCGTATCGCCGAATCGTTATCGATTAGCGTCGAGTATAGGCGGTGCGCATCGTTTGATAAACCTGCCGGACAGGCTTGTTGCACGGCGATCGGCGGCTGGCTCGGGCTGCTTTTCGTCGTTTGAACGACCATGCTCGCCACGGGCGATGGCGCGGCGATCCGCGCCGTCACACGATGCGTGGCCGCGCGCGAACGGGGTTCGCCGATTCGGCTTGCGGCCGGGAGCATGCGGCAATGCGTGCGTCAGCAGCGTCGGTAGGTCGGCGGCGACTTGACGAGCGGCGCACGGAGGCTGGCTTTCGCGGGGTCGGTCTTCCCGTCGATGACGCCTTCCATCTGGAACGACCGTTGCGGTTGCGACGGCGGCGTCACCGGTTTGTCCGGGGTTTGCCGGGGAGTGACGCCGAGCAGCTTGCCGGCATTGTAGATATTGTTCAGGCTCGTCGGCGACTCCCATTTTCGAGTGCAGGTGATGCATGTACGGCTTCGTTGCGTGACGCGGAGCGCGTCATCGACCCAAATCGTGGCGAGCAACGGACGCTCGCTGAACGCACTGGAATGCTGTTGCACGCTTGAGGACAAGCGCCCGTGCGCGGTCCTCGCCGACGGCTTCGGGATTTGCGCGAGTGGGCGCATTGTCGTCGATCAAAGCATCGAGGCGATCCGCGCATGGCCGACGTCGCGGCTCGCCTAACATGGTAGGAGGAATCGCGGCGGATCGGCTGGGGCCGTACGCGATATCGTGCCGTCGAGCCGTATTTCGCACGAAAGGATGTTGGATTCCGTCGGTCCAACTGACGACGACGTCTTTCCCATTGGCGACGACGCAATTGCAGCGTGGCCGATCCGCCGAGCAAGGTGAGTCCGGTATCCCGGAAAGCGCGTCTGACTTAGATGGCTCTGTGTCTTCAGTGTTGCGTCCGCGAAGGTCGATGCAACGCCAACCGGGAGGGCAGAATGCAATTCAATTCGACACTATTTCGTATCGACCCGACGCCGCGGCGGGCCGACGGCGAGTATATGGCTCACGCCAGGATCATCGAAGTCGATCGTGACGGGATCGAGTCCGACGTACTCATGAGCGGCGACCTGAAGGGATTCGACCAGCGCGACGAAGCAATCGCATATGCGCAGATATGGGCCAAGGAATGGCTCAGGACTCGCTATGGTTGAATCGGGAAAATAGCGATCGATGCATGCGGCGTGCTTCCACGATCCGCACTCGACCTTGATCTGATTGCAGCGAATATCTCGAAACTCGAACGATCGCCTGAGCGCGCGGCGCTCGACGCGGGCGCGGGCGTTTTCGGTCGGCAGCCTGACGAATTCGCCCTGTTGCGCCCCGGCCGGCTCGGCGCCGGTCCGCAACGTGATCACCGCGTATCCGCAATGCGGATGGGACGTCCTGGCGAAACGCGAACGCCACCGACGGCGAACCGCGATCGTCGACGCGCCGGACGATCGCCGCGATTTTGCCGGAACGTCGCGCGGGGTGCGCTGACTTCGAGGTTCGCGATAAATCCATTGGAGCCGGCAAGTTTGGTAGGCTTGTCGTCTGCCTCGGCCTGCCTGATCTCGACGTCGCTGGGCAGCGCGGTAAAACCGGGTATCGTGTCGTGTCGACGAGGTCGGCATGATGTCCGGTTCCCTTATCCGGTGCTGTTCCGGGCGATGGCGATTTCGAGCGAACATAGGCGAACCAAGACGTGCCGGGTGAAGTCCGCCAGGCGAGGGATCGGGGCTGATTCCCGGACGATTGCGAACTGGAGCGAACAGAGTGATTAGGCATATTGTGATGTGGAAACTGAAGGAATCGGCCGAAGGCGCGACGCGTGCGCAGAACGCGCAGAAGCTGAAGGAGAAGCTCGAGGCGTGCCGCGGCATCGTGCCGGGCCTCCTTGCTCTCGAAATCGGGGTCGCGACGCCCGGTCTCGAGGCGACCTGCGACGTCGTGCTCGTCTCCGACTTCGCCGACAAGGCTTCGCTCGACGCATACCAGGTGCATCCGGTGCACGAGGAAGTGAAGAAGTTCGTCGGCGCGGTGCGCGAGAGCCGCGAGTGCATCGACTACCTCGTCGACGAAGCACGATGAGCGCCGGTTCCGCCACGACCGGCCACGAGCCGGTGATCGAGAGCCCGTTCGTCGATGCGCTCGGCGTGCAGCTCGTATCCGCGAAGGACGGTGCGAGCGAGATCGTGCTGCCGCTCGCCGAGCAGCACATGAACACGTGGAACATCGCGCACGGCGGCGTCACGATGACGCTCGCCGACGTCGCGCTCGCGATGGCCGCGCGCAGCCTGACCGACGACGGCGTCGGCGTCGTCACGGTCGAGATGAAGGTGAACTTCATGCAGCCCGGGCGCGGCGAGCTGCGCGCGTACGGCCGCGTGCTGCACCGCTCGACGACGATGGCGTACTGCGAAGGCGAGGTCCGCGACAGCGCGGGCAACTTCGTCGCGAAGGCGCTCGGCACGTTCAAGTACATGAAGCGGCTCGCGGTCGGCCGCGACATCGCGCGGCAGCGCACCCGCACGGATCCGGGCGCGCATCCCGGCCCGAGCGACGCATGACGCATCCGAACGGCCCCGCCCATCGGCGGGGCCGTTTGCCATTGGCGCGCGGCAAAGCGCGCCGCGATGCACGAGGAGGCAGGCGATGTCACAGATCAACCGGCAGGTACTGCTCGTGTCGCGCCCCGAGCGCGAGGCGAGCATCGACAACTTCAAGCTCGTCGAGACGCCGTTCGCGCCGCTCGCCGACGGCGAGGTGCGCGTGCGCAATCATTTCCTGTCCGTCGATCCGTACATGCGCGGGCGGATGAACGCGGGAAAGTCTTACGCGGAGCCGCAGCCGCTCGGCGAAGTGATGGGGGGCGGCACAGCGGGCGAGGTCGTCGAGTCGCGGAATCCGGCGTTCGCGGTCGGCGACAAGGTGGTCGGCGCCTATGGCTGGCAAGCGTACGGCACGTCGACGGGCAAGGAACTGCGCAAGGTCGACACGACGCACGTGCCGCTGTCCGCGTATCTCGGGCCGGTCGGCATGCCCGGCGTGACCGCGTGGTATGGCCTGAATCGGATCATCCGGCCTCGTGCGGGCGAGACGATCGTCGTCAGCGCGGCGAGCGGCGCCGTCGGCAGCGTCGTCGGGCAGCTCGCGAAGCTCGCCGGCTGCCGCGCGGTCGGCATCGCGGGCGGTGCGGACAAGTGCCGCTACGTCGTCGATTCGCTCGGCTTCGACGCATGCGTCGACTACAAGGCGGGCCGGCTCGCCGACGATCTCGCGGCCGCCGCGCCGAACGGCGTCGACGGCTATTTCGAGAACGTCGGCGGTGCGGTGCTCGACGCGACGCTCGCGCTGATGAATCCGTTCGGCCGCGTCGCGATGTGCGGGATGATCTCGGTGTACGACGGCGCGTCGGCGCCGCTCGCGAACCCGGCGCTGATCCTGCGCGAGCGGCTTCTCGTGCAGGGCTTCATCGTGTCCGAGCATTTCGACGTGTGGCCGGAGGCGCTCGCGCAGCTCGCCGCGCTCGTCGCGCAGAAGAAGCTGCATTACCGCGAGACGATCGCGCAGGGGCTCGAGCGCGCACCCGACGCGCTGCTCGGGCTGCTCAACGGACGCAATTTCGGCAAGCAGCTCGTCGCGCTCGTCTGATGGGCCGTGGCATCATACGGCGCGTGTCCCGAGCTTTCCGTCGGCGCGTTCGCGCCGTTTGCCCGCCGTTTGCCTTTTACGATGCCGCTGAACCCGAAGATTGCGCAGGTGCTCGACATGATCGAGCGCGCGAAACGTCCCGATTATCATGAACAGACGCCCGCGCAGGCGCGCGCGGCCTACGAGAAGAGCGCGCCGATCCTCGACGTCGCGGCAGCACCGATGTTCTCGGTCGAAGACCTGCGGCTGCCGTCGCGCGATGGCGGCGCGTTCGGCGCGCGGCTCTATCTGCCCGTCGAGCCGAGCCTCGCCGAGCCGCTGCCCGCGCTCGTCTACTATCACGGCGGCGGCTTCACGGTCGGCAGCGTGAACACGCACGACGCGCTGTGCCGGATGTTCGCGCGCGACGCACGCTGTGCGGTGCTGTCGGTCGACTACCGGCTTGCGCCGGAGCACCGGTTCCCGACTGCGGTCGATGACGCGGAGAACGCGCTCGTGTGGCTGCACGCGCGCGCGTCGAGCTTCGGGATCGATCCGGAGCGGCTCGCGGTCGGCGGCGACAGCGCGGGCGGCACGCTCGCGACCGTGTGCGCGGTGCTCGCGCGCGACCGCGGAATCGCGCTCGCGCTGCAACTGCTGATCTATCCGGGGACCACGGGGCACCAGCAGACCGAATCGCACGCACGGCTTGCGAAGGGCTATCTGCTGTCGGCTGACACGATCCAGTGGTTTTTCACGCACTACGTGCGCGACGCGTCGGACCGCGACGACTGGCGCTTCGCGCCGCTCGACGGCACGCGCGGCGCGCCGTCGTTCGAGCGCGTCGCGCCTGCGTGGATCGCGACGGCGGAGTACGATCCGTTGTCCGACGAAGGTGACGCGTACGCGGACAAGCTGCGTGCCGCGGGCAACAAGGTGACGCTCGTCGCGTATGCGGGGATGATTCACGAGTTCTTCAAGATGGGCGGCTTCGTGCCGGAAGTGCGTCTTGCGCATGCGGACGCGGCTTCTGCGTTGCGCGCAGCGTTCGAGGGCGATTGAGCTTGAACGCGAGCGAGGCGATCGGCGGGGCCGGGCGCGGGCTTCGCGAACTGGACGAGCTTCACCGGTCGAGCGAGATTCGTGGCGGCTGCGAGGGCGGGTAGGGTCGGCCGGGCGGCGGATGCTGGCGATCGGCCGATTGCCGCGGCGTGGCATTCGACAGGCGATATCTGCATCGATTTTGCCGCTTGCGGTTGCGATCGGCTGCGACCGGCGGCGCGGCGCGAAACCGCCGGATACGCGGGGCGTGAACGCAGTGCGCAACGCCCGACGCGCGCTGGCTAACGAGGACGCGGCACATGGACAGCATTGAGATCGAAACCGGCGACTGGTCACGGCTGGGCTGCGACGCGTCGCGAATCCGCGATACCGTGTTCGTGCGCGAGCAGCGCATCCCGGCCGAGCTCGACCTCGACGACGACGATCCGCATGCGCGGCACGCGGTCGCGTATCTGGTCGACCGGGTGGCGGGCGCGCGGCGCGCGGTCGCGACGGGGCGGTTGCTGCCGACGGGCGCGATCGGCCGGGTGTCGGTGCTCGCCGACGCGCGCGGCCGCGGCGTCGGCTCGCGGCTTCTGCATGCGCTTCTCGCCGAAGCGCGGGTGCGCGGCGACGCGCTCGTGCGTCTTTACGCGCAGCAGCGCGCGGTCGCGTTCTATTTGCGGCTCGGTTTTCGGATCGTCGGCGAGCCGTTCGTCGAGGCGGGCGTGCAGCATATCGAGATGGCGCGCGAGCCGTGAGCGGTCCGGCGTCGCGCGTGGGCGCCGAATCGGCGCGCGTGACGCGTGCAAGGCGGGACGGAGCACGATCCGTTTGCCGTCCGGTCGGTCAGGCTGGACGCGGGGCGGCGGCATGCGATGAACGGCCGCGATTTCACCGCGACCGCCGATTTTGATACGGCGACCTATGCTGATCGAATCCCGAATCCCGAATCCCGAATCCCGAATCCCGAATCCCGAATCCCGAATCCCGAATCCCGAATCCCGAATCCCGAGTCCCGAGTCCCGAGTCCCGAGTCCCGAGTCCCGAGTCCCGAGTCCCGAGTCCCGAACCCGTCACCGCCGCGCGGCGCCGCCCTCGTCGACGTCGAACGTGAACGCCCGCTCGAACGTGCCCGGCCGCACGATCCGGTGCGAGCCGTCGTCGTCGCAGCGCTCCTTGACGTCGAACCTCAGCCGTCCCTCGACATCGCGCGCGACCCGCAACGCGGTCGTGCCGCGCGATCCGTATTCGGGCGTCTCGATGAACGCCGCAGACAGCGCGCGCTCCCGCTCGAGCGGAATACCCGTGCGCGGCAGCGCGTCGTCGGCGGCCTCGCGGGTGTCGCGCATCATCTCGATCAGCGCGTCGAGGGGGGCGGCCGCGTCGCCCGTGAGCAGCGTGCCGAGCTCGCTGCGCTTCGCGACGAGCTTCGGCCACGGCGCATCGAGCCGCGCGTTCGACAGCCCGTGCACGCCGGGCGCGACGAGCGCGGGGGCGTCGGGCGCCGGCTGCGCGTCGGCCGGGCGGTTGCAGTACCACGCGAGCTCGCCGCGCACGGCGTCGCCGACGAGCAGCGTGAAGCCGTTGTAGAACACGGCCTTTTCGGCGACGATCGCGAGAAAGTCGAGCGGCGCAACGTTGTTGCCCGCGAGGAACTCGGAGACGAGCTTGCCGCGCGTGGGCGCGCCCGCGCGGATGTCGAACGGCGCGCGATAGTTGGTGAGCGCGGCGAAGCGGCCGTCGCGCGCGACGCCGAGCCACGTGCCGCCGCCTTCGAGATCGCGGCCCGCCAGCACGTTCGGCGCGTCGCTCCACCAGGACAGCGGCGCGCTCGTGCGGCGGAAGAATTCGTCGCGGTTCGCGGCAAGCGTCAGCACCGGGCCGTGGGTGGCGTCGGGCTGCCAATCGAATACGATCAGGCACATCGGGCGATATCCTCGCTGGGTGAGGCCGGACGGCGCGTTGCGGCGCGTGTCGTCCGGCGGCGCGCGGCAGTCAGGCTTCGGCTTGCAACGCGTAAGGAAGCGGCAGGAATGCGAGCGTCGGACCGCTCGCGGAAGCCAGGTGGACCGACCCGCTCTCGAGCGCGGCGAGCTTGATCTCGACGAGCGCGTCGACGCCGCCTTCGGGCGCCGCCGCCGCGTTGACGATCATCCCGCACGGCTGACCGGGGTCGTCCGAATGATAGAGCTCGACGCCCGCGTGCGCGGCGTCGGTGTCGACCGCGACGTGCGCGAGCGCGGTGCGGCGCTTGATCGTGCCGCGGTACTGGCTGCGCGCGACGACTTCCTGGCCCGGATAGCAGCCCTTGCGGAAATTGACGCCGCCGATCACGTCGAAGTTGACCATCTGCGGGACGAATTGTTCGACGGCGGGCCGCGTGATCCGCGGCTCGCCCGCGCGCACGTCGAGCCAGTCCCAGACGGCGGCCGACACGCGCGGCAGCGCGGCTTCGAGCGCGGGCAGGCACGCGTCGAGCTCGACGCGCGTGCCGATCCACAGATAGCGCGCGCGGCCGGCCGCGTCGGACAGGCGGATCAGCGCGCCGGCGGGCGCGTCGACCTTCGTATGGACGCCGTCCGGCAGCGCGTCGAAGACGCCCGACAGCGCGGCGCGCACGTCGCCCGCGAAGCCGACCGCGACGAGTGCGTCGCTCGCGTCGGCGAGCTTCGCCTTCGCGCGCAGCACGAACATCGACAGGCGCTTCTGCGCCGCGGGCTGCACGTCCTTCGACACGAGGAGGCGCACGTCGTGGCCGGCGCGCCACGCGAGGAACGATGCGAGGAGGCGCCCCTTCGGCGAGCAGTAGCCGGCGAGGCGTGCGCTCGCGGCGTCGAGATGTTCGATGTCATTCGTCAACTGGCTGTGCAGGAACGTGGCGGCGTCGGCGCCCGTCACATCGACGATGCCGAACTGTTCGAGCACCGCGAACGCGCCGCGCCCGAGCGCGGCGGCGAAATCGCCGGCGGGCGGACGGGGCAGCGCCGGCAGCGCGGCGGGAACGGCGGCCTGCGTGGCCGGGGAGGCGATCGGTGTGCTCATGGAATGAGGGAACAGTCAATCCTGACTTTGGCAGAGGCGAGCAAGTATTATATGAGTCTTACCTGATTCACGTTCCGCATGTCCCTACTGAAGAAGTGCGCCGCGCTCGCGGCGCTCGCCGTCGTATTGCTGGGCGCCGCGTGCGCGGGCGGCGCCTATTACTGGGCCACCCGGCCCCTCGCACTCGCCGCGCCGACCCTCGACGTCACGATCAAGCCCCGCAGCAGCGTGCGCGGCGTCGCGCTGCAGCTCGCGCACGGCGGCGTGCCCGTCGAGCCGAGGCTCTTCGTCGCGATGACGCGCGTGCTGTTGCTGTCGAGCCGGCTCAAGTCCGGCAACTACGAATTCAAGACGGGCGTGACCCCTTACGAGGTGCTGCAGAAGGTCGCGCGCGGCGACGTCAACGAGTCCGTCGTCACGGTGATCGAGGGCTGGACGTTCCGGCGGATGCGCGCGGAGCTCGACGCGAACGCCGCGCTCGCGCACGCGAGCGCCGGGATGAGCGACGCGGAGCTGCTGCGCGCGATCGGCGCGCCCGACGAGGCCGTCGCGCGTGGCAGCGGCGAGGGCCTGTTCTTTCCGGATACCTATCTGTTCGACAAGGGCACGAGCGACCTGAACGTCTATCGCCGCGCGTACAAGCTGATGCAGATGCGCCTCGCCGACGCGTGGACGGCGCGCCGGCCCGGCCTGCCGTTCAAGACGCCTTACGAAGCGCTGACGATTGCGTCGCTCGTCGAGAAGGAGACGGGGCACGCGGCCGATCGCGGATTCGTCGCGGGCGTGTTCGCGAACCGCCTGCGGGTCGGGATGCCGCTGCAGACCGATCCTTCGGTGATCTACGGAATGGGCGACGCGTACGCCGGGCGGCTGCGCAAGCGCGATCTGCAGACCGACACTCCGTACAATACCTACACGCGCCGCGGGCTGCCCCCGACGCCGATCGCGCTGCCGGGCGAGGCGGCGCTCTACGCCGCGGTGAACCCCGCGGCGACGTCCGCGCTCTATTTCGTCGCGAAGGGCGACGGCACGAGCGTTTTTTCCGACACGCTCGGGGATCACAACAAAGCCGTGGACAAATACATACGAGGTCAATGAATGGCGCGTGGCAAATTCATCACGTTCGAAGGGATCGACGGCGCGGGCAAGACCACGCATCTGCAGTGGTTCTGCGACCGGCTCCAGGAAAGGCTCGGGCAAAGCGGCAAGCACGTCGTCGTCACGCGCGAGCCAGGCGGCACGCGGCTCGGCGAGACGCTGCGCGAGATTCTCCTCAACCAGCCGATGGATCTCGAGACCGAGGCGCTCCTGATGTTCGCCGGCCGGCGCGAGCATCTCGCGCTCGTGATCGAGCCCGCGCTCGCGCGCGGCGACTGGGTCGTGTCGGACCGCTTCACCGACGCGACGTTCGCGTACCAAGGCGGCGGGCGCGGGCTGCCGCGCGACAAGCTCGAGGCGCTCGAGCGCTGGGTGCAGGGCGGTTTCCAGCCGGACCTGACGGTGCTGTTCGACGTGCAGCCGCAAGTCGCGAGCGCGCGCCGCGGCGCGGTGCGAATGCCTGACAAGTTCGAGAGCGAGTCCGACGCGTTCTTCGCGCGCACCCGCGCCGAGTACCTGCGCCGCGCGCAGGAGGCGCCGCATCGTTTCGCGATTATCGATTCGAGCGAGCCGATTCCGCAGATCCGCAAGAAGCTCGAAGGCGTGCTCGCCGCGCTGTGACGAAAGGAAGACGCGAACGATGATCTATCCGTGGCAGACCGACGACTGGAACCGCCTACAGGCGCTGCGCGCGCATTGGCCGCACGCGCTGCTGCTGTACGGCCAGGCGGGGATCGGCAAGCTCGCCTTCGCGCAGCATCTCGCGAAGGGTTTTCTGTGCGAGGCGCCGCATGAGCGCGGCGAGCCGTGCGGCGCGTGCGCCGCTTGCACGTGGTTCGAGCAGGGCAATCATCCCGATTACCGGATCGTCGTGCCGGAGGCGCTCGCGGGCGAGCTGCCGGGCGCGGCCGACGAGCCGAAGGCCGCCGACGCCGACGAAGGCGGCAAGAAGACCAAGACGCCCAGCAAGGAAATCAAGATCGAGCAGGTGCGCGCGCTCGTCGACTTCTGCGGGATCGCGTCGCATCGCGGCGGCGCGCGCGTCGTCGTGCTGTATCCGGCCGAGGCGCTCAACGTCGCGGCCGCGAACGCGCTGCTGAAGACGCTCGAGGAGCCGTCCGCGGGCGTCGTGTTCCTGCTCGTGTCCGCGCGCATCGACCGGCTGCTGCCGACGATCGTGAGCCGCTGCCGCCAGTGGCCGATGACGGTGCCCGCGCCCGACGCGGCCGCGGCCTGGCTCGCGGCGCAGAACGTCGCCGATGCGAATGCGCTGCTCGCCGAAGCGGGCGGCGCGCCGCTCGCCGCGCTCGCGCTCGCGAGCGACGAGAACCGGCCGCTGCGCGACTGGACGCTCGCGCAGCTCGCGGCGGGCGCCGCGTGCGATCCGTTCGCGTGCGGCGAGACGCTGCAGAAGCTGCCCGTGCCTGTCGTGCTCGGCTGGCTGCAGCGCTGGCTGTATGATCTGCTCGCCGAGCGCGCGGCGGGCGCGCCGCGCTACTTCCCCGCGCAGCGGGCGGCGCTCGCGCGCTGCGCGGCGGCGCTCGACGCGAACGCGTTCGCGCGCTTCCAGAAGACGGTCACGCGGCAGCGCGCGGTGGAGAACCATCCGCTCGGCGCGCGCCTCGTGTTCGAAGAGCTGTTTCTCGGCTACCGCGAGCTGTTCGCGTAGTCCTGCCCAACCGTTTCGCCCATCGAATCGCCATCCATGACTCAGCTTGCCTACCGCGACGCCACGCCCGACGATCTGTCCGATATCGTCGCGATCTACAATTCGACGGTCGCGTCGCGCCGGGTGACGGCCGATACCGAGCCCGTGACGGTCGACAGCCGCCGCGCATGGTTCGACGCGCACAATCCGCACGCGCGGCCGCTGTGGGTCGTCGAGGAAGCGGGGCGGGTGATCGCGTGGCTGAGCTTCTCCGATTTCTACGGCCGTCCCGCATACGGCCACACGGCGGAGATCAGCATCTATCTCGACGAGACCGCGCGCGGCAAGGGGCTCGGCGGCAAGCTGCTCGAACTCGCGCTCGCGAAGGCGCCCGAGCTCGGCGTCCACACGGCGCTCGGCTTCATCTTCGGTCATAACGAGCCGAGCCTGCGGCTCTTCGCGCGCCACGGCTTTTCGACCTGGGGCACGCTGCCGCGCGTCGCGGTGCTCGACGGCGTCGAGCGCGATCTCGTGATCGTCGGCAGGCGGCTCGTCGACGCGTAAGCGCGCGCGGGTTTATCCGCCGGGCCGCCGCCGCGCGCAGCAAGGAATTCATCATGTTCGTCGATTCTCACTGTCACATCAATTTCGAAGGGCTCGCCGACCGTCTGCCGCAAGTGCTCGACAACATGCGCGAGCACGGCGTCACGCACGCGCTCTGCGTGTCGGTCGATCTCGAGACGCTGCCGTCGGTGCTCGCGATCGCGCGCGATCACGACAACGTCTTCGCGTCGGTCGGCGTGCATCCGGATCACGAGGACGCGAAGGAGCCGACGCTCGCCGAGCTCGTCGAGCTCGCCGCGCATCCGAAGGTCGTCGCGATCGGCGAGACGGGTCTCGACTACTACCGTCTCGACGGCCGTTCGATCGCCGACATGGAATGGCAGCGCCAGCGCTTTCGCACGCACATCCGCGCCGCGCACGCGACGGGCAAGCCGCTCATCGTTCATACGCGCGCGTCGTCGGAAGACACGCTGCGGATCATGGCCGAGGAGCGCGCGAGCGTGCCGGGCGGCGTGATGCACTGCTTCACCGAGCCGTGGCCCGTCGCCGAAGCGGCGCTCGCGCAGAACTTCCACATCTCGCTCTCCGGCATCGTCACGTTCAAGAACGCGACCGACGTGCAGGACGTCGCGCGGCGCGTGCCGCTCGACCGTCTGCTGATCGAGACCGATTCGCCGTACCTTGCGCCCGTGCCGTATCGCGGCAAGCCGAATGAACCTGCGTACGTCAGTTATGTCGGACGCTTTATCGCGGCGCAACGCGGGATGACCGACGAGGCGCTCGCCGCCGCGACGTCGCGGAACTTTTTCCGGCTGTTCAAGATCGCCCGCGCGGGCGACGCCAGCCCAGTCAACCAGGGGTAGGAGCTGAAAAAATGAAGTCGATCAAATACTTGTCGAAACAGTGCGCGATGGGTGCCGTGCTGCGCACGCTCGCGGTCGCGGGCGGGCTCGGCGTGCTCGCGGCGGCGTCCGCGCACGCGGAGTCGCTCGACGGGATCGTGAAGGCCGTCAAGTTCGACGACATCAAGGACATCTCGAAACAACTGAAGAACGGCCTCGACCCGAACACGATTGCGCCGAACGGCGATCCGCTCATCGTGGTCGCCGCGCGCGAGAAGTCCGATCAGGTCGCCGCCGCGCTCGCCGCTGCGCCGAACGTCGATCTCGACAAGGAAGACAAGGCGGGCGAGAACGCGCTGATGCTCGCCGCGCTGAACGGCGATCTGCCGCTCGTGAAGCTGCTCGTCGACAAGGGCGCCGAAGTGAGCAAGAAGGGCTGGGCGCCGCTCCATTACGCGGCGACGAACGGCAACGACGACGTCGTCAAGTACCTGCTCGACAAGTCCGCGTACATCGACGCCGCGTCGCCGAACGGTACGACGCCGCTGATGATGGCCGCGCGCGGCAACCACGGCCCGACCGTCACGCTGCTGCTCGACCAGGGCGCCGATCCCGCGCTGAAAAACCAGCTCGGCATCACCGCGCTCGACTTCGCGAAGCACTACAACGCGCCGGACGCGACCGCGATCCTGTCGAAGCGCACGGTGCGCATCGGCGACGCGCCAGCGCCGAACGCGCAAAAGAGTGCAAAATAACGGTTTTCGGCGCGGCGTCCTGCCGCGCCTTTCGTCGTATCGGCGGTTTCGCCTTCTGACATAAGGAAGATTCATGTTGCGGGCTATGTTTTGTGCCGCCGCGTTCGCCGTGCCGCTGACAGCGGCCGCCTTTACGGCCGGCGACCTCGACAAGCTGTGCGCGAAGACCGACGTCAAATCGCGGGCATCGTGCGCGGCGTACATCGAAGGCGCGGCGGACGGCGTCTACAACACGATCGACGCGATCGGCGGCACGACCGGGCCGCGCGTCGGCCAGTACTTCTGCCTGCCGCCCGACATCAAGGCGCAGCAGATGACCGACGCGGTGCGCAAGTACATCGCGGAGAATCCGAAGCTCGCCGACTACAACGCGAGCACGGCAGTGTCGCTCGGGCTCGGCAAGGCGTTTCCCTGCCGCAGCTATTGATCCGGGCCGGCCGCCGCCCCAGCGCGGAGACGCGTTCCCCGCGAACCTGACTTAGACACGGCGCGCATGATGACGATCGACGACCTGTGGCGCATTGCCGATGCGCCGCTTCATACCTGGCTCGGCACGCTCGTCGTGTCGGCGCTCGTGGTGCTCGTGGTCGCGGGCATTCACCGGATCGGCGCGCGCATCGTAGTGCCGATCGCGCGGCCTTATCCGTTCATGAGCGTGATCGTGTCGTACGTCGACCGGCCGTCGCTCGTCCTGCTGTCGTTCCTTGCGCTCGAATTCCTGTGGCTGCAGGTCGCCGACGCGCTGCCGCACGCGGCCGGGCTGCGCACGCTCGCCGCGGTCGGCACGATCGTGTCGCTGACGTGGCTGCTGATGCGGCTCGCCGCCGCGGTCGGCGACGCGATCATCCGCGCGCATCCGATCGATACGTCTGACAACCTGGAGGCGCGGCGCATCCACACGCAAACCCGCGTGCTCGCGCGGACCGTGATGGTGCTGATCGTGGTCATCGGCACGGGCGCCGCGCTGATGACGTTCCCGAACGTGCGGCAGGTCGGCGCGAGCCTGCTCGCATCGGCGGGCGTCGCGGGCCTCGTCGCCGGCATCGCCGCGCGCCCGGTGCTCGGCAACCTGATCGCCGGGCTGCAGATCGCGCTGTCGCAGCCGATCCGGCTCGACGACGTCGTCATCATCCAGGGCGAGTGGGGGCGCATCGAGGAAATCACGGGCACTTACGTATCGGTGCGCCTGTGGGACCAGCGGCGGCTCGTCGTGCCGCTGCAGTGGTTCATCGAGAATCCTTTTCAGAACTGGACGCGCAGCAGCGCCGAGCTGATCGGCACGGTGTTCCTGTACGTCGACTACCGGTTGCCGCTCGATCCGCTGCGCGCGGAGCTTGCGCGGATCGTCGCCGCCGCGCCCGAATGGGACGGCCGCGTGCAGGTGCTGCAGGTGACCGACGCGACCGAGCGCTCGATGCAGTTGCGCGCGCTCGTCAGCGCGCGCGATTCGTCGCTCGCGTGGGATTTGCGCTGCCGCGTGCGCGAGGGGCTCGTCGCGTTCATCAACGCGCACTATCCGCATTGCCTGCCGCGCGAGCGCGCCGAATGGACGACGCCCGGCGCGGCCGCGCGCGAGCCGCAGCCGGGTGAGCGCGTACTCGAACCGGCCGCGAGCACCGCGGCGTTTACCGCGGCCGATCCGACGGCGTCGGAGACCAGCGCGCCGCGCGCGCCGTAATCGAGCGGAGCGCGTCGCGACGGGCGGCGTGGCGTCGGGCGTGCCGCAGTGCGCATCGTGTGCGGGGCTGAAACGTCACGGAAGCGGTCCGTGACGCTCGCCGGCTCCGGACCGGCTCGCACACGCTTCGATCCACGTTCGCTTCATTCATTTTCGATTCGCCGATTCAATCGATTTTCCTTCCGATGCCGCATCTCACCGCACTCGCCATCGCCAATTACCGATCGCTGCGCGAACTCATCGTGCCGCTCGCGACGCTCAACGTGATCACCGGGCCGAACGGCAGCGGCAAGTCGAGCCTGTATCGCGCGCTGCGCCTGCTCGCGGATACCGCGCAAGGCCGCGTGATTCCGTCGCTTGCGCGCGAGGGCGGGCTGCCGTCGACGCTGTGGGCGGGGCCCGAGCGCTTCTCCCGCGGGATGCTGACGGGTGAGATGCCGGTGACGGGCACGGTCCGCAGCGAGCCGGTGAGCCTGAAGCTCGGCTTCGCGTGCGACGACTTCGGCTACGCGATCGACCTCGGGCTGCCGCCGCCGAACGGCGAGACCGAGTTCGGGCTCGATCCGGTCGTCAAGCGCGAGTGCATCTGGGCCGGGGCGATGCCGCGGCCGTCGACGCTCCTCGTCGACCGGCGCGGTGCGCAGCTTCGCACGCGCGACGAAGCGGGCGACTGGCAGGCCGTGCCGCAGCCCGTCGCGAGCTTCGACAGCATGATGACCGAGTTCTCGGACCCGCGCGGCGCGCCGGAGATGATCGCGGTGCGCGAGCGGATTCGCTCGTGGCGCTTCTACGATCATTTCCGCACCGACGCGCTCGCGCCCGCGCGGCTTCCCCAGGTCGGCACGCATACGCCGGTGCTGTCCGACGACGGCGGCGATCTGGCGGCCGCGCTGCAGACGATCTACGAGATCGGCGCGGCCGCGGCGCTCGATGCGGCGATCGACGACGCGTTTCCCGGCGCACGGATCGAGATCGACAATCCCGGCAAGCGCGGCCGCTTCGAGGTGCTGATGCGGCAGCCGGGGCTGTTGCGGCCGCTGCGCGCGGCCGAGTTGTCGGACGGCACACTGCGTTATCTGCTGCTCGTCGCGGCGCTCTTGACGCCGCGTCCGCCGGCGCTTCTCGTGCTGAACGAACCGGAGACGAGCCTGCATCCGGATTTGCTGCCCGCGCTCGGCCGGCTGATCGCGCAGGCGGCCGAGCGTTCGCAGGTGATCGTCGTGTCGCATGCGGCGCGTCTCGTCGCGTCGCTCGAACGCGAGCCGCGCAGCCATTCGATCGTGCTCGAGAAAGAGCTGGGCGCGACGCGGATCGTCGATGCGGATGCGCTCGACCGGCCGGCGTGGAAGTGGCCGGCGCGGTGAGCGCGTCCGCCCGCGCTTACAAGGCAGGCGAGGGCGGCGCGGCGGCCGTGGGGGGCGCGGGGCGTGGGCGTATGATTGGCTCGTTCGTTCGTTCGTTCGTTCGCTCGCTCGCTCGGCATGGCACCGAGTTGGGCAACCGGGCGCGACGGTCGGGCTCACGAGCGCCTGTTGAGCACTCACGAGCGGCGAGCGACGCGTGATGCGTGACGATCGGCAAGTCCCGAGCGGCCGGCGGTGTCGAAGGTCGGCGGTACGAGGGCTGGAGGCGACAAGCGAGATAAGCGGCCGAAGCGGTCAAGCGCGGCGTCGTACGGCGTATTGCGGCGCACCACGACGCCGCCTATCCGAACGCCGGGCCCCGGCAAAACGCGGCGAAAATCGCCAAAAAGGACCATGTTGCTGGACAATGCCCGCCGCGGCTGCAAACATGCGGCTGGTCCGAGTGTATCCCGCCTGTAACAAGCCCCAAAAAATGCAATCGGCCCGCTGGGTCGCGCGTCAATCGCCAATAATGACAGTTTGCGGGCGCTGCCCGACGCCGGCTCGCTGGCTGGCCGCCACTGGAGATCGTACCCATGAGAATTGCGCAGATCGCCCCGTTGACCGAGTCGGTGCCGCCGAAGCTGTACGGCGGAACCGAGCGCGTCGTGTCGTACATCACCGAGGCGCTCGTCGACCTGGGCCATGACGTGACGCTGTTCGCGAGCGGCGACTCGATCACGCGCGCGAAGCTCGACGCGGTATGGCCGCGCGCGCTGCGGCTCGATTCGTCGATTCGCGACCGGATCGCGCCGCACATGCTGCTGATGGAGACCGTCGCGCGCCGCGCTCGAGACTTCGACGTGCTCCATTTCCACATGGACTACTACTCGTTCTCGGTCTTCAAGCGTCAGGAAACGCCGTTCGTGACGACGCTGCACGGCCGTCTCGATCTGCCCGAGCAGCAGCCGGTGTTCGACACGTTCGACACCGCGCCCGTGATCTCGATCTCGAACGCGCAGCGTCAGCCGATGCCGCAGGCGAAGTGGCTGACGACCGTCTACCACGGGCTGCCGGAGACGCTCTACACGCCGCAGCCCGTCGAGCAGTCGTATCTCGCGTTCCTCGGCCGGATCTCGCCGGAAAAGCGCGTCGACACGGCGATCCGGATCGCGCAGCGCTGCGGGATGCGCCTCCGGATCGCCGCGAAGATCGATGCGGCGGACGAAGAGTATTTCGAGCGCGAGATCAAGCCGCTCTTCGCGCTGCCGCATGTCGAGTACATCGGCGAGATCGCCGATCACGAGAAGGCCGCGTTCCTGTCGGGCGCGCATGCGCTGCTGTTCCCGATCGACTGGCCCGAGCCGTTCGGCCTCGTGATGATCGAAGCGATGGCGTGCGGCACGCCCGTCATCGCGTTCAATCGCGGCGCGGTGCCGGAGGTAATCGACGAGGGTATGTCGGGGTTCATCGTCGAGGACGAGATCAGCGCCGTCGCGGCCGTGAACCGGCTGCACACGCTGTCGCGCGAGCGCGTGCGCGCGCGCTTCGAAGAGCGCTTCACGTCGCGCCGGATGGCGCAGCAATACGTCGACGTCTATCAATCGCTGATTCGCGCGCAGAAGCGCGCGCGCTTCAAGGTAATCGATTCGGCGTCTTGAGCGAACGAGGGCTGCGCGTATCGCGCCGCCCGCCGCGCGCGGCCGGTCGTCGGATCGGACCATCGGACGGCGCACAAAAAAACGGCGATGCGCATGAAAGCGCATCGCCGTTTTCGCGGCGGCCGCCGCTTGCCGTCGGTGCGGCGGCCAGGCGTGTCGGCGTCAGATCTTCAGCTTCGTGACCTTCGTGCCGCTGATCGACACGTCGCCCATCAGGCCGGCGTTCGTCAGCACGACTACTTCGACGGGCGCAGTCGCCGTCGTCGTGTCGATCGCGCCGTTCGCACCCATCTTCACGAGCGCGACCGATGCGTCGGCGCCTGCGGCCCAGCCTTCCGAGCCGCGGAACTTGTCGAGCGCGTCCTGCGTCATGAACAGGAACACGATCGCCTTCGACTGCGCGCCTGCCTGCAGGCCGACCGACAGCGACGACGTGTTGTAGTAGCCGACCGTCGCACCGCCGACGCGCAGCGAGCCGTTGCCGGTCTGGCCGCCGATGATGAGACCCGCCTGGATCACGTCCGGGAACACGAGCACGCCGCGCGACTTCGCGACGAGTTCACGCGAGCCGGGCACCGTCGAGTACAGGCGCGACAGCGTCGCGTCGACGCTTGCATCGATGGCTTGACGCTTCGACGCGTTGGTCGCGGCGGTGGCGGGCTTGTCCGGCGTCGTCGTGCAACCGGCGAGCGCCAAGCTGCCCACGACGAGCGCGGCGGCGGCTTTCAACACGAGATTGCGTTTCTGCATCGTCTTTCTCCATCAAGTGTAGATCAGCGTGATTCCCGCGAACGGGCATGTCACGCGGGACTTTATAACACAGCGAATCGCTTCGCCTTACCGCTGTAAGGTGAAAGACCGTCAAATCGCATTTCATTGTGCGACGGCGCCCGTATGCGCGCGTTGTCCTGGGCCAAGGTTTGCTTCGGTGAACGATGTCTCGTACTGCGCAACTTCAGTGATGGGAAACGGGCGGCTTGATGGGTGGGCGCCTCAGTGCGCGGCGCACGAGGCCGATCACCACGCCGCACGCGAACAGGAACGCGGCGGGGACGATCCAGTAGCCGACGAACGCATGCCACAGATAGCTCGCGAGCGTATGCCTGCGCACCGCGAATTCGTCGCGCGCCTCCTGCTGGCGGCGTGCGTTCGCCGCCAGCACGTCGGCAGGGCAGCCCGCCGCGCGCGCTTCGTCCGGCTCGCCACGGCAGACCGCCGCCGCGCCCGCCGCGCGTTGCGCGTCGGTGAGTTCCCAGGTCGTCAGCGCGAGCTTGAGGTCGGCGTGGTTGTAGGCCATCTCCTCGCGGATCTCACGCACGGCGACGATCGCGACGGGCACCGCCCAGAACACGATTACGATCAGCCAGCGGCGGAACCAGCGGCTTTGTCTCCATGCCATCCCGTGCCTCCGTTTGATGCGCGGTGCGCATCCGTCATGAGGGCGGCCCGATGGCAATTCTTTTGAGTGGGGAGGGCCGCGCTGCAGCCATCATAGAAGAAAATGCGGCCAAATGCCGCAGTCGGCCGCGCGCCGACGCGTGCGCCGCAAAATAAAATGCCGCGCCCGTCGAAACGGTGCGCGGCATCGTGCCGATTCGCTGGAGGCGTCAGGCGGCAGGCTTCGCCGACAGGCAGTCCTTCATGAACGCCTTGCGGGTGTCGCCCGTCTTGCCGGCGGCTTGCGTGTTGCAGGCCTTCATTTTTTCCTGCTGCGACATCTTCTTCGCCGGCTTCGCCGACAGGCAGTCCTTCATGAATGCCTTGCGCTCGTCGCCCGTCTTGCCGGCAGCCTGCGCGTTGCAGGCCTTCATCTTGTCCTGTTGGCTGTTTGCGGCAAACGCGGGCGAAGCCAGCATGCCGCCGACGAGCAGCGCGGCCATCAGCGATCGGATCTTCATTGGACACTCCCAGTGGGTGAATTGCATCTTGTTCGATAAGCCGCGAATCGCGCGGCTGCGCGGGTCGCGGTTTGCATTATGGCAAATCGGCGCTGAAACGACAAAATACTCGGGAAAACGAGCGGTGCGCTATTTTTCGCGTGAAGCGGGCGCGGCGGCCCGGCGCAGGATGCGGCCAACCGCTGCGGCCGAATTGTTTTTAGAAAGATTGTAAACATTTCGACGCCGCGGGCTTTTCGGGCGGACGCCCGATGCCGGCGCCGTGTACCCGGGCGAAGCCGGGCCGCGCGGCGATGCCGTCGAATCTGTCTATTTCGAGATAACGCGAGCCGGCGCGGCGCATGCGAATCGGCGCGATGCGAACGCATCGCGCGGGAGTGCGAACGATTGTGACGCGCACCGCACACCCGGCGCGTGCGGCTTGGGCCGCGCGCCCGCGCACTCGGGATAACTCCGCCCTTGCCGGACAGTGGTCCGCTGCCGTTACAATCGCGGCCATGAACGCACCGACATCTTCCAATACCCCCAACGTTTCGAGCGCGGCGCCGCGCGCGCTGCCACGCATCGCCGTCCTCGCGACGGGCGGCACGATCGCGGGCGCGGCGCCCGACGCCGCGCAGACGGCCGGCTACCAGGCGGGCGCGCTCGGCGTCGACCGGCTGCTTGCCGCGGTACCCGCGCTCGCGCAGATCGCGACGATCGAGGCCGAGCAGATCGCGAGCATCGACAGCAAGGACTTGTCGCCCGCACTATGGACGACGCTCGCCGAGCGGATCGACGCGCTCGCCGCCAATGACGCGATCGACGGCATCGTGATCACGCACGGCACCGACACGCTCGAAGAAACCGCGTACCTGCTGCATCTGACCGTGAAGACCGCGAAGCCCGTCGTGATGACGGCGGCGATGCGGCCCGCGACCGCGCTGTCGTCCGACGGCCCGCTCAACCTGCTGAACGCGGTGGCGGTCGCAGGCAGCACGGCGGCGCGCGGGCAGGGCGTGCTCGTCGCATTCAACAACCGGATCCATAGCGCGCGCGACGTCGTGAAGACGAGCACCTACGCGGTCGACGCGTTTCATTCGCCGGAACTCGGCGCGCTCGGCTGGGTGCAGGACGGCCGCATCGAATTCGCGCGCCGCGCGACTCGCCCGCACACGCTCGACTCGCGCTTTTCGATCGGCGCGGCATGGCCGCAGGTCGAGGTGATCGTCAGCTACGCGGGCACATCGCGCGCGATGGTCGACGCATGCGTCGCCGCGGGCGCGCGCGGGCTCGTCGTCGCGGGCACGGGCAACGGATCGATCCACGCGACGCTGCAGACGGCGCTCGCCGAGGCGGCGGCGAAGGGCGTCGCGGTCGTGCGCGCGTCGCGCGTCGGCTCGGGCCACGTGATGCGCAACGGCGCAGCGAACGACGACGCGCTCGGCTTCGTGAGCGCGGGCTCGCTCAACCCGTACAAGGCGCGCGTATTGCTGATGCTCGCACTCACAGCGGGCGTCGCCGGCGTGCACGAATTGCAGCAGATATTCGACACGTATTGATCGGCGCGCGCAGCGCGCGGCTTGCCGAGCGGGCCGCAGCGCACCGCGTCGAATCGCGCGTCGAATCGATTCGGAGGAAACATCGACGCGCAAGAAAAAAGCGGACCCGCAAGTCCGCTTTTTTCATGATGCCCGCTGCGCGCGCGTCGTTCAGGACTGCGGCGGAATGACGAGCTTCTGGCCCGGGTAGATCCTGTCCGGGCTCGACAGCATCGGGCGGTTCGCCTGGAAGATCACGTCGTTCTTCGAGCCGTCGCCGTAGTACTTCTCGGCGATCTTCCACAGGTTGTCGCCGGAGACGACGTCGTGGTACTGCACTTGCGGATCGTCCGGCTGCAGGTCGTCGTCGTTGACGCCCGCGACGCCCTGCACGTTGCCCGCCGCCACCTTGACCTTGGCCTTCGTGTCGAGGTCCGCGACGCTGCCCGACAGCGTGACGGTGCGCGACGCGCCGTCGAATGCGACCGTCAGGTTCGACGTGTCGAGACCCTGTGCGGAGATGTAGTTCTTGATCGCATCGGCGGCCGTCTGATTGGCGGCGGCGGGATCGGCTGCGGCTTGCTCGTCGCTCTTGCCGAGCAGTTTTTCACCCGCCTCTTTGATGAACGAAAGAAGACCCATCGCAACACTCCTTCAGGTGATTGAAAAAAGATGCGCCGTGAAGTCGCGAGAAGCACCGCAGCGGTGCGAAGCTTCTCGAAAGGCGTCGCGAAAGTGTAGGCGCTCGCGTTGCAAATTGCATGAAAAATCGCTTCGGCGAACGTAAAGAAATGTAATACGCGCTATGACGAATCCGACAGACGGACACCCGACGACGACGTCTGACCGACCAAGGCTTCCCCGTCGACGCCGAGTGCCGCTGCGGACCCACCCGCCGCTCTCAGCCGAAAGCGGCTTCATTTGCCTCGTCGCGTGCATGCCGCACGCGGCGAGGCGCCCCATCGAGGATGCGTCGCGCACGCATCGCATTCGATTGCATCGAGCGTCACGCGGACGACTCGTTGTCGTGATAGGCGTCGATGTCGCGGCGAAGGCCGGCGACATCGCGATCCTGTTCCCGCTCGCGCGAACGACGCGCGTGCGAGCTTGCATTCGCGCTTCGTCGCGCCCCGCGTCGCACGATTCGACGGATCGCGCCGGTGCGATCGCTCAGGCGACCTTCGCGTCGCTCGGCGGCTCGCCGATTTCGAAGTTCGACATGATCTCGAGCGCGCGCACGATCGCCGAGTGATCCCACGCGCCGCCGCCGTTCGCCGCGCACACGCCGAGGAGCTGCTGCGCGCTCGCCGTATGCGGCAGCGCGATGTTCATCCGGCGCGCGCCGTCGAGGGCGAGATTCAGGTCCTTGCGATGCAGGTCGATTCGGAAGCCCGGGTCGAACGTGCGTTTCGTCATCCGTTCGCCGTGCAGCTCGAGAATGCGCGACGACGCGAAGCCGCCCATCAGCGCGCGGCGCACGCGCTCCGGATCGGCGCCCGAGCGCGCGGCGAACAGCAGCGCCTCGGCGACCGCTTCGATGTTCAGCGCGACGATGATCTGATTCGCGACCTTGCAGGTCTGGCCCGCGCCGTTGTCGCCGATCAGCGAGACGTTCTTGCCCATCAGATCGAAGAGCGGCTTCGCGCGCTCGAACGCGCGTTGCGGGCCGCCGACCATGATCGTGAGCGTCGCATCGCGCGCGCCGACTTCGCCGCCCGACACGGGCGCATCGAGATAGTCGCAGCCGAGTGCATTGATCTCTTTCGCGAAGTCGCGCGTGTCGAGCGGCGAGATTGAGCTCATGTCGATCAAGAGCTTGCCGGCGGCGAGGCCCTTCGCGACGCCGTCGTCGGCGAACAGCACGTTTCGCACGTCGGGCGTGTCGGGCACCATCGCGATCACGATTTCCGACGCCTGCGCGACGGCCGTCGAATCCGCGACGACTTGCGCTCGATCGCGCAGGTCGGCCGGCACCGGATACGCGCCGTTCACGACGAGGCGGTGACCGCCCTTGAGCAGGTTGCGCGCCATGTGCGCGCCCATGATGCCGAGGCCGATGAAGCCGATCGTTGCCATTGCAGTGTCTCCTGTGAATCCTGTGAATCGTGCGTTCGGAATGAGCGGATGCGCTCGCGTGCGAGCCGGATCAAGCGGCGCTGCGTGCGTGCTTCGCGTCGACGTGCGCGATCCGCCGCCGCCAGCCGAGACCTTCGGCCGTCGTCGTGCGCGGCTTGTATTCGCAGCCGACGTAGCCGTCGTAGCCGAGCGCGTCGAGCAGATCGAACAGATACGCGTAGTTGATCTCGCCCGTGCCGGGCTCGTGGCGGCCCGGGTTGTCCGCGAGCTGGACGTGCGCGATCGATCCAATGTGCTGCCTGATCGTCGCCGCGAGCTCGCCCTCCATTCGCTGCATGTGATAGATGTCGTACTGCAGGAACAGATTGTCGGAGCCGACCGCGCGGATCACGTCGAGCGCATCGGCCGAGCGGTTCAGCGCGAAGCCCGGGATGTCGTACGAATTGCACGGCTCGACGAGCAGGCGAATGCCCGCCTGCTTCAATTCGGCGGCGGCGAAGCGCAGGTTCTCGACGATCGTGACGAGCGTCGTGTCGCGCTTCTGGCTCGCCGACGGAATGCCGACGAGGCAATTCACCTGCGGCACCTTCAGCGCGTGTGCATACTCGATCGCGCGGCCGACGCCGTCCCGGAATTCGCCGACGCGATCGGGCAGGCACGCGATCCCGCGCTCGCCCTGGTCCCAGTTGCCCGCAGGCAGGTTGTGCAGCACGAGTCGCAGGCGGTTTGCTTCGAGCCGCTCGGCGAGTTCTTCCTTCGCGTACGGATACGGGAACAGGAACTCGACGGCATCGAAGCCCGCGTCGGCCGCCGCCTTGAAGCGGTCGAGAAACGGCGCCTCGTTGAACAGCATCGTCAGATTGGCTGCGAATTTCGGCATGTCGGTGGTCTCGCTGGTCGGTCAGTTGGGCAAGTCGATCAAATTGATCGGCGAAGCTGATCAATGGCGCAAAGCAATGAAGGCGGCACGCATCAGTCGAGCAGCGAGATCGCGGTCGGCGCATGCTCGGCCTTGTCCGCGAGATCCTCGAACTCGTTGATCGCGTCGATCTCGGCGCCCATCGAGATGTTCGTCACGCGCTCGAGGATCACTTCGACGACGACGGGCACGCTGAACTCGGCCGTCATCTGCCGCGCGCGTTCGAGCGCGGGCGCGATCTCTTCCGGCTCGAACACGCGCAGCGCCTTGCAGCCGAGCCCTTCGGCCACGGCCACGTGGTCGACGCCGTAGCCGTTCAATTCGGGCGCGTTGACGTTGTCGAACGCGAGCTGCACGCAGTAGTCCATGTCGAACGCGCGCTGCGCCTGGCGGATCAGGCCGAGATACGAGTTGTTGACGACGACGTGCACGTACGGCAGCTTGAACTGCGCGCCCACCGCGAGCTCTTCGATCATGAACTGGAAATCGTAGTCGCCCGACAGCGCGACGATCGGGCGCCGCGGATCGGCCGCGCGCACGCCGAGCGCGGCGGGAATCGTCCAGCCGAGCGGGCCCGCCTGGCCGCAGTTGATCCAGTTGCGCGCCTTGAATACGTGCAGGAACTGCGCGGCAGCGATCTGCGACAGCCCGATCGTGCTCACGTAGCAGGTGTCGCGGCCGAACGCCTTGTTCATCTCTTCGTACACGCGCTGCGGCTTGACCGGCACGTCGTCGAAATGCGTCTTGCGCTGCAGCGTGCGCTTGCGCTGCTGGCAGTCGGCGACCCATGCGCCGCGATCCTTCAGCTTGCCCGCCGCCTTCCATTCGCGCGCGAGCTCGACGAACAGTTCGAGCGCCGCCTTCGCATCCGACGCGATCCCGAGATCGGGGCCGAACACGCGGCCGATCTGCGTCGGTTCGATGTCGACGTGGACGAACTTGCGGCCCTTCGTATAGACGTCGATGCTGCCCGTGTGGCGGTTCGCCCAGCGGTTGCCGATGCCGAGCACGAAGTCGGACGCGAGCAGCGTCGCGTTGCCGTAGCGGTGCGACGTCTGCAGGCCGACCATGCCCGCCATCAGCGGATGGTCGTCGGGAATCACACCCCACGACATCAGCGTCGGAATCACCGGCACGCCGAGCGTTTCCGCAAATTCGACGAGCAGGTGCTCGGCGTTCGCGTTGATCACGCCGCCGCCGGATACGATGAGCGGGCGCTCGGCGTCGTTCAGCATCGCGAGCGCGGCCTCGATCTGCGCGCGCGTCGCGCGCGGCTTGTAGACGGGCAGCGGCTCGTAGGTCGCGATGTCGAATTCGATCTCGGCCAATTGCACGTCGATCGGCAAATCGATCAGCACGGGGCCCGGGCGGCCCGAGCGCATCAGGTGGAACGCCTGCTGGAACACGCGCGGCGCGAGCGCCGGCTCGCGCACCGTGACCGCCCATTTCGTGACGGGCTTCGCGATCGATTCGATGTCGACCGCCTGGAAATCTTCCTTGTGGAGCCGCGCGCGCGGCGCCTGGCCGGTGATCGCGAGGATCGGGATCGAGTCGGCCGATGCCGAGTAGAGGCCCGTGATCATGTCGGTGCCGGCCGGGCCCGACGTGCCGATGCACACGCCGATGTTGCCGGGCGCGGCCCGCGTGTAGCCTTCCGCCATGTGCGACGCGCCTTCGACGTGCCGCGCGAGCACGTGCCCGATCGCGCCCGAGCGGCGCAGCGCCGAGTACAGCGGGTTGATCGCGGCGCCCGGCACGCCGAACGCGGTCTGCACGCCTTCCTTCTCGAGCACGAGCACGGCGGCGTCGACGGCTCTCATCCTGGCCATGAAATGTCTCCTTGTTCGATGCGAATCGCGGGTATCGCTGGTGTCGAAGACACTTTAGGGACGCAGGAAAGGTTTGATAAGATTCGCTCGAGTCGCTTATTTCGAAACTAAAAGTATCGAATGCCGGGCGCATGCGGCGGCGTCGGGCGGGCAGGAGACAGCGGATGGACCGGTTCAAGCAGATCGAAACCTTCGTGCGGGTCGCCGACGCGGGAAGTCTCGCGGCGGCCGCGCTCGAGGAAGGGGTGTCGCCTGTCGTGCTCGGGCGTCGGATCGACGCGCTCGAGAGGCGGCTCGGCGTGAAGCTGATATACCGGTCGACGCGCCGGCTCGTCGTCAGCGAAGACGGCGCGGCGTTCCTCGAACACTGCCGCGGGCTCCTCTCCGAGTGGGCGCAGGCGGAGAACGAGATCGTGGCTGGGCGCCGCGCGGTGAGCGGGCACCTGATCGTGTCGGCGCCCGCCGCGTTCGGCCGCAAGCACGTCGCGCCGCTCGCGCCCGCGTTCGTCGCCGACAAGCCCGACTTGCAGATGTCGTTCAACCTGACTGATCGCGTGGTCGATCTCGTGCGCGAGGGCTACGACCTGTCGATCCGGATCGGCGGCGCGGTCGATCCGAACTTCGTCGCGGTGAAGCTCGCGTCGAACCGGCGCGTCGTGTGCGGGACGCCCGAGTATTTCCGCCGGCACGGCCGGCCGAAGACGCTCGACGACCTCGCGGCGTACAACTGCCTCGCGTTCAACCTGCAGGGCGGGCAGAACCGCGGCTGGTATTTCCGGCGCAACGGCAAGCTCGTGACGATGCGCGTGTCGGGCACGCTCGACTGCAACGACGGCGAGCTGCTGCACCGCTGGGTGTCGGAGGGGCTCGGACTCGGCTGGCGCTCGACGTGGGAGATCGCGCAGCAGCTCGCGCGCGGCGAGCTCGAAACCGTGCTCGACGAATACGCGCTGCCCGACTACGACATTCTCGCCGTCTATCCGCAGCAGCGCTACGTGCCGGCGCGGGTTCGCTATTTCATCGACTATCTGCGCGACGTGTACGCGCGGCCCGGATATTGGGAAGGCGCCGAGTGAGCGCGCCGGGCGCCGCGCGCGCGTTCTTTCGCGCGCGGCGCCAGTTCGCCAGTTCGCCAGTTCGCCAGTTCGCCAGTTCGCCAGTTCGCCAGTTCGCCAGTTCGCCAGTTCGCCAGTTCGCCAGTTCGCCAGTTCGCCAATTGATCAGCCGATCAGCCGATGCCGGTCGGTCTCCGCGCTACCCGACGACGAGCACGCCGTTCATCGTCTCGTGCCCGGAGCCGCAGAAGATGTCGCACAGGAACTGAACCGTTCCCGCGTCGCCCGCCTGCGCGGCGACGCGCACGACCGCGCCCGGCGGCACGTCCGCACGCACGCCGTACTGCGGGATCGAAAAGCCCATCACGGTGTCCTGCGCGGTCAGTTCGAACACGACCGATTCGTGCGGCGCAAGCGCGATCCGGTCCGGCGTGAACACGAAACGCCGCGCGTGAACCTTGATCACGCGCGGCTCGGCGGCGCGCACGCGCGACATGTCGACGCCCGCGAGCGCGGCAAGCGCCGCACCGCCCGCGATGAGCAGCCAGCGGCGGCGCGATGCGGACGCCGCCGTCGCCGGCGTCCGGCCGCGAAGCGCATGCGGATCGAAAAAAAAATGGCGCATCGCTCGCTCCTCAGACGGCTGGTTGCGGTTGCTTCGCGCCGACGGGCATCTCGGTCAGCGCAAGCGCGCGCGTCGCGTCGCCGACGCGCACCTCGCGCCAGCCGAGCCCGTGATACGGCGCGGCGGCGTCCCACGGCACCGGCAGGCGCTTGTCCTGCGAGCCGGGCGCGGGCAGCGGGAACATCAGCGAGCGCGCCGCGTGATGCGCGATATGGCCCGTCATCGCGTGATGTTCCTGGTGGATGTGCCCGTAGAACACGGTGACGTTCGGATAGGGCATCAGCACGTCGACGACCTTCGCGCCGTCGCGCGTCGCCCAGTCCCACTGCGGCGCGAGATCGAAGAGCGGCCGGTGTGTGAACACGACGATGCGCGCGTCCTTCGGCTGCCGCGCGAGATCCTGCGCGAGCCAGTCGATCTGCGCATCGCCGACGCGGCCGGCCGGATCCGACACGTTGTCGACGACGACGAAATGCACGCCCTTGTGATCGAACGCGTAGTGCGTGTCGCCGAAGATCTCGCGGTACGCGGCGCCCGCGTCGAGACTCGCGTCGTGCTCGCCCGGCATCAGGTGGAGCGGCTTCACCTTCAATTGCGCGACGATCGACTGGAACTGCCGCATCCGCTCGCGGCGCTCGGCGGGATCGTCGGTCGTGTGCGTGAGGTCGCCCGTGAACATCACGAAGTCGGGCGCGACGGGCAGCGCGTTGACCGCTTCGATTGCCTTCGGCAGCGTGCCGTGCGCGTCGGGGTTGATCGCGGGGCCGGTGAAGCCCCAGTGCGCGTCGGAGAGCTGGGCGAAGAAGAAATCGGCGCCGCCGTCGGCGGCGAGGCTCCAGCCGGGCAGCGCGGACGCGAACGCGACGCCGCCTCCACATGCGGCGAGGCGCAGGAAATCGCGGCGCTTCAGGGACGGGGTCGGGTTCGGCATGGCGGCTCCTTCGCAAGTGACGGTACGTACCTGTCATACCGTCGCCGCGCGGCGAGTATTCCCGGTTTATTTTTCGTCTCCGCGCGCGGGCGGCGGGAATAAACTGGATCGATGGGCGGTAGGGATGCTTGACCGCGTGCGTGCCGTTTCCGGCGGCGTCGTGCGCCGGACGCGAGCGGCCGGCGGCCGCGCATCCAGGGGAGGCGACGTGGGTCAATTCGGCCGGATGGTCGACGAACGTGACGCGGGCGACATGGACGATACGGGCGACGTGGCGGCGCGCGGCGAGCGCTTCCGGGCGCTCGCGCTGCCGCATCTGGACGCCGCGTACAACCTCGCGCGCTGGCTGTGCGGCAACGCGAGCGACGCGGATGACGTCGTGCAGGAGGCGTGCATGCGTGCGTTCCGCTTTCTCGATTCGTGCCGCGGCGACAATGCGCGGCCGTGGCTGCTGACGATCGTGCGCCACACCTGGTACACCGAATGGCGGCGGCGGGCGAACGCGCGCGAAGTCGCGTCGGCCGACGCGCTCGACGCCGCGGATTCGCCGGACGACTGGCACCCGGCGGCCGAGGATCCGCTCGCGCTCCTGATGCGCAGCGAAGATGTCCACCGCGTGAACGACGCGCTCGCGAAGCTGCCGCCCGAGTATCGCGAGGTGCTCGTGCTGCGCGAAATGGAGGATTTGAGTTACCGCGAGATCGCGGCGGTTACCGATGTGCCCGTTGGCACGGTGATGTCGCGGCTCGCGCGGGCGCGCAGGCGTCTCGCCGCGTTGCTCGGCGACGCGCACGACGTGCCGGCGCCGCGCGCTGGCCGCGCGCAGGCGCAGGCGAGCGCGCGCGCGGCGGCTGGCGAAGGGGGCGCGCCGCCGTCCGGAACCGCATCGGAGGCCATTGATGGACTGTAACGAAACGCGCGCGCTGCTCGACGCGGACGTCGACCGCGAACTCTCCGCGCCCGACGCGTTGCGGGTCGAGCGGCACGTCGACGGCTGCGACGCGTGCCGCCTCGAGCGCGACCGGCTCGTCGCGCTCGGTCGGGCGGTGAGGCAGGCGGAATACCATCGCGCGTCGGACGCGCTGCGCGCCCGCATCGTCGCGGGATTGCCGGTTCCGGACGCGCCGCTTCCGGACGTCAGGGCTCCTGATGGCGGCCCGCCCGCCGCGCGAACATGGCGCTGGTTCAGCCGGCCTGGCCCCCGCGGCGCGCCCGCCGGCCCGGCAGTCCGCTGGCCGCGTCCGCGCGCCGCCGCGCTGCCCGGCCTCGGCTGGGGCGTCGCATTGGCGATCGCGCTTGCCGCGGCGGCCGGCCTCACGGTCGGCACGCGCCGCGCGGCGACCGAGCGCATCGTCGACGAAATCGTCGCGAGCCACGTGCGGGCCGGCCTGTCGTCGCGGGACATCGACGTGATCTCGACCGACCGGCACACGGTCAAGCCATGGTTCAACGGGCGCCTCGACTACGCGCCGCCCGTCGTCGACCTGAGCGCAAGCGGCTTCACGCTCGCGGGCGGCCGGCTTGATTACATCGGGCAGCGTCGCGTCGCGGTACTCGTGTACCGCTACCGGCAGCACGTGATCGACGTCTACGTGCGGCCGTGGCCGTCGGGCGAGGGCGGGGCGGCGCCTTACGCGACCGTGTCGCAGGGTTACGCGCTCGACCGCTGGGACGCGGCGGGCATGACGTGGTGGGCGGTGACCGATGCGGAGCCGTCCGCGCTCGCGGCGTTCAGGACGGCGCTGACCGCGCGCGTCGCGGCGCCGCGAACCGAATGACGGCGCCGCGCGCGATGCGACCCCGTCAAGATCCAGTTCGATCGCGCGACGAACGCCGCGCCGGCCCGGCGATGCCAAGCGGCCGCCTGCCCAAGTCGTTGAAAACACGGCCGAATCGCGCGGCGAATCATCGATGAATCTTGCACGCGACCCATATCCGGGTTAGAATATTTGGCTTCTCACTTGTCACACCGGTTCCGACGCCCGGGTGGCTTCAATCCACAAGGAGTGTGTATGCGTCATTACGAAATCGTCTTCATCGTGCACCCCGATCAAAGCGAGCAAGTGCCCGCGATGATCGAGCGCTACAAGTCCACGATCACGTCGCATGGTGGCCAGATCCACCGCGTCGAAGACTGGGGCCGCCGCCAACTGGCCTACATGATCGAGAAACTCGCGAAGGCTCACTACGTCTGCATGAACATCGAGTGCGACCAGGCGACGCTCGACGAACTCGAACACGCGTTCAAGTTCAACGACGCCGTGCTGCGTCACCTCATCGTCAAGATGAAGAAGGCCGAAACCGGTCCGTCGCCGATGATGAAGGAAGTTCAGCGCGAAGAAGCCAAGAAGGCGGCTGCCGCTCAGCCGACCGAAGCGCAGGCTTAACGCAACAAGCCACCAGGAAAGGAGCGCGTCGCTTTCGTGAACAGGCTGCAATTGACGGCGAGCGTCGTCGAGCGTGAACCGGTGCGGTACACCCCCGCCGGCGTTCCGATCGCAAGCGCCACGTTGCAGCATCGCACGGAAGTCGTCGAAGCAGGCATCGCCCGGCAGGTCGAATTGACGATCCCGGCCGTGGCGGCAGGCGAGGCGAGCGGCAAGCTGGAAGGCTGCGAGATGGGCGTCGAGACGCTCTTCACAGGTTTTCTGGCGAAAAAGAGCCGTAACGCGAGAACCTTGGTGTTTCACATCACAGCATTGCAGGACATTGGAAAGGACTGAACATGGCCCGCCCCACTGGTAAGAAATTCGACAAGCGTCGTCAGCAACAAAACCCGCTCTTCAAGCGCAAGAAGTTCTGCCGCTTCACGGCAGCCGGCGTCGAGCAGATCGACTACAAGGACACGGAAACGCTGAAGGACTTCATCGGCGAGAACGGCAAGATCACGCCGGCGCGTCTGACGGGCACGAAGGCCCACTATCAGCGCCAGCTGGATACGGCGATCAAGCGCGCGCGTTTCCTCGCGCTGCTGCCGTACACGGATCAGCACAAGGCGTAATCAGGCGACGCAATAAGGAGAATTCGAATGCAAATCATTCTGTTGGAAAAAGTCGCCAATCTGGGCAACCTCGGCGATATCGTCAAGGTCAAGGACGGTTACGCTCGCAACTTCCTGATCCCGAACCGCAAGGCACGCCGCGCGACGAAGGACGCGATCGCTGAATTCGAAGTCCGCCGCGCGGAACTCGAAAAGGTCGCCGGCGAGAAGCTGGCCGCCGCGCAAGCGGTCGGCGAGAAGCTGAGCGGCCAGTCGTTCGAAATCACGCAGAAGTCGGGCGTCGACGGCCGTCTGTTCGGCTCGGTCACGAACGGCGACGTCGCGGAACTGCTGAAGAAGGCGGGCTACGAAGTCGAGAAGGCGCAAGTGCGCATGCCGGAAGGCCCGCTGAAGATGATCGGCGAGCATGGCGTGCAAGTTGCGCTGCACACCGACGTCGTCGTCGACGTGACGGTCAACGTGATCGGCGATCACGCGTAAGCGACATGCAGTCTCTACGGGCGGCGCACGCCGCCCGACATGAAGGGCAGGGGCCCGGGCAACCGGTTCCTGCCTTTTTTCGTTTCTCGGCGTTCCCGACGCCCGCTGGCGAAGCCGCGCCCATTTCGCGATAATCCGAAGCCATGAACGCGCCGAAAGATCCCCAAATCGAATCGCTGAAAGTCCCGCCTCACTCGATCGAGGCCGAGCAGTCGGTGCTGGGCGGCCTGCTGCTCGACAACGGCGCCTGGGACCGGATCGCCGACTTCCTGTCGCAAGGCGACTTCTACCGGTACGACCACCGCATCATCTTCGAGCACATCGGCCGTCTGATCGCGTCGACGCGCCCGGCCGACGTCGTGACCGTCTACGAGGCGCTGACGACGTCCGGCAAGGCGGAAGACGTCGGCGGGCTCGCGTACCTGAACGCGCTCGCGCAGAACACGCCGAGCGCCGCGAACATTCGCCGTTATGCGGAAATCGTCCGCGATCGCGCGGTGCTGCGCCGGCTCGTGTCGGTCGCCGACGAAATTTCGGCCGACGCGTTCAATCCGCAGGGCAAGGAAGTCCGCCAACTGCTCGACGAGGCCGAGTCGAAGGTGTTCTCGATCGCCGAGGACGGCGCGCGCGGCACGCAGGGCTTCCTCGAGATCGGGCCGCTCCTCACGCAGGTCGTCGAGCGGATCGACACGCTTTATCACACGGCGAATCCGAGCGACGTGACGGGCACGCCGACGGGCTTCGTCGATCTCGACCGGATGACGTCCGGCATGCACGGCGGCGAGCTGATCATCGTCGCCGGCCGGCCGTCGATGGGTAAGACGGCGTTATCGATGAACATCGGCGAATACGTCGCTGTCGAGTACGGGCTGCCCGTCGCGGTGTTCTCGATGGAAATGCCGGGCACGCAGCTCGTGATGCGGATGCTCGGCTCGGTCGGCCGGCTCGACCAGCATCGGATGCGAACCGGGCGCCTCACCGACGAGGATTGGCCGAAGCTCACGCATGCGGTGCAGAAAATGAGCGAGGCGCAACTCTTCATCGACGAGACGGGCGGCCTGAATCCGATGGAACTGCGCTCGCGCGCGCGGCGCCTCGCGCGCCAGTGCGGCAAGCTCGGGCTCATCATCGTCGACTACCTGCAGCTGATGACGGGCTCGTCGCAGGGCGAGAACCGCGCGACCGAAATCTCGGAAATTTCGCGATCGCTGAAGAGCCTCGCGAAGGAGCTCGATGTGCCGGTAATCGCGCTATCGCAGCTCAATCGCGGGCTCGAGCAGCGGCCGAACAAGCGGCCGGTGATGTCGGACTTGCGGGAATCGGGCGCAATCGAACAGGACGCGGACGTGATCCTGTTCATTTACCGCGACGAAGTGTACAACCCGGACAGCCCCGACAAGGGCACGGCCGAGGTCATCATCGGCAAGCAGCGTAACGGCCCGATCGGTCCCGTTCGACTCACGTTCCTGGGTCAATACACGAAGTTCGACAATTTTGCAGGGGCGCAAAACTTCTACGGCGAGTAGCGCCGGATGTAAACCCCAATTTCGCAAAACGTTGTATCTCGTCGCCGTCGTCGCAATCGGGCGCTTGGCGGGCAACGGTAAAACAGTACAATGTCGCCGGTTTTTGTGACAGCCGTTTGACCATCTTTCAGGAATCCCATGTTCGGTCGATTCATGCCCACCGAGGGCAAGTTCTTCGAAATCTTCAACGCGCACGCGAATTACATCGTCTCCGGCGGACGCGAGCTCGAACTTCTGATCGACAATCTCGCGGACGCCGAGATTCACAAGCAGAATGTGCAATCGGCCGAGAAGGCCGCAGACAAGTTGACGCACGAAGCGATCGACCTGCTGCACAAGACGTTCATCACGCCGCTCGACCGCGACGAAATCCATAAGCTGATCACGACGATGGACGACATCCTCGACCTGATGGAGGACGTCGCGACCGCCGTGTCGCTGTACGACGTGCAGTCGGTGACGTCCGAGGCGAGCCAGCTCGCGCACATCGTCACGCAGTCGGCGCAGCACGTGCAGGCGGCCGTCGCGCTGCTGTCGGACATGAAGCAGTCGAGCCAGATCCTGAAGGCGTGCGAGGAGATCGATCGCTGGGAATCGGAGGCTGACCGCGTGCTGCGCGCGGCGATGTCGAAGCTCTTCCGCGAGGAAGACGACGTCAAGACGCTCATCAAACTGAAGGCGATCTACGAGCTGCTCGAGCAGATCACCGACAAGTGCGAGGATGTCGCGAACATCATCGAAGGCATCGTGCTGGAAAACGCCTGAGCGGATCACGATGCATTCGATACAACTCGCCTTGTGGGCCGTCGCGGCGCTCGTGCTCGTCGCGCTCGTGTTCGATTTCATGAACGGCTTCCACGACGCCGCGAACTCGATCGCGACCGTCGTGTCGACCGGGGTGCTGAAGCCCCAGCAGGCCGTCGTGTTCGCGGCGGCATTCAACGTCATCGCGTATTTCATCTTCCACCTGAAGGTCGCGCAGACCGTCGGCAAAGGCACGATCGACGCGAGCATCGTCGATCACTACGTCGTGTTCGGCGCGCTGTTCGGCGCGATCGGCTGGAACATCATTACGTGGTACTACGGGATTCCGTCGAGCTCGTCGCATGCGCTGATCGGCGGGCTCGTCGGCGCCGCGGTGTCGAAGTCGGGCTGGGGATCGCTCAACATCGACGGGCTGATGAAGACCGTCGCGTTTATCTTCATCTCGCCGCTCCTCGGCTTCATTCTCGGGTCGCTGTTCATGCTCGGCGTGTCGTGGCTGTACTTCAGGACCGCGCCAAGCAAGGTCGACCGGCGCTTCAGGCGGCTGCAGCTATTGTCCGCGAGCCTCTATAGCCTCGGCCACGGCGGCAACGACGCGCAGAAGACGATCGGCATCATCTGGATGCTGCTGATCGCGTCGGGCTACGCGTCCGCGACGTCCGACGCGCCGCCCGTGTGGGTGATCGGCGCGTGCTACCTGTCGATGGGGCTCGGCACGCTGTTCGGCGGCTGGCGGATCGTCCGCACGATGGGCCAGAAGATCACCAAGCTGAAGCCGGTCGGCGGCTTCTGCGCGGAGACGGGCGGCGCGCTCACGCTGTTCGTCGCCTCTTGGATGGGCATTCCGGTATCGACCACGCATACGATCACGGGTGCGATCGTCGGCGTCGGCGCGACGCGCAAGCTGTCGGCCGTGCGCTGGGGCGTCGCGGGCAACATCGTGTGGGCGTGGGTGCTGACGATTCCCGCGTCGGCGCTGATCGCGGCGGCCGGCTGGTGGATCGGCCACCGGGTGTTCTGACGGCCTGATCCGGCCGACCGCGCGGCTCGACGCCGCGCGTCGCCGAAAACGACGATGCGCCGCATGCCGAAAGGCTGCGGCGCATCGTCTTTGATGGGCGCGCGTTGCGCGGGCGAGGCGATCGTCGCTGTTACGACAGCGCGTCGAGCAGCCCGTACCACGCGACGCCCGCGCTGATGTACAGACGCTGCAGCGCATGCAGCGGAATCGGCCTGACCGGTGTCGCGGCGAGCGGCAGCGCGCGCGCGGCGCCGCTCATCGCGGCGGCGAGATGCCGGCCGAGCGTCGTCGCGAGCGCGATGCCGCGGCCGTTGTAGCCGAGCGCGATCGTGAGCCCCGGCGCCGGACGGTGGACGTGCGGAAGGAAGTCGCGCGTGATCGCGATCCGACCGGCCCAGCGGTATTCGTGGCGGACGTTCTCCAGCTGCGGAAACATCAGCTTCACCGAGCGCTCGAGATGCGCCCAGTCCGCCGCGCCGCGCGGCTCGCGAAACGGCCCGCGGCCGCCGATCAGCAGGCGTCCCGATGCGTCCTTCCGAAAGTAGAGCAACAGCCGCCGCGAGTCGGACGCGACTTCGCCGCCCGGCAGGATCGTGCGCGCGAGCGCGTCGGGCAGCGGCTCGGTCGCGACGATGAAGCTGTTCGCCGCGATCACCGATTGCGCGAGGCCGGGCCACAGGCCGTCCGTATAGCCGTTCGTCGCGAGCAGCACCTGCTGCGCGTCGATCGCCGGCCCGTGCGCGGTGTGGATGCGCCAGCCGCCGCTCGCGCCGTGCTCGATGCGCGCGGCGCGTGTGCCGCCGTGCAGCGTCGCGCCCGCGGCCTGCGCCGCCCGAGCGAGCCCGCGCGCATACGCGAGCGGCTGCACGCTGCCGGCGCGCTTGTCGATCCAGCCGCCGACGAACGCGTGCGTGCCGAGCCGGCGCGCGACCGCTTCTCGATCGAGCAGTTCGACCGTTGCGCCGCGCTTTTCCCACTGACGCGCGCGTGCGTGCAGCGTGTCGAGCAGCGCGGCCGAATGGGTCGGCTGGACCCAGCCGGCGCGCGTCGCATCGCACGCGATCGCATGCTTGTCGATCAGATCGAAGACGATGTCGGCGGCACCGCCCGCCATTTCGATCAGCGCCTCGCCATCGCGCGGGCCGAAGCGGCGCAGCAGTTCGTCGGGGTCGTACTTGAGGCCCGGGATCACCTGGCCGCCGTTGCGGCCCGACGCGCCCCAGCCGGGCTCGTGCGCGTCGATCACGCGCACGGTCGCGCCGCGCTCGGCGAGATACAGGGCGCTCGATAATCCAGTGTAGCCGGCGCCGACGATCGCGACGTCGGCGCGCGTCGATTCGGCGAGCGGCGGCGTGTCGACGCCGGGCGGCGCCGTCGCCGCCCACAGCGAAGGCGGCAGCGGTTCTGCTGCGGCAGCTTGGGTCATGGTGAAGAGGCGGCCGTATCGGAGGCGCCGAGCATCCGGCGCAGGAAGTCGCGCGTGCGCGGATGCTGTGGGGATTCGAGGACGTCGGCCGCGCGGCCCGACTCGCAGATCCGCCCGTCGTGCAGGAAGCAGACGCGATCCGCGACTTCGCGCGCGAAACCCATCTCGTGCGTGACGACGATCATCGTCATTCCGTCGTTCGCGAGCTGGCGCATCACGCCGAGCACTTCGCCGACGAGCTCCGGATCGAGCGCGGAAGTCGGCTCGTCGAACAGGATCGCGCGCGGTTCCATCGCGAGCGCGCGGGCGATCGCGACGCGCTGCTGCTGGCCGCCCGACAACTGCGACGGATACGCGTCGACGCGATGCGCGAGCCCGACCTTCTCGAGCAGGCGCAACGCGTTCGCGCGCGCCGCGTCGCGCGGCGCCTTCTTCACGTAGAGCGGTCCTTCGCAGACGTTCTCGAGCGCGGTGCGATGCGGGAACAGATTGAAGCGCTGAAACACCATGCCGACCTGCGTGCGCAGCGCGTGGATCTCGCGCGAACTCGCGTCGACCAGCCGGCCTTCGATCGAGATCGCGCCGGCGTCGTGCGTCTCGAGGCCGTTGATGCAGCGAAGGAGCGTCGATTTGCCCGAGCCCGACGGCCCGATCAGGCAGACCACTTCGCCTGCGTCGACGTGAAGGCTCACGCCCTTGAGTACTTCCTGATCGTGGAAGCGCTTGTGTACGTCCTGAATGCGAATCATCGCTTCCCCTTGATGCCGAGACGGCGTTCGATGCGCCGCAGTCCGTAGACGAGCGGCAGGCTGAGCGCGAGATAGAGCAGCGCGACGAGCGTGTACACCGTCATGTTCTGGAACGTCGACGACGCGATTAGTTGTCCGGCGCGCGTCATTTCGGCGACCGTGATCGTCGATGCGAGCGACGAGTCCTTCAGCATCATCACGAGCGTGTTGCCATACGGCGGCAGCGCGATCCGGAATGCTTGCGGCAGCACGACGCGGCGCATGATCATCGCGCCGCGCATGCCGATCGACTGCGCGGCCTCGATCTGCCCGCGGTCGATCGCCTCGATGCCCGCGCGGAAGTTCTCCGCCTGATACGCGGAGTACGCGATCCCGAGCCCGATGAAGCCCGCCTGGAATGCGGAGAGCTGCACGCCGAGATCGGGCAGCACGAAATAGATGTAGAACAGCTGAACGATGATCGGCAGGCCGCGGATCACGTTGACGATCGCGGCCGCCGCATGCGAGAGCGCGCGGTTCGACGACACGCGCATCAGCGCGAGCGCGAGCCCGAGCACCGAGCTCAGCATGAACGCACAGAGGGTGATCTCGATCGTGACGACCGCGCCTTTCAGCAGGATCGGCAGGAAGTCGAGCAGGTTCTGGATGAACATCGGCATGCCTCCTTACGCGAACGGGCCGCGCATCACTCGACCTGCCATTTCTTCACGAGCTGCGCGAGCGTGCCGTCGGCTTTGATCTTCTTCAGGCCCGCGTTCAAGCGGTCGAGCGTCTCGCGGTCGCCCTTGCGCACGATGAAGCACACGTTGCCCGTGACCGTCGACTGATAGCCGTCGACGAGGCGCAGCTTCGGATTGGGGTTCCTGCGCAACTGGTACGACAGGATCGGGCGGTCGCCGAAGCCCGCCTTGATTCGGCCGAGCGCGACGTCGCGCATGATGTCCGCGATCGAGTCGTACGTGCGCACTTCCCTGAAGATGCCTTTCTTGTTCAGCGCGTCGACGAACGCGGTGCCGACCTGCGCGCCGACGATCTCGCCTTTCAGGTCGTCCATCGTCGTGTACTTGCCAGTGTCGTCGGCGCGCACGACGAGGCCTTCGCCGTACGCATAGACAGTGTCGGAGAAGTCGACCACCTGCTCGCGCGCGGGCGTCTTCAGCATCGCGGCCGAGATCACGTCGATTTTCTTCGTCGTGAGCGACGGGATCAGCGCGGAGAACGTCGTCTGCTCGATCTTCACGTCGAAGCCGGCCGCCTTGCCGGTCGCGGTGATCGCGTCGACGAGGAGGCCCTGGATCGAGTTCGTCTTCACGTCGAGGAACGTGAACGGCACGCCGGTCGACGTCGCGCCGACCGCGTAGACGGGCGGCGCGGCGCTCGACACGAGCGGGGCGGCCGCGACGACGAGGCCGAGGAAGAAGCGCTTGGTGAACTGGATCATGGTTGCCTCCGTGGAGCGACTGCCGTTTGAAAATCGACCAACATCGTGATGGCAATCATATTCGAATCAAAAATATCGATAATAGATTTTTGCGTATCGTTATTCGATATACTAGTGTGTCGATTAAGCAAACACCATTGGGCCTTTCCATGAGCGAAGCAGCACGCCGGCCGCTACCGGAAGCGGGGAACGATCAGCGCGACGCCCCCGGCGCGCTTTTCAACCAGTCGCTGGAGAAGGGAATCGCGGTGCTGCGCGCGTTCAGTGCGCAGCGGCGGACAATGACGCTGCCGGAGGTCGCCGAGGCGACGTCGATCACGAAGAGCTCTGCGCAGCGGATGATCTACACGCTCGAGCGGCTCGGCTACGTGAGGAAGCATCCGCGCACGCGCCGCTATCAGCTGACGCCGCGCGTGATGCAGATCGGCTTCAACTATCTGGCGGCCGATACGCTGATCGACGTAGCGAACCCGTTCCTGTCGGAGCTCACGAACGTGACGGGCGAGACGACGAATCTGACCGAGCCGGACGGCGTCGACATGGTGTACGTCGCGCGCTTCGTCTGTACGAAATTCGTGCCGATCCACATGCCGATCGGCAGCCGCATTCCGATGTACTGCACGGCGTCGGGCCGCGCTTATCTGAGCGCGCTGCCCGACGGCGACGCGCATGCGCTGCTCGAGGCGAGCGAGCGCGTCGCGCACACGCAATACACGGTCACCGACATCGGTGCGATCGAGGCGCTGCTCGGCGGCGCGCGGCGCAACGGCTACGCGTCGAATCGCGAGGAACTGTTCATCGGCGACATGACGATCGCGGCGCCCGTGCTCGACGGCGAGCGGCGGCCGGTCGCGTCGGTGCACGTCGTCGCGCCGTCGAGCCGCTGGACGCTCGCCGACGCCGAGCAGCGGCTCGCGCCCGCGGTGATCGACTGCGCGCGGGGAATTTCGAATTCGATTCGGACGCTGGCGTAGCCTGAGCGAAGCGCGCGGGGCACGCGCCTGGGTTTTGTGCGGCGTTTTGCGTCGCTGTTTTGGCGTTCAGGCGTTCGACCGTTCGAGGGAACGGGAATGGAAGGGCGAAGGGACCGAGGAACGGCCGCAGCGGTTATCGACCGATCGGGAAGAGCCGATATGGAGTGCGGAATGCCGCGCATTGCTTGGCGGCCGGCGCATATCTGCGCGCCGTTCGACATCGAGAGGAAGACGGAGCGCTCGTCTGCGGCCGGAACGACGGCGGCCGAACGCTGCCGGACCGCTCGCCGACCGCGAGACCCGGTCCGGCCGTTCAGTAGCTGCCGTTCGCGAAGCGAGCAATCGGGTCGTCGCTCGTGCTAGTAGGGGCGGTGCTTGCGGAGCCGGGCGCAGTCGACGCGCGCAGGATCTGCACGCTGCCTGGCGCGGCGAGCTGTGCCTGGCGGGCTGCAGCGCGCGCGGTGGGCGGCGGCGGCTCGAACGCGTCCGCTGCGGCGTTGATCGGATCGACCGACGCGGGCGACGCCGCGCCCGCGGCCTGCGCCTGCGCCTGCCGCTGCGCGGCGGACATCGCGGACGGCGGCGGCTCGTACGGGTCGGCGGACGCCGTCGCGACGGGCGCTGCGCGCATGGGCAATGCGGTCGACGTGACGGCGGGCGCGGGCGTAGCCGCGTCCGGTGCCGACGAATTCGCCGCATAAGCCGGCGCTGCGCCAGACGTGGCGTTACGCACCGAAGACTGCGCGTTCGCATTCGCCGCATAAGCGGACGGCGTGGTCGGCGTGGTCGCGCGAGCGACCGGTTGCGCGGCGGCATTCGCCGCGTAGATCGATTGAGCCGATTGAGCTGCCGGCGCCGCCACCACGGCTGTACGCGGCGAGGCGTCCGGCTGCCGGCTTGCCTGGTAGGTCGGCGCATCGAACGGCGTCGGCTTCGCCTTCGGCGCGGCGACGCGCCGGATGCCGTCGAAGCGCTTCGCCCAATACGGATTCGTCAGGTAGTCGAGCCGCACGGTGCCGCCCGTCGACGGCGCGTTCACGAAGCGCAGCTTGCCGACGTAGATGCCGACGTGCGAATGCGGCCGGCCCGACGTGTTGAAGAAGATCAGGTCGCCGGGCGCGATGCCGTCGGGATCGATCGATTCGCCGATCGAGCTCATGTCGGCCGTTGTGCGGGGCAGATTGACGCTTGCCGCGCGGTCGACGACGTAGCGCACGAGGCCGCTGCAGTCGAAGCCGCTGTCGGGCGTGTTGCCGCCCCAGCGGTACGGGACGCCGACTAGGCTCATCGCCTGGATCGAGATTTCCTCGCGACCGACGCTGTGGTCGACGAAGTTCGGGAAGCCGCGCGGCGGCGCGTATGCGCGCGGCGTGGTGATCGCCATGCCGGACGACGAGCGCGCCGACTTCTGCGGCGCGGTCGAACAGGCCGCGAGCAGTGAGATCACGAGAACGGACAGCGAAAGACGCAGCATGAGAGGCGGGCGAACGCGCTGCGCTCGCCAATCGTATGACGACGGTTAATCGCGATAGTAGTGCGTCCGACGGGGCTTTCGCAAGAATTCTTGAGAAATTACTTGAAGTTGTGCGCGTAAATGTTGTGCAAGACGAACGGCTGCTCGCAGATGATTCGACCCCCGAAATGAAAAAAGCGGCGCCTGACGAATCAGGCGCCGCGTCGCGCTGGGGCCGCTCGGCGCGGCTGTCAGCGTGTCGTCACAGGATGTCGGACGCGTAGTCGGCGAGGCGCGAGCGCTCGCCGCGCGCGAGCGTCACGTGGCCGCTGTGGCCCCAGCCCTTGAAGCGGTCGACGACGTACGTGAGGCCCGAACTGCCTTCCGTCAGGTACGGCGTGTCGATCTGCGCGATGTTGCCGAGGCAGATGATCTTCGTGCCCGGACCCGCGCGCGTGACGAGCGTTTTCATCTGCTTCGGCGTCAGGTTCTGCGCCTCGTCGATGATCAGGTACTTGTCGACGAACGTGCGCCCGCGCATGAAGTTCATGCTCTTCACCTTGAGGCGCGAGCGGATCAGCTCCTGCGTCGCCGCGCGGCCCCATTCGCCTGCCGCGTCGTCGGTCTTCTGCAGCACTTCGAGGTTGTCGTCGAACGCGCCCATCCACGGCTGCATCTTCTCTTCCTCGGTGCCCGGCAAAAAGCCGATGTCCTCGCCGACGGGCACGGTCGCGCGCGTGACGATGATCTCGTTGTAGCGCTTGTCGTCGAGCACCTGTGCGAGGCCCGCCGCGAGCGCGACGAGCGTCTTGCCGGTGCCGGCCTGGCCGAGCAGCGTGACGAAGTCGATCTCGGGGTTCATCAGCAGGTTCAGCGCGAAGTTCTGCTCGCGGTTGCGCGCGGTGATCCCCCACACGTTGTTCTTGTGGTGGCTGTAGTCGCGCAGCGTCTGCAGGAGCGCCGTCTTGCCGTTCAGCTCGCGCACGAGCCCATGGAACGCGGGCTCGCCGTTTTGCGGTTCGAGGTAGACGAACTCGTTGACGAGCATCGACACGACGAGCGGCCCCGTCACGCGGTAGTACGTGGTGCCCGTCTTCGTGTCCTGCCAGCTCTCCATTCCCTTCGCGTGCTTCGTCCAGAAGTCCTGCGGCAGTTCGCGCACGCCGGTGTAGAGGAGATCCTTGTCTTCGAGGACCTGGTCGTTGAAGTAGTCTTCGGCGGGCAGGCCGAGCGCGTGCGCCTTGATCCGCATGTTGATGTCTTTCGACACCAGCACGACCTGGCGATCCGGCCGCTCGCGCTGCAGCGCGCGCACGACGCCGAGGATCTGGTTGTCGGCCTTGCCTTGCGGCAGGCCTTCGACGGGCTCGATGCTCGTGAGCGTCGTCTGGAAGTACAGGCGGCCGAGCGCCTCGCGGCTGCCGAGGCGCGCGAGCGGAATGCCGGCCGAGATCGGGCCGCCGTCGGCGACGAGCGCGTCGAGCGTGCGGCTCACCTGACGCGCGTTGCGTGCGACTTCCGACATCCCCTTCTTGTGATTGTCGAGCTCCTCGAGCGTCATCATCGGCAGATAGACGTCGTGCTCCTCGAAGCGGAACAGGCTGCTCGGATCGTGCATCAGCACGTTCGTGTCGAGCACGAAGAGCTTTTGCATCTCGATTTCGGCGTCCTTGCGCCCGCGCGTCTTCGCCGCCGCGCGCGGTGCGGCCGCGGCGGTCGCTGCGGGCTTCGTCGCATCGGTCTTCGACGAGCGCGCGACCGGGGCGTTGGGCGCGGCGGGCACCGGCTGCAGCAGCGCGGCGGTTTGCTTCGTCCTGCGTGCGCGCGGCTCGGCGGCGCTTGCGGCTTCCGCCTGTGCGACTGCGCGCAGTGGTGCGGCGGTATTGGCGGCAACCACCATCGGATCGGCTACGTTCGCCGCGTGATAGTCGGTCGCGACGGCGTGAGCGGGGCTCCCGGAGGCGGATTGCTTCGCGGCTTTCGCAGGCCGCGCTTTCGCCTTGTATTCGTCGGGTGGCAGCAGGCTGCCGAGCTTGCTGGGGGGAGTAGGCAAAGGCATGGTGTCCCTCGGGAGGAATCGTGTCGCAGGCATGCGCCGCCGTTCGCATCCTGCGACGCTTGGCGCGCGCAGTTTGCGCGCAGTGGCGCACATGGGGTTCGAATCGCCGGTTCGCCTAGATTTCGATCGTCTCCTTGACGCGTTGGACGGCCGGCGCGGATCGGCCGACCCGAAAACCATAAAAAAAGCCGCTCCCCCGAACAGGGACAAGCGGCTCGGCTCTAACCGTCGTGCTGCGCGTCAGATGCGTGGACGCATCGTTTCGACCACCGGCGCAGCTACGAGAAAAATGGGTCGGACAGGCATTCATTGCGGCCCAATATAGCGCGCCTCAAAGCGCTTGTACAGCACTCAGCACGTCGTCGACGTGACCCGGCACCTTCACGCCGCGCCATGCGTGGCGCAACACGCCTTCGCCGTCGATGACGAACGTCGAGCGCTCGATTCCGCGTACTTCCTTGCCATACATTTTCTTCAATTTCATGACACCGAACAGCGTGCAGAGCGTTTCGTCGGGATCAGAAATCAACGGGAACGGCAGTTCGAGCTTCGCCTTGAAGTTGTCGTGCGAACGCAGGCTGTCGCGCGACACGCCTGCGATTTCCGCGCCGGCCTTCTCGAACTTCGGATACAGGTCGCGGAACTGCAAGCCCTCGGTGGTGCAGCCGGGCGTGTTGTCCTTCGGATAGAAGTACAGCACGAGCTTCTTGCCCTTGATGCCCGATAGCGAAAACCCGCCGCCCGTGGCAGGCGCGGTGAAATCGGGAACTTGACGGTCGACTTCGACGGACACGTGTTTCTCCTGTTGTTATGGAAGAGCGCGGACGGCGGGCCGCGCGTGGCGATGCGAGACGGGGGGCGGCGGGCGGCTTTCGTTCAGTCGGGCTGAACGATCAGTTCGCCGGAGCGGCCGGGGATTTCGCCCCACGCGACAGGGTACGATGGCAGCGCGGCGCGGTCCAGCGTCGCGTAATAGTCGCCCATCGTCGCGAACGTGTGGCCTTGCGCGCGCCAGCCCGCGAGCAGTTGCTCGAACACGGGCGCGAGCTTTTGTCCTTCGAGTTCCGCGTGCAGCGTGAACACCTGGTCGTGCGGATTGCGTTCGGTGTGCTTGAGCAGATGCGCGGCGACGTTGCCGGTGTCGATGCCGTCGATGCCGAGAATCTCGTCGAGCGTCGGCAGCGTCGTCGGCATCTGTACGTGCGCGAGCGTCTTGCCTTCGACGACGGGCAGATACGGCGAGTGGCCGCGGCCGTCCGACGCGTAGCGCATGCCCCATGCGTCGATCTGCTCGAACGCCGCGTCGTTCATCTGCCAGCCGGCCGCGCCGTGCGTGACGGGCGGCGCGCCGAAGATGTCGATGAAGCGCTCGCGGCTCTTGCGCATCTCGCGCACGGTCCAGTCGCGCGGACGTTCGCGAACGTTGTCCTGCCAGTACACGTGATCCCACGTATGGATCCCGCATTCGAAGCCGGCTTCGTGGATCGCACGCATCTCGGCCGTCGCGCGACGGCCGATGTCGGGGCCGGGCAGCAGCACGCCGTACAGCAGCTGCTTGACGCCGTAATGCTCGACGACCGACGTGCGCGACACCTTCTTCAGGAAGCCCGGCCGCAGCACGCGGCGCATCGCCCAGCCGGTGTGATCCGGGCCTAGGCTGAAGAGGAACGTCGCGCGCGCGGTGAAGCGATCGAAGATGCGCGCGAGGTTCGGCACGCCTTCGCGCGTGCCGCGCAGCGTGTCGACGTCGATCTTGAGAACGATGCGAGCCAAGCGATGATGCCTCTTTAGCCGTGCTGCTCGACGAGCGCGCGCGCGTCGGCGACGTGGCCGCGGTACGCCTCGAAGATCTGGCGCAGCGCGTCGTCGAACGTGAACTGCGGCGCCCAGCCGAGCTCCTGCATCGTGTTCTCGATTTTCGGCACGCGGTTCTGCACGTCCTGATAGCCGTTGCCGTAGTACGCGCCCGACGTCGTCTCGACGAGCTTCACGTGCTTCGCCGAATCCGCGTACTCGGGGAATTCCGCCGCGAGCTCGAGCATCTTGTTGGCGAGTTCGCGCACCGAGAAGTTATTGTTCGGATTCCCGATGTTGTAGATCTTGCCGGTCGCGATGCCGTTCAGATTCTCGATGATCTTCATCAGCGCGCTGATGCCGTCGTCGACGTACGTGAACGCGCGCTTCTGCGAGCCGCCGTCGACGAGGCTGATGTTCTCGCCGCGCACGATGTGGCCGAGGAACTGCGTGACGACGCGCGAGCTGCCTTCCTTCGGCGTGTAGATCGAGTCGAGGCCCGGGCCGATCCAGTTGAACGGACGGAACAGCGTGAAGTTCAGGCCTTCCATCCCGTAGCCCCAGATCACGCGGTCCATCAGCTGCTTCGAGCACGCGTAGATCCAGCGCGGCTTGTTGATCGGGCCGTAGGTGAGGGCGGACGCGTCCGGGTCGAACTGCTCGTCGGCGCACATGCCGTACACCTCGGACGTCGACGGAAACACGAGGTGCTTGCCGTACTTGACGGCCGAGCGCACGATCGGCAGGTTCGCCTCGAAGTCGAGCTCGAACACGCGCAGCGGCTGCTTCACGTAAGTGGCGGGCGTCGCGATCGCGACGAGCGGCAGGATCACGTCGCACTTCTTCACGTGATACTCGACCCACTCCTTGTTGATCGTGATGTCGCCTTCGAAGAAATGCATCCGCTCGTGCTTGACGAGATCGCCGAGCCGGTCGGTCTGCATGTCCATGCCGAACACTTCCCAATCGGTGGTTTCGAGAATGCGCTTCGACAGGTGATGGCCGATGAAGCCGTTCACACCCAGGATCAGGACTTTTTTAGCTTTCATGAATGACGGGAGGAATGAATGAACTGAGCGAATTCCGCCGGGGAAACCACGGTTTCGCCGCCGTCGCGCTGTCGGCGCAGTTCGAGAATGGAGACGGCGCGGCTGTCGCCGCAAACGCCGAACAGCGCATTATCGCTTACGTGCAGGCCCGGCGGCAAATCGACGGCCGCGCGTGCGGCAGCCGAGCCGGGGGCCGCGAGGCGCGCGCGCGCGATCACGAAGCGCGCGCCGTCGAGGTCGGCGAACGCGCCCGGATACGGCGGCGCGACCGCGCGGATCAGGTTGTAGACTTGCGCGGCGGACTGCGACCAATCGATGCGGCCGTCTTCGGGCTTGCGCCCGCCGTAGTAGCTGCCTTGCGACAGATCGTTCGGCAGGTGTGGCGCCTCGCCCGCGATCAGCGCGGGCAGTACGCGCCAGAGCGTCTGCTCGGCCGCGACCGTGACCTTGTCGAACACTTGCGCGGCGGTGTCGTCGGGCAGGATCGGCACCGAGGTCTGGCCGACGATCGCGCCCGCGTCGGGCTTCGCGGCCATCTCGTGCAGCGTCGCGCCCGTTTCGGTCTCGCCGTTCAGCACCGCCCAGTTCGTCGGCACGCGGCCGCGGTACTTCGGCAAGAGCGATCCGTGCATGTTGTACGCGCCGCGCGCGGCGAGCGCGAGCAGGTCGGCGGGCAGCATGTGCCGGTAATAGAACGAGAAGATGAAGTCTGGCTTCGCGCTCGCGACCGCTTCGCGCACTTCGGCGCGCTTCGGATCGGCGGGCGTGACGACGGGAATCCCGTGCTCGGCCGCGACCGACGCGACGCTGCCGAACCAGATGTTCTCGGTCGGGCTGTCCTCGTGCGTGACGACGAGCGCGACGTCGACGCCGCGCGCGAGCAGCACCTGCAGGCAGCGGACGCCGACGTTGTGATACGCGAAGACGACGGCGCGCGGCTTCATCGCGCGGCCTCGCGGCGCTCGATCGGCAGCGTGACGCCGGGCTTGCCGTCGCGCGCCTCGAGCACGGTGTGGATCAGGTAGCGCGGTCGCGCGCGGACCTGTTGATAGATTCGTCCGATGTATTCGCCAAGCAGGCCGAGCGCGAAGATGATCACGCCGAGCAGGAAGAACGTGATCGCGAAGAGCGTGAACACGCCTTGCACTTCCGCGCCGACGATGAAGCGCCGCACGACGAGCAGCACGAAGAGTCCGGCCGAGCCGAGCGACAGGATCACGCCGATGAACGACAGCCATTGCAGCGGCACGACGGAAAAGCCCGTGACGAGATCGAAGTTTAGGCGGATCAGGCTGTACAGCGAGTATTTCGATTCGCCCGCGAAGCGCTCTTCGTGCGCGACCTCGATTTCGGTCGGGTTTTGCGCGAACGTGTACGCGAGTGCGGGAATGAACGTGTTCACCTCGCCGCAGCGGTTGATCGTATCGATGATGTGGCGGCTGTACGCACGCAGCATGCAGCCCTGGTCGGTCATCTTGATCCGCGTGATGCGCTCGCGCAGCCGGTTCATCGCGGCCGACGCCTTGCGGCGGAACAGGCTGTCCTGGCGCTGCAGCCGGATCGAGCCGACGTAGTCATAGCCTTCGCGCATCTTCGCGACCAGCTTGCCGATTTCTTCGGGCGGGTTCTGCAGGTCGGCGTCGAGCGTGACGACGATCTCGCCGCGCGACTGCTCGAAGCCCGCGAGGATCGCCATGTGCTGGCCGTAGTTGCCGTTCAGGAGCACGACGCGCGTCGTGTCCGGACGCACGCGGAACTGGTCGGCGAGGAGGGCAGCCGAGCGGTCGCGGCTGCCGTCGTTGACGAGGATCACTTCGTACGACGTGTCGAGCGCGTCGAGCGCCGGGTAGAGCCGCGCGAAGAGCGCAGCGAGTCCGGCTTCCTCGTTGTACACGGGGATGACGATCGAGACTTCAGGATTCGTCGCGCGTGTTTCAGGGTGACTCATGTCCGCTTATTTTCCGTATTGTTCGCAAATCTGGTTGACGGCGTCGACGACCCGTTGCACGTCCTCTCCGCTCATCTGCGTGAAGAGCGGCAGCGTGACGGTCGTCGCGCCGAAGCGCTCGGCGTGGGGGAACATGCCCTCCTTGAAGCCGCGTGCGCGGTACAGCGTGAAAAGATGAATGGCCGGGTAATGGACGCCCGAGCCGATGCCGCGCTGCTTCAGCTGCTCCATGAATTCGCCGCGCGAGATCGACAGCTTCTCGATCGGCAGCGTGATCTGGAACATGTGCCAGTTGCCGTTCTCGAAGTCCGCGACGGGCAGCCCGACGCCGAGCGCGAGCGCCGGACCGCCCGCGAACGCGTCGAAATACCGGCGCGCGAGCGCGCGCCGCGTCGCGTTGAAGCGTTCGAGGTGCGGCAACTGGCCGAGGCCGACGCGCGCCGCGACATCGGTCAGATTGTACTTGCCGCCGAGCACGTCGCAGTCCATGCCGTCATGGCCCGTGCGCGTGATTCCCTGCAGCCGGTATTTCTGCGCGAGCGCCGCCTCGGCTTCGTCGTTGAGCACGAGCGCGCCGCCTTCGATCGACGTGATGTTCTTGTTCGGATGGAAGCTGAACGACACGATGTCGCCGAGTGCGCCGATGCGCTGGCCTTTCCAGGTCGAGCCGAGCGCCTGCGCGGCGTCCTCGATCACGCGCAGGCCATGCGCGCGCGCGATCGCGTAGAGGCGATCCATGTCGACGGGCAGGCCCGCGAGATAGACCGGAATGATCGCCTTCGTGCGCGGCGTGATCGCCTTTTCGATGAGGTCGAGATCGAGGTTGCGCGTCGCGGGATCGATGTCGACGAACACGGGCGTCGCGCCCGTCTCGAGGATCACGTTGCTCGTCGCGACCCACGACGCGGGTGTCGTGATCACTTCGTCGCCGCAGCCGACGCCCGCGATCCGCAGGCCGATCTCGAGCGTCGCCGTGCCCGAGTTGAACACGCGCACGGGTCGCCCGCCGCAGAATTCGGACAGCGCGGCTTCGAAGCGCTGGCACTGCGGGCCGGTCGTGATCCAGCCGGAGCGCAGCACGTCGGCCACGCCCTGAATGGTCTCCTCGTCGATCTCGGGTTTGACGAACGGCAGGAAAGGAACGGAAGTCTGGCTCATGTAAGCTTCGCTCGTTGTCGTGTGAAAGGAGTCGGGCGCTGCCCGACACGCGCATTTAACACCGGCTGCCGAAACGGGTGCGTCACTTTTTGTCGGTGCACCCGACGTGCGTCATGCGCTTCGGCCGCGTGCGGCCGCGTCAACTGCGCGCGAGCACGAACACGCCGATCAGGATGATGCCGATGCCGACGAGGCGCTGCACCGACAGCACCTCGCCGAACAGGTACCACGCGGCGAACGCGTTGACGACGTAGCCGAGCGACAGCATCGGATACGCGACCGACACGTCGACCCGGGACAGCCCGACGATCCACACGACGACGGAGAGCACGTAGCAGCCGAGGCCGCCGATGATCGGCAATTGGGTCGCGATCTTGAAGCCGATCGGCACAATGTTCGCACGGGTGAATTCGAAGTGTCCAACGGCGCGCACGCCGGCCTTCAGCAGCAGTTGCGCGCACGCGTTCAGCATCACGCCCGTGACGATGCAAAAGAGGGAGACGGGATTCATCGATTCGCGTCCTTCGGTATCAGGGTTGCGGCTTTTCGACGACGACGCGCCGGTTGTCTTGTGCGACCACGCGCATCGGCAGGCCCGCCTCCGACAACTGCCTGTAGCGGTCGGGCGACATCAGCGCGAGCGCGTACCGATCGGCGCGCCAGCGCGCTTCCCACTCGGCGACGGTCGGAATCCACTTGTCCGGCTCGACCGAGATGCCGAATGAGAGCTCGTCCTGGCGCGCGACCATGATCGTCGTGTGGCGGACGTAGAAGGGCAGCGTGTGGTCGAGCGTCTCGACCGAATAGAACGGCGTGTCGGGCGGCAGCTTCGCGAGCTCCGCGCGGATCGCGGGCGCGAGGAGCGCGCCCGAGCTGTAGCGGCCGAACGTGTCGTGACCGGTGCCGCCGATCGTGCCGAGCAGCAGCCAGCCGGCGCCGAACGCGAGCGCCGCAGCGGCGATGCCCGCACGGCCGCGGCGATTGAGCCACACGGCGACGAGCGTGAGCGCGAACGCGACGGCGAGCGCCGCGTACACCCACTTCTGGAACGCCAGGTACTGCACGTTCGGCGTGCGCGCGTCGCCGAGCCGCGCGAGGAACAGCGTGCCGAACGCAGCGGCGACGAGGAACACCAGATAGCCGAACAGATGGCGGCGGAACTGCTCGCGCGACACGAGCGGCAGATACGCGCCGATCATCAGCGCGAGCGCGGGCGCCACGGGCAGCACGTACGAGATCAGCTTCGAGTGCGACGCGCTGAAGAACACGAAGATGAACGCGCTCCAGACGATCAGCACGAGCATCGGCGAGAAACCGTTCGGCTGGCGCGGGATGCGCAGCGCGTGGCGGATGCTCTGCACGCTGACGGACAGCCACGGCAGGAAGCCGATGAGGAGCACCGGCACGAAGTAGTAGATCGCGCCGGGGCGGTTCTGCTCGGGCGTTAGGTAGCGCCGGAACTGCTGGACGATGAAGAAGAAGTTGAGGAACTCGGGGTTGCGCGACTGCACGAGCACGAACCAGGGCGTTGCGATCGCGAAGAAGATGGCGAGGCCGCTCACGAGGTAGAGGCGTTTCCACAGCGCCCAGTCGCGCGACACGAGCGTGTAGAGGACGAGCACGGCGCCCGGCAGGATCAGGCCGATCAGGCCCTTCGACAGCACTGCGAGCGCCATCGACGCCCAGCAGAGCCACATCCAGCCGCGCTCGGCGCGCTTCCCGATGCCGGGCCGCTGCGCGAGGAGGAGCGAGCACAGCGTGACCGTCATCCACAGCGACAGCCCCATGTCGAGCGCGTTGAAGTGGCCCATCAGGTTCCAGTACGGCGACGTCGCGAGCACGAGCGCGGCGAAGAAGCCCGCGCGCGGGTTGAACACGCGCGCGCCGGTGAAGCCTGCGACCAGCACGCCGGCGAAGCTCGCGAGCGCGGTGTAGAGGCGCGCCTGCCATTCGCCGATGCCGAACCACGCGAACGTGAGCGCGTTGAGCCACGTCTGCAGCGGCGGCTTCTCGAAATACTTGTAGCCGTTGTAGCGGGGCGTGATCCAGTCGCCCGTCGCGAACATCTCGCGGGCCATTTCGGCGTAGCGGCCTTCGTCGCTCGGGATCAGGTGGCGCAGGCCGAGCGGCGCGAACCAGACGACGGCGAGCGCCGCGACGAGAATGAGGAGCGCGGCGCGATTGAGCGAGAAGGACGCTGCGGGATTGAGCGGTAGCCTCGACGGCATATCGTTCATAGATTCGTATTGAGTTTGTAAGATTGGATCGGGCGGATTGCGGCTGTCGTCCGCGGCGAGCGGGGCGCGGCGCGAAACGGGACGCAAAGCGCCGCAGGGTGTTTTAGCGCAGGGCGGCTTAACGTTCGCTTAACGTTCGATCAGCAGCGCCGCGGCGACCTTCCGGCCTTCGGCCATCAGGATGTTGTACGTGCGGCAGGCGGCCTGGAAATCCATCGTTTCGACGCCGATCCGCTGCGCGGTGAGCTGTGCCGTCAGGCGCGGGTGCGGAAAGCGCAGCCGCGCGCCGCTGCCGAAGATCACCACCTCGGGCTGAGGCTCGAGCAGCATCGCGAACAGCTCGGGCGTGAGCGCGTCGAATGACGCGACGGGCCATTCGACGACGGGCGCGCCCGGCAGCACGATCACGCTGCTTTCGTGGCGCCGCAGGTTGATGTCGACGTAATCGGGGCCGTAGCCGGTGACGGTGTTGAGCGTGTTGCTCGGGTCCTGGTGTAATTTCAAATCGGTTTTCCGCGGTGTCGAAAAGGGCCGGAGCGAAGGCCGCGTCGGCGCGGCGATCCGGCCCCGAACGGGGCGGGCCGCCAGCCGCGATGCGCGCGGCCGTCGTGGCGGACGCTGCCGCGCGGAGGCCGCGGCCGGATTGGTGCATTGCGAAAGTCGGCCAAAATCCGCTAAATTATAACTTTTTAGCCGCTCCCGGGCGGCGTTTCTGTCGCGCGCCGCCACAAGCCGCGCCCGGCAGCCGCAAGAAGCCATTCCTAGACAGCGCGCTACCGGCCGCTCTCCAGTTTTGATCCCCGCTCCCCAGGCCCGCCAGGCATTACCCAGGAACGTGTCCGCCGTGAAACCGATTCAGAAGTCGAACAAGCTGCTCAACGTCTGCTATGACATCCGTGGCCCGGTCCTCGAGCACGCGAAGCGTCTCGAGGAAGAGGGGCACCGAATCATCAAGCTGAATATCGGCAATCTGGCGCCGTTCGGCTTCGATGCGCCGGACGAGATCATCCAGGACATGATCCGCAATCTGCCGACGTCGTCCGGCTATTCGGACTCGAAGGGCGTGTTCGCCGCGCGCAAGGCGATCATGCATTACACGCAGCAAAAGGGCGTGAAGGGCGTCGGGCTCGACGACATCTACATCGGCAACGGCGCGTCCGAGCTGATCGTGATGGCGACGCAGGCGCTCCTGAACGACGGCGACGAGGTGCTGCTGCCCGCGCCCGACTATCCGCTGTGGACGGCGGCCGTGAGCCTGTCGGGCGGCACGCCCGTCCATTACGTCTGCGACGAATCGAACCGCTGGATGCCCGATCCCGACGACATCCGCCGCAAGATCACGCCGAACACGAAGGCGCTCGTCGTCATCAATCCGAACAACCCGACGGGCGCGCTCTATTCGGACGAATTGCTGCTCGAGCTGATCGCGATCGCTCGCGAGCACGGCCTCGTGATCTTCGCCGACGAGGTCTACGACAAGATCGTCTACGACGGCCAGTCGCACACCGCGCTCGCGTCGCTTGCCGAGGACGTGATCACAGTCACGTTCAACAGCCTGTCGAAGAGCTACCGGTCGTGCGGCTATCGCGCGGGCTGGATGTCGGTCGCGGGTCTCACGGACGAGAACCGCCGCCGCGCGAACGACTACCTCGAGGGCCTCGGCATCCTGTCGTCGATGCGTCTCTGCGCGAACGTGCCCGGCCAGTACGCGATCCAGACCGCGCTCGGCGGCTATCAGAGCATCAACGAGCTGATCGTGCCGAGCGGGCGTCTCTACAAGCAGCGCGAGCTCGCGTACGACATGCTCACGTCGATCCCGGGCGTGTCGTGCGTGAAGCCGGAAGCGGCGCTCTACATGTTCCCGCGTCTCGATCCGAAGCTTTATCCGATCGAGAACGACCAGCAGTTCATCCTCGAGCTGCTGCTGAAGGAGCGTGTGCTGCTCGTGCAGGGGACGGGCTTCAACTGGCCGACGCCGGACCATTTCCGCGTCGTGTTCCTGCCGAACGTCGACGACCTGACCGATTCGATCGAGCGGATCGCGCGCTTCCTCGACGGCTACCGGAAGCGCCACTCGGCATGACCGGGCGCGTTCCACTTTTTTCACTCAATAGATCACACGCAGCATGGAACCGATCAAAGTAGGCCTGTTGGGCTTCGGCACGGTAGGCGGCGGCACCTTCAAGGTGCTGCGCCGCAACCAGGAGGAAATCAAGCGTCGCGCCGGGCGCGGCATCGAGATCGCGCGCGTCGCGGTGCGCAATCCCGCGAAGGCGCTCGCCGCCCTCGACGGCGACGCGAACGGCGTGTCGATCGGCGACGATTTCAACGCGGTCGTCGACGATCCGTCGATCGCGATCGTCGCCGAGATGATCGGCGGCACGGGCCTCGCGCGCGAGCTGGTGTTGCGCGCGATCGCGAACGGCAAGCACGTCGTGACGGCCAACAAGGCGCTCCTCGCGGTGCACGGCACCGAGATCTTCGAGGCCGCGCGCGAGAAGGGCGTGATGGTCGCGTTCGAGGCGGCCGTCGCGGGCGGCATCCCGATTATCAAGGCGCTGCGCGAAGGCCTGACCGCGAACCGCATCCAGTACATCGCCGGCATCATCAACGGCACGACGAACTACATCCTGTCGGAAATGCGCGACCGCGGCCTCGATTTCGCGACCGCGCTCGCGGCCGCGCAGGAGCTCGGCTACGCGGAAGCCGATCCGACCTTCGACATCGAGGGGGTCGACGCCGCGCACAAGGCGACGATCATGAGCGCGATCGCGTTCGGCGTGCCGGTGCAGTTCGACCGCGCGTACGTCGAAGGGATCAGCAAGCTCGCCGCGACCGACATCCGTTACGCGGAAGAGCTCGGCTACCGGATCAAGCTGCTCGGCATCACGCGCCGCACCGAGCGCGGGATCGAGCTGCGGGTGCATCCGACGCTGATTCCGGCGAAGCGTCTGCTCGCGAACGTCGAGGGCGCGATGAACGCGGTCGTCGTGCACGGCGACGCGGTCGGCACGACGCTCTACTACGGCAAGGGCGCGGGCGCCGAACCGACGGCGTCGGCCGTCGTCGCCGATCTCGTCGACGTGACGCGCCTGCACACGGCCGATCCCGAGCACCGCGTCCCGCATCTCGCGTTCCAGCCGGACAGCCTGTCGAACACGCCGATCCTGCCGATCGAAGAGGTGACGAGCGGCTACTACCTGCGCCTGCGCGTCGCCGACGAGACGGGCGTGCTCGCCGACATCACGCGCATCCTCGCCGATTCGGGCATCTCGATCGACGCGCTCTTGCAGAAGGAATCGGAGCAGGTCGACGACGCGAACGGCGAGACCGACATCATCCTGATCACGCACGAGACGATCGAGAAGAACGTCAACGCGGCGATCGCGCGCATCGAATCGCTCGAGACGGTCGTGTCGAAGGTGACGAAGCTGCGCATGGAAGCGCTCAACTGAGGACGACATGAATTACATCTCCACGCGCGGCGCCGGCATCGGCGAGCGCCACACGTTCTCCGACATCCTGCTCGGCGGCCTCGCCGCCGACGGCGGGCTCTATTTGCCCGCCGAGTATCCGCGCGTGTCGGCGGACGAGCTCGCGCGCTGGCGCGCGCTGCCGTACGCGGATCTCGCGTTCGAGATCCTGTCGAAATTCTGCGACGACATCCCCGCCGACGACCTGCGCGCGCTCGCGCGCAGCACGTACACGGCGGCCGTCTACTGCAACGCGCGCCACGGCGGGAACGCGGCCGACGTCACGCCGCTCACGACGCTCGGCGTCGAGAACGGCGCGCCGCTTGCGCTGCTCGAGCTGTCCAACGGCCCGACGCTCGCGTTCAAGGACATGGCGATGCAACTGCTCGGCAATCTGTTCGAGTACACGCTGGCCAAGCACGGCGAAACGCTCAACATCCTCGGCGCGACGTCGGGCGACACGGGCAGCGCGGCCGAGTACGCGATGCGCGGCAAAGAGGGCGTGCGCGTGTTCATGCTGTCGCCGCACCAGAAGATGAGCGCGTTCCAGACCGCGCAGATGTACAGTCTGCAGGATCCGAACATCTTCAACCTCGCGGTGAAAGGCGTGTTCGACGATTGCCAGGACATCGTGAAGGCCGTGTCGAACGATCACGCGTTCAAGGCGCAATACAAGATCGGCACGGTCAATTCGATCAACTGGGCGCGCGTCGTCGCGCAGGTCGTCTACTACTTCAAGGGCTACTTCACGGCGACGAAGCGCAACGACGAGCGCGTGTCGTTCACCGTGCCGTCAGGCAACTTCGGCAACGTCTGCGCGGGCCACATCGCGCGGATGATGGGCCTTCCAGTCGAGAAGCTCGTCGTCGCGACGAACGAGAACGACGTGCTCGACGAGTTCTTCCGCTCGGGCGCGTACCGCGTGCGCAGCGCGGAGAACACGTATCACACGAGCAGCCCGAGCATGGACATCTCGAAGGCGTCGAACTTCGAGCGCTTCGTGTTCGATCTGCTCGGCCGCGATCCGGCGCGCGTCGTCCAGCTGTTTCGCGACGTCGAGGAAAAGGGCGGCTTCGATCTCGCCGCGAGCGGCGATTTCGCGCGCGTCGCCGAGTTCGGCTTCGTGTCGGGCCGCAGCACGCACGAGGACCGGATCGCGACGATCCGCGACGTGTTCGAGCGCTATCGGACGACGATCGACACGCACACGGCCGACGGTCTGAAGGTCGCGCGCGAGCATCTGCAGCCGGGCGTGCCGATGATCGTGCTCGAGACCGCGCAGCCGATCAAGTTCGGCGAGACGATTCGCGAGGCGCTTGGGCAGGAGCCTTCGCGGCCCGCCGCGTTCGACGGACTCGAGGCGCTGCCGCAGCGTTTCGAAGTGGTCGACGCGAGCGCGCAGCAAGTGAAGGACTTCATCGCCGCGCATGCGGGCGCGTGACGCCCGGGCGGGCGTGGCGGCGGCGGGGGGGCAGCCGTGCCGCTGGCTTCGCCTGGCGGGCGGCGGTCGCGTCGGTCGCGATGCGCGCGGCGCGCAGGCAGCGCGGGTGCGAGGGAAAAAGCCGGCGGGTGCGACGCTCTGACGCGCGGCGCTTCGCAGCGTGCCTTCGCTCGATGCCGGTCGGGTGCCAAAAGGCACTGAAAAAAGCCGCGGCGCGAATTCATCGGATCACTTTCGGATGAACTCGCGTCGCGGCTTTTTCGTTCGTGTTCGCTGCTCGACCTGTCGATTGGCGTATTGTTTGGGTGGATTCCGGTTGCGCAACGAGCGCGGCTGATCGCGCCCGCAATCGCCTTCCCGTGATGGCGACGCGCTCCGTTTTTCGATGGACGAACGCAGCGGGCCATCACGCTCGCGACGCACGGCCGCTGCACTCGATCGAATCGATCCGATTCGATCGTCCACACCCGCGCGGAGCCGTCGCTACAATGTCGGCATCCGGTCAAAATTTCAATCGACGATGTCCCACCCTAATACCCAGACGCCGCGCGCGCCGATGCTGTCGACGGCCGACGCGCTCGCGGCGCTTCTCGCTGCCGCACGTCCGCTCGCCGAAACCGAGACGGTCGCGACGCTCGATGCGCTGAACCGCGTGCTCGCGGCCGACGTCGTGTCGCCGCTCGACGTTCCTCCGATGAACACGAGCGCGATGGACGGCTACGCGGTGCGCGCTGCCGACCTGACGCGCGGCGAGCGGCGCCTCATGGTGTCGCAGCGGATTCCGGCGGGCCATCCGGCCAAGCCGCTCGAGCCGGGCACGGCCGCGCGCATCTTCACGGGCGCGTCCGTGCCGGCCGGCGCGGACGCGGTCGTGATGCAGGAGCAGACGGAGGCCGCGGGCGACCAGGTGGACATCCTGCACACGCCGGCGGCGGGCGAATGGATCACCACGCAGGGCGCGGACATCCGCCGCGGTTCGGTGATCCTGCCGGCTGGCACGCGGATGACGCCGCAGGCGATGGGGCTCGCCGCGTCGGTCGGCTGCGCGTCGCTCGCGGTCGCGCGCCGCGCGAAGGTCGCCGTGTTCTTCACGGGCGACGAACTGACGATGCCGGGCGAGCCGCTCAAGCCGGGCGCGATCTACAATTCGAACCGCTTCACGCTGCGCGGGCTCCTCGAGCGGCTCGGCTGCGACGTGACCGACTACGGGATCGTTCCCGACCGGCTCGATGCGACGCGCGCGGCGCTGCGCGAGGCGGCGCGCGAGCACGACGTGATCGTGACGAGCGGCGGCGTGTCGGTGGGCGACGAGGATCACGTGAAGCCCGCGGTCGAGGCGGAAGGGCGGCTCGCGCTGTGGCAGATCGCGATGAAGCCGGGCAAGCCGCTCGCGTTCGGCGTGATCAGGCGCGGCGGGGCGGCCGGCGCGGGTGACGCTACGGCCGCGGCGAACGGCACGAAGAACGGCACGAACGGCACGAACGGCGGCGAAGCCTATTTCATCGGTCTGCCGGGCAACCCGGTGTCGAGCTTCGTCACGTTCCTGCTATTCGTGCGGCCGTTCCTGCTGCGCGTCGCGGGCGCGACGCAGGTCGCGCCGCGCGTGGTGTCGCTGCGCGCCGATTTCACGCAGAGCAAGGCCGACCGTCGCAATGAATTCCTGCGCGCGCGCGTGAACGCGGCGGGCGGGCTCGACCTGTTCCCGAACCAGAGCTCGGCCGTGCTGACGTCGACGGTGTGGGGCGACGGCCTGATCGACAATCCGCCGAACCACGCGATCAGCGCGGGCGAGACGGTGCGTTTCATTCCTTTTTCCGAATTGCTCGGCTGACGCCGGGCGGTGTTGTGACGATGAAGATCGAACTGAAGTTTTTTGCGAGCGTGCGCGAAGCGCTCGGCGTCGCGAGCGAGACGGTGACGGTGCCGGACGGCGTCGCGACGGTGGGCGACGTGCGCGCGTGGCTGCGCACGCGCGGCGGTGCGTGGGCGGAGGCGCTCGCCGAGGGCCGCGCGCTGCGGATGGCGTGCAACCACACGATGACGGACGCCGGCACGCGGATCTCCGACGGCTGCGAAGTCGCGTTCTTCCCGCCCGTGACGGGCGGCTGAGCTTTGCATGCGACCAGAGTAAGCGCTCAAGCGCTAACACTGCTCGACAGGAGGCGGCAATGGTGACGGTACGGGTGCAGACGGACGACTTCGACGTCAGCACGGAGATCGCGGCGCTGCGCGCGCGCAATCCGAAGGTGGGCGCGGTCGCGTGCTTCGTCGGCACGGTGCGCGACCTGAACGACGGCGAGCAGGTCGACACGCTCGAGCTCGAGCACTATCCGGGGATGACCGAGAAAGCGCTCGCCGCGATCGCGGACGACGCGATCGCGCGCTGGCCGGGCATTGACGTGGCGATCGTCCACCGCGTCGGCAAGCTCTATCCGCTCGACCAGATCGTGTTCGTCGCGACCGTATCCGCGCATCGCGGCGACGCGTTCGCGTCGTGCGAGTTCGTGATGGACTACCTGAAGACGCAGGCGCCGTTCTGGAAGAAGGAGAAGACGCCCGCGGGCGAGCGCTGGGTCGACGCGCGCAGCGTCGACGATGCGGCGCTCGCGCGCTGGGGCGTCGAATCGGGGAACGCGAAGTAATCGTCGTAGGCGCGGTGCCGCCCGATCGGGCTTCGGCGGGGGCAGCATCGCTTCGTCCGTCGCGAAGGGGCGGGCAAGCTTGATTTCGAGCGTCCGGAGCGGTTCCGCGGACGATCGCTCGCCAATTTTCGGGCGTCACGACACTACGCGGCGGCGGAATCTGAGCTCGGGTGCTCGTGATTGCGTCGATATTGAAGTTTAAACGTCAGGCTCCGGCAGGAATTTTCGCTTCTTCCTTTCCCTTCTTCGGCGCGCTGCGCGGTCGTTTCGAGCGAACCCGGAACCGGCGGCCGGCCCGTTCGCTCACGCGTCGTCGTGCGCCGCGCGGCCGATGATTTTCGCCGGAAACGGCTCGCCGCGCGGCCGGCGCGCATCTGCGTCGTCGTCCGCGGGCCGCTTCGGCGCGATCAGGTCGAGGATGGCCTGCTGCTCGGCCGGAATCCGGTAATCCCAGCCGAAGCGGCTCAATTGCAGGCTCTGCGCGATCCGCAGCGCGGGCTCCATGAAGCGCACGGCCGCCGCGGGTTCGTAGCGCGCCTCGACGGTCTTCAGGAACAGCGTGAGCCAGCGGCTGAAATGCGCGGGCTCGAGGCCGTCGAGCGGCTGGTGTGCGGCCTGCACGTTGCCGCGGTAGCGCTTCGTGCCGAGCACGAGGCTCGACCAGAACTCGCCCATTTTCGGCAGATGTTCGTCCCAGCGTCCGGCGAGCTTTTGCTCGAATACGGGACCGAGAAGGGCATCGTCGCGCACGCGTTCGTAGAACGCGTCGACGAGCGCACGAATGTTCTCCGGGGTCGGTTCGGCGGCGCGTGTCGCCGCAGCGGCGACAGTGGAGATTTCGGAAGAAGCGTGGGTCATTTAAAAAAAGGGCCGGGTAACACGGCAGCACGGGCATGCGATTTTGTCGCACAATAATAAACGGCCACCTTCTCAATAAAAGTGCTGACAGCTTGCATCTTATGATGCGGTCGTCGGATCGGCAATGGCAGACGCGTTTTTCGCGTGGGCGCCGATCGCACTGACACAACATCCATTTCGTAATGAGACTAACCGACTACACCGACTACTCTTTGCGCGTCATGTTGTTCCTCGCGGTCCGGGGCGAGGGCTTGTCGACGATCCAGGAGATCTCGGATGCCTACGGCATTTCCAAGAACCATTTGATGAAAGTGGTGCAGCAACTCGGCGAGCTCGGTTGGATCGAGACGGTGCGCGGCCGCAACGGCGGCTTGCGCCTGAACGCGCAGTCCGCCACGCTGACGGTCGGCGAAGTCGTGCGCAAGACCGAAAACGATTTCGCGCTCGTCGGCTGCTTCGCGGACGAATCCGAGTCGCATCGCAGCTGCGTGATCCAGTCGGCATGCCGGCTCAAGGGCGTGTTCGCGGCCGCTCGCGACGCGTTCTTCGCGGAGCTCGACAAGCACACGATCGGCGAGCTCTCGCAGCCGGCATCGCAGCTTGCCGCGCTGCTCGGTCTCACTCCCGTGCGGATCGTGCCTGCGGCCGAGCTCCGCGTGCCGGTGACCGTCGCCGGCTGACGCCGCGCGGCGCATTCCCGACGCTTCTTTCGTGCGCGCGGCCGCGTCGCCGCCGCGCGTGTTCTCGTTGCCGTCACGCGCCCGCGTGACGCGTCCCTTTGCTGTGCCTCAATAAAAAACCGGCTTGAAAGGCGGATAACCATCCTCATTTGGTTGCTATTCGCAATGGAGGTCTCATTCATGAGAATCGACAAGCTCACCACCAAATTCCAAGAGGCGCTCGCGGACGCGCAAAGTCTCGCCGCCGGGCGCGACAACCAATACATCGAACCCGTTCACGTGCTCGCCGCGCTGATCGCGCAGCAGGACGGCTCCGCGCGCGCGCTGCTGTCGCGCGCGGGCGTGCACATCCAGGCGCTGCAAGGCGCGCTCAACGAAGCGATCTCGCGCCTGCCGCAGGTGACAGGCACGGGCGGCGACATTCAGGTCGGCCGCGAGCTCGCGAGCCTCCTGAACCAGGCCGACAAGGAAGCGCAGAAGCTCAACGACACGTTCATCGCGAGCGAGATGTTCCTGCTCGCCGTCGCCGACGACAGGGGCGAGGCGGGCCGTCTCGCGCGCCAGCACGGGCTCACGCGCCGCGCGCTCGAGTCCGCGGTCGCCGCGGTGCGCGGCGGCTCGCAGGTGCACAGCCAGGATGCGGAAAGTCAGCGCGAGGCGCTGAAGAAGTACACGGTCGACCTGACCGAGCGCGCGCGCGCGGGCAAGCTCGATCCCGTCATCGGCCGCGACGACGAGATCCGCCGCTCGATCCAGATCCTGCAGCGCCGCACGAAGAACAACCCGGTGCTGATCGGCGAGCCGGGCGTCGGCAAGACGGCGATCGTCGAAGGGCTCGCGCAGCGGATCGTCAACGGCGAGGTGCCCGAGACACTGAAGGGCAAGCGCGTGCTGTCGCTCGACATGGCCGCGCTGCTTGCGGGCGCGAAGTATCGCGGCGAGTTCGAGGAGCGCCTGAAGGCGGTGCTCAACGACATCGCGAAGGACGAAGGCCGCACGATCGTCTTCATCGACGAGATCCACACGATGGTCGGCGCGGGCAAGGCCGAAGGCGCGATGGACGCGGGCAACATGCTGAAGCCGGCGCTGTCGCGCGGCGAGCTGCACTGCATCGGCGCGACGACGCTCGACGAATATCGCAAGTACATCGAAAAGGATGCCGCGCTCGAGCGCCGCTTCCAGAAGGTGCTCGTCGACGAGCCCACCGTCGAGGCGACGATCGCGATCCTGCGCGGTCTGCAGGAGAAGTACGAGCTGCACCACGGCGTCGAGATCACCGACCCGGCGATCGTCGCCGCGGCGGAGCTGTCGCATCGCTACATCACCGACCGCTTCCTGCCCGACAAGGCGATCGACCTGATCGACGAAGCGGCGTCGAAGATCAAGATGGAAATCGATTCGAAGCCCGAAGAAATGGACAGGCTCGATCGCCGTCTGATCCAATTGAAGATCGAGCGCGAAGCGGTGAAGAAGGAGCAGGACGAAGCGTCGCAAAAGCGCCTGCAATTGATCGAAGAGGAAATCCAGCGGCTCGAGCGCGAGTACGCGGATCTCGAAGAGATCTGGACGGCGGAGAAGGCGGCCGTGCAGGGCAGCGCGCAGCTGAAGGAAGAGATCGACAAGGTGCGCGCCGACATCACGCGGCTGCAGCGCGAAGGCAAGCTCGAGAAGGTTGCGGAGCTCCAGTACGGCAAGCTGCCGCAGCTCGAGGCGCGCCTCAAGCAGGTCACGCAGGCGGAGGAAAGCGAGCAGCACAACCCGACGCGGCCGCGTCTGCTGCGCACGCAGGTCGGTGCGGAGGAGATCGCCGAGGTCGTGTCGCGCGCGACGGGCATTCCCGTGTCGCGGATGATGCAGGGCGAGCGCGAAAAGCTCCTGCACATCGAAGAGAAGCTGCATGAGCGCGTCGTCGGCCAGAACGAGGCGATCAACGCGGTCGCCGACGCGATCCGCCGCTCGCGCGCGGGCCTGTCCGATCCGAACCGTCCGTACGGCTCGTTTCTGTTCCTCGGCCCGACGGGCGTCGGCAAGACCGAGCTGTGCAAGGCGCTCGCCGGCTTCCTGTTCGATACCGAAGAGCATCTGATCCGCATCGACATGAGCGAGTTCATGGAGAAGCACAGCGTTGCGCGGCTGATCGGCGCGCCGCCCGGCTACGTCGGCTACGAGGAGGGCGGCTATCTGACCGAAGCCGTGCGCCGCAAGCCGTATAGCGTGATCCTGCTCGATGAGATCGAGAAGGCGCACCCGGACGTGTTCAACGTGCTCCTGCAGGTGCTCGACGACGGCCGGATGACGGACGGGCAGGGGCGCACCGTCGACTTCAAGAACACGGTGATCGTGATGACGTCGAACCTTGGCTCGCAGTTGATCCAGGCGATGTCGGGCTCGTCGCAGGAAGAGATCAAGGACGCGGTGTGGGGCGAGGTCAAGCAGCATTTCCGCCCCGAATTCCTGAACCGGATCGACGACGTCGTCGTGTTCCACGCGCTCGATCGCAGCAACATCCAGTCGATCGCGAAGATCCAGCTCGCGCGTCTGCACGAACGGCTCGCGAAGCTCGACATGGAGCTCGACGTGTCCGAGTCGGCGCTCGAGCAGATCGGCAAGGTCGGCTACGATCCGCTCTTCGGCGCGCGGCCGCTCAAGCGTGCGATCCAGCAGGAGATCGAGAATCCGGTCGCGAAGCTCATTCTCGCAGGCCGCTTCGGTCCGAAGGACGTGATTCCGGTCGACGTGCGGGACGGCAAGTTCGTGTTCGAACGCGTCGTGCATTGATCGCCGCGTTCAGGCCGGGCGAGTCGGCGTTTCATCCGGCTCGCAAAAGCAAACACCCCGCGTGAGCGGGGTGTTTTTGGTGCGCCCAGCATGGGCGCACTTATATGGACGCCTCCCGGTTTGCCAGGTGATATTCGTGTTCGGCGGCCACCCGTGCCGCTTTGTCGCGGCACCAGACCCAGGAATGCCGCAAATTCGCGCCCAGAGCGAAACATGCAGGCATCGCCGATTGTGGCCACGGCGGCGGTGGCGCTAAGCAGGCCGACGCCGGGGATGGCTGTGAGGCGCGTGGCCGCTTCGTTTTGTCGCTGCCAAACAGTCAATCTGCGTTCGATCTCGGCGATGTCCTTCGTGAGCATGCCGATGCGATGCAATTGCTCGTGCAGGGCATCGATCACCATAGCCGGCAGCGTGTCGGCCAGTTGCGTGAGCGCCTGTTCGGCTTCTCGGAGGCTATGTCGACCGGCCGACACGGCAACGCCGAATTCGTAGAACCGCCCGGTGCGGACCCGCATGCCGGGTGGTGTGGGAGGGGATCGGCTAGGTCACTGGCCGCCCCTATCCCGATTACGGGGAATCGATGAGAGCAAGCCCGACCGAAGTCGCTAGCTACGCGGGTAGCGAGGTGGCCCTGGCGTCGTCGCTGACGCTGACCGACATCGGCGTCATCGTGGGTATCGTGACCGCAGTGGCCACGTTCACCCTCAACGCTATCTACATGTACCGCAAGGACAAGCGGGAGGAGCGCGAGTCGTTGGCGCGCCTTCATGAACTGGAGACGCACGATGGCTAACGTGCCGAAGAAGACGCTCGCTGGAGTTGTGGGGGCCGCTACTGCGGCCCTTTTGCTTTCTATCGTCCCGAAGTTCGAGGGCGAGGTGCTGGTCGCACGCGCCGATCCGATCGGGATCATCACGGCGTGTAACGGCGACACGAAGGACGTGCGCGCCGGCCAGCGCTTCACGCCGGAAGAGTGCCGCGCGCGGCTCGAGCAACGGCTGATCGAACGCGCCGAGCCGGTGCTGAAGTGCACCCCTGTCCTGGATGGGCACACGTACCAGCTCGCGGCCGCGGTGAGCTTTGCTTACAACGTCGGGCCAGCTGCGTACTGCGGCAGCACGACCGCGAAGCGCTTCAGCGCGGGCGACTGGCGCGGCGCGTGCCGCGCGTTGAACGAGTCGGATAGCGGCCGGCCGCAATGGGTGACGGCCGGCGGCCGTGTACTGCCCGGCCTGGTGAAATGGCGCGCCGAAGAGCGCGCAATCTGCGAGCGTGACCTATGACAACCACGAAAACTCACGAGACGCGCCGCACGCTGTCCGAGGACGTCTTCTACCCGGACCACGAGCCGCGCACCGAGTCGTCGACCTTCCGCGTGAGCAAGCGCGCGATGAAAAAAGGGGCGCACCTACGCGCGGTGCAACGGAGCGCGCCCGGCTGCCGCCGACGGGCGTGATTTCCCTCGGAAGCGGGCCATGACGATACCGAGCCAGCCGGTTTCACATGGCCGTCATTCCTATACCCGCTCCGCTATCCGCTGCGGCTCGAGCGACGCCGCGCCGCCGCCGTCGGAGCCTGCATCGTCGCGCGGGTCGTCGAGCTGGCCTTCCCACTTCGCGACCACGGCGGCGGCAATCGAGTTGCCGACCGCATTGGTCGCCGAGCGGCCCATGTCGAGGAACATGTCGACCCCCATGATCAGCAGCAGGCCTGCCTCCGGCAGGTTGAACTGGTTGAGCGTCGCCGCAATCACGACGAGCGACGCCCGCGGCACGCCGGCCATGCCCTTCGACGTCAGCATCAGCAGAAGCAGCATCGTGATTTGCGTGCCGAGCGGCAGATCGATGCCGTATACCTGCGCGATGAACAGTACGGCGAACGTGCAGTACATCATCGAGCCGTCGAGGTTGAACGAATAGCCGATCGGCAACACGAAGCTCGAAATCTTGCGGTTCACGCCGAAACGGTCGAGCGCGTCGAGCAGCTTCGGATACGCGGCTTCCGAACTCGCGGTCGCGAACGACAACAGGAACGGTTCGCGGATCAGGCGGATCAGCGAGAACGTACGCTTGCCGAGGAACACGAGGCCCGCGAGCGTCAGCACGCCCCACAGCAGCGCGAGTGCGAGATAGAAGCTGCCCATGAACTTCGCGAACGTGAGCAGGATGCTGAGTCCTTCCGTCGTGATCGTCGATGCGAGCGCCGCGAACACCGCGACGGGCGCGAACCACATGACCGCGCCGGTGACCTTCAACATCACTTGCGCGAGATCCTCGATCACGCCGGTCAGGCGCTTGCCTGCGTCGCCGAGCGCGGACAGCGCGGTGCCGAAGAAGATCGAGAACACGACGATCTGCAGGATCTCGTTGTTCGCCATCGCCTCGGCGATCGACTTCGGCACCAGGTGGATCACGAAGTCTTTCAGCGTGAACGAGCCGGTCTTCAGGTCGAGGGCGGCATCGGTGGCGGGCAGCGGCAGGCTCAGATGGCTGCCGGGCTGCAATACCGTCGCGGCCAGCAGGCCGAGCAGCAGCGACGTGAACGACGCGATGAAGAACCAGCCGAGCGCCTTCACGCCGACCCGGCCGACCGCACCGGTATCGCCCATGTGCGCGATGCCGACCGTCAGCGTCGCGAACACCAGCGGCGCGATGATCATCTTGATGAGACGCAGGAACACGTCGGACAGCAGCGATACGTAGCCGGCGATTTCCTTCGCGACGTGCGGATCCGGGAATGCGCTATGGCAGCCATAACCGACGGCGATGCCGAGGATCATCGCGATCACGATGTACGAGGTGATGTTGCGTCTTTTCTTCATGAGGAGTCCAAATTGCACGGCGGGTGTTGCAAATGACGGCGCGGTCGCCGGCGCGCAAGCAGTGGACCTGGTACCTGGGCTGTTCGCGCGCCTTCCGGTACGGCGCGCACCAGGCAATTCTTGCTGGATGCGCTTGACAGGGCGCGATCGCTCGATACAAGAGGCGATATGTTACTCCAATTGGCCGGATTGCTTTCGAAATTGAAAGAGTTGAGACATCGTCGCCCGCGAGAAGCGGACGCCGCGCTCGTCCGACGGGTTACGTCGCGTGGATGGGCGACGGCAGCGCCGAGGCCTTCGTTTCGGCAGTTTACGGCGCAAGCCGAATGCGTTCCGGCAGAATCGGCGGCATGTGCGGTAGCGCGCGCCTGCCTATCGCCAGATCATCTCTGCGCATGGCATTCGGTTATCTCGGAGCGGGCGGCGCAGCTTCCGCAGCAGCCCAGGCGAGCCACCCAACTTTTCTTTGCTCCCGCGGGCGAGCGATCGGCGCTTGCGTGCCGGACTTGGGCCTACCGGAGCGGCCGCCGCGGCGTCCCAATCCTTGGAATCGATCGCCGTATTTCGGGATTGCGCCGCACTCGTGCAGATTGCGCGTAGCGCCTTTTGATCGGCGGCGTGATGCCGGACATCTTGCGAATGCGCGTCGTGACGCCGGGTGGCCAACGGACTTTCTTGCTTTCGACGTCGGGAGAAGGGGGAAGCTCGCGCTGCCTGCATCCGGACTCAAACGCGATCGAGGCACGTGCGCCTGCGACGATGCGACGATGCGACGATGCGACGATGCGACGATGCGACGATGCGACGATGCGACGATGCGACGATGCGACGATGCGCGTTGGCGACGCCAGAAGCCGCGCCGAGTTCGAATCGCCTCGACCGCAGCGGCCGGAAATCCGCGCATCGGCGGCGGTCGCGATGCGAGATCGAATGCGCATTGCCTGTCTGCGACAGCCGCACGTCTACCGATCCGAATCGCTGTCGCAATGCGCGGACCACTCGCGCGCGAGCATCGCGAAGATCACGTCGTCGACCCACTCGCCGCGCAGATAGTAGCTTTCGACGTGATGCGCCTCTTGTCGGAAGCCAAGCGCCTGAAATAGCGCCATGCTTGCGATGTTGCGAGGATCGACGGACGCGACGAGTCTGCGATGCCCCCATTGTCGAAAAGCGAGATCGATGCAAGCCGTCATGACTTCGCGTGCGTACCCTTTGCGCTGGTGCGCGGGACTCAGCGAGATGCCGAATTCGACCGGCTCCGTGTCGGTTGCGGGAAAACGTATGCCGAGGTCGCCGATCAATTCGCGCGTCGGCTTGCTGCGAATCGCGAGTTGGCACCACGCGCCGGCCTCGCCGAATGCGATGTCCGACTGACGTGCGATGAAATCGCGGGAATCCGCGACGCTGGCAGGACGCCAGCCCTGATATCTCCAGACTTCGGGATTGCCGTGATAGTCGAACAGACCTTCGGCATCGCGTTGATCGAGCGTGTCGAGGAGCAATCGCGCCGTTTCGATCGCGGCGCTCGTTTTTCGTGTCATTCGATATTCCTTCTGGATGGACTTTGTGGGACGCCGTCGACAGGTGCGGCGGTACTGCAGGGCAGTGTCTTCAGCGGTCGAATATGTCGCTTGATGTTCGAGCGGCAGTTGCCGCGCGTGTACGCGATCATGGTGACCGGCCGTCGAATCCATCGGGTTGCCGAGCGAAATGGGGTTCGATTGCGCGGACATCCTTCGCATGCCCTGTCATGATCTGCGGTCGAACCAACGCGTTCTGCGTGATGCGCGTCGATCATCGCGGACGTTGCGGATCTCGATCGGCGGAGGCCGGTGCAGTGGGCGTGCGCGGTCGGGATCGTCCGCACTTCGGAAGCGAGAAGGCGGTCTGTTGTCCAAGACGCCCGCTGTCGAGGCCGGAACGACGGCGGTCAAACTCGGATTGACGCGAGCCAAGAAGCAGCGTGACGAACCGGCCGTATGCCGGGTTCCGCGAGCGCGATCCCGATGCGGCAGGCATTCCGCGACGCAATGCGCATCGATTGCGCCGCGCTTGTTCGCACGCGCTCGGCCCAGCGCAGCAGTTCCATCGCCGTGCTTCATCGAGCGTGCGTTGCCCGTCGTCATCCGATCTCGTCCACTTGCCGCTCGATCCAGCCGGGCCCCGGCAGCGGCTCGACGTCCAGCGGATCGATCGATTCCCCGCATTCGGAGCACACCATCACCGGATGCATCACGTGCCCGCACGTCCGGTGTCGCAGCACGACGGGCGGGCCGTTGCCGTCGTCCTTCCACCGATCGCCCCACGCGGTGAGCGCGAGCAGCACCGGATAGAGATCGCGGCCTTTCTGCGACAGACGGTACTCGAAGCGCGGCGGCCGGTCCTGATACGCGCATTTCGTGAAGATCCCTTCGTCGACGAGCCGCGCGAGCCGCTCCGCGAGCACGTGGCGCGTGAGCCCCAGTTGCGTCTGGAACGCTTCGAAGCGGCGATGGCCGAGAAATGCGTTGCGCAGGATCAGCATCGTCCAGCGATCGCCGAGCACGGCGAGCGTGCGTGCGACCGAACACGGCATCGAGCCGATGTCGTCCCATTTCATGATCGTTTTCCGTGAAAACAGGGGAAGTGCGTTCGATTATAGAACGCACGCTCGAAACGGCCACGTCGCTCACGTGTTGACAGCCGGTGAACGCGTGCCAATAATGGGCGTCATCGTAAGTTCTTTTTTAGAACTAATAGGCGCGACGCGCCGCGTTCCTTACCACTGCGAGGAGTATGTCGATGAATCCGTGGTCCATGTCCGGTCTCGAACTGCTGCGCGCTGCAGCGGCGGGTGAAGTGCCCGCAGCGTCGATTGCCGAAACGATCCCGATGCGGTCCGAGAGCGTCGAGCTCGGTTACGTGAAGATGACCGCGCGCGCCGACGGACGCCATTTGAATCCGCTCGGCGGCGTGCACGGCGGCTTCGCCGCGACGGTGCTCGATTCCGTCACGGGCTGCGCGGTGCATACGATGCTCGATCCGGGCGTCGGCTACGGCACCGTCGATCTGCACGTGAAGATGTTGCGCCCGGTGCCGCGTGATGTTGATCTCGTCGCAGAGGGGCGCGTGATCCATCTGTCGAAAAGCCTCGGCGTCGCCGAAGGAACCCTGAAGACGCCGGACGATAAAGTGGTCGCGCACGCGTCGGCGACGTGCTTCATCCAGCGGCCGGCGTGAGCGGCGTATCGGTGACCGGCGCTCGGCGTCAGACATCGGGCGAGCAGCGAGCCACCGCGAATGTGTGCCGAATGCGAGTGCATCGCCGGCGCGCCGACGCCGCGAGCGACGCTACAGCGACGCTTGACACGCGCGTTCTGAAGCAATCGTTTCGATGTGTTAGCTTCGGGTCTTTGCATCCGAAGCGACAGGAACCCCAGCATGGAATACCGCACACTCGGCAATTCAGGCGTCGAAGTCAGCTTGATCGGTCTCGGCACGATGACCTGGGGCGAGCAGAACACCGAAAGCGACGCGCACGCGCAGCTCGATTACGCGATCGATCGGGGCGTTACGCTGATCGACACCGCCGAGATGTATCCGGTGCCGCCGAAGGCTGAGACGCAGGGTCGCACCGAAGCGTATCTCGGCACCTGGCTCGCGAAGCGCCCGACGCTGCGCGACAAGCTGACGATCGCGACGAAGATCGCCGGCCCCGCGCGCCAGCCGCACAATCCCACGCACATCCGCGGTGCGGGCAACCAGTTCGATCGCAAGAACCTGACCGCGGCGCTCGACGGCAGCCTGAAGCGCCTGCGCACCGACTACGTCGACCTGTATCAGTTGCACTGGCCGGACCGCAGCACGACGACGTTCGGCCGCCCTGCGTATCCGTGGATCGACGATCCGTACACGGTGCCGATCGAAGAGACGCTCGCCGTTCTCGGCGACTTCGTGAAGGCGGGCAAGGTGCGGCATGTCGGCGTGTCGAACGAGACGCCCTGGGGCATCGCGCAATTCCTGCGGGCGGCCGAGAAGCTCGGCCTGCCGCGCATCGTCAGCATCCAGAACCCGTATAGCCTGCTGAATCGCACGTTCGAGAACGGCTTGTCGGAGTTCAGCCATCGCGAGCGCATCGGGCTGCTCGCGTACTCGCCGCTCGCGTTCGGCTGGCTGTCCGGCAAGTACGAAGAGCTCGCGCGTCCCGCCGGCGCGCGCATCACGCTGTTCGAGCGCTTCCAGCGCTACAGCAGGCCCCACGCGGTGCAGGCGACGTCGCGCTACGTCGCGCTCGCGAAGCGGCATGGCCTGTCGCCCGCGCAGCTTGCGCTCGCATTCGTCAACAGCCGCCCGTTCGTGACGAGCAACCTGATCGGCGCGACGTCGCTCGAGCAACTGCGCGAGAACATCGCGAGCGTCGACGTGAAGCTGCCGCCGGAGATCCTCGCCGAAATCGACGCGCTTCACGAGCGGCAGCCGAATCCCGCGCCGTAACGGCTGCCGCGAAGCGGTCCGGCCGACGCGTCGCGCGTCGCCGGGCCTTGTCCCGCTGGGCGTGCGGCGTCCGCTGCCGCATATGCCCTGATCGGAGAATCGCGCGCCGCGTGCGATAATCCCGCCTTTCCGTTATCGGTCCGGTTCGTCCGAACCGGGCGTTTGATTCCGCATCCGAAATCGAGGCGTTGACGCGCTGCCATCCGCCGCGGCGTGCCGCGATGCGGCATACGTCCGTTTCCGACGTTTCGCATCGATGCGCAACAACGCTCAATCACACGCATTTACGGCGACCAGCATGAACAGTTCCCGTTCCTACACCCCCCATCCGGCGCTTGGCCTCGCGACGTTCGTCCTGTTGGCCGTCGTGGGCCTCTTCTATGTGAAATGGTTTCCGTACTATCACAAGGCGTTCGTCGCGGCCGAGCATCATTCGATCGGCCAGTCGATCCTGATGGGCGCGGCGGCGCGCGCGCCCGAGCCGTCGCTGCAGGCGGCGCTCGACTATGCGTGGGCGTATGGCAAGGCGATCTGGCAGGCGATGGTGCTCGGCCTTCTGCTCGGCTCGGCGGTGCAGGCGCTCCTGCCCGCGCATTGGGTCGCGCGCGCGCTTGGCGGCACGGGCTTCGGCAGCGTCGCGGCAGGGGGGCTGCTCGCGCTGCCCGGCATGATGTGCACGTGCTGCGCGGCGCCCGTCGTCGCGGGTCTGCGCGAGCGCGACGCGTCGCCGGGCGGCGCGGTCGCGTTCTGGCTCGGCAACACGGTGCTCAATCCCGCCGCACTCGTGTTCATGGGCTTCGTGCTCGGCTGGCACTGGAGCGCGCTGCGGCTCGTGCTCGGCGTCGCGATGGTGTTCGGCGTCGGCTATCTGCTCAACCGTCTCGCGGGGGAGCAGACGCGCGTCGTCGACGATGCGCTGCGCGCGAAGCTCGTCGCCGAGCAGGCGGCGGCCGGCAACGCGTTCGCGCGCTGGATGAAGATCTTCGCGCGCATGACAGTGCGCCTCGTGCCCGAATATCTGGTGCTCGTCCTGCTGCTCGGCGCCGCGCGCGCGTGGCTGTTCCCGCATATCGGACCGGACATCGGCAACGGGATCGGCTGGATCGTCGCGTTCGCGATTGCGGGCATGCTGTTCGTGATTCCGACCGCGGGCGAGGTGCCGATCATCCAGGCGATGCTGTCTCTCGGCATGGGCGTCGGGCCGGCGGGCGCGCTGCTGATGACGCTGCCGCCCGTCAGCGTGCCGTCGCTCGCGATGCTCGCGCGCTCGTTCAAGCCGGCGACGCTTGCGCTCGTCGCTGCGCTCGTTGTCGCGTTCGGGGTGGTCGGCGGGTTGGCTGCGGTCGCGCTCGGGTTCTGAGGGCGGCGAATCCGGAGGCGATGATCGGTCGGGAAAATTCGATTAGCGCGCTCGGTCGACACGCTTCGGCCACGGTGCACCTGTGGCGTGGCCGGGCTGGATCTCGCGATCGGCGGCCGGAGATCGGCAGTCGCGGCGATTGGCGATCTCCATTTGGACACGATCGGCGGCGACTGACGGCAACCGCACGGCGATTCCAGCACGACGGATTCGACCGCATTGCCGACGCGCCGGCCGTCCGCGCGCACGTAATCAGGCCGGTCTCGGAAGCGAGGCCGGCCGTCATTTTCAGAAGCAGAAGCGATCAGGAAAACGCATGACGAAACACAAGGTACATCCCCGCCTCGAACAGGCGCTGACGCGCGGCGATCTCGCGATTCGCCAGGCCAACTCCACACGAGCGACCGCCGTGCTGAACGCGCTCGGCAAGATGATCGTCGAGGCGTCGGCGACGATCGGCGTCGACGCGAGCATCGACATTCCGCAGGGCGAGCGCGTCTACGATCCGGTCAACGGACTCTGGCCGCAGAAGATGCTCGTGTCGTTCGACGGCCCCGTCGAGGATGCCGATCCGGAGGAATTGCGCACCGTGTATCTGCTCGCCGACGATCCGGGCACGGTGTTTCGCGTCGAATGGCACCGCGCGGACGGCAAGCTCGGCCGGCAGGAGGGCGGGCCGCTCGCGACCGTCGCGTTCCTGACCGACGTCGAGATGCCTTGGAGCGACGACGACGAGTGATCGTCGAGCTCGCGGCCGCGCGGCGCGTGGCCCGCGGCGCGGCCGAAAGGCCGCATGCTCGGCATTCGGCTCGCGCGCGCCCGGGCGTCGCGAGCCGGCCGGGCAGGCCGGTTTCATCAGCGCATCATCCGCCGCCTGAACAGGCGCGCGCAAACGAAGAATCCACCCACCGCGTATGCGGCGAGGATCGCGACGTGGATCGCGACGTCGGGCGCCGGACGGCCGAGCATCGCCGGGCGGATCAAATCGACCGCATTCGCGAGCGGCAGCGCGTGCGCGACGTGCCGCGCGAACTCGGGCAACTGCGTGAGCGGGAAGAACACGCCGGACAAGAGCAGCATCGGCGTCAGCGCGAGCGTCTGATAGAACATGAAGAAATCGTAGGACGGCGCGAGCGCGGTGACGATCATCGCGAGGCTCGCGAACGCGAGACCGGCGAGCGCGATTACCGGCAGGGCAATCAGCATCGACGGAAACTTCGCATAGCCGAGCATGCCGGCGACGAGCATGATCGCCGCGCCCGACAGCATCGCCTTGCTCGCGGCCCAGACGATCTCGCCGAGCACGATGTCGCCGAGCGACAGCGGCGTGTGCATGATCGCTTCCCAGGTGCGCTGCACGTGCATCCGCGAGAAGCCCGAGTACATCGATTCGAAGCTCGCCGACATCATCACGCTCGAGCCGACCGTCCCGGCCGCAAGGAACGCGATGTACGACACGCCTTCGACGTGCCCGACCATCAACCCGAGACCGAGCCCGAGGCCGAACAGGTAGATCATCGGATCGGCGAGATTGCCGAACATCGATGCGATCGCGAGTTTTTGCCAGACGAGGTAGTTGCGCCGCCAGACGGCGATCCAGTTGGTCGCGTTCGCGGGCAGCGCGAGCGCGAACGCGGATTCGCGCTCGCGAAGCGCGACGGCCGGCTGCGACGTGTAGTGGCGAGTGTCCATTGTTTCAGTCCTGCATCTCGCGGCCGGTCAGCCGCAGGAATACGTCTTCGAGATTCGCGGGGCGGTGCAGATAGCGCAGGCCCGTGCGGCCTTTCAGGCGCGCGTTGATCGGCTCCGGATCGTCGACGTAGCAAAAGAGCGTTTCACCGCTGATCTCGGTGCGCGCCGCGAGCGGCGCGAGCTCGTCGCGCAACTGCACGGGATCGGGCCCGTAGATTTCGATCACGTCGCAGCCGATCTCCGTTTCGATCAACGCGCGCGGCGCGCCTTCCGCGATCTTGCGGCCTTCCTCGATCACGCACAGGCGGTGGCACAGGCGCTCCGCCTCTTCCATGAAGTGCGTGGTCAGCAGAATCGTCTTGCCGCGCGCGAGGAGCGAGCGCAGTCGTTCCCACATCAGATGCCGGGCCTGCGGATCGAGGCCCGTCGTCGGCTCGTCGAGCACGAGCACGTCGGGATCGTTGACGAGCGCGCGCGCCAGTGTGAGCCGCCGCTTCATCCCGCCCGACAGCTCGCTCACCCGCGCGTCGGCCTTGTTCTCGAGCTTCGCGAACTCGAGCAGCGATGGCACGAGCGAGCGCGCCTCGCGTGCGGCGAGCCCGAAGTAGCGGGCGAATACCACCAGGTTCTCGCGGACGGTGAAGTCGGGATCGAGGTTGTCGAACTGCGGCACCACGCCGACGCGACGCCGCGCATGCCGCGCGCGAGACGGCACGGGTTCGCCGCACAGGCTGATCGAGCCTGCGTCCGGATACGTGATGCCGAGCAGCATCTTGAGCGTCGTGGTCTTGCCGGCGCCATTCGGGCCGAGCAGGCCGAAGCATTCGCCGGGCTGCACGTGAAAGGACAAGCCGTTGACGACGAGCTTGCCGTCGTAGTGTTTCTCGACTGCCTGAAAATCGATCGGTGCGACGGACATGGGCAAGTGAATATCGATTGGAATCGTGCAACACGAACGGGCCATTCTAGTGCATCGATCGCATCGCTTCAGCGCGCTTGCCTCGTCACAGCGCACATTGCTCGGCTTCGTGCATCGCATCATCGCGCGTTCGCGGTGCGGGGCGAATCAGCGTTTTCCAGCGCTTGCATCTGGAATTGCGGCGCAGCATGATGGGTTCGTGCGCTGGTCGCGCATTAGGGAGGCCAAGATGGCTAGCTATAAAAAAATTCTGCTGTGCTACGACGGTACGCTCGAGGGCCGCAAGGCATTGAGATGCGGCGCCGATCTGGCGCTCGAACTGAAAGCCGAAACACACTTGCTGTCGGTCGTCGACATGCGCTCGAGCATCGCGCAAAGCGCCGGCTTGCTGACCGACGTCGCGTGCAGCCGCTTCGAGGAAACCGCACGCGAGATCTTGCAAGAGGGTGTCGACTGGCTGACCGAGCATGGCGTGCAGGCGCAGGGGCATTTCGCGTTCGGCTACCCGATCGACGAGATCGCGAATCTCGCGACGAAGCTCAACGTCGATCTCGTCGTGGTCGGCCATCGCTGCCGCAGCGGTTTGTCGCGGTGGTGGATGGGGTCGGGCAACACGCAACTGCTCGATCGCGTGTCGTGCAGCATTCTGGTCGCGTGCTCGTCGCCGGCGGAGCAGAAGGCTGAAAGCGCGAAGGACGCAACGGCGGCGACGGCCGGACGCTGACTACGCCACCGACACACATCGGCGCATGGCGCTACGGAGCGTATATCGACCGCGCGGGGGCGCGGCCGATATTTGTCGCTTCGCTTGATCGCCGATGTCCACCATCGGGTCATTTCGCCATCGGTTAATCGGGTGACGAATCGAACCGGTTCCAGCCGATTTGCCAAGCAGCAAGGCTGACTGGTTCCGGCGGTTCGTTTCGTATCGTTTGAAATGACCGCTGAATCGCCGCCGTTTCCGCACGCATGCGCCGGGCCCGGCATTCACGCATGCTTTACGCGGCGTGCGGCCGACGGGCCGATTCAAATTCACTCGTCGTGCAAATTGACTGCCGACAATTTCCAACCGAAGAGTCCGCTGCGGCGAAAGATCGCGGCATAGCGCGCGCTGCCGTCGTCGCGGCGATACGTGACGACGAATTCGTCGAAGCGCCGGTAGGCAGCGCTCGTCTGCGGTGACGTGCCGGATGGCGAACTCGCGGCGGCGGACGGCGTACCGGATACGGGCAACGGCGCGGCTTGCGCCGCCGTTTTGCTTGCGGCAGGCGTCGCGTCGCTTGACGCGGCAACTGAATTGCCTGGGCTACCCGCCGACGCGCTCGCTGCAGACGCGACCGGCGCTGCCTGGCTCGCCGCTTGATCGGCGGGTCGATTCAACTCGGGTGGCCGTTGTCCGGATTGCGTGCGCGGCGGCAAGCCGTTCATCAGCGCGGCGACGCCGTCGGGCGTCGCGTAAGCATCGACGAGCGGGCCGACAAGCGCCGAGCCGATCAGCGCGCCGATGATTGCGAGCGGATTGTCGCGCTTTTGCGCGTCGATGCGCCGCATCAATTCGTCGGTGAGCTGCTGCTTCAGGCTGATCCGCAAAGCGGGGAAATCGACGTAGGTGCTGATCGCCTGCGCATCGCGCGCATCGATCGCCTGCTTCATCTGCCTGAGCGCGAGATAGGGCGACGCATACGCATAGACGATCGCCACCGCGGCGACGACAAGCGCGACGACGATCGAAACCGGCTTCAGGAATCGCCTTTGCGGGCGCACGGCAGAATTCAAACGGCCTCCACGACGAGACGGACGAACGGGCTCCGAAGATCAGAGACCTTGTTGCGTCAGTGAATGTTCCTCGGCGATGCAGCGATCGATCATCCGGCAGATCGCATCGACCGTGCCGACCATGATGAAGCGCGACGGCCCGTGATAGACACGAACCGGCGCGCGCCGCTCGGGTTCCGCGTGATGGAGCGAACCGTTCAGCGACACGCGCGCGAATGCCGGCAGTGCGGACGGCAGCAGCGACGTCTGCGCGTCGCCCTCGCTGCGCAGCTGGGCGGCGACGAGTGGCGCACACGGCGTGCGTCCGCGCAGATGGCGCAGGCGGCCGAATTGGCGGAAGGGCAGCAAGCGGGCGAGGCGTTCCATAGGGTTCTCCAGATCCAGTCGAATGGCGGGAAAGACGGGCGGTGCCGCGGGCGGGCTGCGTGGCGGTCAGAATTCGCCCGGGCGGATCAGCCCGACGGCGACGCCTTCGAGCGCGAATTCCGCGCTGCCGGCCTTCACGAAGATGTTCTCGTAATCGGGGTTCTCGGCGATCAGCTCGACGCCGCCGGGCCGGCGCATCAGGCGCTTGACCGTGACGTCGTCGCCGAGCCGCGCGACGATGATCTGGCCGTTCTTCGCCTCGGTCCGCTTCTGCACGGCGAGCAGATCGCCGTCGAGGATGCCGGCGTCGCGCATCGACAGGCCGCGCACCTTCAGCAGGTAGTCGGGCTTGCTCGAGAAGAGCGCGGGATCGCATGCGTAGTGCTGCGAGATGTGCTCCTGCGCGAGGATCGGGCTACCGGCCGCGACGCGGCCGACGAGCGGCAGCGACAGTTGCATCAGCGCCGCGTGCGGCAGCGTCAACTGGTGCGGCGAATCTTCGACGCCGATCAGGCGAATGCCGCGCGACGCGCCCGCCGCCAGCTCGATTACGCCCTTGCGCGCGAGCGCCCGCAAGTGCTCCTCGGCTGCGTTCGGCGAGCTGAAGCCGAGCTCGGCGGCGATTTCCGCGCGAGTGGGCGGAAAGCCGTCGCGCTCGATCGCGCGACGAATCAAGTCGAATACTTGCTGCTGACGGGCGGTGAGTTTGATCATGACATGACTGTATGGATAGACAGTGAGCTGTATTTTTATACAGTGTCCGGGGAAATTCAAGCGTTACTTGAAATTCGGCGCTATCACGGCGATTCCGCCGCGATCCGGCTGCGTCACAGCGCCGCTTCGGCCGCGATAGCCATCGATCGAGCAATCGTTACCACTTTTGAGTATTAAAAAATGAGGAACGATTATTTTTAATGATGAAACCTGTTCGTTAGACTGGCCCAACATCACAAACAACGACCCCTACGGAGAACAACGGATGGTCAAGCGCAACACGGGGCTGGCGGGCGGCATACGTCGTCTCATCGCATCACTCGCGCTCGGCGCGACGGCGGCGCTCGGCGCGCTCACGCCGGCGCTCGCGGACACGACGTTCCTGAACGTCTCGTACGATCCGACGCGCGAGCTCTATCAGGACGTCAATCAGGCGTTCGGCAAGGAGTGGAAGGCGAAGACGGGCGAAACGGTGAACTTCAAGCAGTCGCACGGCGGCTCGGGCGCGCAGGCGCGCTCGGTGCTCGACGGCCTTCAGGCCGACGTCGTGACGCTCGCGCTCGCGTACGACATCGACGCGCTCGCGAACAAGGGCCTCGTCAACAGGGATTGGCAGAAGCGCTTGCCGGACAACGCGTCGCCGTACACGTCGACGATCGTGTTCCTCGTGCGCAAGGGCAATCCGAAGGGAATCAAGGACTGGGACGACCTCACGAAGCCGGGCGTGTCGATCGTCACGCCTAACCCGAAGACGTCGGGCGGCGCGCGCTGGAACTACCTCGCCGCCTGGGCGTACGCGCAGCACAAGCCGGGCGGCGATGCGCAGACGGCGAAGGATTTCGTCTCGAAGCTGTACAAGAACGCGGGCGTGCTCGATTCGGGCGCGCGCGGCGCGACGACGAGCTTCGTGCAGCGCGGGATCGGCGACGTGCTGATCGCGTGGGAGAACGAGGCGTTCCTGTCGATCAAGGAATTCGGCGCCGACAAGTTCGAGATCGTCGTGCCGTCGGCGAGCATTCTCGCGGAGCCGCCCGTCGCGGTCGTCGACAAGGTGGTCGACAAGAAGGGCACGCGCAGGCTCGCGGACGCGTACCTGAACTTCCTGTACAGCAAGGAAGGGCAGGAGATCGCCGCGCGCAACTACTACCGGCCGCGCTCGAAGGACGTGCCGGCCACGCTCACGAAGCAGTTCCCGAAGCTGAAGCTGTATACGGTCGACGACACGTTCGGCGGCTGGACCCATGCGCAGAAGACGCATTTCGCCGACGGCGGCGTGTTCGATTCGATCTACAAGCCGCAATGAGCGACGGCGGGCGGCGCGCCGCGATCGGCGCGCCGTTCCGCGATACAACGACATCGGGCTGACGGACGCGGCGGCATCGCGCGTCCGTCAAGCCGTTGAACCCATGTGCATCACCCTGGAAGAGCATTCCGCATGACGACGTTCACCTTCCGCAAGCCGAGCGCGCTGCCCGGATTCGGCGTGACGCTCGGCATCACGCTGGCCTATCTGAGCCTCGTGGTGCTGATTCCGCTCGCCGCCACTTTTCTGAAGACGGCGACGCTCACCTGGGATCAGTTCGTCGCGGCGACGACGTCGCCGCGCGTGCTCGCGTCGTACCGGCTGACGTTCTCGGCCGCGTTGGGCGGCGCGCTCGTCAACGCGGTGTTCGGCTTTCTCGTCGCATGGGTGCTCGTGCGCTACGCGTTTCCGCTCAAGCGGCTCGTCGACGCGATCGTCGATTTGCCGTTCGCGCTGCCGACGTCGGTCGCGGGCATCTCGCTCGCGGCCGTCTACGCACAGAACGGCTGGATCGGCAGCTATCTCGCGCCGCTCGGCATCAAGATCGCGTTCACGCCGTTCGGCGTGCTCGTCGCGCTGACGTTCATCGGCCTGCCGTTCGTCGTGCGCACCGTGCAGCCGGTGCTCGAGGACTTCGAGCGCGAGCAGGAGGAAGCGGCCGCGTGCCTCGGCGCGTCGCGCTGGCTCACGTTCCGGCGCGTCGTGCTGCCCGCCGTGACGCCCGCGCTCCTGACGGGCTTCGCGCTCGCATTCGCGCGCGCGCTCGGCGAATACGGCTCGGTGATCTTCATCGCAGGCAACGTGCCGATGAAGTCGGAGATCACGTCGCTCCTCATCATCACGAAGCTCGAGCAGTACGACTATGCGGGCGCGACGGCGCTCGCCGTCGTGATGCTCGTCGTGTCGTTCGTGATGCTGCTCCTCATCAACACGCTGCAGTGGTATCTGCAGCGCCGCACGAGCCGCGGCGCAAGCGGCCCGGCGCCGGCGGCGCACGCGGCGACGGCCCTCGGAGGCGCGCGATGAGCCACGACGTCGTTCAGACCCGCGCCGCCGCCGCGCCCGTCGATCCGCGCCGCGCCGCCGCCGCCGACGCGAATGCGCGCGCCCGCCGCCTCGACCCCGTCAGCGAGCCGCGCGCGGTGCGCTGGCTGCTCACGGGCACGGCGCTCGTGTTTCTCGCGCTCTTTCTCGTTGTGCCGCTCGCCGCCGTGTTCTTCGAGGCGCTACGCAAGGGCTTCGATTTCTATCTCGAATCGCTCGCCGATCCGGATGCGTGGTCGGCGATCAAGCTGACGCTGATCGTCGCCGCGATCGCGGTGCCGCTCAATCTCGTGTTCGGCGTGTGCGCGTCGTGGGCGATCGCGAAGTTCGAATTCAAGGGCCGTGCGCTCCTGACGACGCTCATCGACTTGCCGTTCTCGGTGTCGCCCGTGATCTCGGGCCTCGTCTACGTGCTGCTGTTCGGTGCGCAGGGCTGGCTCGGGCCCTGGCTGCAGGCGCACGACGTGCAGATCATCTTCGCGGTGCCGGGCATCGTGCTCGCGACGATCTTCGTCACGTTCCCGTTCGTCGCGCGCGAGCTGATCCCGCTGATGCAGGCGCAGGGCTCCGACGAGGAGGAGGCCGCGCGCGTGCTCGGCGCGTCCGGCTGGCAGATCTTCCGCCGCGTGACGCTGCCGAACGTGAAGTGGGGCCTGCTGTACGGCGTGATCCTCTGCAACGCGCGCGCGATGGGCGAGTTCGGCGCGGTGTCGGTGGTGTCCGGCCACATCCGCGGCCAGACCGACACGATGCCGCTGCACGTCGAGATTCTCTACAACGAGTACAACTTCGCGGCCGCGTTCGCGGTGGCGTCGGTGCTCGCGCTCCTCGCGCTCGTCACGCTCGCGCTCAAGCTCTTCGCCGAGCGGCGGCTGTCCGCCGCACTCGCGGACGGCCGCGACGCCGCGCCCGCCGCGCATCCGAGCGCCGCCGTCACTTCGTCGATTTCGTAAAGAGGCAAACCAGATGGGCATCACCGTTCGTAACCTGCACAAGCGTTTCGGCGACTTCACCGCGCTCGACGACGTCACGCTCGACTTTCCCGCGGGCGAGCTCGTCGCGCTCCTCGGGCCGTCCGGCTGCGGCAAGACGACGCTCTTGCGCGTGATCGCGGGCCTCGAGCACGCGGATTCGGGGCAGGTCGTGCTGCAAGGGCTCGACGTCGCGTCGGTCGGCGCGCGCGAGCGGCAGGTCGGCTTCGTGTTCCAGCACTACGCGCTGTTCCGGCACATGACGGTGTTCGAGAACGTCGCGTTCGGGCTGCGCGTGAAGCCGCGCCGCGAGCGGCCGAGCGAGGCCGCGATCCGCGAGAAGGTGCACGAATTGCTGTCGCTCGTGCAGCTCGACTGGCTTGCGCAGCGCTATCCATCCGAGCTGTCGGGCGGCCAGCGGCAACGGATCGCGCTTGCGCGCGCGCTCGCCGTCGAGCCGAAGGTGCTGCTGCTCGACGAGCCGTTCGGCGCGCTCGACGCGAAGGTGCGCAAGGAACTGCGTAGCTGGCTGCGCCGGCTGCACGACGACTTGCATATCTCGACGATCTTCGTCACGCACGATCAGGAAGAGGCGCTCGAAGTGGCCGACCGGATCGTCGTGCTCGATCACGGCCGCGTCGAGCAGGTCGGCAGCCCGCAGGACGTCTACGACCATCCGCAAAGCGCGTTCGTCTACGAGTTCCTCGGCGCGGCGAACCGGCTCGACGGCACTGTGAGCGGCAAGGGCTTCGTCGCGCACGGTGCGGCCGGGGCGATCGCCGTCGACGCGGATTTTGCGGGCCCGGCGCGCGCATATGTGCGGCCGCACGATCTTGAGCTCGTCGCGCCTAACGCGCGCGCGGACGGCATCACGGCCGACGTGCGGCGCGTCGTGCCGCTCGGCGGCTCGGTGCGCGTCGAACTCGCCGCGCGCGCGGGCGGCGTGCTCGAAGCGGAGCTCGATCGCAACGCATGGCGCGCGCTCGCGCTCGACGTCGGCGACGCGCTGACGGCCGTTCCGCGCGCGGTGCGCGTGTTCCCGGCGCGCTGAGCGCCCGCGCGCGGATCGATCACGGACGATTTCAAACCAACAAAGACACCGCCTGAGAGGCTACCCATGAACTTTCAACAATTGCGCTTCGTGCGCGAGGCCGTGCGGCAGAACATGAACCTGACGGAAGTCGCGAACGTGCTGTATACGTCGCAGTCGGGGGTTTCGAAGCAGATCAAGGATCTGGAGGATGAGCTCGGCGTCGACATCTTCATCCGCCGCGGCAAGCGTCTCACGGGCCTCACGGAGCCCGGCAAGGCCGTCCATCAGCTGATCGAGCGGATGCTGCTCGACGCGGAGAACCTGCGCCGCGTCGCGCGCCAGTACGCGGACCAGGATAGCGGCCACCTCGTCGTCGCGACGACCCACACGCAGGCGCGCTACGCGCTGCCGAAGGTGATCCGCCAGTTCACCGACGTCTATCCGAAGGTGCATCTCGCGCTGCGCCAGGGCAGCCCGCAGCAGATCGCGCAGATGATCCTGAGCGGCGAGGCGGACATCGGCATCTCGACCGAGGCGCTCGACCGCTATCCGGACATCGTCACGTTCCCGTGCTATTCGTGGCATCACGTCGTCGTCGTGCCGAAGGATCATCCGCTCGTCGGCCGCGAGAGCGTGACGCTCGACGACATCGCCGAGTATCCGATCATCACGTACGACCAGGATTTCACCGGCCGCTCGCACATCGACCAGGCGTTCGCGAACGCGGGCGCGGTGCCGGACGTCGTGTTGACGGCGATCGACGCGGACGTGATCAAGACCTACGTCGAGCTCGGGATGGGGATCGGCGTCGTCGCCGCGATGGCGTACGATGCGCAGCGCGACACAGAGCTCGTCGCGCTCGACACGCAGCACCTGTTCGAGGCGAGCACGACGCGCGTCGGGTTGCGCCGCGGCGCGTTCCTGCGCGCGTACGCGTACCGGCTGATCGAGATGTTCGCGCCGCATCTGTCCGAAGGCGAGATCGCCGGGCAATTGCGGGAAGCGGCCTGAGCCTGGGGCGGGCGCGGGCGGTTGCGGCGGCGATTCGCGCCGTGCGATGTCGTCGCGCTGCGCCGCTCCGCCGCCCGACTTCTCGATTTCCCGACCGCCATGTCCCGATCGCGCACCGCCGGATCGAGGCCCTTGGCCTTCGCGCTGGCCGCGCGCCCGGCCAGCGCAAGTCGAGCACAAGTGAAACGCGTCGCCGCTACCGGCCATTTGACGGATGCCGTCATCGAGCCGCCAGCGCAAACGCGCTCATTCGATGCTCCGATTCCTACCTCAACCGCGCTGCGGGCCGCCCGTCACATGGCTGCCACCGCCGCGCCGCCTGTCGTTTTCTGTCCGCACGTTCTCCGAACAAACCCTTAAACGTCCGAATCGGCGTTGCGTAATACGAAGAAAAAGCTGACGATAGGCGCTCCCGATATGAAGAAAAAGGACCGGGATGCGCAGTTTGCGCGGCCAACCGTACGCAGGCAGTCTCTTCCGACGTATTCCCTTCGTGGCGCAGAGGTTCGAAACGCCCCAGTCGGTTTGGTTTGCGCAAACGTTTGCTCGTCGCCAAAACGACACTCGGTCCGTCCGGGACAACAACCACTGCCAGGAGAGTCGCATGGATGTCAGCCTCCGCCGCCGCGTGCTAGCCGCCGCGGCCGTTTGCGTCGCCGTCGCCGCTGCCGGGCCGTTCTCGGTCGCACGGGCCGAGACCGCGCACAAGCCGAAGGTCGCCCTCGTGATGAAGTCGCTTGCGAACGAGTTCTTCCTCACGATGGAAAACGGCGCGAAGGAGTATCAGAAACACAACGCGAGCCAGTTCGATCTCATCACGAACGGCATCAAGGACGAAACCGACACCGCGAGCCAGATCCGCATCGTCGAGCAGATGATCGTGTCGAAGGTCGACGCGATCGTGCTCGCGCCCGCCGATTCGAAGGCGCTCGTGCCCGTCGTGAAGAAGGCCGTCGACGCGGGGATCATCGTCGTCAACATCGACAATCGGCTCGATCCGGACGTGCTCAAGTCGAAGAGCCTGAACGTGCCGTTCGTCGGCCCGGACAACCGCAAGGGCGCGCGGATGGTCGGCGACTATCTGGCGAAGCGGCTGAAGGCGGGCGACGCGGTCGGCATCGTCGAGGGCGTGCCGACGACGACCAACGCGCAGCAGCGCACCGCGGGCTTCCAGGATGCGATGAAGGCGGGCGGCGCGAAGGTCGTGTCGGTCCAGTCAGGCGAATGGGAGATCGACAAGGGCAATGCGGCCGCGTCCGCGATGCTCAACGAATATCCGAACCTGAAGGCGCTCCTGTGCGGCAACGACAACATGGCGATCGGCGCCGTGTCCGCGGTGCGCGCGGCGGGCCGCCAGGGCAAGGTGTACGTCGTCGGCTACGACAACATCAACGCGATCAAGCCGATGCTGAAGGACGGCCGCGTGCTCGCGACCGCCGACCAGTACGCGGCGAAGCAGGCCGTGTTCGGCATCGATACGGCGTTGAAGGCGCTCGCCGAGCACCGCAAGCAGGCCGACATGACGGGCGTCGTCGCGACCCCGGTCGACCTCGTGACGAAGCCGTAACCCGGTGCGGCGGCGTCCGGCGCGCCGCTCAAGATCGCCGCGAGGCGGCCGTTATCACGTCGGAGCGTGATTCAGGCCGCCTCGCGTCCTCGTCCGCGCGGCTGCGCGGATCGCGTGAACCGCATTTCTTCAGGGCCGCGATGGATTCGATCGACCCAGATTCGACGCCCGATGCGCCGACGCTCGTCGTGACCGGCATCGGCAAGACTTACGCCGAGCCCGTGCTCGCCGACGTGTCGCTGTCGCTGCATCCGGGCGAGGCGCTTGCGCTGACGGGCGAGAACGGCGCGGGCAAGAGCACGCTGTCGAAGATCGTCGCCGGGCTCGTCGCGCCGACGGCCGGCGCGATGCGGCTCGCGGGCGCGCCGTATGCGCCTCGGAGCCGCGCGCACGCGGAGGCGCTCGGCGTGCGGATGGTGATGCAGGAGCTCAACCTCGTCCCGACGCTCACCGTTGCCGAAAACCTGTTTCTCGACCGCCTGCCGCACCGGTTCGGCGTGATCGACCGCCGGCGGCTCGCCGACGACGCGCGCGCGGCGATGGCGCGCGTCGGGCTCGACGCGCTCGATCCGGGCACGCCTGTCGGCGCGCTCGGGATCGGCCATCAGCAGATGGTCGAGATCGCGCGCAGCCTCGCGGGCGACTGCCGCGCGCTGATCCTCGACGAGCCGACCGCGATGCTGACTGCGCGCGAAGTCGAACTGCTGTTCGATCAGATCGCGCGGCTGAAGGGCGAAGGCGTCGCGCTCGTCTACATCTCGCACCGGCTCGAGGAACTCGCGCGGGTCGCGGAGCGGGTCGCCGTGCTTCGCGATGGCCGGCTCGTGCACGTCGACCGGATCGACGCACAGCCGACCGAGCGGCTCGTCGCGCTGATGGCCGGGCGCGAGCTCGCCGAGCAGGCGGTGCACGGCGCGCGCACGCCGGGCGCGCCGCGCCTGAAGGTCGAGCGCCTGTCGCGCGGCGACGCGGTGCGCGACGTGTCGTTCGACGTGCGCGCGGGCGAGATCTTCGGCATTTCCGGGCTGATCGGCGCCGGACGCACCGAGCTCTTGCGGCTCATTTACGGCGCGGATGCGGCCGACGGCGGGACCGTGTCGATCGGCGATCCGCCGCGGCCCGCAGCGATCCGCTCGCCCGCCGACGCGGTGCGTCACGGGATCGCGCTCGTCAGCGAGGACCGCAAGGGCGAAGGGCTGCTGCTGCCGCAGTCGATCGCGGCGAACCTGTCGCTCGGGCAGCTCACGCGCGTCGCGCGCGGCGGGGTCGTCGACGCGCAGCGCGAAAACGCGCTCGCGGTGCGGCGGATCGACGCACTGCGGATTCGCGCGCGCGGCCCGGCGCAGGCGGTGTCGGAGCTGTCGGGCGGCAACCAGCAGAAGGTCGCGATCGGCCGCTGGCTCGGGCGCGACATGAGCGTGCTGCTGTTCGACGAGCCGACCCGCGGGATCGACGTCGGCGCGAAGTTCGACATCTACGCGCTTCTCGACGCGCTCGCGCGAGAAGGCCGCGCGATCGTCGTCGTGTCGAGCGACCTGCGCGAGCTGATGCTGATCTGCGACCGGATCGGCGTGATGTCGGCGGGGCGCATGGACGCCGTATTCGCGCGCGGCGAGTGGACGCAGGATGTGCTCCTCGCCGCGGCATTCGCCGGCTACGCGCGCCGCGACGCGGTATTGCATCCGTTCGACGACAGGCGGCCTGCTGCGTGACCGGGGCGGGCGCGGCAAACCTGGTTCGCGGCCGGCTCACCACTCAATTCACCGAGACAGCAACACACAGGACTTCCACGATGAACGACCGATCCATCGACCGAAACGCCGACGCCCCGTCCGGGCAGGCGGCCGCCGTCGCGGCGAAGCCGGCCGGCATGCGGCTCGGCCTGTCGAACTACGTCGGACTCGCGCTCGCGCTCCTTGCGCTGATCGCGCTTTTCTCGATGCTCAGCGCGCACTTCCTCACGTACGACACGTTCAGCACGATCGCGAACCAGATTCCCGATCTCGTCGTGCTGTCGGTCGGCATGACCTTCGTCCTCATCATCGCGGGGATCGACCTGTCGGTCGGCTCCGTGCTCGCGCTCGCGGCGTCGGTCGTGAGCGTCGCCGCGCTGCGCTGGCAGTGGCCGCCGCTTGCCGCCGCGCTCGCCGGCGTCGCGGCGGCCGCCGCGACGGGCACGTTGACGGGCGCCGTCACGGTCGGCTGGCGGATCCCGTCGTTCATCGTGTCGCTCGGCGTGCTGGAGGCGGCGCGCGGCGTCGCGTACCAACTGACGAATTCGCGCACCGCGTACATCGGCGATGCGTTCGACTTCCTGTCGAATCCGATCGCGCTCGGCATCTCGCCCGCGTTCCTGATCGCGGTCGCGGTCATGATCGCCGCGCAATTCGTGCTCGCGCGCACGGTGTTCGGCCGTTATCTCGTCGGCGTCGGCACGAACGAGGAAGCGGTGCGACTGGCCGGGGTTAACCCGCGCCCGTATAAAATCATCGTTTTCGCGCTGATGGGCGCGCTCGCGGGACTCGCCGCGCTGTTCCAGATCTCCCGGCTCGAAGCCGCCGATCCGAACGCGGGCGCGGGCCTCGAGCTGCAGGTCATCGCGGCCGTCGTGATCGGCGGCACGAGCCTGATGGGCGGTCGCGGCTCGGTTGTCAGCACGTTCTTCGGCGTGTTGATCATCTCGGTGCTCGCGGCGGGTCTCGCGCAGATCGGCGCGAACGAACCGACCAAGCGCATCATCACCGGCGCCGTGATCGTCGTAGCCGTCGTGCTCGACACGTATCGCAGCCGGCGCGCGCGAGGGTAGCAAGAACAACGAACCAGAGAGAAACGGAATGGCGACGATCAAGGATGTGGCGGCCATCGCCGGCGTGTCGTTTACGACGGTGTCGCACGTGGTCAACAATTCGCGGCCCGTGTCGGCCGACGTGCGGGCCAAGGTCGAGCGGGCGATCCGCGAGCTCAACTACGTGCCCTCGGCCGTCGCGCGCTCGCTGAAGGCACGCTCGACGGCCACCATCGGCCTCGTGGTGCCGAACAGCACGAACCCGTATTTCGCCGAGCTCGCGCGTGGTATCGAGGATCAATGCGCGCTGTCCGGCTACTGCGTGTTCCTGTGCAATTCGGACGACGATCCGGAAAAGCAGCGCAACTACCTGCGCGTGCTGCAGGAAAAACGCATCGACGGGCTCATCATCGCGTCGGCGGGCGACGACGCGGTGCTCGCGCAGACGCTCGCCGACACGCGTGAGCCGCTCGTCGTGGTCGACCGGAACATCGAAGGGCTCGCCGCCGATCTCGTGCAGATCGACCACGAGCGCGGCGCGTATCTCGCAACGCGGCATCTGCTCGAGCTCGGTCACGCGAAGATCGGCTGCATCACGGGCGCCGTGTCGACCGCGGTGAGCGCGATGCGCGTGCACGGCTTCATCCGCGCGATGGCCGAGCGCGGCGTCGACATCGTGCCGGGCGCGATCGCCGAAAGCGATTTCTCGTGCATCGGCGGCTATCACGCGGCCGTGCGTCTCTTCGACACCGTGCGCCCGAGCGCGGTCTTCGCGGGCAATGACCTGATGGGGCTTGGTGCGCTGCGCGCGGCCGCCGAGCGCGGGATCCGCGTGCCGGCCGACTGCTCGATCATCGGCTTCGACGACATCGAGCTGTCGCGCTACACGTACCCGGCGCTGTCGACGGTCGGCCAGTCGGTGCGCGCATTGGGCGAAATGGCCGCGCAGACGCTGATCGAGCGGATCGGCGGCGGCGCGTCGGGCGCGCCGCAGCGCCGGCGCGTCGTGTCGCCGCGCCTCGTGCTGCGCGAATCGACGACCGTCTACGTGGAGCCGGCCGACGCCGGGTATCGCGGATGACGGCGGCGCTCGAACGTGCGGCGGAACGCGCCGCGCCCGCGCGCGGCGGCAGGGTGATGGTCGTCGGCAGTCTCAACATGGATCTCGTCGTGCGCTCGCCGCGGCTGCCGCAGCCGGGCGAGACGCTCGCCGGCCGCTCGTTCGCGCAGGCGGCGGGCGGCAAGGGCGGCAACCAGGCGGTCGCGGCCGCGCGACTCGGCGCGCAGGTCGCGATGCTCGGCCGCGTCGGCGCCGACGAGCACGGCGCCGCGCTGCGCGCGGGGCTCGCCGCCGAAGGGATCGATTGCGGCGCGCTGTCGGTCAGCGCGACGGCGACGACGGGCGTCGCGCTCATCGTCGTCGACGACACGAGCCAGAACGCGATCGTGATCGTCGCGGGCAGCAACGGCGAAGTGACGCCCGACTCGATCGCCGAGCACGAGGCGGCGCTCGCGGCCGCGGACGTGCTGATCTGCCAGTTGGAGACGCCCGAGGACGCGGTCCGCGCGGCGCTGGCCGCAGGCCGGCGGCTCGGCAAGACGGTCGTGCTGAATCCGGCGCCCGCCGTCCGTCCGCTGCCCGCCGACTGGCTGCCGCTCATCGATTACCTGATCCCGAACGAAGTCGAAGCTGCGGCGCTGACCGGGCTGCCGGTGCGCGATCCGGCGAGCGCCGAGGCGGCCGCGCGAGCGCTCGCGGCAGCGGGCGCGCGCAACGTGATCGTCACGCTTGGCGGGCAGGGCGCGGTCGCGCTGACGGCCGACGGCGCGGCGCGCCACTATCCGGCGCCGCGTGTCACCCCCGTCGACACGACGGCGGCGGGCGACACGTTCATCGGCGGCTTCGCCGCGCGGCTCGCCGCGGGCGCCGCGCCGCCCGACGCGATCTTGTTCGCGCAGCGCGCGGCGGCGCTGTCGGTTACGCGGGCGGGCGCGCAGCCGTCGATTCCGACGCTCGCCGAGCTGGACGCGTTCGCGCCGGACCCGGCGTGACGCAGGCCACGCCGCGCCGGTTCTCGTAAGCAAAAAGAAAGAAAATATCGATCCGGTGCATGTGGCGAACACGATTTTCTTCAGATCGATCGCTGCACGGATCAAGACTTCCTGTCTAGCGCCGTAAACAAGCCAGGCGGAGCAAACGTTTCGCTGCCGCGGGCTGCGTCGGGCAGCCCCGTCGTCTTCACGATGCGTCACAGGAAGAACCATGCTGCTGAAGAACCTCACGATCAGGACGCGCCTCGCCGTCACGATGGCGCTCCTTTCCGTCCTGCTGTGCGTCGTCGGCGCGCTCGGCCTGTTCGGAATGAGCCAGGCCAACGACGCGAATTACGAAACCTTCTCGAACCAGATGCCGAGTGCGATCGACGTCGCGAGCGCCGAGCTGTTCGCCGCGCGCGAGCGGCTCGTGCTCGATCGCGCGGTGATGCTCGCGGGCACGCCCGACGCGACGCCGACGATCGAGCGCGCGCGCCAGATGCGCGGGATTTCCGATTCGTGGTGGAAGAAATACCTCGACCTGCCGCGCAGCGCGGAAGAGGATCGCCTTGCGCAGGACGTTGCGGCGAAACGGCAGGTGCTGCAGCGCGAGCTCGACGCATTCGTCGACCTCATCAACGCGAACGACCACGACAGGATCCTCGCCGCCGCGAAACGGATGCAGACGGTCTTCAACGACTTCGCAGTCGCGGGCGAGACGCTGCGTACGTTCCAGCTCAAGCAGGCGAGCATCAATTTCAACGATGCGCAAAGCGTATACGCGGCGAGCCGGATCGCGAGCATCGTGTCGCTCCTGGCCGGCCTCGCGATCGCGTTCTATTGCTTTCTGAACCTGCGCGCGGCGATCGCGCGGCCGCTCGCCGATGCGCTCGGCCATTTCGACGCGATCGCCGCGGGCGAGCTGCGTCATTCGATCGTCGTCGAGCGGCGCGACGAGATGGGGCTGCTGCTCGAAGGGCTCGCGAAGATGCAGACGAGTCTCGCGGACATGGTGCGTTCGGTGCGCGTCGGCGGCGAGTCGATTGCGACGGCGGCCAAGCAGATTGCCGCGGGCAACATCGATCTGTCCTCGCGGACGGAGGAGCAGGCGGCGGCGCTCGAAGAGACGGCGTCGAGCATGGAGGAACTGACGGGCACGGTGCGGCGCAACGCAGACAGCGCGCGGCAGGCGAGCGCGCTCGCGGCGAGCGCGTCGGAGATCGCGAACAAGGGCAACGCCGTCGTCGGCCAGGTGGTCGGCACGATGGGCGACATCAACCAGAGCTCCGCAAAGATTGCCGACATCATCTCGATCATCGAGGGAATCGCGTTCCAGACCAACATCCTCGCGCTGAATGCGGCCGTCGAGGCGGCGCGCGCGGGCGAGGAAGGGCGCGGCTTCGCGGTCGTCGCAGGCGAGGTGCGCAGCCTCGCGCAGCGCTCGTCGGCGGCCGCGAAGGAGATCAAGGAACTGATCGACACGTCGGTCGAGCGCGTGCGCACGGGCTCGACGCTCGTCGACGAGGCGGGCCGCACGATGAGCGAAGTGATCGGCGCGGTGCGGCGCGTGACCGACATCATGGGCGAAATCGCGGCCGCGTCGGAGGAGCAGAGCAGCGGGATCGATCAGGTGTCGCGCGCGGTGTCGCAGATGGACGAGGTCACGCAGCAGAACGCGGCGCTCGTCGAAGAGGCCGCGGCGGCCGCGCAATCGCTCGACGAGCAGGCGGCGCGGCTGCGCACGACCGTCTCGGTGTTCCGGGTCGACGACGGCGACGCGCGCGACGTCGCCTCGCACGCGCCGACGCGGCCGGCGGCAGGCGTCGCGCACAAGGCGGCGAGCGTCGTCGCGCCGATCCGGTCCGTCGCGTCATCCGGTGCGCCGAGCGTGGCGGCAGCGGCGCTCAAGCCCGCGCCGTCCGCATCGCCCGCGACGCCTGTGCACGCGGCTACGGCTGCGAAGCCAAAGCCCGCGCCGCGCGCAACGGCCGCCGCTACACCTGCCGCGAGCGATAGCGATTGGGAAACCTTCTAATTTGAGATAGGAATCGCATCGGACAACGATCTATCCCCAATTTGACGAAAAGACGACGCCCGCCGCCAGCGGGCGTTTTCGCATCGAAAGCGATCGTTCGCGTGTTCGTGCATTCGTCGCGCGCGGGCGGCACGCGTTTTCCGATGCGCGGGCTCGCGATGTGCATCGAGGGCGGCATCGGCGTATCGGCATGCGCGGTCGAAACGCGCATGTCGAAGATGGGCATGGGGCGAGCACGCGTCCTCGATGACACGTGCATGACCGACGCGCGTTCGACTGCGTTCCGACTCGCGCGATCGTCCGCGTCGATGTCAGGGGCATCGCACCGTTGCGCGCGCCGCAAAAAATTTGTAACGGCGCATTTGCGCTGTCGACGCAAACGACGCGTCGCGCGTATATGAAAAGAAGCGGGATGGCGGTTCGGCGAGCGCGCGAGCGTCAACGGACGAGACGATCCGCTGCCTGAATGGAGAGCGCCGATGCAGCGTTGGCGCGAAGCGGGAGAACCATTCTAGAGCAGCAAAAAGTGCTTTCCAAGCAGCGTTTTCCGCAATGTCGAAAACCGCGGCGAGGCCGTTGAAGTAGTTCGTGAAAAAAAAAGTAAATGGGTTTAGGATGAAATCGAACGGTCCTGCTTCGACATGATCTATACGAAGGCAAGATCGTCTTCAGACTCAGGCGAGGAGGTAGCATGGATATTTACAGCAGCTTCGCGAACCGCTTCGAAAAAACGCGAGAGGAAGAGTTCTCGCTGGAGGAGTATCTCGCGCTCTGCAAAAACGATCCATCGGCGTACGCGACTGCCGGCGAACGCATGCTGGCGGCCATCGGGGAGCCGGAACAGGTCGACACGCGCAACGATCCGCGCTTGTCGCGGATTTTCGCGAATAAGGTGATCAAGGTATACCCCGCGTTTCGCGAGTTCTACGGCATGGAGGAGGTGATCGAGCAGGTCGTCGCCTACTTCCGCCATGCGGCGCAAGGGCTCGAGGAAAAGAAGCAGATTCTCTACCTGCTCGGTCCGGTGGGCGGCGGCAAGTCGTCGATCGCCGAGCGCCTGAAGCAACTGATGGAGCGTGTGCCGTTCTATTCGCTCAAGGGCTCGCCCGTCAACGAATCGCCGCTCGGCTTGTTCGACTACGACGAAGACGGTCCGATTCTCGAAGAGCAGTACGGCATTCCGCGCCGCTACCTGAAGAGCATCCTGAGTCCGTGGGCGGTCAAGCGCCTGCACGAGTACAACGGCGACATCCGGCGCTTTCGCATCGTGCGCCGCTATCCGTCGATCCTGCGGCAGATCGGCATCGCGAAGACCGAACCCGGCGACGAGAACAATCAGGACATCTCGTCGCTCGTCGGCAAGGTCGATATCCGCAAGCTCGAGCAATACGCGCAGGACGACGCCGATGCGTACAGCTATTCCGGCGGCCTGTGCCTCGCGAACCAGGGCCTCCTGGAATTCGTCGAAATGTTCAAGGCGCCGATCAAGGTGCTGCACCCGCTCTTGACCGCGACGCAAGAAGGCAACTTCAAGGGCACCGAAGGATTCGGCGCGATCCCGTTCGACGGCATCATCCTCGCGCACTCGAACGAGTCCGAATGGAAGGCGTTTCGCAACAACCGGAACAACGAGGCGCTGCTCGACCGGATCTTCGTCGTCAAGGTGCCGTACTGCCTGCGCGTTTCGGAAGAGATCAAGATCTACGAGAAGCTGATCCGCAACTCGTCGCTCGCCGAGGCTGTGTGCGCGCCCGGCACGCTGAAGATGATGGCGCAGTTCTCGGTGCTCACGCGCCTGCACGAGCCGGAGAATTCAAGCCTTTTCTCGAAGATGCAGGTGTACGACGGCGAGAATCTGAAGGACACCGATCCGAAGGCGAAGTCGTATCAGGAGTATCGCGACTACGCGGGCGTCGACGAAGGGATGACGGGCGTGTCGACGCGCTTCGCGTTCAAGATCATGTCGCGCGTGTTCAACTTCGATTCGACCGAAGTCGCGGCGAACCCGGTGCACCTGATGTACGTGCTCGAACAGCAGATCGAGCGCGAGCAGTTCCCGCCGGAAACCGAGCAGAAGTATCTGTCGTACGTGAAGGACCTGCTCGCGTCGCGCTATGCGGAGTTCATCGGCAAGGAGATCCAGACCGCGTACCTCGAGTCGTATTCGGAATACGGTCAGAACATCTTCGATCGCTACGTCACGTATGCGGACTTCTGGATCCAGGATCAGGAATTCCGCGATCACGACACGGGCGAGAGCTTCGACCGCGCCGCGCTCAATGCCGAGCTCGAGAAGATCGAGAAGCCGGCGGGCATCAGCAATCCGAAGGATTTCCGCAACGAGATCGTGAACTTCGTGTTGCGCGCGCGGGCCGCGAACGGCGGCAAGAATCCGGCGTGGGTCAGCTACGAAAAGCTGCGCGTCGTGATCGAAAAGAAGATGTTCTCGAACACGGAGGAATTGTTGCCGGTCATTTCGTTCAACGCGAAGGGCTCGGCGGAGGAACAGCGCAAACACGAAGATTTTGTCAACCGGATGGTCGCGAAGGGCTATACGCCGAAGCAGGTGCGGCTCCTGTGCGACTGGTATCTGCGCGTGCGCAAGTCGTCATGACGCGCGCAACGCGACGCCCGCGCGGCCGCGCGCGGGCACCTTGAGAGACGCCGCCCGCATCGCGGCAGCCCCGCGTGTGCGCGGCGTGCGTCCCGGCGTATCGACATTCGAGCGGGAGACAGGGCGTGCTTCATCAAATCATCGACCGCAGACTGGCCGGCAAGAACAAGAGCATTGCAAACCGTGAGCGCTTCCTGCGCCGCGTCAAGAACTACATTCGTCGCGCGGTGTCCGACGCGGTGCGCGATCGCAGCATCAAGGACATCCAGAGCACGCAGAGCATCACGATTCCCCGCAAGGACATCGCGGAGCCGACGTTCCGGCACGGGCCGGGCGGGCGGCGCGAGATCGTGCATCCGGGCAACGCCGACTACGTGCGCGGCGACAAGATCCCGCGTCCGCCGGGCGGCGCCGGAGGCGGCGGCAGCCAGGCGAGCAACGAAGGCGAAGGTCAGGACGACTTCGTGTTCGAGCTGTCGCGCGAGGAATTCATGCAGTACTTCTTCGACGATCTCGAACTGCCGCGCCTCGTCAAGACCCATCTGCTGACCGTGCCGAGCTGGAAGAACGTTCGCGCGGGCTGGGCGGCCGAGGGCACGCCGAACAACATCGACGTCGTGCGTTCGCTGCGAAGCGCGCTCGGCCGGCGCATCGCGCTCGGCTCGCCGCTCGTCAACGAACTGCACGAGCTCGAGGAAAAGCTTGCCGCGCTGAAGGAGGAGCCGGGCGATCATCGCGTCGAGATCGCGCAGCTCGAGGATGCGATCCATCACCTGAAGGGGCGCATCTGGCGCATTCCGTTCATCGATCCGTTCGACCTGCGCTACGTGAACCGCGTGAAGATGCCCCAGCCGTCGAGCCAGGCGGTGATGTTCTGCCTGATGGACGTGTCGGGCTCGATGGACGAGCAGCGCAAGGATCTTGCGAAACGCTTCTTCATCCTGCTGTACCTGTTCCTGAAGCGCAACTACGAGCGGATCGAAGTCGTGTTCATCCGCCATCACACGCGCGCGGAGGAGGTCGACGAGGACACGTTCTTCCATTCGACCGAAAGCGGCGGCACGGTCGTGTCGAGCGCGCTCGAGCTGATGCGCAAGGTGATGGACGAGCGCTATTCGCCGACCGAGTGGAACATCTACGGCGCGCAGGCGTCGGACGGCGACAACTGGACGGACGATTCGCCGAAGTGCCGCAAGATCCTCGACGAGGACATCCTCTCGAAGGTGCGTTACTTCGCATACATCCAGGTGACGCCCGAAGAGCAGAACCTGTGGCTCGAGTACGCGCAACTGGCGTTGTCGCAACCGCATCTCGCGATGAAAAAAGTGGAGTCGGCGGCTGACATTTATCCAGTGTTTCGCGAACTCTTTGAAAAGCACGTGGAAACCTGATGACGACACGCCATCCGCATAACGAAGCGCGCGGCTATGAGCCGCGCCGCAAGAGCGACGACGCATCGGAACCTGCCGCAAACGAGTGCGGCGCGTCGCCCGACGCGGCGGAGCAGCACCCAGGAGCAGGAGCGCCCGCGAGCGGGCTCAAGGAAGCGCGTATGAACGTTGCCGACCGCAAACCGCTGCCGTGTCCGTCCGATTGGACCTTCGAGCTGATCGAGGAGTACGACACCCATATCTCGCAGGTCGCGGAGCAGTACGAGCTCGACATCTATCCGATCCAGCTCGAGCTGATCAGCGCCGAGCAGATGATGGACGCGTACGCGTCGGTCGGCATGCCCGTCAACTACCGTCACTGGTCGTTCGGCAAGCACTTCCTGTCGACCGAGAAGAGCTACCGTCGCGGGCAGATGGGGCTCGCGTACGAGATCGTCATCAATTCGAACCCCTGCATCGCGTATCTGATGGAAGAGAACACGATGACGATGCAGGCGCTCGTCATCGCGCACGCGGCGTACGGGCACAACTCGTTCTTCAAGGGCAACTACCTGTTCCGCTTGTGGACCGACGCGCATGCGATCATCGACTACCTCGTCTACGCGAAGAACTACGTCGCCGAATGCGAAGAGCGCTACGGGCTCGACCGCGTCGAGGAACTGCTCGACTCGTGCCATGCGCTGATGAACTACGGCGTCGACCGCTACAAGCGGCCGCAGAAGCCGTCGCTCGCGAAGGAATCGGAGCTGCGGCGCGAGCGTGAGGCATATCTGCAGTCGCAGGTCAACGAACTGTGGCGCACGTTGCCCGGCAAGAAGCCCGAGCTCGCCGAGGAGCAGGAGGAGCGCTATCCGCCGGAGCCGCAGGAGAACCTGCTGTACTTCGCGGAGAAGAACGCGCCGTTCCTCGAGCCGTGGGAACGCGAGGTGATCCGGATCGTCCGCAAGATCGGCCAGTACTTCTATCCGCAGCGGCAGACGCAGGTAATGAACGAAGGCTGGGCGACGTTCTGGCATTACACGCTGCTCAACACGATGTACAACCAGGGCAAGCTCGCGGACGGCTTCATGATGGAGTTCCTCCATTCGCACAGCAACGTGATCTACCAGCCGCCCGTGACGAAGCCGTACTACAGCGGGATCAATCCATACGCGCTCGGTTTTTCGATGATGAGCGACATCCGCCGGATCTGCGAGTCGCCGACCGAAGAAGACAGCAAGTGGTTTCCGGAACTCGCCGGCAGCCCGTGGCTGCCGGCGATGCACTACGCGATGCGCAACTTCAAGGACGAGAGCTTCATCGCGCAGTATCTGTCGCCGCACCTGATCCGCGAGATGCGCTTGTTCTCGGTGCTCGACGACGACATGCGCGACGCGCTCGAAGTGTCGGCGATCCACGACGACAGCGGCTACCAGTACGTGCGGCAGGCGTTGTCGCGGCAGTACGACATCCATCACCGCGAGCCGAACATCCAGGTGTGGTCCGTCAATACGCGCGGCGACCGCAGTCTCACGCTGCGCCACTTCATGACCGACAACCGCCATCTGTCGAACGACAGCGACGAGGTGCTCAAGCACATGGCGCGGCTCTGGCAGTTCGACGTGTTTATCGAAAGCGTCGACGAGACGGGAACGGTCCGCAAGCGCTACGAGTGCCGCTACGCGGCGCCGGAAATCCGGCTCTGACGGCGCGGCGCGCACGCCGCCGCCGCCGCCGTTGACCGACCGCCATTGGCGCCGTTCACGATCCGCCCGCCGTTGCCGTTTCTGTCGCCGCGGCGCGCGGCCCCCAGTCTTGCACGAAACGCGAGCCATCCGGCTCGCGTTTTCGCTGAATGCGCGGGCGACCGGAAATTATTTTTTCGACATCCGGGCGATCCCGGGCAGCCAGTTACATTACATTTCGCTAGAATCGCGGCCACGCCGAGGTGGAACCGGTATCACCGCGTGCGTCGAACAAGAAGGCGGCAGTTCACCACCGCCAGGCCATCCAAGAGAACCTCAAGGAAAAGACCATCCATGAATGATCAGACCGCCGTCGCCGCCGTCACGCGGCAAGACGTCCGGCGCCGCGTACTCGCGATCGTGGGCGCATCGTCGGGCAACCTCGTCGAGTGGTTCGACTTCTACATCTACTCGTTCTGCGCGCTGTACTTCGCGCCGGCGTTCTTCCCGAGCGGCAACACGACGACGCAACTGCTCAACACGGCTGGCGTGTTCGCGGCGGGCTTCCTGATGCGCCCGATCGGCGGCTGGCTGTTCGGCCGGATCGCCGACAAGCACGGCCGCCGCGCCGCGATGATGATCTCGGTGCTGATGATGTGCGGCGGCTCGCTCGTGATCGCGGTGCTGCCGACCTATGCGCAGATCGGCGCGCTCGCGCCGTTCCTGCTGCTCGTCGCGCGGCTGTTTCAGGGGCTGTCCGTCGGCGGCGAATACGGCACGAGCGCGACCTACATGAGCGAGGTCGCGCTCAAGGGCCGCCGCGGGTTCTTCGCGTCGTTCCAGTACGTGACGCTGATCGGCGGCCAGCTCTGCGCGCTCCTCGTGCTCGTGATCTTGCAGCAGACGCTGTCGACCGCCGAACTGAAGGCGTGGGGCTGGCGGATTCCGTTCGTCGTCGGCGCGGCGGCCGCGCTGATCTCGCTGTATCTGCGGAAGTCGCTCGACGAGACGTCGACGAGCGAATCGCGCAAGGCGAAGGATGCCGGTACGATCCGCGGCGTGTGGCAGCACAAGGGCGCGTTCCTGACGGTGATCGGCTTTACCGCCGGCGGCTCGCTGATCTTCTATACGTTCACGACGTACATGCAGAAGTACCTCGTCAACACGGCGGGGATGCACGCGAAGACGGCGAGCAACGTGATGACGGCGGCGCTCTTCGCCTACATGCTGATGCAGCCGGTGTTCGGCGCGCTGTCGGACAAGATCGGCCGCCGGATGTCGATGATCCTGTTCGGCACGGGCGCCATGATCGGCACGGTGCCGCTGATGCACGCGCTGGGCGGCGTGACGAGCCCGTATGCGGCGTTCGTCCTCATCGTCGTCGCGCTCGCGATCGTCAGCTTCTATACGTCGATCAGCGGTCTCATCAAGGCCGAGATGTTCCCGCCCGAAGTGCGCGCGATGGGCGTCGGCCTGTCATACGCGGTCGCGAACGCGATCTTCGGCGGCTCGGCCGAGTACGTCGCGCTGTGGTTCAAGTCGGTCGGCAGCGAGTCGAGTTTCTACTGGTACGTGACCGTGCTGTGCGCGATCTCGCTCATCGTGTCGTGGCGGATGCGCGATCCGAGCAAGGAAGGGTATCTGCGCCACGAGCCCTGATCGCGGCTCGGCCGCGCGGCGGGGCCGTCCGGTTCGGCGCTCGCCGCGCGATTCGATTCGAGCGAGAGCGGCGGCGCGTCGGGGAGCCCGTGCGGCGCGCGTGCAAACGGCGTTTCGCATCATCGCGAAGCGCCGTTTTTACATGTGCGCGTCGTTATTGCCGCAGCCGATAAGCGTAGCGGATTTGCTTCGTTGACCCGTGCGCGCGAGCGCCCCTAGATTCGCTGTCTCGACGGAATTCATGGGGTCGTCATGACACGCGCATCGTTTTTCGGCCGACGTTCGCTCGCGGCCTTGCTGGCCGCCGCGCTCGCCGCCGCCTCGGTTTTTGCCACGCCCGCGGCCCGCGCCGAAGGGCGCATCCGGATCGCCGAGCAATTCGGCATCGTCTATCTGCTGTTGAACGTCGCGCGTGACCAGCACCTGATCGAGCAGAATCCGGACGGTGCGGTCGACGCGTATCTGCGCGTGAACCACTCGAAGGCGGGTCGCGCGCTGCTGCTGAATATCGTCAAGGATCCGCAGGTGCAGTTCAAGATCGCGCCGCAGAACACGTTCGCGCTCGCGCAGTTCATGCATCGCGTCGGCGCGATCCGCAACGAGCCGAAGACCTGGCGCGATTATTTCTTCGACGATCCCGCGACCGCGCAGGGCAGTTGATGCGTGTATCGTCGCGTTTCGCGCGGCCGGTCGCACTCGGCGCGTTTCGGCACGAGACGTGCGCCGCGCGGCGATGCGATTTATGCGACCGGCATCCGGCATCCGGCATCGAAGCAATGTCAATGCGACATCGGCGTGACATCGACGTGACGTCAATGCGGCGCTCGCGATATCGATATCGAAAATGCTTCGTTGTGCGCAGCGCCCACGAGCCTTAATCTGAACCCGTAGTTCGTGTGACACCTCCTTGACTGGGATTCTCGCCCGCTTTCGCAGCGGGCATTTTTTTTGATCGTCCCGGCGGGACTCGATGGAGTGCGGCGCATGGCGGCAGAACCGTCAACCCTGTTTGCGAATCCGGCCGATGCGGCGAGCGGGCGTGCGGCAAGCTGCTCGCCGTCGATCGCGTGACGCTCGAATACCGCAGCCGCGAGCGCGTTGTGCGCGCGATGCAGCAGGTGAGCTTCGACGTCTACGGCGCGGATCGCTTCGTGCTGCTGGGGCCGTCCGGCTGCGGCAAGTCGACGTTGCTGAAGGCGATCGCGGGCTTCGTCGCGCCCGTCGAGGGCGCGATCACGCTCGCGGGCGAACCGGTGCGCGGCCCGGGCGCCGACCGCATCGTCGTGTTCCAGGAGTTCGATCAATTGCCGCCGTGGAAGACGGTGCTCGAGAACGTCGCGTTTCCGCTGCGGGCGGCGAAGAAGCTGCCGCGCGCCGAGGCTGCGGCGCGCGCAGGTTCGGCGCTCGACAAGGTGGGCCTGAGCGCGTTCGCCGATGCGTATCCGCACACGCTGTCGGGCGGGATGAAGCAGCGCGTCGCGATCGGACGCGCGCTCGCGATGGAGCCGCGCGTGCTGCTGATGGACGAGCCGTTCGCCGCGCTCGACGCGCTCACGCGCCGGCGGATGCAGCACGAGCTGCTGCGGCTGTGGGACGACGCGCGCTTCACGCTGCTGTTCGTCACGCATTCGATCGAAGAGGCGCTCGTGATCGGCAACCGGATTCTGCTGCTGTCTCCTCATCCTGGACGCGTGCGCGCGGAGCTCAACAGCCATCATTTCGCCGAAGGCAGCGTCGGGCGCGCGGATTTTCAGCGGACGGCGGACCGAATCCATCGGCTGTTGTTCGACGAGCATGGAGCGCACGCATGAGCACGAATACGAGCGCGCGGATCGCGCCGCCCGTGCGCGACGAGTATGAGATCGCGCTTGCGCCGACTGCGCCGGCTGGCGCCGTTCCGACGGGCGATCCGTCCGCCGTCGGCGAGCGCGACATCGGCTCCGCACCGCTCGCGCGGCCGTCGGCGTTCGCTCGTCTGCGCGACGCGGGATGGCTGCGCAAGATGCTGATCGCGTTCGTGCTGATCGCCGGATGGGAATTCGCCGCGCGCGCGATCGACAACGATCTGCTGCTGCCGACCTTCAGCGCGACCGCGCTTGCCTTCGCGCAGGGCATCGCGAACGGCGAGCTGCCGGCGAAGATCGCGGTGTCGCTGTCGGTGCTGCTGCGCGGCTATGCGCTCGGCGTTGCTTGTGCGTTCGCGCTGACCACGCTGGCGGTGACGACACGCATCGGCCGCGATCTGCATGACGATGCTGGCCGCGATGTTCAATCCGCTGCCGTCGATCGCGCTGCTGCCGCTCGCGTTGCTGTGGTTCGGCCTCGACACGGGCAGCCTGCTGTTCGTGCTCGTGCACGCGGTGCCCTGGCCGCTCCCGCTAAACACGTTCGCGGGCTTTCAGGCGGTGCCCGCGACGCTCAGGATGGTCGGCCGCAATTGCGGGCTGACGGGCTCGCGTCACGTCGTCTCGATCCTGATTCCGGCCGCGCTGCCGTCGATTCTCGCGGGGGGCGTTCGCGTGGCGCACGCTGATCGCGGCCGAGCTCGTGTTCGGCGCGAGCGCGGGCGGCGGCGGGCTCGGCTGGTACATCTTCCAGAATCGCAACGCGCTCGATACGGACCGCGTGTTCGCGGGGCTCGCCGCGGTGATCGTGATCGGACGGATCGTCGAGCACGGCGTGTTCGACGCGCTCGAACGCGTGAGCGTCAAGCGCTGGGGCGCGCAACATAGCGCGCCGCGCGCATTTGCTTCGCGCATCCGCGCGCAATAGCAAGAAAACTGCTGAGGTCAGCAGCATTTCTTGGTTCGAAAGCGGTGCATGCACTGATACGGTGACGGACTCGCGGCGCTTCACGCTGCGTCGCTCATCCGGCCGGACGCGTCGCGCGCCGGCTTCACGACAAAACAAGAGATCAAGAGATCGCCAATGAAACTCAAGCCTCTCGCTACCTGGCTCATCGGTTTTTCGCTCATCGCCGCGCATGCGGCCGCGCACGCTGACCGCCTCGACGACATCAAGAAAGCGGGCGTGCTGCGCGTCGCGACGTTCGACAGCAATCCGCCGTTCGGCTTTGTCGATCCGAAGACGAACCGCATCGTCGGCCTCGACGTCGACTACGCGCAGGCGCTCGCCGACAAGCTCGGCGTCAAGCTGAAGCTGCAGCCGACCAATCCCGCGAACCGCATTCCGTTCCTGACGTCGGGCAAGGTCGACCTCGTGCTCGCGAACTTCACGATCACCGACGAGCGTGCGAAGCAAGTCGACTTCAGCATTCCGTACTTCGCGTCGGGCCAGCAGTTCCTCGCGAAGAAGGGCGTTCTGAAATCGGCCGACCAGTTGAACGGCCTGCGCATCGGCGCGGACAAGGGCACGACGAACGAGGTCACGCTGCGCGACAAGTATCCGAAGGCGACGATCGTCGCATACGACGACACGCCGTTCGCGTTCGCCGCGCTGCGCGCGGGCAACGTGCAGGCGATCACGCAGGACGGCCCGAAGCTGATCGGCCTGCTCGCGAACGTGCCGGACAAGCAGAACTACGAGATCCCGGCGTTCACGATCTCGAACGACTACATGGGCGTCGGCGTGCCGAAGGGCGAGGCGCGGCTCGTCGCGTTCGTCGACGACACGCTGAAGGGCCTCGAAGCGGGCGGCCGCGCGGGCAGGATCTACGACGCGTGGTTCGGGCCGAGCACGAAGACGCCGCTCACGCGGATCTTCAAGATCGGCGACAAGCGTTGAACGAGTGCTGAACGAGCATTGAACAAGCGCTGAATACGCGCGGCGATGCGCGGGCGTCGGGCGCGATCCGCGCTCGGCGGCCACGCGTGCGAGGTCGGGCGTGCGTACGACGCGCGCATTCGATATCGCGCAGAGGTCGGCACGGGCCGCATGCAGACCGCGTGTGGCCCGCACTCGCACCGGACGTGCGCCGCATGCGGGCGCGCAGGCCGGCGCAATCCCGAGACGCAAACGCGGCCGCCGCACGGGCGGCCCCAAGCAGACAAGATGGACGCCTGGCTCGCTCCCAAGTATCTGATGTGGTTATGGCAGGGCTTCCTGCTGACGCTCGGCCTGTCGGTCGCGGCGGCCGTCGCGGCGACGTTCGCGGGCTTCGCGCTGGCGATCGCGCGTCATGCGAAGCGCGCGTGGCCGAGGCGCGCGGCCGCCGCCTACGTCGTCGCGTTTCGCAACACGCCGCTCGTCGTGCAGCTCCTGTTCTGGTATTTCGGCGTCGCGTCGCTGCTGCCGGAGCCCGTGATGGCCTGGCTCAACGCGCGCCACGCGATCGCGGTGGGCGGCGTCGAGCTGCATTGGCCGTCGTTCGAATTCGTTGCCGGCTGGGTCGGCTTGAGCTGCTACACGAGCGCGTTCGTCGCCGAGGAGTTCCTCGCAGGGCTGCGCGGCGTGCCGGCCGGCCAGTATCACGCGGCGAGCGCGCTCGGCCTCGCGCCGCTGCAGACGTTCCGCTTCGTCGTGCTGCCGCAGGCGGTGCGGATCGCGTTGCCGCCGCTGTTCGGCCAATACATGAACCTGATCAAGAACTCGTCGCTGACGATGGCGATCGGCGTCGCCGAGCTGTCGTACGCGTCGCGCCAGGTCGAGACCGAGACCTTCAGGACCTTCGCCGCGTTCGGCGTGTCGACCGTGCTGTACATCGCGGCGGTCGCGGTCGTCGAGGCGCTCGCGCAGTGGACGGTCCGGCGTCGCGATCGCACGTTCGCGGGGCGTTGACGATGGATCTGTCGATACTCGCGAACAACCTGCCGTACCTGCTCGTCGGCGCGTTCCCGGACGGCCCGCTCGGCGGCGCCGCGCTGTCGCTCGCGCTCGCGATCACATCGGCGCTCGCGTCGGCCGCGCTGGGCGTCGCGGGCGGCGTCGCGCTCGCGCTCGCCACGGGCGCGCTGCGCAGCGTGCTCGTCGTCGTGATCGGTTTTTTCCGTGCGATTCCGGTGCTGATGCTGATCTTCTGGACGTACTTCCTGCTGCCCGTGCTATTGCACGCCGACGTGCCGGGGCTCGCGGCCGTCGTGTGCGCGCTGTCGCTCATCGGCGGCGCGTATCTCGCGCATTCGGTGCATGCGGGGATTCGCGCGGCGGGCGCGGGGCAGTGGCAGGCGGGCCTGTCGCTCGGGCTCACGCGCTGGCAGACGGTGCGCTACGCGCTGCTGCCGCAGGCGGTGAAGATCATGACGCCGTCGTTCGTCAACCAGTGGGTGTCGCTCGTGAAGGACACGTCGCTCGCGTATATCGTCGGCGTGCCGGAGCTGTCGTTCGTCGCGACGCAGGTCAACAATCGGCTGATGGTGTATCCCGCGCAGGTCTTTCTGTTCGTCGGCGTCATCTATCTGATTCTCTGCACCGCGCTCGACGTCGCGGCGACGTGGCTGCTCGCGCGCGATCGGCGCGGATCGCCGCAAGGCGGCGAGACGCCGAGCGCGGCGGCCGCGCAGCCGGCGTCGAGCGGGCCGCGATAGCGCGATAGCGTCGCCCGGCGGAAGGCGTGCGGGCGCGGGACGTGTTCGTGCCGCGGGCAGCGTCTGCACGGGCGTTTCGGCGCATTGCCGTATCGAGAGCGATGCGCGTGGCGGATCGCACGACGGCGCAAGCATTTGCCGAAGACGACGCGGCCGCTCGAATCTCGGGCGGAATCGAAGCCTCGCGCGCCGACGCGCGCGGCTCCTGCGCTACCGCATCGTCACGACGACGCGTAGTGCGTGTTGAAGATCGCGCGCAGCGTCGACGTATCGGTCGCGAACTCGGCCCACAGCGGCGCGTCGACTTGCGCGAAGCCGAGCGGCCGCGCGCCGCTCGACGCGAGCCGGAAGCGCGCTTCGCTCGCGACGCGACGGAACGCGTCGAGCTGCATCGCCGACAGCGTGTTCTGCGCGTTGGCAAGCGCGACGAGCGGATCGACCGGCTGATCGTCGACGCGGACCTCGAAATGCAGATGCGGGCCCGTCGCCGCGCCGGTCGAGCCGACCGTGCCGATCCGCTGCCCCTGCGCGACCGTCATCCCGGCTTCGAGCCCCGGCGCGAACGCCGACAGGTGCGCGTAGTAGGTCGACGTGCGGTCCGGATGATCGATCACGACGTACTTGCCGTAGCCGCCGGGATCGTAGCCGACGAACGACACGACGCCTGCCGCCGCCGCGCCGACGCGCGTGCCGGTCGGCGCGGCGAGGTCGACGCCCGTGTGCATTTGCAGGATGTGCGACAGCGGATGGATGCGTTCGCCGAAATACGAACTGATTCGCGTGCTGACGACGGGCATCGTGAGCGCGGGCGCGTCGAGCGGCTGGCCGTCGAATGCGTAATACGCGCCGCCCGCCGCGCCCGGCGGCTTGAACCAGATCGCGCCGAACTTGCGGCCCGCGACGCGCAGCTCGAGCGCGGTCACGCGCGGCTTGCCCGATGCGGCGTCGAATGCGATCCGGTAGCGATCGCCCGGCTGCGCGTTCGCGTGCGAATGAACGCGGTCGGAGATCAGGTCGCCGATCTGGATCCGCACTTCGGGCGGGATGTCGATCTGATTGAGCGTGTCGGCAAGCGTCTGCTCGATCGCTCCCGAGCGCACGCCGCCGTCGGTCGGCGCGAGCACCGAATCCGCGAGCGAGAACGCGCGGCCGTCGTAACCGAGCAGTTCGTTGCGATGCTCGGCGAGCGACGCGAAGAGGCCGGGCCGCGCCAGGCCGGGCCGCGTTAGGCCCGGCGTCGAGTCGGCGCCCGCCGGATCGGTTCGATCGGCGTGTGCCTGCAGCGGATCGGCGTGCGGCGCCTGCTCGGCGATCATGCGCTCGAGTTCGTTTGTGACGAAGCGCTGCGCGCTCGGAAACGGCGCGTCGGCGAGCACGCGCTGCGGTGTGCGTGCGGCGTTCGCGGTCGACGCATCAGGCGACTTCGACACGGCAGGCAGCGCCGCGAGACCGAATGCGATCAGCGCGGCGAGCGTGCTCGCCGCGGGCAGCTTGCGTTTGAACGAGCGGGGGGCGGCGGCCTGGGCCGGCGATCCGGCGGCGGACGCGGGATCGCCGGAAGAAACGGAAACGGTATGCGCGAATGGCTTGGCCAACGGTGTCCACATCCTTGAAAAAGGCGGTTCGAAACGAAAGAGGGTGGGCGGGCGGCTGCGGAAAGGCTCGCGCCGAAGCGGGCGGCAGCGCCTGGACGTTCAACGCAGCGGGGCGCGATCACGACCGGACCGCGCCCCGCTGCGCACCGTTCGGCCCAACGACGCGGACGATGTCCGCTCCGAACGGCGATTCGGCTCTCGAGGTTTCAAACCCATATGATGAATCGACGCCAACTTGAATGACCGCGCGGCGCGCGCAATTGTTCCGCACGGTTGACGATTTTATGTAGGGGCGGATAGTCGGCGCACTCAGTGCGCAATTGCGCGCGCCGGCGCGCGTGACGTGCAATCTTGGGCGCGCCGCAGCGCGGGCGACGCGCGCAGCGCATCGACGCCCGCGTCGAGCATCGCCTCGGCATCGCCCCAGCGGTCGCCGCGCAGCCGCGTCGTCCAGATCATCGAGCCGAAGATGCCTTCGAGCAGGGACAGGAAATGGACGCCCGCGAGATGCACGTCGAGCGACGCGTCGAGTTCGCCTGTGAGGACCGCGCGGCGCAGCAGCGCCTTCGTGATCCGCAGCGCCTGCAATTCGTAGAGCGCGCGGCGGCGCAGCAGCGGCGCGTTTTCTTCGCTCTGCTCACATTTCATGTAGAGGATCTCGAGCACGCGCTGCATCGAGCCGGGCTCGCCGCATTGATGCAGGTAGTGCGACGCGGCTAGGCGCAGCGTTGCGAGCGCGGGGCGCTCGTCGGACAGCTCGAATCCCTCGACCGCGCGCGAGAACGCGCGGTCGCACATCGCGACACACACTTCGAGCTTGCCCTTGAAATGTCCGTAGACCGCGCCGCGCGACATGCCGGCCGCTTCCGCGATATCGGCCATCGCGGTCTGTCCGACGCCTTTTTCGAGCAGCACGAGCTCGGCGGCGTCGAGGATCCGGTTCTTCGTGTTCAACGATTCTTCGCGTGTCTTGCGGGCCATGTAGGTCGACTCTCCCTTTCTATTGCTTGTCGTTTTCTTGCGACATTCTATCAAGCGACATTATTTAATCAGTCGCGACTGATTATAATCGATCTCCCTGACCGGCCCCCAAGTTCGTCCCGGGCCGAACGAATCGCGAGGAAAACAATGAAATACGAATGGGCGCGCATGCGCCGCTTGTGGGCGGCGCTCGCCGTCGCGGCGTTCGTCGCCGTTGGCTGCGGCAAGCGCGACGGCGGCGGCGAGGCGGCCGCGCCGCGCCAGGCGACCGTCGTCACGGCGAAGAAAGCGTCGGTGCCGCTCTCGGTCGAATTGCCGGGCCGGCTCGACGCCTACCGGCAAGCCGAGGTGCGCGCGCGGGTCGCGGGCATCGTGACCGCGCGCACGTACGAAGAAGGACAGGAAGTGAAGCGCGGCGCGGTGCTGTTCAAGATCGATCCCGCGCCGTTCAAGGCGGCGCGCGATGCGGCCGCGGGCGCGCTCGAGAAGGCGCAGGCCGCGCATCTCGCGGCGCTCGACAAGCGGCGCCGCTACGACGAGCTCGTGCGCGACCGGGCGGTCAGCGAGCGCGATCACACCGAGGCGCTCGCCGACGAGCGGCAGGCGCGGGCGGCCGTCGCGTCGGCGCGCGCGGAGCTCGCGCGTGCGCAACTGCAGCTCGACTACGCGACCGTCACCGCGCCGATCGACGGCCGCGCGCGCCGCGCGCTCGTCACCGAAGGCGCGCTCGTCGGCCAGGACCAGGCGACGCCGCTCACGACCGTCGAGCAGCTCGATCCGATCTACGTGAACTTCTCGCAGCCGGCCGCCGACGTCGAGTCGCTGCGGCGCGCGGTGAAGAGCGGCCGCGCGGCGGGCATCGCGCAGCGGGACGTCGAGGTGGCGCTCGTGCGCCCGGACGGCAGTACGTATGCGCGCAAGGGCAAGCTGCTGTTCGCGGATCTCGCGGTCGATCCGTCGACCGACACGGTCGCGATGCGCGCGCTCTTTCCGAATCCGGAGCGCGAGCTGCTGCCGGGCGCGTACGTGCGGATCACGCTCGAGCGCGCGATCGCGCGCGACGCGTTCCTCGTGCCGCGCGACGCGCTCCTGCGCACCGCCGACAGCACGACCGTCAAGGTCGTCGACAAGGACGGAAAGATTCGCGACGTGACGGTCGAGGCCTCGCAGATGAAAGGCCGCGACTGGATCGTCACGCGCGGGCTTCACGGCGGCGAGCGCATCGTCGTCGACGACGCCGCGCAATTCGAAGCAGGCGCGACCGTGAAGGCGGTCGAGCGCGACGCGCCCGCGCAACCGGCCTCCGGGCCGGGCGCGGCCGCCGCGCCCGCGAAGCGCCAAACCTGACAAGCACAACTCGATCATGGCTCGTTTCTTCATCGATCGCCCGGTGTTCGCCTGGGTGATCTCGCTATTCATCATGCTGGGCGGCATCTTCGCGATTCGCGCGCTGCCCGTCGCGCAGTATCCGGACATCGCGCCGCCCGTCGTCAGCATCTACGCGACGTATCCGGGCGCGTCCGCGCAGGTCGTCGAGGAATCGGTCACGGCCGTGATCGAGCGCGAGATGAACGGCGTGCCCGGCCTCCTGTATACGTCGGCGACGAGCAGCGCCGGCCAGGCGTCGCTGTACCTGACGTTCAAGCAGGGCGTGAGCGCCGATCTCGCGGCGGTCGACGTGCAGAACCGGCTGAAGACCGTCGAGGCGAGGCTGCCCGAACCCGTGCGGCGCGACGGCATTTCGGTCGAAAAGGCGGCCGACAACATCCAGCTCGTCGTGTCGCTCACGTCGGAAGACGGACGGATGTCGGCCGTGCAGCTCGGCGAATACGCGTCGGCGAACGTCGTGCAGGCGCTGCGGCGCGTCGAAGGCGTCGGCAAGGTGCAGTTCTGGGGCGCCGAATACGCGATGCGGATCTGGCCGGACCCGGTCAAGATGGCGGCGCTCAATCTGACGGCATCCGACATCGCGACGGCCGTGCGCGCGCACAACGCGCGCGTGACGATCGGCGACATTGGCCGCAGCGCGGTGCCGGACAGCGCGCCGATCGCGGCAACCGTGCTCGCCGACGCGCCGCTGTCGACGCCCGACGCGTTCGGCGCGATCGCGCTGCGCGCGCGCGCCGACGGCTCGACGCTCTATCTGCGCGACGTCGCGAAAATCGAGTTCGGCGGCAACGACTACAACTATCCGTCGTTCGTGAACGGCAAGACGGCGACCGGCATGGGCATCAAGCTCGCGGCGGGATCGAACGCGGTCGCGACCGAAAAGCGCGTGCGCGCGACGATGGACGCGCTGTCGAAGTTCTTCCCGGCGGGCGTCACGTACCAGATTCCGTACGAGACGTCGTCGTTCGTGCGCGTGTCGATGAGCAAGGTCGTGACGACGCTCGTCGAGGCGGGCGTGCTCGTGTTCGCGGTGATGTTCCTCTTCATGCAGAACTTCCGCGCGACGCTGATCCCGACGCTCGTCGTGCCCGTCGCGCTGCTCGGCACGTTCGGCGCGATGCTCGCCGCGGGCTTCTCGATCAACGTGCTGACGATGTTCGGGATGGTGCTCGCGATCGGCATCCTCGTCGACGATGCGATCGTCGTCGTCGAGAACGTCGAGCGGCTGATGGTCGAGGAGAAACTGCCGCCGTACGAGGCGACCGTGAAGGCGATGAAGCAGATCAGCGGCGCGATCGTCGGGATCACCGTCGTGCTGACGTCGGTGTTCGTGCCGATGGCGTTCTTCGGCGGCGCGGTCGGCAACATCTACCGGCAGTTCGCGCTCGCGCTCGCGGTGTCGATCGGCTTCTCGGCGTTCCTCGCACTGTCGCTCACGCCCGCGCTGTGCGCGACGCTGCTGAAACCCGTCGCCGACGACCATCACGAGAAGGGCGGCTTCTTCGGCTGGTTCAACCGCTTCGTCGCGCGCGCGACGAACCGCTACGCAGCGCGCGTTGGCCAGGTGCTGAAGCGTCCGCTGCGCTGGCTCGTCGTGTACGGCGCGCTGACGGCGGGCGCCGTGCTGCTGCTCATGAAGCTGCCGACCGCGTTCCTGCCGGACGAGGACCAGGGCAACTTCATGGTGATGGTGATCCGCCCGCAGGGCACGCCGCTCGCGGAGACGATGCAGAGCGTGCGGCGCGTCGAGGAATACGTGCGCAACAAGGAGCCGAGCGCGTACACGTTCGCGCTCGGCGGCTTCAACCTGTACGGCGAAGGGCCGAACGGCGGGATGATCTTCGTCACGCTGAAGGACTGGAAGGAGCGCAAGCGCGCGCACGACCAGGTGCAGGCGATCGTCGCACGGATCAACGAACGCTTCGCGGGCACGCCGAACACGACGGTGTTCGCGATGAATTCGCCCGCCTTGCCCGATCTCGGCTCGACGGGCGGCTTCGATTTCCGTCTGCAGGATCGCGGCGGGCTCGGCTACGCGGCGCTCGTCGCCGCGCGCGAGAGGCTGCTCGCCGAAGGGCACGCGAACGCCGTGCTGACCGATCTGATGTTCGCCGGCACGCAGGACGCGCCGCAGCTCAAGCTCGACATCGATCGCGCGAAGGCGTCGGCGCTCGGCGTGTCGATGGACGAGATCAACGCGACGCTCGCGGTGATGTTCGGCTCCGAATACATCGGCGACTTCATGCACGGCGCGCAGGTGCGCCGCGTGATCGTGCAGGCGGACGGGCGGCACCGGCTCGATCCCGACGACGTGACGAAGCTGCGCGTGCGCAATTCGAAGGGCGAGATGGTGCCGCTGTCCGCGTTCGCGACGCTGCGCTGGACGATGGGCCCGCCGCAGTTGACGCGCTACAACGGCTTCCCGTCGTTCACGATCAACGGCTCGGCCGCGGCGGGACACAGCAGCGGCGAGGCGATGGCGGCGATCGAGCGGATCGCGTCGACGCTGCCGGCGGGCGTCGGCTATGCGTGGTCCGGGCAGTCGTACGAAGAACGGCTGTCGGGCGCGCAGGCGCCGATGCTGTTTGCGCTGTCGGTGCTCGTCGTGTTTCTCGCGCTCGCGGCGCTGTACGAGAGCTGGTCGATTCCGTTCGCGGTGATGCTCGTCGTACCGCTTGGCGTGATCGGCGCGGTGGCGGGCGTCACGCTGCGCGGGATGCCCAACGATATTTACTTCAAGGTGGGACTGATCGCGACGATCGGGTTGTCGGCGAAGAACGCGATCCTGATCGTCGAGGTCGCGAAGGATCTGGTTGCGCAACGGATGTCGCTTGCCGACGCGGCGCTCGAAGCCGCACGGCTGCGGCTGCGGCCGATCGTGATGACGTCGCTCGCGTTCGGCGTCGGCGTGCTGCCGCTCGCGTTCGCGACGGGCGCCGCGTCCGGCGCGCAGGTCGCGATCGGCACGGGCGTGCTCGGCGGCGTGATCAGCGCGACGCTGTTCGCGATCTTCCTCGTCCCGCTCTTTTTCGTGTGCGTCGGCCGCGTGTTCGACGTCGGCTCGCGCCGGCGCGGCAGCGCGCACGCGGCACTGGAGACCAAGTGATGATGAAATGTCTGCCCTTGCAGGGCAAGCGATGCCGCCTGCGACAGCCGGATGCGCGGCGGGCGTGGCCGATCGCGCTCGCGGCGGCGCTCGTCGCGGGCTGCACGCTCGCGCCGCGCTACGAACGGCCGGCGGCGCCCGTGCCCGCGCGCTACGCGCCCTCGGCGGCGGGCGCGTCGCGGGGCGTACACGCGACGGCAACGGCCGCCGCGGCATCGGATGCCGCAGCGGCCGACCGTGGCGAGCGCGATATGCGTGATACGCGCGAGGCCGGCGACGCGCACGAAGCGGCCGACATGCACGACACGCACGACATGCACGACATGCGCCTCGACGACTGGCGCGCGTACTTCACCGATCCGTCGCTGCGCGCGCTGATCGACGCGGCGCTCGTGAACAACCGCGATCTGCGGATCGCGACGCTGCGCATTCAGGAAGCACGCGGCCTCTATGGCGTCGCGCGCGCGGACCGGCTGCCGTCGATCGACGGCAATCTCGGCTACGAGCGCACGCGCCAGTACGACCCGGTGCTGCGCGAGAGCGCGACGAGCACGCTGTATCGCGCAGGCGTCGGCGTGAGCGCGTTCGAGATCGATCTGTTCGGCCGCGTGAAGAGCCTGTCCGACGCGGCGCTCGCCGAGTACTTCGCGACGGCCGAAGGGCAGCGCGCGGCGCGCATCAGCCTGATTGCCGAAGTCGCGTCCGCGTACGTGACCGAACGCGCGCTCGTCGATCAGCTGAAGCTCGCCGGGCGCACGCTCGCCGCACGCGACGCGACGTATGCGCTGACGCAGCGCCGCTATGCGGCCGGCACCGGCACGGCGATCGAGCTGCGCACGGCCGAGATGCTCGTCGCGTCGGCGCGCGCGTCGAAGGCGGCGCTCGAGCGCGAGCACACGCAGGCGACGAGTGCGCTGAAACTGCTCGCGGGCGACTTCGGGACGACACTGCGCGCCGATGCGCCCGCGCTCGACGAGCTCGCGGTCGCGGCGGTGTCGCCGGGGCTGTCGTCGGATCTGCTCGAGCAGCGGCCGGACATCCGGCAGGCCGAGCAGCGGCTCGTCGCGGCGAATGCGAACATCGGCGCCGCGCGCGCCGCGTTCTTTCCGCGCATCGCGCTCACGACGGAGATCGGTTCGGTCAGCGACGCGTTCGCGGGACTCTTCTCGGGCGGCGCGAGCGTGTGGACGTTCGCGCCGCGGCTCACGCTGCCGATCTTCGCGGGCGGGCGCAATCGCGCGAACCTCGACGTCGCCGACGCGCGCAGGCACATCGCGGTCGCTGAATACGAGAAAACGATCCAGATCGCGTTCCGCGAAGTCGCCGACGCGCTCGCGGCCCGCGATCAGATCGACGCGCAACTCGATGCGCAGCAGGCGGTGTACGGCGCGGACGCCGAGCGGCTGAGGCTCGCGGAGCGGCGCTACGGCAGCGGCGTCGCGAGCTATCTGGAACTGCTCGATGCGCAGCGCAGCACGTTCGAGTCCGGGCAGGAACTGATTCGCTTGAAGCAGTTGCGGCTCACGAACGCGATCACACTGTATCGCGCGCTCGGCGGAGGATGGTCGCGCGCCGCGTGCGGCGGCGGCGACGCCTGCGCGTGAGCGCGAGCGGGCCGCGCACGCCTGCTCGCTTCGATACGCATTTTGCCGGGGCCGGCAGGGCGGCGCGCGCGTCGTCGTCCACGCGCAATGCAGGATCGGCCGGAAGAGCGGATTCGATTTGGCGATTCGCCGATTCGCCGATTCGCCGATTCGCCGATTCGATGTGTGATGCGCCGATGCGCAATGGACGCGAGCGCGTCGCGTTCACCGAACCGGCCGTGAAGCGTTGCCCCAACGAGGAGCGCATCGCTCGTCCGCACCACGGTTCCGTTGCGTCGGTTTCCGTTGAGCCGATGACGATTCCCGAGGGACGACACCCGTCGTCCAGCGGCCTCGATCTTTCCATATTGCCCGCAGGACCCGCGCTCGCGAGCCGCCGCGGGTTCCGCTGCGCAAATCAATAAATCGCTCGACCTCGCGACACGCACACGTTCGCGTTCACCCGTTCCATCTCCGCCGCCCGGCATCGACGTAAAGCGCCCGGCGCGTTTTCGTGGCGATCGATCCGGCCACATCGCTGCCATGCCGAACTCGGCGACGGCGCTCGAATGCTCGCAAGCCTGTCGCTCGGCGCCGTCGAGCGCGATCGTGCCGGCAGGCCGCCATCTCGCCGACAAGCGCGGCGATCGAATCGATTCGACGACCGCCGCCGCGCCGACCAATCACATTCGCCGACCATCGAGGCTGCTCGGTTCGAGCGGGGGGCGAGGGCGGTACCCGACCGAATCCGCCGGCCTTATTGCCCGATGTCCATTTGCAAACGTTTCCCCCATGCTCGTTTTCAATTGGCAAACGATTGCGCGCGCATGAAATCGGAAACTTACTTATCTCATAAATATGAATTTGCATTTCAATTGCCAAATAAATTCAAATTCATGTGTATTCGCGTGATTGCGATAAATGGAAATATATGAAATGAGCGATTACGCGGGAACGCAAACGATTGCGCCATAAATTCCCGATGCAATCGATATCTCAAAATCAACCGAAAGAGATATTCAATGTTGCAATTTAACAACCGTTATGGAAATGTCGGGAAAACGTTGATTTTTCGATGCCTCGCGGCGATGTCGCAGGCCGCTTGCGGCAACAAGTGAAGTAGATCGATGTGACGAATTTATATCAATAAAAACAATGAATTGAATTCAATCCGGCACATGTGCCCAGCGCCGCAAAAGGGCGAAAAATCGTTCGGCAGGCAAACGTTTAGCAAGCAGTTGGAAAATTTAATGTAATGCAATTGTTTGACATTGTTTTACAAAATGCTTTCTGATTCATCTTGATAATGCGATTCGTCGCGACGAGCCAAGGCCAGCGCATTGCGATGCATTTCCACGCATTGCGAATACGTCCGACAAATCGTCAAACCCTCATTGTCACGTTACGGAATTAGCCATGAAAAAAGCACTCCTGTCCGCCGCCGCCTGCGCCGCGCTGTCCACGTCGGCGTTCGCCGCCGGCACCGGCACCATCAACTTCACGGGCGAGATCGTCGCGGGCGCATGCGGCATCGACGCGGGTTCGGTGGATCAGACCGTGCGTCTCGGCTTCGTCCCTGCGAACACGTTCAAGGCAGCCGGCGACAAGTCGACCCCGCAGAACTTCGACATCAAGCTGGTCGATTGCGACACGAGCGTCGCGCAGAACGCGTACTTCACGTTCACGGGCACGTCGAACGCAACGCAGCCGAAGCTGATCGCGACGGTCGGCTCGGCGAAGAACGTCGGCATCCGCCTGCAATCGGCGTCGGGCGAATACCTCGACAACGGCGCGGAGCAGAAGGGCCCGGTCGTGCTGAGCAACGGCACGAGCGTCGCGCGCTTCGCCGCGATGTACGAATCGACCGCCGCAGGCGTCACGCCGGGCACGGCCGACGGCGTCGCGAACTTCACGGTCCGCTACCAGTAAGCCGGCGCGGCTCGCCGAGCCGCATCGCGAGGGAAGGGCGCGCGCCCTTTCTTCGCGCGATGCCTTTCGCTGTCCCGTTTTTTCCGCGATCCCTATCCCGTTTCAGTCAGTCGGCGTGCGAATCAGACCTTCCTTCTTCTGCGTGTCCATGCTGGTCGCCGGCAGCCATGCCCAGGCGACGGAGTTCAATTCGTCGTTCCTGAGCATCGACGGCGCGAACGACGTCGACCTGTCGCAGTTCTCGCAGGCGGACTTCACGCTGCCGGGCACGTATCTGCTCGACGTGCAGGTCAATGACGTGTTCTACGGCCTCCAGCAGGTCGAATTCGTCGCGCAGCACGAAGGGGACGGCGCGCGCGCATGCATCACGCCCGAACTCGTTGCGCAGTTCGGCCTGAAGCAGTCGCTCGTCAATGACATGCCGCGCTTCATGGGCGGCCGCTGCGCGGATCTCGCCGCGATCGAAGGCGTGACGATCCGCTATCAGAAGGGCGAAGGGCGCCTGAAGATCACGATTCCGCAAGCCGCGCTCGAATTCACCGACGCGTCGTACCTGCCGCCCGAGCGCTGGAGCGAAGGCGTCGACGGCGCAATGCTCGACTATCGCTTGCTCGCGAACGCGAATCACGCGTTCGGCGGCGGCGCGCAGCAGAACAACTCGGTGCAGGCGTACGGCACAATCGGCGCGAACTGGGGCGCGTGGCGCTTTCGCGGCGACTATCAGGCGCAGACGAACGCGGGCGGCTCCGTCTACGCGGATCGCACGTTCCGCTTCAATCAGCTCTATGCGTACCGCGCGCTGCCGTCGCTGCAGTCGACGCTGTCGTTCGGCGAGATCTACGTCGATTCGGACATCTTCAGCACGTTCTCGATGTCGGGCGTCGCGATGAAGAGCGACGACCGGATGCTGCCGCCGTCGATGCGCGGCTACGCGCCGCTCGTCGCGGGCGTCGCGCGCACGAACGCGGTCGTCAAGGTGATGCAGGCCGGCCGCGTGCTGTACATGACGAAGGTGTCGCCCGGCGCGTTCGCGCTGTCGAATCTCAATACGAGCGTGCAGGGCACGCTCGACGTCGTCGTCGAGGAAGAGGACGGCTCCGTCCAGCGCTTCCAGGTCGCGACCGCATCGGTGCCGTTTCTCGCGCGCGAAGGCCAGTTGCGCTACAAGACCGCGATCGGCAAGCCGCGCACGTTCGGCGGCGCGGGCATCACGCCGTGGTTCGGCTTTGCCGAGGCTGCGTACGGGCTGCCGTTCGACGTGACCGTGTACGGCGGTCTCATCGCGGCGTCCGGCTATACGTCGGTCGCGTTCGGCATCGGCCGCGACTTCGGCCGCTTCGGCGCGCTGTCGGCGGACATCACGCACGCGCGCGCGACGCTCTGGTGGAACGGCCAGACGAAGCAGGGCAACTCGTATCGCATCAACTATTCGAAGCACTTCGACGCGCTCGACGCCGACGTGCGCTTCTTCGGCTATCGCTTCTCGGAGCGCGACTACACGAATTTCCAGCAGTTCTCGGGCGACCCGACCGCGTCCGGCCTCGCGAACGGCAAGCAGCGTTATTCGGCGATGCTGTCCAAGCGCTTCGGCGATACGTCGACCTATTTCTCGTACGACCAGACGACCTACTGGTCGCGTCCGTCCGATCAGCGGATCGGCGTGACGCTCACGCGCGCGTTCTCGCTCGGCGGGCTGAAGAGCGTGAACATGAGCTTCTCCGCGTTCCGCACGCAAGGCGCGGGCGGCGGCGGCAACCAGGTGTCGCTAACGGCGACGCTGCCGCTCGGCGAGCGCCAGACGCTCACGTCGAGCGTGTCGACGGGCCAGGGCGGCACGAGCGTGAACGCGGGCTACATCTACGACGGCATGAACGGCCGCACTTATCAGGTGTACGGCGGCGCGACCGACGGCCGTGCGTCCGCGAACGCGAGCTTCCGCCAGCGCACGCCGTCTTACCAGTTGACCGCGCAGGCGTCGACGGTCGCGAACGCGTACGCGTCGGCGTCGCTCGAAGTCGACGGCTCGTTCGTCGCGACGCGCTACGGCGTGACCGCGCACGCGAACGGCAACGCGGGCGACACGCGTCTGCTCGTATCGACCGACGGCGTGCCCGGCGTGCCGCTCGCCGGCTCGTATGCACGCACCGATTCGCGCGGCTACGCGGTGATCGACGGCGTATCGCCGTACAACGTGTACGACGCGACCGTGAGCGTCGACAAGCTCGGCCTCGACACCGAAGTGACGAACCCGATCCAGCGCACCGTGCTGACGGACGGCGCGATTGGCTACATCAAGTTCAACGCGGCGCGCGGGCGCAACGTGTTCGTCACGCTGACGGGCGACGACGGCGCGCCGGTGCCGTTCGGCGCGTCGGTGCAGGACGCCGAGACCGGCAAGGAGCTCGGCATCGTCGGCGAGGCAGGGGCCGCGTACCTGACGCAGGTGCAGCCGCGCGCGAAGCTCGTCGTGCGCGCCGGCGCGAAGACGATCTGCACGCCCGCCGCGCTTCCCGACACGTTGCAGCTCGACGGCACGCCCGCGCCCGTCGGCTGCGAATCCGCGACGCAGCACGCGTCGCGCTGACCGACCTGACCGACTCGACACGATGATGAACATGACCACACGATGCCTTTCCGCTTCGAACGCACGGCGCATGGCCGCCGCGCTCCTCGCCGCGCTCGCGGGCGCCGCGCACGCGGCGATCGTGCCGGACCGCACCCGCGTGATCCTCAACGAAGGCGAGCAGGCCGCGATCGTGACGATCTCGAACAAGAGCGATGCGTATCCGTATCTCGTGCAGTCGTGGCTCGAAGACGAGCACGGCAACAAGATCACGACGCCGCTGATGGTCGTGCCGCCGCTGCAGCGCGTCGAGCCGAGCGAGCGCAACGTGCTGCGGATCGCGCGGATGCCGGGCGCCGCGCTGCCGGCCGATCGCGAATCGGTGTTCTATCTGAACATCCGCGAGGTGCCGCCGAAGACCGGCACGCCGAACGCGCTGCAGATCGCGCTGCACACGCAGATGAAACTGTTCTACCGGCCGGCGGGCGTCCAGCCCGCGCGCGATGAGGACCCGACGCTGCCGATGACGTTGCGCGTCGATCCGGCCGCGCACCAGCTCGTATTCGACAACCCGACGCCGTATCACATCACGGTCGTTGCGCTCGCGGCGGGCGCGAACAAGACGCCGCAGCCGCTCGATCCGGTGATGGTGAATCCGAAGGGCGCGGCGAGCGTGCCGTTCTCGGCGTCGGCGGGCGGCGGCCTCCACGTCACGCACGTCGACGACTACGGCGGCCAGGTGACGGTCGAGTACGCGTGCGACGGCAATGCGTGCCGGAGCGTGAAGCGATGAGCGCGTTCACTCGCTTCTTGCCGCGACGCATGCCCGGCTGGCTCGCGTGGGCCTGCGCGGCGCTCCTCGTCGCATTCGCTCAGCCCGCGTGGGCGGTGCGCTGCCTGACGAACAGCGGCCAGACGTCGCTCACCGAGCCGATCGGCAACGTCGCGTCGTATCCGACCGACGCGCCCGACGGCTACGTGATCTGGATTTCGTCGCCGCGCACGACGGACGGCTATTGCTACAAGGATCTCGGCGGCGCGGGCAATCTGAGCATCGTCGACAACATCTACTTCTACGCGAATCCGGACGGCAAGAATCCGGCCGCGTGGGGGCTCGAGATCGGCATCCGCTATCAGGGCGTCGACCACTTCGGCGCGGGCAGCCGTCCCGGCACCGGCGTGCCGACGGGCTTCGCCGTGCCGCCGTGCTCGCAGGCGGACTTCAACGCGAAGCGGTGCCCGAAGATTCCGATCAGCATCACGTACCAGGTGGTCGTGCGCAAGAAGGGCGCGTGGGTGCAGCCGCCGAGCGACGTGTACACGGTGTTCCAGTTCGACGGCGAGAAAGGCCTGAACAACACGAACCCGAGCTTCCAGTACCGGCTGAGCGGCCTGCAGAACCTGAAGCCGACGCCGTGCATGGTCGACGTGACGGTGACGCCCGAGCCGGGGATCGTGAAGTTCGGGCAGATCCAGGCGTCCGGCAACGGCTTTTCTCCTGCTGCGCCGCGCAAGCAGTTCAGCCTCGCGCTGACGAAGAAATGCAGCATACCGGTGCGCGTCGATGGCTACTTCGAGACCTCGCAGATCGTGCGCAACGGCCTGCTCGTGCCGCAGAGCGACAGCAATTTCGGGATCGGCATCGAGGACAAGAACGGCAATGCGATTCCGTTCAACCAGCAGTTCGTGCTCACGCAGATGCCGGGGAACGTGTCGTATCAGAACGTCGTGCTCGATGCGGTGCTGAAGTCGTTCGGCGCACCGAAGATCGGGCCGTTTACCGGGACGGCGACGATTCGGCTGTTCATCTACTGATCGCGCTCGACCGGCTTGCGCTTGGCGATTCGGCGGCGGCCGCCGCGCACGGATGCCCGGGCGTCATGCGTTCGACACCGCAGGCTCGGGCTGGCGGCGCCAGAAGGTCCTGTATTCGTCGCAGGTATCGATGAGGCGCCGATGCGGACCTGCCGCGACGAGCCGCCCGGCGGACAGGAACAGCACCTGGTCGGCCGCCTCGACGTTCGCGATCCGATGGGTGATCAGCACGAGCGTCGTGCGCCTGCAAAGACGCTCGCGAAGCATCGCGATGCCGAGCGCGTCGCTTTGCGGATCGAGGCCCGACGTCGTTTCGTCGAGGACGATTGCGGGGACGTCGACGCCCATCAACCTGACGAGCTCGACCTTCTGCACCTGGCCGCCCGATAGGCGAGCGCCGCCTTCGCCGACATCGCCGTCGAGGTCGATGCGCCGCCCGTCCTTGTGGAACGCGAGGCGTTCGAGCAGTCGCGTCGCGTCGTCGTCGGTGAGCGTCGACGGGTAATAGCGGACGTTTTCCCGCAGCGGTCGGTTGAAGAGCGCGACGTCCTGCGGAACGTAGAGCGCGAAGCCGCTGCGCGCAGTGTCGTCGACGCCGTACAGGTCGACGTCGTCGTATGCGACGACGCCGTCGTCGGGCGGCAGCAGCCCGGCGACGATCTTCGCGAGCGTGGATTTGCCCGAGCCGTTGTGTCCGACGATCGCCGTGTAGCTGCCCGCCGGCAGGTCGAACGACATCGGTTCGATCGCGAAGCGATCCGCCCGGCGAAACGCTAGCCGGCGGACCGCGACGTGCGCGGCCGAGCCGCCCGGCTGCAGGCGGACAGCGTCGGCTGTGGCCGCCCGGGGGGCGATCTCGAGCGCTTCGCGCACGTTCGCGAGCGCCGCGCCAGCCTGGCGGAGCACGAATCCGTACGCGCCGAGCGGCAGCGCGAACTGCAGCACGTAGGTCTGCAGCAGCATGAAATCGCCGAGCGTGATCCGGCCGGCCGCGATGTCGCGCACGCACAGCACGAACATCGCCGCCATGCCGAACGCGATGATGCCGTACTGATAGACGGCCGCGCGCGTGAGCAGCCACGACCGCCGCCAGCCGACATCGAGCCGCGCGCCGGCTCTCGCCGCGACGTAGTCGATCTCCCGCTGCACCGCGCCGTTGTAGACGACGCGCGGTGCATTCGCGAGCACGTCGCCGAGCGCGGTCGACAGCGCGCCCGCGGCCTCGCTCGTCGCGGCCGCGCTCTTCTCGTATTGCTCGGCCGACAAGTGGGAGAACAGGAAATAGGCGGCCAGCACCGCGAACAGGATCGCGGCGTAGCGTAGCGGCACCAGCAGCGAAATCAGCACGAGCGCGACGGCGAGCTGGATCACGACGGGCGTGATCTTCCACAGCACGCCTTCGATGATCACCTGAAGACTGTACGGCAAGCGTTCGAGGAGACCCTGCACATAGCCGCTGTCGGACGATGCGCGGCCGGCGAGCGCCGGGAGCTGCGCGTGCAGCGCGCGGCGCAGCAGCGCGTTCGACACGGCGTTGACGATCCGGCCGGTATACGCGAGCAGGATGATCGACGAGATCGCGGACGCGGACCACAGCGCGGCGAACAGCACGATGTCGACGGACGCCTTCACGGCGTCGAAATGCGCGTGCGACATCTCGTCGACCGCGAGCTTCAACGTGACCGGGCCGAGCAGCATGAAAGTCGATGTCAGCGCCTCGATCAGCACGCCGGCGGCGATCAGCTTTCTCGCATTCGTTTCCTTGTCGAACATCAGGCGGACGACGTCCGCCAACGAGCGTAGCGCGGCAAGCTTCATGTCGATTCGCAATCGTGCCGGAAAACCGGCGTTCGGGACGGGAGAAACGGCGTTTCGGCGCGCGGCGGCGCGATCCGCCGCCGGAACGGATGCAATGGCGGGAGCGTCACGCGGGGCGCGGCGAAACGCTTCGTCAGCATGCCACAACGCGCCGGTTCGCGACGAAATTCTGCCAGGATGCGCAAAAAACCTCCACGCACCCGACGAGCGCGAGGCTGATCGCGGCCGCGTTCTGACCGACGCGCACTGCCTTCAGCGCGTGCTCGAGTTCGGTTTCGTCGATCTTGCCGCTTCGCATCAGCACGCCGTCGCGGAGCAGTTCGCGAAATGCGTCGTAATGCGACACGATCCCTTTCACGAAGCCGATGCCGAACGATCCCTTGGTCCTTCGCCACAGCACGTCGACGGGAGTGTGCGCCGATGCGATCTCGCGCAGCACGATCCGGTCGTTCCGGTGATCGAAGCTGTCGTAGCTCCGAAGGCCGAAGGTCGCCTCGACGACCGGTTGCGCGAGATAGGGATTGAGCCGGCTCGTATACGCGGCGTCGGTGACGGGCGTCATGATCGACACGAACCGGTCGAGCACCGAGATCGACTCGTCGGACGGGGTGTCCGCGCGGAGATCCCGCGGCGTGCGGGTGCGCGCCTGCCCGGCCGCCCCGCGCGACGCGAACAGCTTCGACATCGTCTGCTGCGACACCGAAGCGTCCTGCCCGAACAGCCGTCTTCTCAGCGCGATCTTCGCCGCCATCAGCAGAATGCGCGGGATCGAGTCGTTGTGAAGCATCGCGAGCTTCTCCGCCGTGCGAAGGGCGAACGACCATCCTTTGCCGTGAAGCGCGTCGAGCACCGCGTTCGCGTCCGGCACCGCCTTGAACAGCAGATCGCCGCCCTGGCCTTCGAGCAGCACCGACGACGGGCCGATCGCGCCCGATACCGCCTTGTCGATGCCGAGAAACAGCATGTCCTGGCTCAGGCTGGCGGGCGGCGTCCGCACGATCCGTTCGGAGAACGGCAAATGACGATCGATGTCGATGCAGATGAGTTCCGCGCCGATCGAATCGGCCACGCGCGCCGCCATGTCGCGCTCGTAGAAGTCGGGCGACGACGTGGAGAACAGGTGGACGGCGGCGAGCGGCGCATCTGCGCCGAGCGCCTTGCGCAGGAAGATCGCGCCCGCGGACGAGTCGACGCCGCCCGACAGCGCGGCGCATACGTTCGGATGGCTGCGCGCAATGCTCGAATAGACGTCGTCGAGCGCCGCCGCGCACGACGCGCGGACGTCGCCAACGGCGCCCGTGCGCGGAAGCCACGCGCGCTCGATCGTGCATCGCCCGTCGGTGTCGACGATGAGCGCGCATCCGGGCGGCACGGCGCGGACCGACGCGAAAGGCGTTTCGTCAAGCGGGCCGAACTGCGTGCACGCGAATTCGATCAGGTAGTCCAGGTTCCAGTCGATCGGCGCGCCGTCGAGCAGGTTCGCCGCCTGCGGATCGACGTCGACGCGACCGTTCCCGGCCGCCCGGTAATAGAGCCGGACCGAATGCAGCGGGTCGGGCAGGAACAGCCGGCGACCGGTCGCCGCTTCGTCGAGCACGAGGATGTAGGCGCCCCAGACGCCGCGCGTGACGACGTCGCGCGCGTCGGTCAGCGTGCGGGCGCGCGCGAGCGCGCGATCGAGGCTCGAGTGCGCGTCGCGGAGGTACGCGCGGCCGCCGACTTCGAGCAACGTCGCGCCGATCGGCCGATCGGGTCCGCTGTTGCAGGACAGCAGACCGCGATATCCGACCGCGTCCGTCCACGCGCGCCGTTCAAGCCGCCAGCCCGACCGGGGCGGCGCGTTCGTCAGGTCGAGGCGTTCGATAGATTTCGCCATAGCTCTTTTTCAGGTCCGGTTCGTCGCCGCACACGCGCCCGTCGACTTCGACCCAAGCATGGGCGATGAACGGCATCGGCCTCACGCCGATCACGAGTTGAGCGGGCACGCTCTCCCGCCTCAGATGCGTGGCGAGCGCGAGCGACATTTGCAGGCATGTGATGCGAAAGGGCGACCAGATCGACGCGCGCAGATAGCGCTCGACCGTTTGCGACGAGCCGTCGCCGTCCGTGGACGCGGCGTTCGCGGGACGGGCGTCGAGCCGATCGAGTGCGGAAAGTGCGTGAAAACCGCGCATCTTGAGCGACGCCGCGCTGCGCACGATGCGCCAGAACGGCAGCCATTCGAAACGGGAAGTGCTCCGCTCGCCGAGCACCCGGCTTGCCCATATGCCCGACTCGAATGCGTCGAAGCGCCACGCGCGGTAATCGGCGATGCGGCTTCGGGCGGGCTCCGGCGATTCGGCGACGATGATCCGGTCGTCAATCAACGGCTTCAATGCGCGCGATGTATCGACCGGCTTGAAATCCAGATAATGGTCGGCAAAAGCACTCGCGCATGCTTCGTCATAAAGAAAATATCGTGACCGCCGCATATCGAGCGCGACGATCGCCTGGTCGAATACCGCGATATGGCAATGGCGGGCTAGCATCATGGTCGGTTTTCCGATGGGGCGAAATGCCCCATCGGCTTTACGAGACGCTAATTAATTGAATCCGAAGCGCGAAATGACGCGGGCGTCCGGGGTTTGGAAGCCCGGCGTGCCGTGCGTCGAGGAAACCGCATCCAGGCTGACGCCGTTGGAGCCTTGGATCGTGATGTGGAGAAGCTTCGCCAAAAGTCGAACCATTTTAATCTCCTAAAAAATATCGATTTAGCCGACCGCCTTTCATGATAGTAAGGCGCCCGGCGTTAGGTTTATAGCATCACTTCGCAAGAAATTCAATCGGAATATTCTTTTCTCCATGGAAGCAGTTTTATATCTTCGAATTCGATAATTTATCTCGAATGGACGATTTATCTTTGTTGAAAAATTGAAATCCGGATTTGTCGGCTTAATTCCGGAATTTGGAAACAAAATAAAACTCGCATTGCTTATCGGCGATCGTGCTCTCGCGATGACGGAGATCGGAGCGCCCGGCATCGTCAGGTCATCCCGCCGAACGGCCGAGCCGGCGATGCGTTGCCGCGCCGCAGGATGCGCGCAAGACCTGCTGCTTCGCACCAAATTTGACGCCTACGGCCTCCGCATTCATCCGAATTCAAAAAAATACCAGTCTGGTGTCTGATTTTTAGTGGCCGGCCGCATGTCCGGCGACTATCGTTCGCACTACACGAGACGAACGGCGGACAGCGTCGACCGATGCGTCCGCCGCATCGGACGAGCGGCGCGCGCGCCGTGGTCTGGAGAATAGGAGGAGCGAGTGCAGCCCGATCTCGAAGTCGTCGACGTACGCCGCGGCGAGTCGTTCAAGGCGTGGTCGCATGGCTACCCGTACCGCACCGTGCGGTGGCACTTTCATCCGGAATTCGAAGTGCATCTGATCGTCGAGACGACGGGCCAGATGTTCGTCGGCGACTACGTCGGCGGATTCGGGCCCGGCAATCTCGTGCTGATGGGGCCGAACCTGCCGCACAACTGGGTCAGCGACGTGCCGGAAGGCAGGACGATCGCCGAGCGCAATCTCGTCGTGCAGTTCGACCAGGCGTTCGTCGCGCGCTGCGCGGACAGCTTCATCGAGTGGCGGCACGTCGAAGGACTCCTCGCCGACGCGCGGCGCGGCGTGCAGTTCGGCGCGCGCACGAGCGATGCGGTCAAGCCGCTCTTCGCCGAGCTGATCCACGCGCGCGGGCTGCGGCGCATCGTGCTGTTCCTGTCGATGCTGCAGATCCTCGTCGACGCGACCGACCGCGAACTGCTCGCGAGTCCCGCGTATCAGGCCGATCCGTCGAGCTTCGCGTCGACCCGCATCAATCACGTGCTCGCGTACATCGGCAAGAACCTCGCGAACGAATTGCGCGAGACGGATCTCGCGCGGCTCGCCGGACAGAGCGTGAGCGCGTTCTCGCATTACTTCCGGCGGCACACGGGCTTGCCGTTCGTCCAGTACGTGAACCGGATGCGCATCAATCTGGCCTGCCAGTTGCTGATGGACGGCGACGCGAGCGTCACCGACATCTGCTTCAAGAGCGGCTTCAACAACCTGTCGAACTTCAATCGCCAGTTCCTCGCGGTGAAAGGAATGTCGCCGTCGCGCTTTCGCCGCTATCAGGCGCTGAACGACGCGAGCCGCGACGCGTCGGAGGCGGCCGCGAAGCGCGGCGCGGGCATCGCCGGCGCGCCGGCGATCGTGCCCGCCGCGCAGGCGCGCGGCGCTACCCGTCCGATCCCCGAAGTCCTGCTGTCCGGCTGAGCCGGACCGCGTTCCCGAGCAACCCAGCAGTCACGCGTATTCCGGCGCGCCGCTTCCGCGGCGCGCGGGGCGCGCGCATACCTAGAAAACGGAGACAACCATGATGCTTACCGCTTCCTCGACGCCGGTTTCCGGCAACCCGGCCGCGCGCGCGCTGCGCGCCGCGGCGTTCGCGCTCGCGCTCGGCGGCGCATGCGTCGCGCACGCGGCGCCGCTCAAGATCGGCATGACGTTCCAGGAGCTCAACAACCCGTACTTCGTGACGATGCAAAAGGCGCTCAACGAAGCGGCCGCGTCGATCGGCGCGCAGGTGATCGTGACCGACGCGCATCACGACGTCAGCAAGCAGGTGAGCGACGTCGAGGACATGCTGCAGAAGAAGATCGACATCCTGCTCGTGAACCCGACCGATTCGACGGGCATCCAGTCGGCCGTCGTGTCGGCGAAGAAGGCGGGCGCGGTCGTCGTCGCGGTCGACGCGAACGCGAACGGCCCGGTCGATTCGTTCGTCGGCTCGAAGAATTTCGATGCGGGCGCGATGTCGTGCGAGTACCTCGCGAAGGCGATCGGAGGCGGCGGCGAAGTCGCGATCCTCGACGGCATTCCGGTCGTGCCGATCCTCGAGCGCGTGCGTGGCTGCCGCGCGGCGCTCGCGAAATTCCCGAACGTGAAGATCGTCGACGTGCAGAACGGCAAGCAGGAACGCGCGAGCGCGCTCGCCGTGACCGAGAACATGATTCAGGCGCATCCGAAGCTGAAGGGCGTCTTCAGCGTCAACGACGGCGGCTCGATGGGCGCGCTGTCCGCGATCGAGGCGTCGGGCAAGGACATCAAGCTGACGAGCGTCGACGGCGCGCCCGAGGCGATCGCCGCGATCCAGAAGCCGAACTCGAAGTTCGTCGAAACGTCCGCGCAGTTCCCGCGCGACCAGATCCGCCTCGCGATCGGCATCGGGCTCGCGAAGAAGTGGGGCGCCAATGTGCCGAAGGCGATTCCGGTCGACGTGAAGCTGATCGACAAGGACAACGCGAAGACCTTCAGCTGGTGAGCGGACGACATGCGCGAGGCGCGTGCGCCGCACCGCGCCGGGGAGCACGCGGCGGCGGGCGGCGCGCATGAGCGCGAGCGAGGAAGCGATGGACACGATATTGGAACTGGCCGGCATCACGAAGCGGTTTCCCGGCGTCGTCGCGCTGCAGGGGATCGATCTGCGCGTCGCGCGCGGCGAGATTCACGCGCTGCTCGGCGAGAACGGCGCGGGCAAGTCGACGCTGATGAAGATTCTCTGCGGCATCTACCGGCCGGACGAAGGCGCGATCGCGATCGACGGCGAGGCGCGGCATTTCGCGAACTATCACGATGCGATCTCGGCCGGCGTCGGCATCGTGTTCCAGGAGTTCAGCCTGATTCCGGACCTGAACGCGGTCGACAACCTGTTCCTCGGCCGCGAGTGGCGCGGCCGGTTCGGGCTGCGCGACCGCGCGCGGATGCGCGGCGCGGCGGCGGACATCTTCGCGCGGCTTCGCATCGCGATCGATCTGTCGACGCCGGTGCGCGCGCTGTCGGTCGCGCAGCAGCAGTTCGTCGAGATCGGCAAGGCGCTGTCGCTCGACGCGCGGATCCTGATCCTCGACGAGCCGACCGCGACGCTCACGCCCGCCGAAGCCGCGCACCTGTTCGGCGTGATGCGCGAGCTGAAGCGGCAGGGCGTCGCGATGATCTTCATCTCGCATCATCTCGACGAGATCTTCGAGGTGTGCGACCGGATCACCGTGCTGCGCGACGGGCAGTACGTCGGCACGACGGACGTCGCGCACACCGATGTCGGCGCGCTCGTCGAGATGATGGTCGGCCGGCGGATCGAAAACAGCTTTCCGCCGAAGCCGCCCGCGGCGCGCGATGCCGCGCCCGTGCTCGAAGTCGACGCGCTGCAGGTGCGCGAGAACGGCCCCGTCAACCGCTTCACGCTGCGCGAAGGCGAGATCCTCGGCTTCGCGGGCCTCGTCGGTTCGGGACGCACGTCGACTGCGCTCGCGCTGATCGGCGCGAAACGCGCGCGCGTGCGGCGGATGCGCGTGCGCGGCCGCGCGGTGCGCCTCGCGGACCCCGCCGACGCACTGCGCGCGGGCATCGGCCTCCTGCCCGAGAGCCGCAAGACGGAAGGGCTCGTCACCGAGTTCTCGATTCGCCACAACGTGGCGATCAACAACCTCGGCCAGCACCGCAGCCTGCGCTGGTTCGTCGACGCGGCGGCCGAGACGCGCACGACGTTCGATCTGATGAAGCGGCTCGGCGTGAAGGCGCCGACGCCGGAGACGCGCGTCGACACGCTGTCGGGCGGCAACCAGCAGAAGGTCGTGATCGCGCGCTGGATCAACCACCACGCGCGCATCCTGATCTTCGACGAGCCGACGCGCGGCATCGACATCGGCGCGAAGGCGGAGATCTACCAGCTGATGCGCGAGCTGACCGCGCGCGGCTACGCGATCGTGCTGATCTCGAGCGAGCTGCCGGAGATCGTCGGGATGTGCGACCGCGTCGCGGTGTTCCGCCAGGGCCGCATCGAAGCGGTGCTGGACGGCGACGCGATCGAGCCGAACACGGTGATGACCTATGCGACTTCAGACGCACGCGGAGCGAACCATGAACATGCGTAACCAGACGACGCCGTCGTCGTCTCCTCCCCCCGCGCCCGCCGCGCAGTTTGCGAGCCCGGACGCGCCGCCGCCCGCCGGCGCGCGCGTGCGGCAGGCATTCGGCGCGCTCAGGCGCTCGACGACGTTCTATCCGCTGATCGGGCTCGTCGTCGTGTGCATCGCGATGGTGTTCGCGAGCGACAGCTTCCTGAGCGCCGCGAACCTCGAGAACGTGCTGCGGCAGGTGTCGATCAACGCGATCATCGGCGTCGGGATGACCTGCGTGATCCTGACGGGCGGCATCGACCTGTCGGTCGGCTCGGTGATGGCGCTGTCCGGCACGCTGACGGCGGGGCTGCTCGTCGCCGGCATCAACGGCGCGGCGGCGCTCGCCGCGGGCGTCGGCGTCGGGGTCGCGCTCGGTGCGGCGAACGGCTTTTTCGTCGCGTTCGCCGGGATGCCGCCCATCATCGTCACGCTCGCGACGATGGGCATCGCGCGCGGCGTCGCGCTCATCTACACGGGCGGCTATCCGATCGACGGGCTGCCCGACTGGGTCCGCTTCTTCGGCAGCGGCAAGGTGCTCGGCGTGCAGATGCCCGTGCTGACGATGCTCGTCGTCTACGCGCTCGCGTGGCTGATGCTCGAACGCATGCCGTTCGGCCGCTATGTGTACGCGATCGGCGGCAACGAGCACGCGACGCGGCTGTCCGGCGTGCGCGTCGCGCGCGTGAAGCTCGTCGTCTACACGTTCGCCGGGCTCACGTCCGCGCTCGCCGCGGTCGTGCTGACCGGGCGCCTGATGAGCGGGCAGCCGAACGCGGGCGTCGGCTTCGAGCTCGACGCGATCGCGGCCGTCGTGATGGGCGGCACGTCGATCGCGGGCGGCCGCGGCGCGATCGTCGGCACGCTGATCGGCGCGCTCTTGCTCGGCGTGCTGAATAACGGCCTCAACATGATCGGCGTGAATCCGTACGTGCAGAACGTGATCAAGGGCGGAATCATCCTGCTCGCGATCTACATCGGCCGCGAGCGTCGCAAGTGACGCACGCGGCGGCGACGCGCGCAACGCACGTGATGCCCGTGATGCGCCGCGTCGCGGCGAGCGGCAGCAGTTGCTGTTTGCGCGGCGGAAGCGGCGGACGCGGCGCACGCGCGTCGCGCGCGAGCGCCGCCTGTTCGCCGGCCGCTTCATCCGGCATCCCATTTCATCGAACCCAGTCAGGCAAACCGAAACCATGACGAATCGAGACAACGATACGCAGCAGATGACGGCGATCGTCTGCCACGCCCCCGAGGACTATCGCGTCGAGCGCGTGACGAAGCCGCGCGCGGCCGCACGCGAGCTCGTGATCCGCATCGGCGCGTGCGGGATCTGCGCGAGCGACTGCAAGTGCCATTCCGGCGCGAAGATGTTCTGGGGCGGCCCGAGCCCGTGGGTCAAGGCGCCCGTGATTCCCGGCCACGAGTTCTTCGGCTACGTCGAGGAACTGGGCGAAGGCGCGGCCGAGCACTTCGGCGTCTCGCCCGGCGACCGCGTGATCGCCGAGCAGATCGTGCCGTGCGGCAAGTGCCGCTACTGCAAGTCGGGCCAGTACTGGATGTGCGAGGTCCACAACATCTTCGGCTTCCAGCGCGAGGTCGCCGACGGCGGGATGGCCGAATACATGCGGATTCCGCCGACCGCGATCGTCCATAAGATCCCGCTCGGCATCTCGCTCGAGGACGCGGCGATCATCGAGCCGCTCGCCTGCGCGATCCATACGGTCAACCGCGGCGACATCCAGCTCGACGACGTCGTCGTGATCGCGGGCGCGGGGCCGCTCGGCCTCATGATGACGCAGGTCGCGAAGCTGAAGACGCCGAAGCGGCTCGTCGTGATCGATCTCGTCGAAGCGCGGCTCGCGCTCGCGCGCGAATACGGCGCGGACGTGACGATTGATCCGACGCGCGACGATGCGCTCGCGATCGTCCGCGATCTGACGGGCGGCTACGGCTGCGACGTCTACATCGAGACGACCGGCGTGCCGGCGGGCGTCACGCAAGGGATGGACCTGATCCGCAAGCTCGGCCGCTTCGTCGAGTTCTCGGTGTTCGGCAAGGACACGACGGTCGACTGGTCGATCATCGGCGATCGCAAGGAGCTCGACGTGCGCGGCGCGCATCTCGGCCCGTATTGCTATCCTGTCGCGATCGATCTGCTCGCGCGCGGGCGCGTCACGTCGAAGGGAATCGTCACGCACGGCTTCTCGCTCGACGAATGGGACGACGCGATCCGGGTCGCGAATTCGCTCGACTCGATCAAGGTGCTGATGAAGCCGCGCCGCTGACCGCGCGCCGCTAACCGAATCGCGGAGGCGACATGGAATGCGTGATTGGTGTCGACATCGGCACCCAGAGCACGAAGGCGATCGTCGTCGGCGTGAACGGCGCGATCATCGCGCAGCACGCGGCGGCATACCGGCCGGATACGCCGAAGCCGTTATGGGCCGAGCAGTGGCCGGCCGTGTGGTTCAACGCAGTGTGCGAGTGCATCGCGCGTTGCGTCGCCGATGCGCGCGCGGCGGGCGTCGACGCCGCGTCGATCGAGGCGCTTTGCGTGAGCAGCCTGTACGGCGGCTCGGGCATTCCCGTCGATCGCGAGATGCGGCCGCTCCATCCGTGCCTCATCTGGATGGACCGGCGCGCGACCGACGAAGTCGACTGGGTGCGCGCGAACGTCGACGTCGAGCGACTGTCCGCGATCACGGGCAATGGCGTCGACAGCTACTACGGCTATACGAAGATGCTGTGGCTGCGCGGCAAGCGGCCCGACGTGTGGGCGAACATCCGCTATTTCGTGCCGCCGAACGCATACGTCGCGTATCTGCTGACGGGCGAGCTCGCGGTCGACCACAGCGCCGCAGGCAACATCGGCGGCGTGTACGACCTGGATCGACGCGACTGGTCCGACGAAGCGCTCGACATGCTCGGCATCCCGGCGACGATGATGCCGGAGCGGCTCGTCGATTCCGACGCGGCAGTGGGCGGGCTCCTCGCGCAATGGGCGGACGCGCTTGGCCTGCCGGCCGGCACGCCCGTCATCGCGGGCGGCGTCGATGCGGCGGTCGCGACGTTCGCGGCGGGCGCGACGCGGCGCGGCCAGCATGTCGCGATGATCGGCACGAGCATGTGCTGGGGCTACATCGCGGAGACGACCGATGCGCGGCACGGGCTCGTCAGCATGCCGCACGTGTTCGACGGCCGGCGCGATCTGTACGTGTTCGGCGGCGCGATCACGGCGGGCGCGTCGGTGTCGTGGTTTCGCGAGCAGTTCTGCCATGCGGAGGTCGAAGCCGCGCGCGCGACGCCCAACGGCGACGCGCATCGCCTGCTGGAGGCGGCCGCCGCGCAAGTGCCGGCGGGCAGCGACGGCGTGATGTTCCTGCCGTATCTGATGGGCGAGCGCAGCCCGGTGTGGGACGCGAAGGCGAGCGGCGCGTTCGTCGGCCTGTCGCTCTATCACACGCGCGCGCATCTGTATCGCGCGGTGCTCGAAGGCGTCACTTACGCACTGCGGCACAACATCGCGGCGAGCGCGGCGGGCACGGGCGCGCTCGCGCTCGACGACCGGCTCGTCGTGGTCGGCGGCGCCGCGCATTCGGACCTGTGGATGCAGAGCGTCGCCGACATCACCGGCTACCCCGTATGGACGATCGCCGAGGACGTCGAAGCCGCGATGGGCGCGGCGCTCCTCGCGGCGGTCGGCGCGGGGCTCGTGTCGCGCGACGCCGCGCGGCGAGGCTGGGTCACGCTCGCCGAGCGCGCGCGTCCCGATGCGCGGCGCGCGGCGCTCCACGACGCGCGCTTTTCGCTCTACGCCGGGCTTTATCCGGCGCTCCAACCCTTCATGCACGGACTGCAGACATCATGAGCGTCGCATTCGATTTCAACGGCCGATCGATTCTCGTGACGGGCGCATCGAGCGGGATCGGCCGCGCGGCGGCCGTCGCGCTGCGCGGCTGCGGCGCGCGCGTCGTCGCCGCCGCGCGCAACGTGTGCGAGCTCGAGCGGCTTTCGCACGAGACGGGCTGCGAGCCGCTCGCGCTCGACGTCGGCGACGAAGCGTCGGTGAGCGCGGCGCTCGGCGGCGAGCGGATGCGCGACGCGTTCGACGGGCTCGTCAACTGCGCGGGCGTGACGCGCCTCGCCGCAGCGATCGACACGAAGGGCGACGACTTCGATCGCGTGATGGCCGTCAACGCGCGCGGCGCGATGCTGGTCGCGCGGCACGTCGCACGCGCGATGATCGACGCGGGGCGCGGCGGCAGCATCGTCAACGTGTCGAGTCAGGCGGCGCTCGTCGCGCTGCCATCGCATCTGAGCTATTGCGCGTCGAAGGCGGCGCTCGATGCGATGACGCGCGTGCTGTGCGTCGAGCTCGGACCGCACGGGATTCGCGTGAACAGTGTCAATCCGACCGTCACGCTGACGCCGATGGCCGAGCACGCGTGGCGCGATCCCGAGCTGAGCCGGCCGATGCTCGCGGCGATTCCGCTCGGACGCTTCGCGAGCGTCGCGGACGTCGTCGCGCCGATCCTGTTCCTGCTGAGCGATGCGGCGGCGATGGTGAGCGGGGTGGCGTTGCCCGTCGACGGGGGGTATACGGCGCGTTAGCGCGGCGCGCGGACGGCGTGCTGTACGGCGGGCATTGCGCAACATGCGGGCGCGTATCGAGCGGTGAGTCATGCGCCGCGCGCGGTGCGCGCACCGCGCGGCAGGCGAAGCCTGGCGAGAGCAGGCGGACTTGCCGGGGCGGCGGCGTGCGTCGTCAGGCTGGCCGTCGTGTCCGTTCTTTCGCGGCCGGCAGACATGCTCAGGTCGTCGGTATCGACCGGTCCGCACACGCGGGAAAGGCCGGTTTCGACGCGACGGCGGCGCGTGTCCAAATTCGAACGGCGGGGCTCCCGTGCCGTCGGAGACGCGGAATCGGCGCATATCGCCGTTTGTGCTTCGCGCATCGCCCGCCGCCGCCGCGCCGAATGCGCTTCGCGCCGGTCAACGCAACCGCGCGACGACGCTCGCGAGCGCGGCCTCCGGCACCGTCAAAGGCGGCGGTCCGAGCGTCACGTCCGGCGCGGCGATCGCCATCGACGTCTGCGCGAACGCAACGATGTCGAAGCCCAGCGCATACGCGCCGTCGGCCGCCTGCGCGAGCAACGCGCGGTAGCCGGCCGCATCGCCCGCGTGAAAGCGCGCCCACGCACCCGGGACGATCCGCACCTCCACCCGCGCGCCCACGGCGCGCGCTTCCTCTTCGAATAACTGGCGAGTCGGTCGCTCGGTGCTCGGCGCCGCGCACAGCACGGCGACGCGCCGTCCGACCTGCGCGCACGCGCGGGCGAGCGCCGCGTCCGCGCGCACGATCGGCTTCGCATGCGCGGCGAGCGCGTCGACGCTCGGTCCGAGCGTCGAGCAATTGAGCAGCGCCGCATCGGCATCGCGCGCGAGCGCGACGAGCGCCGCCCGGGTTTGCTCGGCAATCGGAGCGGGCAGGCCGGAACCGGTCGCGGCCGCGCGCTCCGCGGCGGCGAGCAGCCCGGGCCGCACGCGATGCGTGAGCGATCCGGGCGCGAGACCGAGCGCGGCGGCCGCGCACTCGAAGCGCGGCACGTTGCTGTCGGCGGTATGCAGGCAGGCGATGAGCGGCATCGAAAAGAGGCGCGACGAGCGCCGCGGATGGGGCGGAGGCTCCATCGTAGCGTCATCGTTTCATTTTCGGCAACGATTGACCGGCGACATTCCGAAAAACGACAAACCCCGCGAGATTATCAGGTTATAAATAAATAATATTGAGAACGATTCGCGTTTGCGTTAGATTGCCGTCATTGGGAAAACATCTGGAGAATCCATGGCGGAAATGCTCGCTCGGCCGGCGCCGGCAAAACCGTTACCGATCCTCGATTCGAACGCCGCGCGCTCGCCGGACCTGCGAGCGGCGTCCGATCCCGCGCACGGCGCGCTCGTCGAGGTGCTCGTCGCGAACCGGCCGATGCTCGTGAAGCTCGCGCGCGGCTTCGTTGGCTGCGTGAGCCGGGCCGAGGACGTCGTGCACGACGTGCTCGTCAAGCTCGTCGATTTCCCGAACCAGGATGCAATCCGGCAGCCCGTCGCGTACGTGACGCGGATGGTGCGCAACGCGTCGATCGACGCATGCCGCCGCCAGACGCTCGAGAACACCTATCACGCGGACGAGGACGACGGCCTCGACGTGCCGTCGCCGGAACTGTCGCCCGAGGCGGCGCTCGTCGTGCGCGACACGCTGCGCCACGTCTACGACGCGCTCGCGCAGCTGCCGGCGCGCAGCCGCGCCGCGTTCGAGATGGTGCGGCTGCGCGAGGAGACGCTGCAGAGCGCGGCGCGCGCGCTGAACGTGTCGCAGACGCTCGTGCATTTCATGGTCCGCGACGCCGAGCGGCACTGCGTCGCGTGCGTCGACGCAGCCGCGCGCGGGCTCGCGTGCCCGGTGTTCTGCGGCGGCCGCGCGCGCAACCGGTAAAAAAATGCGCGCGCGATTCGTCTATCGAGTAGACGCGGCGTGCGCCGTGCGCCGCCTTCCCAACTTTTCTAGCGAGCTTCTTCGATCATGACGCAAGCCCAGCAACCCTCGAACCCGCCGGCCGCCGCCGCCGACGACGACGTCGTCTACACGGTCGTCGTCAACGACGAAGCGCAGTACTCGATCTGGCCGACGTTCCGCGCGGTGCCGGCCGGCTGGCGCGAAACCGGCGTGCGCGGCGCGAAGGCCGACTGCCTCGCGCACATCGAAACCGTATGGACCGACATGCGTCCCGCGAGCCTGCGCCGTCATCTGGACGCGGCGAACGCGTCGTAATCCGGCGCGTATCGCGTCCGTATCGCAAGAGGATTCCCGGATGACTCAGCTCTCGATGCCGGCCGTTGCGGCCCGCCCGACGCTCGACGACCTGCGCGTCGAGCCTGGTTTGCCGACCGTCGTGTCGCCGCGCGAGGGCGCGGACATCGCGCTCGACGCGGCCACGCCGCTGTTGCGCGAGATCGCCGACGACGTCGTCGAGCGCGCGGGCGGCGTGCTTTTCACCGGCTTTCACGTCGCGTCGATCGAGACGTTCCAGCGCTTCGCGGCTGATTTCGGCGATCCGCTGATCGGCTACGAGTTCGCATCGACGCCGCGCAGCCAGGTCGAGGGCGCGGTCTACACGTCGACCGAATACCCGCCGCATCGCTCGATCCCGCTGCACAACGAGCAGTCGTACACGCGCGAGTGGCCGCTGCGGATCTGGTTCCACTGCGCGCTCGCCGCGCGCACGGGCGGCGCGACGCCGATCGCCGACAGCCGCGCGATCCATCGCGCGCTCGATCCGGCGCTCGTCGCGCGCTTCGCCGAGCGCGAGCTGCTGTATGTGCGCAACTTCGGGCAGGGACTCGATTTGCCGTGGCGGCAGGCGTTCGGCACCGACGATCCGCGCGAAGTCGAGCGGATCTGCGCGACGCGCGGGATCGACTGCGAATGGCGCGAAAGCGACGACGAACCGCTGCTGCGCACGCGCGAACGCTGCCAGGCGGTCGCACGCCATCCGCGCACGGGCGAACCCGTGTGGTTCAACCAGGCGCATCTCTTTCACCTGTCGGCGCTCGACGAGGACATGCAGGAAGCGCTCGTCGACGCGGTCGGCATCGAGAACGTGCCGCGCAACGTCTATTACGGCGACGGCGCGCCGCTCGAAGCCGACGCGCTCGCGGAGATCCGCGGCGTGCTCGACCGGCAGCGAATCGTGTTCCCGTGGCGAACGGGCGACGTGCTGATGCTCGACAACATGCTGACCGCGCACGCGCGCGATCCGTTCGAAGGGGCGCGCAAGGTGGTGGTCGCGATGGCGCAGAGCCACCGTGAAAAAGAAGAAGGAAGGGCAGTTAGCGGATGAAGAAACGATGAAGAACGAAACGGTGGCGGCGCTCGCGGCGCGCGCGTTGAGCGTCGGCTACCGGGATCATCGGGTGCTCGACGGCCTCGATCTGACGATCGCGGCGGGGCGGGTGACCGCGCTGTGCGGTCCGAACGGCTGCGGCAAGAGCACGCTGTTGCGCACGCTCGCCGGGCTGCAGCCCGCGCTGTCGGGCGCCGTCGAAATCGACGGCGTGCCGCTCGGTTCGTACCGGCGGCGCGCGCTCGCGCGCACGCTGACGATGCTCGCGCAGTTCAACCAGATTCCCTCGGGGCTCACGGTGCGCGAGCTCGTCGCATACGGCCGCTACGCGCACGGCGGCTGGCTGCGCGGGCTGTCGCGCGCCGATCGCGACGCGATCGACGAAGCGCTTGCGACGACGGGCCTCGCCGACGACGCGGCGCGCGACGTCGCGGCGCTGTCGGGCGGCGAGCGGCAGCGCGCGTGGATCGCGATGGCGCTCGCGCAGCAGGCGCCCATCGTGCTGCTCGACGAGCCGACCACGTATCTCGACATCCATCACCAGCTCGACATCCTGCGCGAACTGCGGCGGCTCAACCGCGAGCGCGGCCTGACGATCGTCTGGGTGCTGCACGACCTCAACCAGGCGGCCGCGTACAGCGACGAAATCGTACTGATGCGCGCGGGCCGGATCGTCGCGCAGGGCACACCCGACGCAATGCTCGAACCGCACCCTCTGCTGGCGACGTTCGGCGTCGCGATGCTGAAGACCGCGCATCCGCTCACCGGCGCGCCGATGTGCGTGCCCGCGTATGAGGGCGTGCTCGATGCCGAATCGACGGCGGGCGGCGCCGAAGGCGACGTGAGCGGCGAAGCCGACGAGTCCGCCGTGCGTCGCGCGGGCGCTGGCGCGCAGCGGAATCTCGCCGCATGACGACGCTCGCCGTCCGCAAGCGCCTGCGTCGCGGCGCACTCGTATCGGGAGTGTCGCGCGCGGTTGCGACGAGCCGTGTCGGCACGATCGCCGGTGCGCTCGTCGCGCTGATCGTCGTCGTCGCCGCGATGCGGCTCGCGCCCGAATTGCGCACGTGGCTCGCCGCGCCGGCGGGCAGCGACGCCGCCCAGCTCGCGCACATCATGCTGTTCGATCTCGCCGCGCCGCGCGTCGCCGCGGCGCTCGTCGCGGGCGGCTGCCTTGCGGTCGCGGGCGCGCTGTTTCAGGCGCTCACGCGCAATCCGCTCGCCGCGCCCGATCTGCTCGGCATCACGGGCGGCGCGCAACTCGGCCTGATCGCCGCGATGCTCGTGCCGGCGTTCGCCGGCCATGCGTCGGTGCCGCTCCTGTTCGTCTGCGGGCTCGTCGCCGCCGGCTGCGTGTCGGCTGCAGCGGGCGGCTGGCGCGCGACGCCGTTGCGGCTGATTCTCGCGGGCAGCGTCTGCATGCTGCTGTTCTCGGCGATCACGACGCTCTTGCTCGCGTTCTTCGAAGAGACGGTCGTCGGCGCGTCGTTGTGGGCGAGCGGCAGCCTCTATCAACCGGGCGCGGCCGGGCTGCGCGACGCGCTCCTTTGGCTCGTCGCGCCGGTCGTCGCGCTGCCGCTCGTGATCCGGCCGCTCGATCCGCTCGCGCTCGGCGACGATGCGGCGGCGGCGGCCGGCGTGCGCGTCGACGCGGCGCGGCTTGCCGCGACGCTCGCCGCGGTGGGCTTCGCGAGCGTCGCGGTCAGCATCGCGGGGCCGCTGTCGTACGTCGGACTGATCGCGCCGAACCTGATGCGGCAGGTGCGCGGCGCGAAAGCGTCGAAGCTCGGCGCGCTCGTGCCGCTCGCCGCGCTGGCGGGCGGCGCGCTCGTGCTCGTCACCGACAGCGCGGTGCTCGCGCTCGGACTCGATGCGACGCTGTCGACGGGCGTCGCGATCGCGTTCGTCGGCACGCCGCTGATGCTCGCGATGATCCGTCGGGGCGCCGCGTGGTCCGGCGCGGCGCAGCAGGCGACGCATGCGCAGGCGAGCACGCGCGTCGGCGCTCGCGTCGTCCGGGCGCTCGCCGTGCTGCCGTGGCCGGCAGTCGCGTCGCTGCTGTTCTTGATGGGGGGCGCGGTGCTCGTGATCGGCGCATCGTTCGGCCCGGCGTGGCTCGGCCCCGGACGCTGGCTCGCCGCGCTCGCGCAGCGCGACGACCTCGCGCGGATGGTGCTCGACCTGCGCGTGCCGCGGCTGCTGTGCGCGCTGCTGGCGGGCGCGCTGCTCGGCGCCGCCGGCGTGCTGATGCAGAGCATCGTACGCAATCCGCTCGCCGGGCCTGAAGTGCTCGGCGTCACGCAAGGCGCGGGATTCGCGACGCTTGCGACGCTCGTCGCATGGCCGCTCGCCGCGCACGGGACGCTCGTCGCCGCATCGCTCGCGGGCGGCGGCGCGACGCTCGCGCTGACGCTCCTGCTCAATCGCCGGCATCGCTACGCGCCGCTCGCCGTCGCGCTGACGGGCATCGTGATCGGCACGCTGTGGACGACGCTCGCGCAATGGCTGATCACGCAGGAGAGCGTGCAGCCCGCGCGCTTCGTCGTCTGGCTCGTCGGCGGCACGTATGGGCGCAGTTGGGGCGAGCTCGTCGCGCTGCTGCCGTGGTGCGCGCTCGCGCTGCCGACGCTCGCGCTGCTCGCGAAGCCGCTCGATCTGCTCGCGCTCGGCGACGATCAGGCGGCCGCGCTCGGCCTGCCGATCGCGGCGCTGCGCCCGCTCGTGCTGACGATCGCGACGCTCGCCGCGTGCGCGGCGGTCGCGGCGGTCGGTCCGGTCGGCTTCATCGGGCTGATGGCGCCGCATCTCGCGGCGATGCTCGGCGCGCGCACGCATGCGACGCGCCTCTGGGTCGCCGCCGCGTGCGGCGCGCTCGTGCTCGCCGCCGCCGACGTCGCCGCGCGTACGCTGCTCGCGCCGCGCGAGATTCCGGCGGGCGTGCTGACCGCGCTGATCGGCGCGCCGTACCTGCTCGCGCTCTTGATTGCCGAAGCGCGACGCGAGCGGCGGGGCGGGCGGTGACGGCGTGCGTTCGCGCGACGCGCTTTTCGACGCTCGCGCCGGCATCGATCGCGCATTACCTCGAGCACGTGTGGCTCGGCGCGCCCGATGCGCACGACGAGCCTGCGTTCGCCGTCGATGGCGGCGAGCCGCCGGACGTGATCCCGGCCGCGGCGCTCGCGAGCCGGCGCGATGCGCTCGTCGGCGCGATGGTCGCGCTGTACGGCGGCGATGCCGGAGCGCACACGCGCGCGCTGCTGTCGCAATGGAGCAAGTATTACTTCAACCTGGCCGCGTCGGCGGGCTTCGCCGCCGCGCTGCTGCTCGGCCGGCCGCTCGACATGACGCCGTCGCGGATGCGCGTCGCGCTGCGCGCCGGGATGCCGATCGCGCTGATCTTCGAGCCCGATGCGCTGCGGCCCGCGCAATCCGAGCCCGCACCGCGTTACGCGGCGCTCGTCGATCATCTGCGCGCGACGATCGATTCGCTCGCCGCGCTCGCGAAGCTGTCGCCGCGCGTGCTGTGGGCCAACGCGGGCAATCTGCTCGACTATCTGTTCGAGCAATGCGCGCACATGCCGCGCGCGGCGGCCGACGCCGCATGGCTGTTCGGTCCCGTCGACGCGCACGGCGACGCGAATCCGCTGCGGCTGCCGGTGCGCCGCGTGAAGCCGTGCTCGGCACGGCTGCCTGATCCGTTCCGCGCGCGCCGCGTGTGCTGCCTGCGCAATGAAATTCCTGGGGAAGACCAACTGTGTGGAAGCTGTCCGCTGTTGTTGACGATGTGCGACGACGAGCTCGCGAAGCAGGACGCCGCGCATTGATGGCGCGCGTGTCGCGCCGTCCGCGATTCATGTCGATGCCGGTCGATGCCAGCGTCGCGGCGATGGCGAGAGCAATCTCTCGCTTGTGGTTCGCGAGGTTCCTGCGGCTGCCGATCGAGACGGTCGGGATGCTGCCGACGCGAACGGCGCACTTTGCGCGATGGCTGCGGCTGTCGGTCGGCGCATGCGCGACGCGGCCGGCGCACGCGCGGGGCCTCGCGTGGCGCGCACGGTCGTCGGCCGCCATAGCCGCGTTCGTCGCCGGCATCGCGTGCACGGCGCAACCGGCGCGCGCAAGCGAGCCGCCCGCCGCCTGCCGTGCGCTCGCCGACGATCCGACCGTGTCCCAATTCAGCCGCACGCTGCCCGCGCGACCGGTGCGGATCGTCGTGCTCGAATTCATGTTCGCCGAAGATCTCGCCGCGCTCGGCATCACGCCGGCCGGCATGACCGATCCCGCGTACTACCCGGTCTGGATCGGCTATGACGACGCGCGGCTCGCGGGCGTGCCGGACGTCGGCACGCGGCAGGAGCCGAGCCTCGAGGCGATCGCGGCCGCGAAACCGGATCTGATTCTGGGTGTCGGGCTGCGACATGCGCCGATCTTCGATGCGCTGTCGCGGATCGCGCCGACGGTGCTGTTCAAGTACAGCCCGAACTACGTGCAGGACGGGCGGCAGGTCACGCAGTTCGACTGGGCGCGGGCGATCCTGCGCACGATCGGCTGTCTGACGGGGCGCGAGCAACAGGCGCGTGCGGTTGACGCGCGGGTCGACGCGGGACTCGCGCGCGACGCGCGGCGGATCGCGGCGGCGGGGCGCTCGGGCGAGCGCGTCGCGTGGCTGCAGGAGCTGGGGTTGCCGGATCGCTACTGGGCGTTTACGGGCAACAGCGCGTCGGCGGGCATCGCGCGCGCGCTCGGCCTCGAACCGTGGCCGGGCGAGCCGACGCGCGAAGGCACGGCGTATGTGACGTCGGAGGATCTGCTGAAGCAGCCTGACGTGGCGGTGCTGTTCGTCAGCGCGACGGAGCCGGGCGTGCCGCTCGACGCGAAGCTCGATTCGAAGATCTGGCGGTTCGTGCCGGCGCGGCGAGCCGGGCGGGTCGCGCTCGTCGAGCGGAATATCTGGGGATTCGGCGGGCCGATGTCCGCGCTGAGGCTGGCTGACGAGATGACCGAGCGGTTGCTGGCGCTGCCGGAGCCGGGCTTGCGCCGATAGCCTCGGAAGCGCCGGCGGTCGCGGCCAATCATCCCTTCGTCCCGGCCGAGCTCATCGGGTTCGACATCCACCGCATACCGAAACGAGTCGGCAGCGCGATAGGCCGGGCGGAACTGGCCGCCGCGACGATCGAGATTGAACGCCTACTCCTCCGAACAGGCCCCCGCGCATGGCGCGATGTGCCCTTGGCGCAGCAGCTCGCTGGCTCGAGCGGCCCCCACCGCCTCGCTGAAACGGAAGCCTTGCGCGTTCGTCGCCCGATTCGTTGCAGCCAGCAATGCGCGCTGCTGCTCGGTTTCCACACCCTGGGCGATGACCCCGATCCCGATATCGCGCGCCAAGGTGACGATGGCGCGGATCGTCGCCGCACTTTCGGGATCGATGGTGGACCGCCGGACCAGGGATTGCGCGATCTTGAGATGGTTCACGCGATATGCGTTGACGTAGTCGAATGACGCGAACTCGCTGCCAAAATCGTCGATGGCGATCTTCGCGCCGAGTTCATGTAGCCGCGCGAGCACGTCGGACTGCGCCCACGCGAGCCTGGCGAGCGTCGTCTCGGTCACGTCGAACTCCAGATCGGAGGGTGCGAGACGCCACTTCGCGGCGGTTTCAGCGACATCGCGCACGAACGCCCGAGCGCTCTTGAGCTCGAACAGGGACAGATTGATCGCGATCATCAGCGGGGCCACCCCCTCGTCGCGCCATGCGCTCATTTGGCGGCACGCCTGGTCCAGCACCCAGTGTCCGAGCGCCGCCATGGTGCCGTTCCGCTCGGCGATCGGAATGAAAACACCGGGGGAAACGAGGCCCCGCGCCGGATGATGCCAGCGAACCAAGCCTTCCATTCCCAAAATATTTCCGGAGGACAACTCGATCTCGGGCTGGTACTGAAGCTCCAACTCGCCGCGATCAAGCGCTCCCCTCAAGTCTTCGGCGAGTGCGACACGTTCGAGCACCGCCCGATCGAGCCCGTCGGAATGAAAGCGATGCCGGCCGCCGCCCATGTGCCGCGCGCGGAGGAGCGCTAATTCGGCCTGCGCCAGCATGGCCTCCGCCCCCTCGTCGCCCTGGACGTATGGACGAACGCCAATGCTCGCCGTGATACGCACATCGTTGCCGTCGAGCCGGTAGGGAGATGCCAGCGCCGTCTGAAGTTTCGCCGCCAGCACCCCGGCGTTCGCCGGCTCGTCCATCTCGCCTTGCAGCACGGCAAACGTGTCGCCGCCCAGCCGGGCAACCAGGTCGCTCGCGCGCATGCAGTTCCCGAGACGCTCTGCCGCCTCTCGGAGCAGCAGGTCGCCGATCGGGTAGCCCAGTCTGTCGTTGACCTGCTGGAAGCGGTCGAGATCGACGAGGAAGATCGCAAACGCCGTGCCGCCATGCTGGGCTGCGGCAAAAGCCTGCCACAGCCGCGCGACGAAGCTGGCCCGATTCGCCAAACCCGTGAGCGCGTCGGTGCGAGCGAGCTGCGCGATCTTTTCCTCCGCTGCCTTGCGCTCGGTGATGTCGATGATGATCCCTTCGACCTCGATCAGCCGTCCACTCTCGTCGCGGACCGGCACGTAGCGATTCTCGACACAACGGCAAGCGCCGTCGCCGGTGCGCAGGCGGATCTCGATCGAAACGCCATCGACGTCCTTTTCCATGATGCGCGCGAGCGCCGCGTCGATCTTGGCCTGATCGTCCGGATCGACGAGCTCGTGGGCCCACGCCGGCGAGGCCAGCAACGCAGCGCGGTCGTGGCCGAATCGGGTGATGTCATGCGATATGTAGACGAGCGGAAACGAAGGCTCGCCACGCAGACGGTAAAGGATGACCGGACTGTTCCGGACGAAGATGTCGGCTTCGGCAAGCGCTTTGGCTCTTTCCTCGACAGCCTCTTCCAGGCCGCTCGTCTTGAAGGCCGCTTCCTGGGTCGTCTGCCACTTCGTGGTCAGCACGCACGCCGCCTGGCGGATCTCGATGTTGTCCAACGGCTTCTTGAGGATGAGCACGCGGTGGTCTGCGCCGAGGCGCCTCGTCAACGTCCCTCGCGGGTAATCGGACTGCGAGCTGCACAGCGCGAATTGCAACTGCGGGTCCACTTGCCAGAGTCGTTCGATGGTCCGAAGGCTGTCCCGGCCGGGCCGCATATGCATGTCGATAAAGGCCATCGCATAGGGTTTGTTTTTCGCCAGCGCGCGCACGACCCGTTCGAGCGCTTCCTGGCCCTGATACGCGGAATCGACCTGAAACGCTTCGCGAGCGGCTGGAGCCTCGCCGGAAAAGGGCGGCTGGGTGGTGGCCCGCACGGTTGCTTTGCCCACGAGAATCTTGCGGAAATCCTGGTGAGTCGCATCATCGCCGTCGATCACCAGCACGCGGCGATTGACCGTCGCGATCTGTTCGTTCGCGCGATGCCTTTCAGCGGCCCCGTGGTGGTTCCTGGACAAATGCCACGCGCCGGCCGAGGCAGTCGCCGCGCGTCTGGCGGGCCGTGTCCCCCTCGGCGGCCAGTGCGGTTCGGCGGAAGGCCCGGATCCGCCCTGTTCGTGATGAAGCCTCGATTGAAAGCGCATGCCAGGTTCTCCCCGCAAGCCTGATCCCGCTATCGGTTGGCGCTGCTACGAACCGACCCTTGGGCGCGTCGCCGGAAAAAAACGGGCGCCGAACACATGAAGGGGGCGCATCGATCTCGCCCATCGTGATCGCAGCCGTACCGAACCAACCGGCTGCACGAGGTCGCTCGCAGACTTCGCGGCGACGGATCAGGCCGCAGACATTCGATTGCTCTGTACGGGTTGGACGTTTTCAGGTTGCTCCGCGCTGGCGGCGACTTGGGGTTCAAGGTGTCGACGTCGGCTTGCCGGGTCGCCTCATGCGTCGAGTTGCGCATGCGTCGTGGTCAGGTTGCGACCATAGATCGGGCCAATCTCGTCAGACGATAAAAGTATAGTCGCGCATATCCCTCTGACAAACTTCGGTCGTCGAGAACGGTTCTCGCGCCCGGCGGCGAATTGAGGATCCGACGTGGTGTAGTCAGGTTGTGGGGCGATCGCGTGGACGATCGGCGCTTGACGGTCCGCAGCCGGGGCACGATCGACGCTCGAATGTCCACGATCCGGCCCCGGGTTCCGGGTTCCGGGTTCTGGGTTCTGGGTTCTGGGTTCTGGGTTCTGGGTTCTGGGTTCCGGACTTCGGCCGACATCCGCACGACGCGATCACTCCGCGGCCGCCCCGTTTCAGCCACTCGGATTCGCGCAGTCATCCTGACTGTTTGCGCGGTGACATGGGCCACGCAGTTGACCGTGCCGTTATCCGACGGAGCGTTCCGGGGGAAGCTATGAGGTTCCGGCCATGCAGGGACAAGCCCGCGACGGCCGCACGCTTGCGCGCGAAGCGTACTTCCTTGAATGCGCGCGCGATATCGTGGCGGTTGCGCGCATGCCCTTGATGGTCACGGGCGGCATTCGCCGCCGCGCGGTGGCCGAGGCGGTGATCGACAGCGGCATCGCGATGGTTGGCATCGCAATGGCGCTATCGATCGATCCGAACCTGCCGCGCGACTGGCAGGACGGCAAGGACAACGCGCCGACGCTGCGTCCGATTGCCTGGAAGAACAAGGCGCTGGGCTCGCTGGCCAATATGGCGGTCCTCAAGTTTCAGCTCAAGCGGCTCAGCGAGGGACGTGCGGTCGATCCGGACGTCTCGCCGCTCAAGGCCCTGGTGTTTCAGCAACTCGCCGCCGCATGCCAGACACGGCGTTACCGCCGATGGGTGGTCCGCAGAACGCCCCGTTAACGTCATGGGCGTCGTGCCGTTTTCGGTGGTCAAGCGGCTGCGGCGTCAGCAGAACGATGGTATTTGAATCCGCTCCGCGACTACCCAGGCGACGCCGGACCCAAACAGCATGCGTCGCTATCTCGGCGCCAGGCGGCAGATTGCGAGAGCGCTGCGGGCTGACGTCGGTCGGGCGCAATTCCGCGTCTCGCCTTGATTGTCGGGAAGACGCATGCCCGCGAGATCGCGAAGAGAAAGCCCTCGAGCGGCAATGCGTGCGCGCGCTCCCGCTCGAACGAGCGACACGTCCGCGCGGACGCGACCGCGGGGCCGTCCATGACCGCCCCGCGCACGACGATTCCGTTCCGAATCAGCCCGCCGTCCCATTCGCCAACACTGCCCGCTCGGCCCCGTAGGTCTCGCTGACGATCTTCCCGTTATCGAGCTTGAGCACCCGATCCGCGATCGGGAAGTACCGGTCGTCGTGGCTGATCACGATCGCCGTCTTGCCGCGCGCGCGCAGCTCCGGCAGCAGTTGCTCGTAGAACACCGCCTTGAACGCCGGGTCCTGATCCGCCGCCCACTCGTCGAACAGATACAGCGGCCGATCCTCGAGATACGCGACGACGAGCGCAAGCCGCTTGCGCTGCCCCGTCGACAGCGCGCGCGTCGAGAACGCGCCGTCGACGACCTGCACCTTGTGATCGAGCGAGAGCTTCGCGACGAGCGCGTTCGCGCGCGCGTCGGCCTGCGCGCGCGCCGCGTCGCTCGGATCGACGATGCCGAGCAGCGCGTCGAACAGATGGAAGTCGTTGAACACCGCCGAAAAGCGCTCGCGGTACGCGGCGCGCTCGGCGAGGCCGATCGGCTTGCCGTCGAGCTCGATCGCGCCGCTCTCGGGCTCGTAGAGGCCCGTCAGCACCTTCGCGAGCGTCGTCTTGCCGCTGCCGTTGCCGCCGACGATGAACACGAGCTCGCCCGGCTTCAGCGTCAGGTCGATCGGGCCGACGCGGAACATCCGCTCGTCGCGCTCGTGGAAGTACGAATGCGTGACGCCGCGCAGCGCGAGCGTGTCGAACGGCACGTGCGATGCGCGCTCGTCGGGCGGCGGCGCCGTGCGCAGCGCGCCGAACTGCGCCATCAGCTTCTCGATCCGCTCGAGCGACACGCGCGCCGCGTTCAGCGTCGGCACGTTGTTCAGGAGGCCGTCGAGCGGCAGCAGCATGAACAGGAACACGACCACGTAGCCGGATGCGGCGGGGCCGTTGCCGCGCACGCCGAGCGCGGGCCAGAACGCCGCGACGCCGAGGAACACGTAGAACAGGAACACGATCCAGCCGACGCCGATCGCGTACGCGCTGAACGCGCGGCGGCGATGGTCGCGCACTTCGGCGATCGCGGCGCCCAACTGGCCGTCGACGAACTGGCGCGAGCGCGCCTGATGCAGCTTCAGCTCCTTCGCGCCCGAAAAAAGCGCGCCGAGGTAGCCGAACAGCTTGTCCTGCGAGCGACCGGCGTCCTCGAGCCAGGCGATCGCGCGCTTGTCGCCCGCGTGGTAGCCGAGCGAGCCGACGAGGATCGCCGCGACCGCGAGCAGGCACACGGGCCATGACAGCCACGCGAGATAGCCCAGGCAGCCGAACACGATCGAGCCGTGCATCACGAGGTTCGGCAGCGCGAAGAACAGCATCGACACGTTGGTCGCGTCGTCGGTCAGCACCGACTGGACGGGCGCCGCGCCGATCCGTTCGACGTCCTGCAGCTCGGCCGCCGCGACGCGCCGCGCGACGTGCTCGCGCAGTTGCGCCATCGTGTCCTGCGACAGGCGGGCGAACAGCACGCCGGTGACGATCCGGGTCACGAGCGCGATCACCGCGCACAGCCCGAAGCGCCACGCGAGCGTGGCGTCGGCCGCCCCAGGCTGCGACAGCGCCCGGCTCAACGTCGCGACGAGCAGCACGCTCGACGCCCCGTTCAGCACGCATGCGGCGAGCGCGATCGCGAACGCGCCGCGTGAGCGCTTCAGGAGCGCGAGGATCAGGCGCCGCGCGTACTTCGCGGCGGGTCCGGAATCGGTCGGGGGCGGGGCGTCGAGGCGCCCGGTGGCAGCGGTCATCGGCAGGTTACGAGTCGAATGAAGATCGGGACGGCGCTTCGACGCGGCGAAGCGGACGGCGAGGCGCGTGCGCGCCCTCTGCCTGCTAGACGAACGGGCGGGCGGAATCTTTACCCGCGGCGTTCGCTTTGGCAGGCGTCGATGGCGTCCGGGCGCGCCTGCCCAGCCGTCACGGCGCGCGCCGGCCACACGCCCGCCGCCGCGCCGGGTAAACAGCGCGGTAAAAAATTTCACGCGTGATTCGTCTCACTGTTGAAGCGGCCCTTTCCTTTCGCGGCCGGCGACATGAACGAATCGGCCCAAGCGGCCGGATCCAACGGACTTCACGCCCTATGACGAGCTTTCCGATTGCGCTGCATCAACGAATCCACGCGCTCGCGCGGCGCGATCCCGACGCGCCCGCGCTTGCGTCGTTCACGCCCGACACCGTGCGCCTGTCGCGCGGCGAACTCGACGACCGCGCGGCGCGCCTCGCCGCGCAACTGCGCGCAGTGGGCGTGACGGCGGAAGTGCGGGTCGGCGTGTGCGTCGCACGCTCGTGCGACCTGTTCGTCGCGCTCCTCGCGGTGATGAAGGCGGGCGGCGTGTTCGTCGCGCTCGATCCGCGCCATCCGGCCGCGCGGCTCGACTGGGTCGCGCAGGACGCGGGGCTCGCGCACGGGATCGTCGACGCGTCGGCCGACGCCGCGATGCGCGCGCGCTTCGCGCAGTGCCTCGACGTCGCGAGCGTCGCGCAGCCGGACCCGGCCGCGCCGCGCGTGCACGGCGACGACGCGGGCGATGCGGTGCATCCGCGCGCGGCCGCCTACATGATCTATACGTCCGGCTCGACGGGCACGCCGAAGGCGGTCGTCGTCGAGCACGGTCCGCTCGCCGCGCACGGCGACGCGCTCGCGGAATCGCTGCCGATCGGGCCCGACGATCGCGTGCTGCATTTCGCGTCGGTGAATTTCGACGTCGCGATCGAGGCGTGGCTCGTGCCGCTCGCGGTCGGCGGCAGCGTCGTCGTCAGCGATCCGCCGCCGTTCCCGCCCGACGCCGCGCACGCGCTGATCGCGCGCGAGCGCGTGACGAACACGACGCTGCCGCCCGCGTACCTGCGCGAGTTCGCGGCGGTGTGCGCGCGCGAAGGCGTGCCGCCGTCGCTGCGCGTGCTGCTGTTCGGCGGCGAGGCGATGTCGCAGGACGCGTTCGACGAGATCCGCCGCGTGTTTCCTTCGATCCGCCTCGTCAACGGCTACGGGCCGACCGAGACCGTGATCTCGCCGATGCTCTGGCCGGTCGATCCGGGCACGACGCCCGCGCTCGACGACGGCAACGGCTACGCGTCGCTGCCGATCGGCTGGCCGATCGGCTGGCGCGTCGCGCGCGTCGAGCGGGCGGACGGATCGATCGCGCACGGTGACGCAGGCGAACTGCTGCTCGGCGGCGCGTGTCTCGCGCGCGGCTATCACGGCCGCCCGGCGCTGACCGCCGAGCGCTTCGCGCCGGACCCGACGGGCGAGCCCGGCGCGCGGATCTACCGGACGGGGGACCTCGCGCGCGAGCGCGCCGACGGCTCGTTCGACTATCTGGGCCGGATCGACGATCAGGTCCAGGTGCGCGGCGTGCGCGTCGAGCCGGGCGAGATCGCCGCGTGCCTGCTCACGCATCCCGGCGTGCGCGACGCGGGCGTGCTCGCCGAGACGGCGGGCGGGCGCACGCAGTTGATCGCGTGCGTCGCGCTCGCCGCGCCGCGAACCGAGACGCTCGCCGGCCATCCTGCGTTCGAACGACAGCCGGATGACGATGCGCTGCGCGCCCACGTCGCCGCGCATCTGCCGGCCGCATGGCTGCCGCATCGGTTCGTGCGTTTCGACAAGCTGCCTTACACGCTGAACGGCAAGCTCGACCGCGCCGCGCTGCGCAACGCGGTCGCGGCGCAGCCCGTCGAGGCCGCCGCCGATTTCGACGCGCCGCGCACCGACACGGAGCGCCGCGTCGCCGCGCTGTGGCAGCGCCTGCTGAACGATCGGGCGCCGATCGGCCGCGTCGACCGCTTCTTCGTGCGCGGCGGCGATTCGCTCGCGGCCATGCAGTTGCAGGCCGCGATCCGGCTCGAATGGCGCGTCGATCTGCGGCTCGATGCGATTTTCGACGACGCGCCGCTTGCCGAGCTCGCCGCGCGGATCGACGGCGCGCAGCCGGAAGCGGATCGGCCGGTCGTGGCCGCCGCGCCGACGGCGCGCGCCGATGCGGACAACGCGGCCGGCGCCGTTGAGCGTCCCGCGTCGTTCGCGCAGCAGCGCTTCTGGGTGCTCGCGCGCACGCAGGATGCGGGCGCTGCCTATCACGTGTCGTTCCATTGGGACGTCGACGGCGGGCTCGACCTCGACACGCTGCAGCGCGCGCTCGATGCGCTGATCGCGCGTCACGAGGCGTGGCGCACGACGCTCGTCGAGAACGACGACGGAATCGTCGTGCAGCGGATCCATGCGACACTGCCGGTGCGGATCGCGGCCGTCGATCTGCGCGGCGAGTTCGATTCGTCGCGCGCCGCGCGCCTGGCCGAATTGACCGAGCGCCACGCGGGCGCGCCGTTCGATCTGTCCGACGGCCCGCTCGTGCGCGCGCTGCTCGTGACGCTCGCCGACGGCGCGCAGCGCTTCCTGTTGACGACGCACCACGCGGTCAGCGACGGCTGGAGCTCGCGCTGCGCGTTCGACGAGCTGACGACCGCGTACGCGGCGTTCGCCGAAGGCCGCGAGCCCGTGCTGCCGGCGCTGCCGATCCAGTACGCCGATTACGCGCAATGGCAGCGCGACGCGCTCGATGCGAGCGAAACCGCGCGCCAGCTCGCCTACTGGCGCGCCGCGCTCGCCGACGCGCCCGCGCCGCTCGCGCTGCCGCTCGACCGGCCGCGCGCGACCGAGCGCGACTATCGCGGCGGCCGGCTCGCGCGGCGTCTTTCGTCCGCCGTGTCTCGGGCGGTGCGCGATGCCGCGCGCCGGCTGCACGCGTCGCCGTTCACCGTGCTGCTCGCCGCGTTCGACGCGTGGCTGTTTCGCCTGACGGGCGAGCGCGACCTCGCCGTCGCCGCGCCGATCGCGCAGCGCGCGCGTCCGGAGACCGCGCCGCTCGTCGGCCTGTTCCTCAACACGCTCGCGCTGCGCGCGCACGTGTCGCCCGCGCAGTCGTTCGAATTGCTCGTCGCCTCGGTGCGCGACGCCGCGTTCGGCGCGTTCGCGCATCAGGACGTGCCGTTCGACAAGGTGGTCGACGCGGTGAAGCCGCCCGTGCGCCGCGGCGACGAGTGGCTGCGCGTCAAGTTCGCCCAGCAGTTCGATCTCGAATTGTCCGCGTCGCTGCCGGGCGCGTCGGTGCGGATGGCGCCGGGGCTCGATCCGGCCGCGCGCTTCGATTTCGCGCTCGATTTCACCGACGACCCGCGCGGCATCGAATTCGTCGCCGCATATGTGCTCGACGGGCTCGACGAAGCGACCGCGCAAGCGTGGCTCGACAGCTTCGCGGCGCTCGTCGAAGACGCGGTGCGCCATCCGCATCGCGCGATCGCCGAGCTGGCGGTCGCGGAGGGCGGCGCGCCGCGCGCGCTGCTCGCCGGCCGGCCGCTCGCGACCGAGTCTGACGTCCTCGCGCTGTTCGCGCGCGAAGCGGCCGAGCATCCGCACCGGATCGCGCTCGCGGACGCGGACGCGCAGCTCACGTTCGCCGAGCTCGACGACGCGTCGAACCGCGTCGCGCTCGCGCTGCGCCGTGGCGGCGTGCGCGCGGAGACGCCCGTCGCGATCTGCATCGAGCGCTCGGTGCGCTTCGCGCTCGCGTTCGTCGGCGTGCTGAAGTCGGGCGCGGTCGCGGTGCCGCTCGATCCGGCGTCGCCGCGCGAGCGGATCGCGACCGCGCTCGCCGCGTGCGGCGCGCGCCGGATGCTCGTGGCGGGCGATCTCGGCGCGCTCGGCGATTTCGACGGCGTCGCCGTGCAGGACGTCGATGCGTGCGCGCACGACGCGTCGCTCGCGAACGCCGCTGCGCCGCGCGTGCCGCCGTTGCCCGAACAGGCCGCGTATCTGATCTTCACGTCCGGCTCGACGGGGGCGCCGAAGGGCGTCGTCGTCTCGCATCGGGCGCTCGCCGACTACGTCTCCGGGATGCTCGGCGAGCTCGCGTTCGCACCGGACGCATCGATGGCGATGGTGTCGACGGTCGCGGCCGACCTCGGGCATACGACGCTGTTCGGCGCGCTGTGCTCGGGCCGCACGCTGCATCTGTTGCCCGCGCACGCGGCCTTCGATCCGGACGGCTTCGCGCACGAGATGGCGACGCGCGACGTCGGCGTGCTGAAGATCGTGCCGAGCCACCTGCACGCGCTGCTCGACGCGCAGCGCGCGGCCGACGCGCTGCCCGCGCACGCGCTGGTGACGGGCGGCGAGGCGCTGCCGTGGGCGCTCGTCGAGCGGATCGCCGCGCTCAAGCCCGGCTGCCGCGTGATCAATCACTACGGGCCGACCGAAGCGACCGTCGGCGCGCTCGTCTGCGACACGTCCGCGCCCGCTCAGGCAAACCTGCGCGCGGCGGCGGCCGGCGCAGGCGGCGTGCCGCTCGGCCGGCCGCTGCCGAACGCGCACGCGTGCGTGCTCGACGCGCAAGGCGCGAGCGTGCCCGTCGGCGCGATCGGCGAGCTGTATCTCGGCGGCCCCGGCGTCGCGCGCGGCTATCTGGGCCGCGCGGGCGCGACCGCCGAGCGCTTCGTCCCGCATCCGCACGAAGCGGGCGCGCGCGTCTACCGGACGGGCGACCGCGTGCGGCTGCGCGCGGACGGCCGGTTGGACTTCCTCGGGCGTCTCGACGATCAGGTGAAGATCCGCGGCTATCGTGTCGAGCCGGGCGAGGTGAGCGCCGCGCTGCGCGCGCTGTCCGGCGTCGCGCAAGCCGAGACGCTCGCGGTCGAGCAGGACGCCCGGCTGCGCCTCGTCGCGTTCGCGACGCCCGAAGCCGGCGCGTGTCTTTCGGGCGATGCGCTGCGCGACGCGCTCGCCGCGCGCCTGCCCGATTACATGGTGCCCGCCGCGCTCGTCGTGCTCGACGCGCTGCCCGTGACCGCGAACGGCAAGATCGACCGCGCGGCGCTGCGCGCGCTCGCGGCGACGCCCGCGAACGCGCCGGCCGCCGACGAGGACGCGCCGCAAGGCCCGATCGAAGAGACGCTCGCGACCGTCTGGCGCGACGTGCTGAAAGCGCCGCGCGTCGGCCGCCACGACAACTTCTTCGAGCTCGGCGGCGATTCGATCCTCGTGCTGCAGGTGATCGCGCGCTCGCGCAAGCGCGGCGTCAAGTTCACGCCGAAGCAATTGTTCGACGGCCCGACGATCGCCGAACTCGCGCGCGTCGCGGTTGCGATCGAAGCCGTCGCGCCGAAGGACGGCGCGGCGGCCAACGCGAGCGCCGCTGCCGCGCAGCCGTCGTCCGCCGCGCGATCGGACGAAACGCGGCTCACGCCCGCGCAGCTTCGGTTCTTCGACCTCGACATCCCGCGCCGCGGCCACTGGAACCAGTCGATCGAGCTCGACGTCGCCGGCGTGTTCGACTTCGACGCGTTCGCGCGCGCGTTCGACGCGTGGCTGACGCATCATCCCGTGTTCCGCCAGCGTTTCGCGCCGACGGGCGCGAACGGCGCGTGGCGGCTCGCCGACGCGCCGCGCGCATTCGACGCGCTGCCGCTCGCGGCCGCCGCCGCGCGCGACGAAGCAGACGCGCTCGCACAGTTCGACGCGCTGCAAAGCACGCTCGACGTGACGCGCGGCCCGCTCGCGTGCGCGTTCGCGGCGGCGCTGCCGAATGGGACAGCGGCGGGCGCGACGAAGCTGTATCTGGCGATCCATCACGTGATCGTCGACGGCGTGTCGTGGCGCGTGCTGCTCGACGATCTCGATTCCGCGTACCGCGCCGCGTGCGAGCGCCGCGCGGTGCGGCTCGGGCCGACGGGCGCGAGCGCGCCCGAATGGGCGGCCCGGCTCGCACGCGCGGCCCGCGATCCGGCCGGGCCGTTCGCCGCCGAGCTGCCGTACTGGGCGACGCTCGCCGCGCCGCACGACGACCTGCGGCTCGACCATCCGGACGCCCCGGCGACCAACGCCGACGCCGACGTCGTGATCCAGACGCTCGATGCGGCGCTCACGCGCGACGTGCTGACCGACGCGAACGCCGCGTACCGGACCCACGCGGTCGAACTGCTGATCGCGGCGCTCGTCGCCGCGCTCGGCCGTCATGCGGGCGCGGCGTCGTGCCGGATCGAGCTCGAAGGGCACGGCCGCGAGGCGCTGTTCGACGACATCGACGCGAGCCGCACGCTCGGCTGGCTGACGAGCCACTATCCGGTCGCGTTCGCGGTCGAGGCGACGCCCGCCGCGACGCTCGCCGGCGTGAAGGACGCGCTGCGCGCGGTGCCGAACAAGGGGCTCGGCTTCGGCGTGCTGCGCCATTACGGCGACGACGCGACGCGCGCCGCGCTCGCCGCGGTCACGCGTCCGCGCGTGACCTTCAACTACCTCGGCCAGTTCGACGCGCCGCGCGACGCCGCGCTCGTGCCGCGCTTCGGCGGCGCGGGCCGCGAGCGCGACCCGGCGGGTCCGATCGGCAACGCGCTCGCGATCCACGCGTACGTCGACGCGAACGACGGCCGCGCGCTGAAAGTGCACTGGGTGTACGGCGCGACGCAGTTCGACCGCGCGACGATCGACGCGCTCGCCGCGCAATTCGACGCCGCGCTGCGCGCGCTCGCGGCGGCATGCGCGACGCGCATCGCCGAGCGCGGCGCGGGCGCCACGCCGGGCGACTATCCGCTCGCGCGCGCAGCCGGACTCACGCAGGCGGCGCTCGATCGGTTGCCGTTCGATGCGCGCGCGATCGACGACATCTATCCGCTGTCGCCGATGCAGCAGGGCATCCTGTTCCATTCGCTGTTCGCGCCGGAGCGGGCGACGTACGTGAACCAGCTCGTCGCGACGCTCGTCGATCCGGACGTCGAGCGGCTGCGCGCCGCGTTCGATGCAGCCGTCCCGCGCCACGACATCCTGCGCACCGGCTTCGCCGCGCACGAAGCGGCGCCGATGCAGGTCGTCCATCGTCATGCGCGGATGCCGGTCGAGACCATCGACTGGCGCGGCGCGCATCCGGACGCTGCGCACCTCGAAGCGGCGCTCGATGCGTGGCTCGCCGACGACCGCGCGCGCGGCTTCGATCTCGCGACGCCGCCGCTGATGCGCGTGACGCTGATCCGGACGGGCGAGACCGCATGGCGTCTCGTCTGGACCCGCCATCACTTGCTGCTCGACGGCTGGAGCACTGCGCGCCTCTTCGCGGACGTGCTGCGCGACTACATCGAGCCGCCGCGCGCGAATCCGTTCGCCGCGCCGGCGCGCACGCGCTATCGCGATTTCATCGCATGGCTCGCGCGGCGCGACGCCGACGCCGACCGCGCGTTCTGGCTCGATCGGCTCGCGCGGCTCGACGAGCCGACGCACGTCGCCGAACGCGAGCGCGGCGCGAACGACGCGTCCGGCAACGGCGCAGCCGCGCACGAGACGGCCGGCCGCGCGAACTGGCGCGCCGCGCTGTCCGCCGCCGACACCGCGCGCATTGCCAACGTCGCGCGCCGGCTCAAGGTGACCGTCAACACGATCGTGCAGGGCGCATGGGCGCTCGCGCTGCAGCGCACGACGCACCATGCGGCTGTCGCGTTCGGCGCGACGGTCGCCGGGCGCCCGGACGCGCTGCCCGACGTCGACACGGTGCTCGGCCTCTTCATCAACACGCTGCCGGTGATCACCGCACCCGAGCCCCGCCTCGCCGCGCGCGACTGGCTCGCGAGCCTGCAACGCGACAACGCGGCGGCGCTCGAGCACGCGCACACGCCGCTCTACGAGATCCAGCAATGGGCGGGCGCGGGCGGCGCGCTCTTCGACACGCTCGTCGTGTTCGAAAACTATCCGGTTGACGAAGCGTGGCAGGGGCGCGATCCGCGCGCGCTGCAAAAGCGCGACCTGCGCAACATCGAGGCGACCGATTTCGCGGTGACGCTCGTGATCGAAGCGGGCGAGACGCTGTCGATCGACTACGGCTACGATCCCGCGCGGATCGGACAGGCGCGCGTCGAAGCGCTGCACCGCGCGTTCGCCGCGTGCATCGACGGTCTGAGCGCGAATCCGGATGCGCCGCTCGGCGCGATCTCGTGCGCCGGTACAGACGATCTCGCGTTGATCGCACGCTGCAACGCGACCGGTGCGAGCTGGCCCGACGCGCAGCGCGCGCCGCTTTTCGCGCAATTCGAGGCGGCCGCGCGCGCGCGGCCCGACGCGATCGCGCTCGAATTCGCCGACCCAAGCGGCAACGGCGCGATCGAGCGGATGCGCTACGCCGAGCTCGACGACAAGGCCGGCCGCGTCGCGGCGGCGCTCGCCGCGTCCGGCGTGCGGCCCGACTCGGTCGTCGCGCTGTGCGTCGAGCGCTCGTTCGACATGGTCGTCGCGCTCGTCGGCGCGATGAAGGCGGGCGCTGCGTATCTGCCCGTCGATCCGGACTATCCGGCCGAGCGGATCGCGTATCTGCTCGGCGACGCGAAGCCGCCCGTCGTGATCACGCAAGCGCATCTGCGTGCGCACGTCGACGCGGCGCTCGCGGGCGCCGACGCGGTCGTCGTCACTGTCGACGAGTTGATCGAGCGCGCGCCGGCGGCGCTCCCCGCCGCGACGGCCGACACCGCTGCCGCCGCTGCCGTGGCACCCGACCAGCTCGCGTACCTGATCTACACGTCGGGCTCGACCGGCAAGCCGAAGGGCGCGGGCAACACGCACGGCGCGCTCGCGAACCGGATCGCGTGGATGCAGCACGCGTATCGCCTGACGCCCGACGATGTCGTGCTGCACAAGACGCCGTTCGGCTTCGACGTGTCCGTGTGGGAGTTCGTGTGGCCGCTTTCCGTCGGCGCGAAGCTCGCGATCGCGGCGCCCGGCGACCATCGCGATCCGGCGCGGCTCGTCGCCGCGATCGAAGCGCATCGCGTGACGACGCTGCATTTCGTGCCGTCGATGCTTGCCGCGTTCGTCGCGCATCTGGACGATTTCGGCGCCGCCGCGCGCTGCGCGAGCGTGAAAACGATCGTCGCGAGCGGCGAGGCGCTCGCGCCCGAGCTCGTTGCGCGCGTCGCCGCGCTGCTGCCGCACGCGACGCTCCACAACCTGTACGGGCCGACCGAAGCGGCGATCGACGTGTCGCACTGGACCTGCACGGCCGGCGACGCGGCCGGCGCCGCCGTGCCGATCGGCCATCCGATCGCGAACGTGCAACTGCACGTGCTCGACGCGGCGCTGCATCCGGTGCCGGCCGGCGCGACGGGCGAGCTGTACCTGGGCGGCGCGGGGCTCGCGCGCGGCTACGTCGGCCGCGCGGCGCTGACGGCCGAGCGCTTCGTGCCCGACCCGTTCGCGGCGGGCGCGCGGCTCTACCGGACGGGCGACCTCGCGCGACGGCGCGCGGACGGTGCGCTCGACTATCTCGGCCGGATCGACACGCAGGTGAAGCTGCGCGGCCAGCGGATCGAGCTGGGCGAGATCGAGGCGCTGCTGCGCGCGGCCGAAGGCGTCCATGACGCCGTCGTGATCGTGCGCGACGAGCGGCTCGTCGGCTACGTCGCCTGCACGGCGGCCGCCGAGTTCGACGGCGCCGCGCAGATCGAACGGCTGCGCGCGCAACTGCCCGCATACATGGTGCCCGCGCAGCTCGTCGCGCTCGACGCGCTGCCCGTCACGCCGAACGGCAAGTGCGATCGCCGCGCACTGCCCGCGCCCGTGTTCGACGAGCGGGTCATCGACACGCCGCGCACCGACACCGAGCGCGCGCTCGCGGCGATCTGGCAGCGCGTGCTGAAGCTGCAGGAAATCGGCCGCGACGACGATTTCTTCATGCTCGGCGGCCATTCGCTGCTCGCCGCGCAAGCGAACGCGCAGGCGAACCTGCAGTGGGCGCTGACGCTGCCGCTGCGCACGATTTTCGACGAGCGCACGCTCGCGCGCTGCGCGGCGGCGATCGACCGCGCACACGACGCCGGCCGCGACCACGACGCCGCGAGCGCGATCGACGCGCTGCTCGGCGAGCTCGAAGCCCAGTAAGGAGCCCGCATGACCGCCACTCCCGATCTGCTGTCGCTCGCCGCGCGTTTCGCGCGGCTGCCCGACACGCAGCGCAAGCAGTTCCTCGCCAAGCTCGGCGACGCGGGGATCGATTTCCGGATGCTGCCGATCCCCCCGCGCGAGAACCGCGCGGCGAGCGTGCCGGCGTCGTTCGCGCAGACGCGTCTCTGGCTGCACGCGCGCTTGCTCGGCGAATCGGCCGCCTACCACATCACCGAGCGGCTGCGCCTCGACGGCGCGCTCGACGCAAACGCGCTGCGGCTGGCGTGCGACGCGCTGATTGCGCGCCACGAAGCGCTGCGCACGACGTTCGCCGAAGGCGCCGACGGCGTGCTGCAGACGGTGCACGCGCCGACGCGCTGCCCGTGGCGCTTCACGGATTTCGCCGGCGTGCCCGCCGAGGCGCGCGACGCGCGCGCGGCGGACGTCGCCGCACGCGACGAGGCCGAGCCGTTCGATCTCGCGCACGGCCCGCTGCTGCGCGCGCATCTGATCCGGCTCGACGCGTCGGTTCACTGGCTCGTGCTCACGACGCATCACATCGTGTCGGACGGCTGGTCGGCCGACGTGATGCTCGCGGAGCTGTCGTCGTTCTATCGGTCGTTCGCGACGGGCGACGCGGTGTCGCTCGCGCCGCTGCCGATCCAGTACGCCGACTACGCGCTCTGGCAGCGCCGCTGGCTCGACGCGGGCGAGTGCGAGCGTCAGCTCGCTTACTGGCGCGCGACGCTCGACGCGAGCCGCGACGTGCTGCTGCTGCCCGGCGCGGCGACGCGGCCCGCGCAGCGCAGCCCGGGCGGCGCGCGCCACACGTTCGACGTGCCGGCCGCGCTCGCGCGGCGCACGCGCGCGCTCGCGCAGACGCGCCGCGCGACGCCTTTCGCGGTGCTGCTCGCCGCGCTCGCGACGCTGCTCGCGCGCGCGTCGGGCGAGCCGGAGATCCGGATCGGCGTGCCGTCGGCGAATCGCGAGCGCGGAGAGACCGTCGGGCTGATCGGCTTTTTCGTGAACACGCTGACGCTCGCGGCGCAAACGGGCGCGACGCGCGCGTTCGAAACGCTCGTCGACGCGACACAGCACAGCCTCGTCGACGCGCAATCGCATCAGGACGTGCCGTTCGACCAGGTGATCGACGCGCTCGGCGTCACGCGCAGCGCGAGCCACCATCCGCTCTTTCAGGTGATGGCCGCGTATGGCGCGCACCGCGCGCTGCCGTCGTTCGCCGATGTGCGCGCGACCGAGCTGCCGTCGGGCATGCCGTACGCGAAATTCGACCTGGCGCTGAGCTTCGACGAGCGCGACGACGGCGGGCTCGACGCGCGCTTCGTCTATGCGACCGACATCTTCGACGCCGATGCGATCGAGCGGCTTGCCGCACGCTTTGTCGAGCTGCTCGCGCACGCGGTCGATGCGCCCGGCACGGCGATAGGCGACCTGCAATGGCTGCCCGATTCGGAGCGTCGCGAGCTCGCCGCGTGGAACGGCGAGACGCACGACTTCGCGGATCGCGAGCGCGGCGAGGCGTTCTCGGGGCGATCGCCTGTCGGCGAACTTTCCGGCGAGTCTTCGGGCAAATCTTCCGGCAAGCCATTCGACGAGCCGTTCGTCTCGGTCCACGACCGGATCACCTGGCACGCGCGCCGCCGTCCCGATGCGCGCGGCGTCGCCGACGTCGAGCGGGCGCTCACACGCGGCGAGGTCGAGCAGCGCGCGACGCGGCTCGCGAAACGGCTCGTCGCGGCGGGCGTGCGCGCGGAAATGCGCGTCGGCGTCGCGCTGTCGCGGTCCGTCGACCTGCTCGTCGGCCTGATCGCCGCGCTCAAGTCGGGCGGCGCGTTCGTGCCGCTCGATCCGGGCCATCCGCGCGAGCGCCTCGCGCAGATGCTCGACGACGCGCAGATCGCACACGTGATCACCGAGCGAGGCAGCGTCGACGCGCTGCCGCTGACGGGCGCCGCGCACGCGTGGCTCGTCGACGACGAGATCCCCGACGCCGAGATCGACGGCGTCGCGCTGCCGGACGTATCGCCGCATCAGGCCGCGTACGTGATCTACACGTCGGGCTCGACCGGCAAGCCGAAGGGCGTCGTCGTCGATCACGGCGCGTTCGCGCGCCATTGCGACGCGATTGCCGCGCGCTACGGCGCGACCGAGCGCGACGTGTTCATGCTGTTCCAGTCGGTCAATTTCGACGGCGCGCACGAAGGCTGGTTCTCGCAATACCTGTCGGGCGCGGCGGTCGCGGTGACGGCCGACACGCTGTGGCCGCCCGCGCGGACCTGCGCGCTGATCGCGCGCGAAGGCGTGACGATGACCTACGTGCCGCCCGGCTGCGCGACGCAGCTCGCCGAATGGGCGCTCGAGCACGGCGCGCCGCCGACGCTGCGCTCGATCACGGTCGGCGGCGAGGCGACGTCGCGCGAAGCGTTCGCGCTGATGCGCCGCGCGTTTCCGAACGCACGCGTCGTCAACGGCTACGGGCCGACCGAGACCGTGATCACGCCGATGCTGTGGATGTTCGAGCCGGGCGACGATCCGGCGAGGCTCGCGGATGCCGCGTATCTGCCGATCGGCACGCTCGTCGGCGCGCGCACCGCGCACGTGCTCGACGCGCGCCTCAACCCGCTGCCCGTCGGCGTGATCGGCGAGCTGTACCTGGGCGGCGAGGGGATCGGCGTCGCGCGCGGCTATCTGGGCCGCGCGGCGCTCACGGCCGAGCGCTTCGTGCCTGATCCGTACGGCGCGCCGGGCGCGCGGCTCTATCGCACGGGCGATCTCGTGCGCCGCCGCGCGGACGGCGTGTTCGACTTCATCGGCCGCATCGACCATCAGGTGAAGCTGCGCGGGCTGCGGATCGAGCTGGGCGAGATCGAGGCGCAGCTCGCCGCGCACGACGACGTGCGCGAGGCGGTCGCGGTCGTGTTCGGCAAGGGCGGCGAGGCGCGGCTCGTCGCGTACGTCGAGCTGACGGGCGACGCGCGCGAGCGCGCACGGCGCGCCGACGCGGCCGGGCTCGACGCACACCTGCGCCGCACGCTGCCCGACTACATGGTGCCCGCGCACATCGTCGTGCTCGACGCGCTGCCGCGCAACGCGAACAGCAAGGTCGACCGCGCGGCGCTCCCCGAGCCCGCGCACGTCGCGCGTGCGTACGAAGCGCCCGTGGACGACGTCGAAACGGTGCTCGCGGACATCTGGCGCGACGTGCTCGGCGTCGAGCGAGTCGGCCGCGCCGATCATTTCTTCGAGCTGGGCGGCCATTCGCTCGCCGCGGTGCGCGTCGCGACTCGCGTCGCCGAGCGGCTCGCGCGCGACGTGCCGGTGCGCGCGCTGTTCGAAGCGCCGATTCTCGCGCCTTACGCGCAGCGCGTCGCCGCCGCCGCGCGCGCGGAAGCGGCGCACGGCGCGGGCGACGCGCCTGCGACATCGTACGCACCGGACGCCGACGGCGTGCTGCCGCTGTCCGCCGCGCAGCGCGGCCTGTGGTTCCTGTGGCGCGCCCAGCCGGACAGCGCCGCGTACAACATTCCGGTCGCGCTGCGGCTTCGGGGCGCGCTCGACGTCGACGCGCTCGCCGCCGCGTTCGCGCACGCGGCGGCCCGTCATCCGGCGCTGCGCACGCGGATCATCGCGCGGGCGGACGGCGCGCCGGGCCAGCGGATCGCGCCGGCGCGGGACGCCGGATTGCCGATCGTTGATCTCGGCGCGAAGCCGGAGCTGGCCGACGAGCCCGCGCGGCTCGCCGCCGCCGCGGCCCTGGCCGACGCCGACGCGCTCTCGCCGTTCGATCTCGCCGCCGACGCGCCGCTGTGGCGCGTGCGCGTGATCCGGCTCGGCGCGACCGATCACGTGCTGTCGCTCGTCGTTCATCACATCGTGTCGGACGGCCAGTCGATCGATCTGTGGCTCGACGCGGTCCACGAGGCCTACGTCGCGCGGCTGGCGGGCGGCCACGTGGCCGAGCCGTTAGAAGCAACCGAAGCACCCCAAGCGCCGGCGGCCGACGCGCTCGTGCTGCCGGCCGCCGCGCCGCACGCGCGTCTGTCGTTCTGGCGCGAAGCGCTCGCGGGCGCGCCGTCGCACGCGCTGCCGCCGCCGCGCGCGGGCCGCGCCGTCGCGCCGCGCTGGGACGCGGGCCGTCTCGCGTTCGAGCTCGACGATGCGCTCGTGCGCCGAGCGCGCGCGATGGCGCTCGACGCGCACGCGACGCTGCCGATGCTGCTGCACGCGGCGCTCAACGCGGCGTTCTACCGCGCGACGGGCGCGACCGACCAGCCGGTCGGCGTGCTCGCGTCGACGCGCGAGCTGACGGGCAACGCCGCCGACCGCTCGCTCGGGCTCTTCATCAACGCGGTCGTCGTGCGCACGCGGTTGACGAGCGCCGATACGCCGGCGACGCTCGTCGCCGCCGTGCGCGACGCGGCGCTCGCCGCCTACGCGCACGCGGACGCGCCGTTTTCCGACGTCGTCGCCGCGCTGCGCGCGCCGCGCGTGGTCAACGGCAATCCGCTGTTCCAGGTGATGTTCAACTACCTGCGGCCGGCGGGCGCCGCCGCGCGCGACTGGGCGGGGCTCGCCGTCGACGAATTCAACGACGTCCGGCATCGCGTCGTGTTCGAACTGGAGCTCGATATCGTCGAGCATCCGGACGGCCGCGTGACGGGCGCGTTCTCGTATGCGACGGAACGCGTCGACGGCGCGTTCGTCGCCGCGCTCGCGGCCGACTATCTCGACGTCGTGCGCGGCTTCGTCGATGCGCCGGCGCGCGCGCTCGGCGCGTCCGCCGCGCGCTTTCCGCTCGATGCCCACGATGCCCACGATGCGCTCGCCACGATGTCGCCGCCGCCTTCGCGCACCGCAAACGCGCACGCAAACGCGGCCGGCCGCTGCGCGCACGCGCTCGCCGGCGTGTGGCGTGCGTGCTTCGATCGCGCCGCGCCCGCGTCGGACGACGACCTGTTCGAAGCAGGCGCGACGTCGTTCGACGTCGTGCGCTTCGTCGACGCGGCGCGGGCGGCCGGCTTCGCGCTCGCGCTCGCCGACGTGTTCGCCGCGCCGAGCTTCGCGGCGCTCGGCGCGCTCGTCGTGCGCCCGGCGCACGCGGCCGGCCAGCCGGCCACGGAGGCGCGCGATGCCGATTGAGCGCGGCCTTGCGCGTCGGCCCCACAAGGACCGGATCGGCCGCGTCGACGATGCACGCGATCCGCGTCACGTTTTTCTCCGGCCGGCGCCTTCAGCGCGCCGGTCACACCGTTAAGGGAATCAGGGACATGCAGAGAGATACCGTATTCGACCTAATCGGCATCGGTTTCGGACCGTCGAACCTCGCGCTCGCCGTGCGTCTCGCGGAAGCGGGAGACGCGGCCGCGTTCGCGCATTGCTACGTCGAGCGCCAGCCGGCATTCGGCTGGCACCGCGGAATGCTGCTCGACGACTGCCGGATGCAGATCTCCTTCCTGAAGGATCTCGTCACGCTGCGCGATCCGAAGAGCCGCTTCACGTTCGTCAATTACCTGTACGAGCACGGGCGCTTGAGCGAATTCGTCAACCTGAAGAACTTCTATCCGACGCGCGTCGAGTTCCATGATTACCTGAGCTGGGTCGCGGACGCGTTCGACGAGCGCGTCCACTACGGCGAGACGGTAACGGCGATCGAGCCCGTCGCGGCGACGGGCGGAAGCGGCGAGATCGACGCGTTGCGCGTGTTGTCGAAAGACGGCGAAGGCCGCGAGCGGCAGCGCGTCGCCCGCGCGCTGTCGGTCGGCGTCGGCGGCGCGCCGAGCGTGCCCGATGCGTTCGCCTCGCTCGGGCCGGACCTCGTCGTCCACTCGTCGAACTATCTGACGTCGATCGACCGGATCGTCGGCACGCCTGCATCCGGCGCGCCCGACGCCGGTGCGAAAAAACGCGTCGCGGTAATCGGCGCGGGGCAGAGCGCGGCCGAGGTGTTCGTCGATCTCGCGCGCCGCTTCCCGCACGTCGACGCGAGTCTCGTGATCCGCTCGGGCGCGCTGAAGCCCGCGGACGACAGCCCGTTCGTCAACGAGATCTTCAATCCGGCGTTCACCGACGTCGTCTACGCGCAGCCGGCGAGCGGCCGGCGCACGCTGATCGAGCGCTTTCGCGACACGAACTACGCGGTCGTCGACCGCCCGCTCATCGAGCAGATCTACGAAATGCTCTATCTGCAGCGCGTATCGGGCGCAACAGGCGGCACGCCCGGCCATCGGCTGCTTGCGAACACCGCGATCGAGTCGGCCGTGCGCACGGCGAACGGACAGGTCGAGCTCGCGCTGCGCGACCGCTTGACGGGCGATGCGCACACCGAGCGCTTCGACGCGCTCGTGCTCGCGACGGGCTACCGCCGCGACACGCATCTCGCACTGCTCGACGGGCTCGCGCCGCATCTCGGCGACGCGCTCGCGGCGGGCGACGTCGCGCGTGACTACCGGCTCGCGACGCCCGCGCACTTCAAGCCGCGGATCTATCTGCAAGGTTGCTGCGAGGACAGCCACGGGCTGTCCGACACGTTGCTGTCGGTGCTCGCGCGACGCGCCGACGAAATCGCCGCATCGCTCGGGAAGCGCGGGCATGCGGCGGAACACGAAGAAGCCGTCCGGCCCGAAGGCCGCGCACGGCCACGACACGACAACGGGGTGAGCGGCGGCCGGCTGGCCTTCGCTCTTTGATGAGGTGCGGCCTTTCGGCCGCTTGGCAACTTGGAGCAACGGAAGATGGAGTGGGCAACCAGCACGCGCATGCGTGCGATCGCGGCCGCGGCGGGCGTGGCGTTTTACGCGGCGGCGGCGAATCATGCGCAGGCACAGGCGGTGCAGCCGGCGGGGGACGGGAAGCTGCCGGGCAGTCAGGTGAAGCAGGACACCGCGTCGGGCGGCACGTTGCCCGCGATCTCGGTGTCGGCGGATGCGGAGCGCGACGCGACTGTCGGTCTCGTCGCGCGGCGCAGCACGACCGGCACGAAGACGGATACGCCGATCGTCGAGATTCCGCAGACGATCAACGTCGTGACCGCGCAGCAGATCGAGGCGACGGGCGCGACCGACATCAATCAGGCATTCCGCTACATTCCGGGCTTCTCGAGCTACGGGTCGGACAACCGGTCGGACTGGTACGCGGCGCTGCGCGGCTTCACGCCGACGGTGTTCGTCGACGGGCTGCAGGTGCCGAACACGCTGAACCTGTCGAGCTGGCGCGTCGATCCGTACATGATCGACAGCATCACCGTGCTGCGCGGGCCGACGTCGGTGCTGTACGGGCAGGGCGATCCGGGCGCGATCGTCGACGTGCAGAGCAAGCTCGCGAACGGCGAGCGGATTCGCGAGGTCGGCGTGCAGGTCGGCAACTACGCGCGCAAGCAGCTGATGTTCGATATCGGCGACAAGATCGACAAGGACGGCACGCTGTCGTACCGGATCGTCGGCGTCGGCCGCGACGGCAACTCGCAGTCGGGGCCGCTCGCCGATCAGCGCGTGTCGTTCGCGCCGTCGGTCAAGTGGCAGCCGAGCGCGGACACGTCGCTCACGCTGTCCGCGACGTACCTGCAGGACTGGAGCGGCACGTCGACCAACTTCCTGCCCGCGCAGGGGACGGTGCTGCCGAATCCGAACGGCACGATCTCGAACGACCTGTACACCGCGGACGCGAACTTCGACCACTACCGGAAGAAGCAATGGTCGCTCGGCTATCAGTTCGAGCACAAGCTGAACCCGGTGTGGACGTTCCGGCAGAACGTGCGCTGGATGCACCTGTCGCTCGACGACGCGTCCGTCTACGGCGGCGGCCTCGACGACGCCGATCCGTCGATGGCGACGATGACCCGCTACGCGGGCCTGTTCCAGTTCAACTACAGCCGTTTCGACGTCGACAACCAGGCGCAGGCGAAATTCACGACGGGCCCGCTCGCGCACACGCTGCTGTTCGGCTTCGACTACAACCGCCAGACGACGACGGACAGCGAGTGGCTCGCGAAGGCGCCCAGCCTGAACCTGTACCGCCCGGTCTACGCGCCGATCACGACTGACATCTTCAGCGGGCCGACCGCGTATCCGCGCACCGACACGAAGACGACGCTGAACGCGTTCGGCGTGTACGTGCAGGATCAGATCAAATGGCAGCGTTGGGTGCTGACGCTGGGCGGCCGGCACGACTGGACGAACACGACGCAGGACGACATCGCGAACGCGGCGAGCTTCAAGCAGAACGATCACGCGTTCAGCGGGCGCGTCGGCCTCACTTATCTCGGCGACTACGGGTTGGCGCCGTACATCAGCTATTCGACGTCGTTCAATCCGCAGATCGGCCTGAAGCTCACGGGCGGCGGGCTCGCGACGCCGACCAAAGGGCGTCAGATCGAGGCGGGCCTGCGCTGGCAGCCGCCCGGCAAGAACCTGATGCTGAATGCGGCGGTGTACCAGATCAACCAGACCAACGTCGCGATGAGCGACCCGAACGACCCGACGAGCACCACGTCCGTGCAGGTGGGCGAGGTGCGCTCGCGCGGGATCGAGCTGAGCGCGGTCGGCAATCTGTCGCGCGAGCTGTCGGTGATCGCCGCTTACGTCTACCAGGACGTGAAGAACGTGAAGGCGAACGACAACACGCTGAACAGGTGGCCCGTCGACGTGCCGCGTCCGCGCCAGATCGCGTCGCTGTGGGCCGACTGGACGTGGCGCACGGGGCCGCTGACGGGCTTCGGGGTCGGCACGGGCGTGCGCTACATGAGCGCGGCGGCGGGCGCGGCCGACAACTCTCTGACGGTGCCGAGCTACACGCTGTTCGATGCGGCGCTGCACTACGAGCTGCGCAACTGGCGCTTCGCGATCAACGCGACGAACCTGTTCAACCGCCGCTACGTGAGCGGCTGCCAGTCGGATGCGGTGTGCATGTACGGCAACGAGCGCACCGTGATCGCATCGGCGAAATACAACTGGTGAGCGCGGCTCATCGCCTGATCACCCCAAAGGGCGGCGCGGCGGCGCGCCGCGCCGCCCGAACGAGAGGACAACACTGCGATGGCAAAGAAGAAACTCGTCTACATCTGGTCGCTGAGAAACGCCGCCGCCGACAAGGCGGGGCAGCAGGTCGATTATCAGGGCGGCACGCGCTACATGAAGTCGGTGCTCGAATCGCTCGTCGACGCGCTGAACGACACCGGGCTCGGCGACGCGTACTCGCTCGAGCGCGTGATCTATGACGACGACGCGGGCTCGCCGCTCGACCGCGAGAAGCTCGCCGAATACGGCTTCGCGTACCAGCCCGGCAAGCGCTGGTTCTACCCGCCCGAGCTGCGCGTGCAGGGCAGGCTCGTCAACGATCTGCTGCTCGCGATTCCGTCCGAGTACCGGCGCGAGCCGTTCGATTCGCCCGCGCGGACGGCGGGCAAGCACGTGTTCGAGCACCGCCTGCGCGAAGCGCTCGACGAACTCGAAGCCGATCTCGTCGTGCTCGACGGGCTGCTCGTGATCCTCGACGAGCTCGTACGGCCGGGCGCGCCGTATTGCCGGCGGATCGTCAACATCCATCCGGGCATCACGCGCGCGGAGTCGCCGTACGAGCGGCGCGGCGCATACGCGACGCTCGATGCGCTATACGGCGCGCGCGGGCGGAAGGTCGTCGACTGGGCGACGAGGGCGACCGTGCCCGTCGAGCCGGTCCGGATGACGGGCGCGTCGTTCCATTACGTCGACAACGGCGTCGATTCCGGCGAGGTGATCCATGACGTGCTGAACACCGAGATCGGGGAGCGCGACACGATCCTCGAGCTGCGCTGGAACAATTTCAACCGCAGCCTCTTTCCGGCGCTCCACGAAGGGCTTGCGATCATGGCGGGGCTCGACGCGCGCGTGGAATGAGGGGGCAGGGCCGATGGCGGGCGGCGTAGCCGCGTCGCACGACGGCTACGGCGCGTCGCCCGTGAAAAGCGCGGCCGCCGCGCGCGGATTCGACGGCCAATACGCATGCAAATACGTGGCGACGATCGGCCCGTGCCGGTAGACCGCTTCGCCCGCCGCGCCGTCGTCCGGCCGCGTCGCGGCCGCGACGGGCGCAAGCGGCGTCGCGAACCGCGAATAGTGGAACGTGTGGCCCGTCATCGCGCCGAAGCGCGTCGCGAGCGTCTGCATCCCGAGCGCGGCGAAGCGGCGCTGCATCGTCGCGTCGCCGGGCACGAGGCCGAGCATCGGCGTTCTCGCGCCGTCGACGTCGGTCAGCGAATCGCCCAGATACAGCATCCCGCCGCATTCGGCGACCACCGGCTTGTCCGCCGCGACGTGCGCGGCGATCGCGCGCGCGGTGGTCGCGTTCGCCGCGAGCCGCGCCGCATGCAGTTCCGGATAGCCGCCCGGCAGGTACAGCGCGTCGCAGCCGTCGGGCAGCGGCGCGTCGGCGAGCGGCGAGAAGAACGCGAGCTCGGCGCCGAGCGCTTCCAGTTGATCGAGATTCGCCGGATAGATGAACGAGAACGCCGCGTCGCGCGCGATCGCGATCCGCTTGCCGGCGAGGCGCGGCGCAGCCGCCGATGCGACCGATGCGACCGATGCGCGACTGCGGTCGCTGGCGGGAGCCGCGGAGGCAATCGTTTCGTGGTCGCCATCGACGGCGTTCGTCGCTGCGGTCACGTCGTCGTCTTCGACTACGCTCGTCGTTGTGATCACGCCGTCGTCCTCGGCAATGCTTGCCGCCGCCGGCGTGTCATGGCGGCCGCCCGTGGGGCCCGGTGTCGCAACCATCCCGTGGCCGTCGGCGTCAACGAGCGCGAACTCGACGACGGGCGGCAGCTCGGCGAGCGCGGTGCGCGCGATCGCGTCAGCCGCGCGGTCGACGCGCGCATCGAGATCGGCGACGTCGTCCGGCTGATGGAGTCCGAGATGCCGCTCCGGCAGCGCGATCCGCGCGTCGCGCGGCAGATGGCCGAGCCAGCGGATCGATTCGGGCAGCGCGCCGCGCAGCAACTGCGCGTGACGATCGGAGCCGACGCGGTTCGCGAGCACGCCGTGAAACGGCACGCCGGGCCGAAAATGCGCGAGCCCGAACGCGAGCGCGGCGAAGGTCTGCGCCATCGACTGCGCGGAGATCACCGCGGCGACCGGCACGCGAAACGCCTGCGCGAGATCGGCGCTCGACGGCGTGCCGTCGAAGAGCCCCATCACGCCTTCGATCAGGATCACGTCCGCTTCGGCCGCGGCGCGCGCGAGGAGCGCGCGGCAGCCGCGTTCGCCGACCATCCCGAGATCGAGCGAATAGACGCTCGCGCCGCTCGCGCGCGCGAGCAGCATCGGGTCCAGGAAATCCGGGCCGGTCTTGAACACGCGCACGCGCCGGCCGAGCCGCCGGTGATGGCGCGCGAGCGCCGCCGTCACCGACGTCTTGCCCTGGCCGGACGCGGCGGCGCTCACGAAGAGCGCGGGGCAGGCGGGCATCGCGTCAGAACTCCACGCCGCGCTGCGCCTTCACCCCTTGCTCCTTGTACGGATGCTTGACGATCCGCATCTCGGTGACGAGGTCGGCCGCGTCGACGAGCGCGTCGGGCGCGTGCCGGCCCGTCACGACGACGTGCAGCATCGGCGCGCGCGCGGCGATCGTCGCGAGCACCTCGTCGAGCGGCAGATATTCGTATTTGAGCACCGTGTTCAGCTCGTCGAGGATCACCATCCGGTAGTCGCCGCTCTCGATCATCCGGCGCGCCTCGTCCCAGCCCTTGCGGGCGGTCGCGACGTCGGCGTCGCGGTTCTGCGTGTTCCACGTGTAGCCGTCGCCCATCGTGACGAAGTCGCATTGCGCGTTCGCGCCGAGGAAATCGCGCTCGGACGTGTGCAGCGCGCCCTTGATGAACTGCACGACGCCGACCCGCATCCCGTGGCCGAGCATCCGCACGGCCATCCCGAACGCGGCCGTGCTCTTGCCCTTGCCGTTGCCGGTGTTGACGATCAGCAAGCCTTTCTCGACGGTCGCGGCCGCCTGTTTCTTCTCGTGGCCCGCGCGGCGGCGCTCGGCCATGCGTTGATGCGATTCGGAATCGGTTTTCATCGACTGGCGTCCTGTGAGTCGTGTGGTTCGTGGATCGGAAGACGGGGCGCGGCGCGCGTCACAGCGGACCGGCGAGCGCCGCCGTCACGCCGTCGAGCGCGAGCTTGCGCACGACGAGCGCGCCGTTCGGCGCGGCGAGGAGCGCGCACGGCTCGCAGACGCCGTCGACGCCGAACCGCCCGCGCGCGGCGGCCGAAGGCGGCGTGCCGGCCGCAAACGGCGTTGCGCGCGCTGCGCGCGCGATCTGCGCGGCGATCTCGTCGCGCGAGAACGCGGCGAGCGGCCAGCCGTGGCGCGCGCAGCATTCGACGAGGCCCGGCTCGTGCGCTTTCGCGTCGAGCGTCGCGACGACGCCGACGTCGGCGAGCGACGCATGCGGCAGATGCGCGAGCGCGGCGCGGATCGCGGCCTCGATCGCATCGGCGGGCCGTCCCGCGCGGCAGCCGATGCCGAGCGCGACGCGCATCATCGGGCGGCCGCGCGAGAGGGGCGGGCGCGCGGGTTCCGGCGGCGTGAGTCGGATGGAATCATGTGGTCTCGGCAGTCGACGTCCGGCTTGCCAGCCGGTGCGCCATGCGTTGCGCGCCCGGTTCCGTCCCTCGCGGGACCGGGCGTTCGGCGAGCGCGGCTCGCCCCCTGCGTCGGCCGGTATCCGGGCTGACCGCTTGCCATCCCGCCGCCTTCCCGTCCGTGGCGAGGACAGTGGCGCAATGGCGGAATGCGCGAACGCGGCGTGCGCGTCGCAGGCGGCGTACCGTTGCGAGGACAGCACAGGCTGCGCGGGCTGGCCGCTTCCTGTTTCCCGTTTGACTGAGCGCGCGATCGCGCGCTCGGGCACCGAACGCGCGCATACGATAGCACAGCGCCGACCGCGCGAGGGCGGCATGCGGAGGGCGCGCCGCGCCCGCGCCGCCTTTTGTCCGCCTTGACGCGCTGCGCCCGCGCGCCTACACTCGCTCGCGTTTTGGTGCTCGCGTGCGGGTTCTGTCGCACGCAGTTAAACGGGAAGCAGGGAGCGTCGCCGCGTCGCGGTCCGCCAACCTGCGCTGCCCCCGCAACGGTAAGCGAATGCATCGCGCGAGCGATGCGGCGCCGGCTTCTCCGCATGCCCGCCGGCATGCGCGGCCAACCACTGGACGCATTGTGTCCGGGAAGGTGAAGCGGCGTTTTCGTCAGCCCGGATACCGGCCGAGACGCAGGGTCTGTTCGCCGATCGAGCGCATGCGCCGCGCGACAGCGAGCGGTCCCGGGGTTCAGCGCCGCGGGGATGCGGCGTGTCGTCCACGGCTTCATCGCGTCGCTTGCCGCCGCTGTGTGGCTCGTCCCCGTCCGATGCCGCGTGCTTCGGCCCGCGTCGCGCGCATGTCGCGAGCGCGCGCCGGCGCGCCGCACGCATGGGCGAACGACGGGCCGGGCGGGCAGCATGCGCATCGCGCGCGATGTCGCGCGTGTTGGCATTCTTCTTGTTTGTCGACCGTTCGCAAAGGGAGCGCCATGCTCAAATCGTTTCTCCGCCTCTTCAACGACAGTCCCGCCGAGCTGCGCGGGAAGATCGTCGGCATCTACGCGCTGCTGATCGCATTCAACGTCGGCGCATGGATCTGGGCGTTCGCCGCGTTCCACGGCCAGCCGGTGCTGCTCGGCACCGCGCTGCTCGCGTACACGTTCGGGCTGCGCCACGCGGTCGACGCCGACCACATCGCCGCGATCGACAACGTCACGCGCAAGCTGATGCACGAGCGCAAGAATCCGCTCGGCGCGGGGCTCTTCTTCTCGCTCGGCCATTCGACGGTCGTGATCCTGATGACGGTCGCGGTCGCGCTGACGGCGGCGACGCTCGCCGCGCGCTTCGAAGGGATGAAGGCGTGGGGCGGCGTGATCGGCACGAGCGTGTCGGCGTTCTTCCTGCTCGTGCTCGCGTTCGCGAACCTGCTGATCCTGATCTCCGTATACCGGACGTTCCGCGCGGTGCGGCGCGGCGAGCCGCTCGTCGAGCAGGATCTCGACATCCTGCTCAACCAGCGCGGTTTCTTCGCGCGGATCTTCCGGCCGCTGTTCGCGATCGTGTCGCGCAGCTGGCATCTGTATCCGATCGGCTTTCTGTTCGGCCTGGGCTTCGACACCGCGACCGAGATCGCGCTGTTCGGCATCTCGGCCACGCAGGCGCACGGCGGCCTGTCGTTCTGGTCCGTGATGGCGCTGCCGATCCTCTTCACCGCGGGGATGACGCTCGTCGACACGACGGACGGCATCATGATGATGGGCGCGTACCGCTGGGCGTTCGTGCGGCCGATCCGCAAGATCTACTACAACATGACGATCACGTTCGTGTCGGTGCTCGTCGCCGTCGTGATCGGCGGAATCGAGGCGCTCGCGCTGATCGGCGACAAGCTCGCGCTCAAGGGCGGCCTGTGGGACTTCGCCGCGATGGCGGCCGAGCATTTCGGCATCCTCGGCTATTTCGTGATCGGCCTGTTCGTCGCGAGCTGGGCCGTGTCGGCGCTCATCTACCGGATCAAGCGCTACGACGACATCGACGTGACGATCTCCGCGTGAGCCGCGCGCATCCGTGACCGCTTCCCCATTGACCCGACACCGACCAACGGAATACCCATGCAAATGCGCAAAATCCCCGTGACGATCGTCACGGGCTTCCTCGGCAGCGGCAAGACGACGCTCTTGCGCCACATCATCCAGAACGCGGGCGGCCGCCGGATCGTCGTGATCGTCAACGAGTTCGGCGAGCTCGGCATCGACGGCGAGATCCTCAAGGGCTGCGGGATCGGCTGCGACGACGCGGGCCGCGAAGCCGACGGCCAGCTCTACGAGCTGGCGAACGGGTGCCTGTGCTGCACCGTGCAGGAAGCGTTCTATCCGGTGATGGAAAAGCTCGTCGAGCGCCGCGCGGACATCGACCACGTGCTGATCGAGACGTCCGGCCTCGCGCTGCCGAAGCCGCTCGTGCAGGCGTTCAACTGGCCGTCGATCAAGAACAGCTTCACGGTCGATGCGGTGCTGACCGTCGTCGACGGGCCGGCCACGGCGCTCGGCCAGTTCGCCGAGAATCCGGTCGCCGTCGACGCGCAGCGCCGCGCCGACCCGAACCTCGATCACGAATCGCCGCTGCACGAGCTGTTCGCCGATCAGCTTGCGTCCGCCGACCTCGTGATCGTCAACAAGACCGATCTGCTCGACGACGGCGCGCTCGCGCGCGTCGAGACGGCGATCCGCGAAGAGATTCCGCAGCAGGTGAAGATCGTGCGCGCGCGGCGCGGCGAGCTCGATCTCGCGGCGCTGCTCGGCCTGAACGCCGCATCCGAGGAGACGATCCACCTGCGCCACGATCATCACGGCTCGACCGACGATCCCGATCATCACCACGACGAGTTCGATTCGGTCGTCGTCGAGGCGCGCGTGGGCTCGCGCGAGGCCGCGCTCGACGCGCTCGCGGCGCTCGTCGAGGCGCACGCGATCTATCGCGTGAAGGGCTTCGCCGCACTGCCGGACGCGCCGATGCGGCTCGTCGTCCAAGGCGTCGGGCGGCGCTTCGACAGCTATTTCGACCGCCGCTGGCGCGACGGCGAGGCGGACGTGAGCCGCTTCGTGCTGATCGGCGAGGCCCTCGACGCGGCCGTGCTGCAGCGCGCGTTCGACGCGGCGCTCGCGGCCCGCGCGCAGGCCGCGTGACGTTGCGAAAGGCGGCATAGAGCGATGCATCTGTTGCGCACGACGCCGGGCGGCTTCGTCGACGATACGGCGGGCGTCGTCCGCATCGACCAGCGTCCGGCCGACATCGTCATCCTGAGCTCGGCCGACACGACGCTGTCGCTGCTCGCGAGCGTCGTGCCGACGTTGGGCGACGGCTTTCCGAGCGTGCGGCTCGCGAACGTGACGTTCCTGCGGCAGCCGGCGTCGGTCGATTTCTACGTCGACGACGTGCTGCGCCACGCGCGCGTCGTCGTGATCGACCATCTCGGCGGCGAGGCGTACTGGCCGTACGGGATCGAGCAGGCGATCGCGCTCGCGGATCGCGCGGGCCAAAGGCTCGCGATGTTCTCGGGCGACTTGCAGGAAGATCCGAACCTGATCGCGAAGAGCACCGTCGCGCCCGGGCTGTGCCGGCTTTGGTGGCGCTATCTGCGCGAGGGCGGGCCCGCGAACGCCGAAGGGCTGCTGCGCAGCATCGCGCATCACGCGCTCGGCGTCGGCGACGAGCCCGAGCCGCCGCGTCCGCTGCCCGCCGCCGCGCTCTATCATCCGGCGCACGCGAGCCCGAGTCTCGACGACTGGCGCGCGCGCTGGCGCGAGAACGCGAGCGTCGTCGCGATCCTGTTCTACAAGGCGCACTGGCAGGCCGCGAACACCGCGGTGTTCGACGCGCTCGCCGACGCGCTCGCGCGCGTCGGGCTCAATGCGCTGCCGATCGCGGTGACGTCGCTCAAGGACGCGATGAGCCGCGCGGTCGTCGACACGCTGTGCGCCGATGCGAATGTCGCCCTCGTGCTGAACACGACCGCGTTCGCCGCGGGCGCGCCGGGCGCTTGCGAGCCGGAGGTGCTCGCGGGCGACGCGCCGGTGCTGCAGGTGATTCTGTCGGGCGGCAACCGCGACGCCTGGCTCGCCGATCCGCACGGCCTCAACGCGCGCGACATCGCGATGCACGTCGCGCTGCCGGAAGTCGACGGCCGGATCGTCACGCGCGCGGTGAGCTTCAAGGGGCTCGCGTACCGCTGCCCGCACACCGAGGTCGACGTCGTCCGCTACCAGCCGGACGACGAGCGGATCGCGTTCGTCGCCGAGCTGAGCCGCCGCTGGTGCCGGCTGCGCACGCTCGACAATGCCGAGAAGCGCGTCGCGCTCGTGCTCGCGAACTATCCGGCGAGCGAAGGGCGGATCGGCAACGGCGTCGGGCTCGATACGCCGGCGTCGGCGCTCGCGGTGCTCGCGATGCTGCGCGACGCGGGCTATCGCGTGGCCGAGCTGCCCGAAGACGGCGACGCGCTGCTCGCGAGGATCAGCGAAGGCGTGACGAACGATCCGTCGACGCGCGCGCTGCGTCCGGCGTTCCAGAGCTATCCGCTCGACGATTATCTGCGCCGCTTCGCGCGATTGCCGGACGCGGTGCGCAGCGCGCTGAACGAGCGCTGGGGGCCGCCCGAAGCGGACCCGACGCTGCGGCAGCGGCGCTTTACGATCGCCGGCTGGCGTGCGGGCCAGGTGTTCGTCGGCGTGCAGCCGTCGCGCTCGCGCGGCGGCGACGACTACGCGAACTATCACGACGCCGATCTCGTGCCGCCGCACGCGTATCTCGCGTTCTACTTCTGGCTGCGCGACGCATTCGGCATCGACGCGATCGTCCACGTCGGCAAGCACGGCAATCTCGAATGGCTGCCGGGCAAGAGCGTCGCGCTGTCGGACGCGTGCTGGCCGGACCTGATCCTCGGGCCGATGCCGCACCTGTACCCGTTCATCGTCAACGATCCGGGCGAGGGCAGCCAGGCGAAGCGGCGCGCACAGGCGGTGATCGTCGACCACCTGATGCCGCCCCTCACGCGCGCCGAAAACTACGGGCCGCTGCAGGACCTCGAGCGGCAGGTCGACGAATACTACGACGCGCTGATGGTCGACGCGCGGCGCGCGAAGGTGCTGCGCGAGACGATCCTCGCGACGATCGTCGAGCACCGGCTGCACGAGGAGCTGAGCATCGCGCGGCCCGACGGCCGCGACGCCGAGGATGCGCTGCTCACGCGCGTCGACGCGTGGCTCTGCGAGCTGAAGGAGGCGCAGATCCGCGACGGGCTGCACACGTTCGGCAGCTCGCCGCGCGGCCGGCAGCGGCGCGACACGCTCGTCGCGCTCGCGCGCTTTCCGGCGGGCGACGGACGCGGCGGGCACGCGGGGCTGATCGGCGCGCTCGCGCGCGATCTCGCGCTCGGCGACGATTTCGATCCGCTCGCGTCCGACTGGGCCGCGCCGTGGACGGGGCCGCGGCCCGACGCGCTCTGCGCGGTCAGCGACGCGCCGTGGCGGCATGCGGGCGACACGCGCGAGCGGCTCGAGCTGCTCGCGGGCCGATTGATCGAGCAGGTGTGCGGGGAAGGCGGCGACGGCGCATTGCCCGATCACGCGGCGGAGCGCCCGACGGCGGCAGACGGCGAAGCGCCGACAAGCGTCGAATCGCGCGCCGAGCCGTGGCCGTCCGCACACGCGGCACATGACGGTTTCACCGGAAGCCTCGCGTGTGCCGCGTGTGTCCCACGCGACACGGCACGCGAAGCGGAGACGCCAAAGGATGCGTCGCGGCCGAACGCATCGGACTGCGTCGATCCTGCATCCGTCGCCGCGCACTGGCCGCACGCACACGCGGTGCTCGAGCGCATCGCGCGCGACGTGCTGCCGCGCCTCGACGCGTGCGGCGACGAAGAGCTGCGCCAATTGCGGCGCGGCCTCGAAGGCCGCTTCGTGCCGCCGGGGCCGAGCGGCTCGCCGTCGCGCGGCCGGCCGGATGTGCTGCCGACGGGCCGCAACTTCTATTCGGTCGACACGCGCGCGGTGCCGACGCAGGCCGCGTGGACGATCGGCCTCAAATCGGCGCAGCAGTTGATCGAGCGCCATCTGCAGGAGCACGGCGACTACCCGCGCGCGGTCGGCCTGTCGGTCTGGGGGACGGCGACGATGCGCACGGGCGGCGACGACGTCGCGCAAGCGCTCGCGCTCCTCGGCGTGCGGCCGAAATGGGCGCCCGGCAGCCACCGCGTGACCGATTTCGAGATCCTGCCGATCGAGATCTTCGACCGGCCGCGGATCGACGTGACGCTGCGCGTGTCGGGCTTCTTCCGCGACGCGTTCGCGAACGTGATGCATCTGTTCGACGCGGCAGTGCAGGCGGTCGCCGAGCTCGACGAGCCCGAGCACCTGAATCCCGTCCGCGCGCGCGTGCGGCGCGAGACGGACGCACTCGTCGCGCGCGGCGTGCCCGCCGGCGAAGCGCGCCGGCGCGCGGGCTGGCGCGTGTTCGGCGCACGGCCGGGCGGCTACGGCGCGGGGCTGCAGGCGCTGATCGACGGCCGCCACTGGCAGACCGACGCCGATCTCGCGGATGCGTACCGGACCTGGGGCGGCTACGCGTACGCGCAGAACAGCGCGGGCGAAGCCGCGCACGACGCGTTCGGCGCGCGCCTCGCGACGATCAACGCCGTCGTGCAGAACCAGGACAACCGCGAGCACGACATCCTCGATTCGAACGACTACTACCAGTTCCACGGCGGCATGGCGGCCGCGGTCCGCCATGCGTCGGGCCGGCAGCCGAGTCTTTATCACGGCGACCACAGCAACCCGGCCGCGCCACGGATGAACACGCTGCGCGAGGAGATCGCGCGCGTGATCCGCTCGCGGGTCGTCAATCCGAAATGGATCGACGGCGTGAAGCGGCACGGCTACAAGGGGGCGGCGGAGATCGCGGCGACCGTCGACTATCTGTACGGCTACGACGCGACCGCGCGCGTGATCGCCGATCACCAATATGCGCTCGTCGCCGACGCGTACCTGCACGACTCCGACACCCGCGCGTTCCTCGAGCGGCACAATCCGCACGCGCTGCACGGGATCTGCGAGCGGCTCGTCGAGGCGATGCAGCGCGGCTTGTGGCAGGAGCCGGGCGCGCACCGCGACGCGATCGAAGGCTATCTGCTCGCGAGCGAACAGCGTCTCGAAGGGGCGCGGCGATGAGCGACCGGGCGATAACCGAACGCCGCGCATGACGCAAGCGATGCCACTTTCATCTCCATCGGAAGCCACGTGAACAAAACGAACGAAGCGCACACGCCGAGCGGCGCCGCATCCGACGCCCGCGCGCTGCCGGCCGCGTATCCATTTGCCGCGCTGATCGGCCAGGACGCACTGCAACGCGCGCTGCTGCTCGTTGCCGTCGATCCGGGCCTGGGCGGCGTGCTCGTCAGCGGCCCGCGCGGCACCGCGAAGTCGACTGCCGCGCGCGCGCTCGCCGAACTGCTGCCCGAAGGGCGCTTCGTCACGCTGCCGCTGTCGGCGACCGACGAGCAGGTGACGGGCTCGCTCGATCTCGCGAGCGCGCTCGCCGACAACGCCGTGCGCTTCTCGCCCGGCCTCATCGCGCGCGCGCATCTCGGCGTGCTGTACGTCGACGAGATCAACCTGCTGCCGGACGCGCTCGTCGACGCGCTGCTCGACGCGGCCGCAAGCGGCGTCAACACCGTCGAGCGCGACGGCATCTCGCACAGCCACGCGGCGCGCTTCGCGCTCGTCGGCACGATGAATCCGGAGGAGGGCGAGCTGCGGCCGCAACTGCTCGACCGCTTCGGATTGATGGTCGAGCTCGCGAACTGCTACGACGCGGCGACGCGGCAACGGATCGTCAAGGCGCGGCTCGCGTTCGATCTCGACCCGCATGCGTTCCGCGCGCAGTATCGCGACGCGCAGGCGGCGCTCGTCGCGCAAATTCGCACGGCGCGCGCCGCGCTGCCGGCGCTCGCGTTCGACGACGCCGCACACGCGCGCGTCTCCGCGCTTTGCATCGGCGCGCAAGTCGACGGCTTGCGCGGCGACCTCGTGATGCTGCGCGCGGCGCGGGCGCTGGCGGCGCTCGAAGGGGCGACGATCGTCGATGCGGCGCACGTCGAGCGCGTCGCCGCCGACGCGCTGCGCCATCGGCGCACGCGGCCCGATGCCGAGGCGGGCGCGCAGGCCGGGCGGCGCGAGTCCGCGCACGCCGGCGAAAACGACGGCGCGATCGATTCGGCGCGGCTCGACGCCGCGGCTGACGCTCACGCCGACGACATGCGGCGCGCAAGCGGGGCCGGTTCGCCGCGCGAGCGATCGCCCGCGGCATCCGGCACGGCGCGGCACGCAGCCGGCAATCGCGACGCGGCGCACGAAAGCGGCCGCCCCCCGCAGACTGACGACAGCGACTGGGGCTATCTGCCGCCCGAGCCTGCTGGCATGACGCCCGTCAAACGCGTGATTCCGCTGCCGCTAAAAAAACGCTGAGCCATCGGACGGATGCCGCCGCTGCCGCCGCGAACGCGCCGGACAGCGGACTTCGATGGCTCGAACGAGGCATGCGCGCGGACGACGCGAGCGACGCTCGGGGCCGACCCGGTACGCGCGTCGCTTGGCGAGCGACGCTCGCGGCGAAGCGCGGCGGCGCACTGCGCGCCGATCATCTGCGCTACCGGCCGCAGACCGGTGCGCCCGGCGCGCTGCATTGCTTCGTGCTCGACTGCTCGGCGTCGATGCTGACGGCCGGGCGGCTCGCACGCGCGAAGGGGCTTGTCGTCGCGCGCTTCGATCGCATCGCGCGCGAGCGCGCCGATGCGGCGCTCGTCTGCTTCGGCGGCGGCTCGGCCGACGTGCGCTTCGGTCCGGCCGTGCCGCGCTGGTGGAACGAGCGCTGGCTCGCGCCCGTCGGCGGAGGCGGCGGCACGCCGCTCGCGCATGGAATCGACGCCGCGGCGCGGCTGCTCGCGCGCGCGGCGCGCCGGCGCCCGCAGCAGCAGCGCTGGGTATGGCTGCTGTCGGACGGGCGCACGGCCGAAGCGCCCGCGCGGCCGGCGCTCGCCGACCGGATCGTCGTCGTCGACTTCGACGACGCGGCCGTGAGGCTCGGTCGCTGCGAGCGGCTCGCGCACGCGTGGGGCGCGACGCTCGTCACGCCCGACGAGCTCGCGTGCGGGGTCGCGTGACGCTCGGGCGATCGCGGCGCCGGCCGTCCATACCGCGCACGGCAGTCGATTGCCGCAGCGATATGCGATCATCGACGCGCTTTTTCCCATCCATTTCATCTCGCGGAGCCTCAGCATGCTCGACGACCAGCCGACGATCGAAATCGAAACCGGCCCCAACCCCGCGTTCGCGGTGATCCTGATGCACGGCCTCGGCGCCGACGCGAACGACTTCGTGCCGCTCGTCCCCGAGCTGCGGATCGCGAACGACCCGGCCGTGCGCTTCGTGTTCCCGAACGCGCCCGAGATCGCGGTCACCGCGAACAACGGCTGCGTGATGCGCGCATGGTACGACATCCTGTCGTTCGAGGGTGTGAACCGGCAGGTCGACGAAGCGGGGATCGCCGCATCGTGCGCGACCGTGCGCCGCCTGATCGACGAACAGAACCGGCGCGGCATTCCGACGTCACGAATCTTCGTCGCGGGCTTCTCGCAGGGCGGCGCGATGACCTACACGGCGGGGCTCACGCATCGGGACGCGCTCGCGGGCCTGATCGTGCTGTCCGGCTACGTTCCGTCGCCGCGCTTCATCGACGAGCGGCTCGCCGATGCAAATCGCGCGACGCCGATCTTCGCCGCGCACGGCACCGACGACGACATCCTGCCGATTGCGCTCGGCGAGGCCGCGCGCGACTTTGCGCGCGAGAAGGGCGCGAGCGTCGACTGGCACGCGTATCCGATGCCGCATTCGGTGTGCATCGAAGAGATCGACGCGTTGCGCCAATGGCTGCACGCGCGGATCGCGGCGTTGCACGCGGCGTAAACGCTCCTTTTCCGCTGCGAAGCATGTGCGGCAGCAAGCGGCATGACACGGCCGTCGACGTCATGCAACTGTCGCCGACGTTTGGCGCGGCGACGCGTGTCGCCGCGCGACGCATCGCGTCGGCGGCCGGCGTTTGCGAGGTCGGGCTCGGGCGAATCGCCAAACGTCCGGCGCAACAGCAAGATCGCGAGCAAGCCGCCGGAGCTCGCACAGCCGAGCGCGTCGATGACATTCGACGCGCCGCGCTCCTGCGCGAGACGTTCGAGCTCGAGCGCGCGTCAGGCCGCGATGGCGACCCTCGGCGGCATGTGTCAAGCGAAGGGGTACCGCGTCGAGTGCCATCTGCGCGAATGCGTGATTCCGCGGGGCGCGCCCGTCAGTCCGCAGATGATCCTGCGCTTCATCGCGGAGAAAGTGCTCGGCGGCCTGCCGAAGCCGTATTGACATCGAATGCCGCCGCCGCGCGCCGATGCGGTGCGCCGACGCGCGCGGCCGACCATTTTTTCTGCCTGATATGGACGTCAAGCTCGTTTCCCGCACGCTCGATCTGTTCGAGGTGTTCGCCGCCGCGAGGCGCCCGCTGTCGCTGACCAAACTCGCGCAGCGGCTCGACGCGCCGCGATGTCGAGCTGCCTCGCGCTAGCGCGCACGCTCGTCAATCGCGGCCATCTGTGCGAAGTGCGCGGCGGCGGCTATTATTCGGCGCCGCGTCCCGCGCAGATCGCGGCCGCGCTCGGCGGCGGCCGCCGGCATGCGGCATTTCCGTTGGCCCGACGATCAGGCGGATTTGGACTCGGCGAATGCCACAGGACGCCGGACGGATCGTATACGTACGCGACCCGAAGCCCCCAGGGCTGCACCTTCGGCGCGATCGGCGCTTTTACCGCGTAGGTATCGTCGAGTTTCAGCGACACGATGTGTTGCCACCAGATGTCGAGATCGGTGACGACGATCTGCAGCATGGTATTTTCCGCCCAGTTGACTTCGTAATAGTTCTGCAACAGGATGCTGTGCGATCCGAAGGTCAGGACGGCGGCATCCTGACTGTCGTTCGACAACGTGAACCCGAGGTCGAGATAAAAGCGTTTGCTCAGTTCGAAGTCCCGGGCGGCAATGAACGGGCGCATCGCGGCAATCGTGGCGGAAAGCTCGGACAAGATAGACTCCAGTGGGTTGAGTAAAGCCGGTGCCGCGGCAGGAATGGGGTTGGGATGATCCGTGTTTTTCGGCGAGCATCTCCTCCGCGACGGCGGACAACCGTGCGATTTCCGCGCTGAGCCGCATGCGCGCGTTTTTTCATGCGCTGTCATGTTGGCGATCGTGTGCGAAAGCCTTGGCATGAGAGGGCATCGCTCAGCCGACAAGGAACGGGGCTTGGGGGATGCCGGTGAATTCTCGCCATGCGATGCGGTCCGCGCGCGCATCGAACGTCTTACGCGTCACATCGCACATCGGTCACGCGAATCCGCGTCGAAATCCTGCCCGGCGACGCGCATCGCCAGGCAGGCGGGACTGGCCCGCACGAGCGCCGATCCCGCGCGACGGCCGGCTACCGCGCGTCGCTGCGCGGCCCGGCCGCCGCCGTCAGGCCTTCGCCCACGGTCCGCCCGCGCTCGGCGTGTCGCCCTGCGTCCACCATTTCGCACAGTACTTCGCGCCCTGGTACATCACGCACGCGCCGGCCGGATACGCGGTCGTCGACGACCACGCCGGCGCATTGCCGCCGACTGGCTTCCACACCGACGACTGGCCCGGAATGTCGCCTTGCGTCCACCATTGCGCCTGATAGGTCGTGCCCTGGTACGTGACCGTCGCGCCCGCCGTGTAGACCTGCGTCGCCGACCACGGCGCGCCCGGCTGCGGCTTGCCGCCGCCGTCCGAGCCGCCGCCGTAGTTCGGGTCCTGCGTCACGCCCGAGCCCCACTGGCCGCCCAGCTGCTTGAAGATCGACGAGAACGCGTACGGCTGCTGCGCGACGCCCGAGCAGATCGGAGATGCGTACTGCGAGCCGCCGTCGCACGCCTTGTCGCGCGTGATCGACCAGATGCCGACGAAGCCGTAGTTGTTGTTCGCAGCCGTTGTCTGCACGCTCTGCGCGTTCGCGAGCGTGAACGTTTCGCCTTGCACGTCGTTCACGCCGATCATCGGCGTGACGCCGACGAGCTGCTTGAGCTGCGCGTCGGTCTGCGGCTTGCCGACCGACTTGTACGCGGTGTCGAGCTGCGAATAGAGTCCCTGCGCGGCGCTGATCGCGGCCGCGCCCATGTCGATGCCGGCGGGGCCGTAATCCATCGTCATGATGTTCACCGCGTCGAGCGTCACGTTGTTCGCGAGCGCCGCGTTCAGCACGTTCAGGCCGTCCTGAACCAGACCCGTCGGCATGGCCGGCAGTGTCAGCGTCACGTGCAGCGGCTTGCCCTTCGCCGCGTAGTCGGCCTGCAGTTGCGCGACCGCCTGGAAGTTGCGCGTGACGGCCGCCGAATCCTGTTGCGACGCGCCTTCGATGTCGAAGTCGACATGCGTGAGGCTGTACGTGTCGATCACGGTTTGATACGCGCCCTTCAGCGCGGCCACGCTCGAGCACGCCTGCATCAGCGGCAGCCCGGCCGCGCCGCCGAACGACACCGCGACGTCGCCGCCTTTCGCGCGATAGTTCGTCACCGACGTCTCGATCGTGTTGAGCAGATCGCCCGTCGCGCCGTTGCCGATCGGCTGCACGCCGCCCCACGACGGCGCGCACTGGTTGCCGCCCGACACGACGAACGCGAGCATGAATTGCTGAATGCCTTGCTGCACGCCGATCTGATCGACGAGCGGCGTCGGATAGAGCGTCACGTCGACGTACGGCGCGTAGGCGCCAGCCGCCTGCGACGCGCCTGCCGCCGCCAACAGACAGCCCGCCGCGATCGCGCGCGGGACGAAGCGGGACAACATGCTGAAGTTCATTGTTCTCTCCATGTTGATGGGTGGATATGCTGGCCTGCATATCACCGTTGCGTCGCCGCGCTCGATGGGCGGTCGACGTTTCGGCGTTCACATCATGGAGGAATCGCTCGCATTATGGAATCGTGAGTCGTTCTTTTTATTATTCGGATTCAAGGTTCGATGCGTGATTCGATTTGCGATCCGAAACGATCGCGCGCATTGATCGCAAGGATGCGCTCGCAGCGCGAGACGCGTGCGGCTCACGCACGGTCCGGCGTGCGAAGCGAAACGCGAGGCGCGGCGCATTGCACGTCGCGCATCGCTTCGTTTCGCTTCGTTTCGCTTCGTTTCGCTTCGCTTCGAGATCAGCGATACCAGCGCGGTGTGTATACCCATTCGCGCGCGCCGTCGCGAACGACGCGGCGTGTCGTCGACGAGCCGACGATCACCATCGTGCGCATGTCGACCTGCTGCGCGAACAGCGCGCCGAGCGTCGTCGTGACGAGCGCAGCGCCGGGGCGGCCGATGTCGCGGCCGAGCACGACGATCGTGTCCGGCGTGCGGTGCCGGCGCACGACGTCGAGCGCGCGATCGAACTGCACGGGCCGCGCGCGCGACACCGGGTTGTAGAACGCGAGCGCGAGATCGGCGGCGGCTGCGTGATCGATGCGCTTTTCGATGATCGCCCACGGCTTCAGGTTGTCGGACAGCGAGATCATGCAGAAGTCGTGGCCGAGCGGCGCGCCCGCTTCGGCGGCCGTCGCGAGCGCGGCCGACACGCCGGGCACGACGTCGAGCTCGACGGCCGCCCAGCGCGCGTCGTCGGCGCCGTCGAGCGCTTCGAGCACGGCCGCCGCCATCGCGAACACGCCGGGATCGCCCGACGACACGACCGCGACGCGCCGGCCTTGCGCCGCGAGCTCGAACGCGTGACGCGCGCGCTGCAATTCTTCGCGATTGTCGGAGACGTGCAGCGCTTGGTCCGCGCGGAACGGGCCCGCCATGTTCACGTAGGTCGCGTAGCCGACAATGTCGGTCGCGCCGGCGAGCGCCGCGCGCGCGGCAGGCGTCATCAGGTCGGCGCGGCCGGGACCGAGGCCGAGCACCGTCAGGCGGCCGCGCGTCGCGCCGAGCGTGACGGGATCGACGGGCGAATCGGAAACGGCGATCGCGAGATCGTGCGGCGTCGCCTCCGCGTGCTTCGTGCCGACGCGCCGCGCGAGCGTGGCGGGGATCGCGGCGTCGAGCACGCCGGACGCGTCATGTGCGTCGGTATCGACGAAACGCAGCGGCACGCGCAGCGCGCGCGCCGCTTCGGTCAGCGCGTGATCGGCGATGCGACGCGCCGGCGCGACGACGGCCGCGAGCGCGAGCGGCGCGAGATCGTGCGCGGCGAGCCGGGCGGCGATGCGTGCGGCGAGCGGCGGCAGGTTCGGTGTGGCGCCGCTTCCGCTTGCGTTCGCGGCGTCATTCGAGTTCCGGCTCGCGATTGCATCGTGATCCGAAGCATTCCGCGCGCGATCGTCGACGCGATCTTCATCGCCGAACGCAATGACGACGCTTCGCGGATGAATCAGTAATGCGTGCGCATCGCCGCGCGACGCGTAAGGCGTGACGCGGATCGCGCGCGCCGCGTGCGCGTCGCGCGGCAGCGCGACGTCGTCGAGCCACCGTGCATTGCCTTCGATCCGCGTGCTTTCGCCCGCAAGCAGATCGGACACGAAGCGCTTGCCCGCGTCGAGATCGGCGAGCGCGTAGCCCTCGGGCGGATTCAGCACGCATGCGCCGAAGCGCAGCTCGCCGCTCGTCGTGATCGCGGCCGTGACGCCGAGCGCATCGGCGATTTCGCGCGCGAGCACGTTCGCGCCCGCGAGCCCGCCCAACAGCGGCACGACCGCGCTGCCGTCCTCGGCGACCGCGAGCACCGGCGGCTCCGCGCCCTTGTCGGCGAGGCACGGCGCGACGCAACGGATCACGATGCCGGCCGCGAAGAGCGCGACGATCGGCGCGCCGCGCGCGTACAGCTCGCGCAGATGCGGGCCGAGTTCGGTGAACGAAACATCCGCATCGGCGCGACCCGCGAGCGCATGCACGTGCGCGCCGTCGTAGCGCGCCTGGATCCGGCGCGCGGTTGCGAGCGCGCCGGGCCCGAGTATCACGATCGAGGGCGCGGTCGTCATCCTTGCCATTTTTCCCCCGGCACGACGAGCAACGAAAAATACGGCGACGCCATCGGATCGACTTCCGCGAGCGGCACGATTCGCTGCGCCTGCATCGTCGCGCGCTCGATGTAGTGCGCGCGGTGCGCGAGCCCGAGCTCGTCGAGCACGCGGCGCACCTTGTCGAAGTTGCGGCCGAGCTTCATCACGACGGCCGCATCGGCCTTCGCGAGACGCGCGCGCAGCTCGTCCTCGGGCAGCACGCCGGACAGCACCGAGAGGCTCTGATTCCGGTAGACGAGCGGCACGCCGAGCACCGCCGCGCCGCCCAGCATCGAGCACACGCCCGGCACGACTTGCGCGTCGTAGCGCGGCGCGAGCCGGTCGTGCAGGTACATGTACGAGCCGTAGAAGAACGGATCGCCTTCGCAGATCACCGCGACGTCGCGGCCCGCGTCGAGATGTGCGGCGACGTGTTCGGCGGCCGTGTCGTAGAAGTCCGCGATCACGGCTTCGTAGCAGAGCGGCGGCGGCAGCGCTTCGGTCGTCACCGGGTAGACGAGCGGCATGTGCGTCTGCGCGTCGCTCAGATGCGCTTCGACGATGCTGAACGCGTTGCCTTTCTTGCCCTTCGCGACGAAATACGCGACGACGGGCGCCGCCTGCAGCACGCGCAGCGCCTTCAGCGTCAGGAGCTCGGGGTCGCCCGGCCCGACGCCGAGCCCGTAGAGGCGGCCGGTCTTGCGCGTCATTCGGCCTCCGAAGCGAGCGCGTTGACGGCGGCGGCGGCCATCGCGCTGCCGCCGCGGCGGCCGGCGATCGCGACGAACGGCACGCCGCGGCTGTCGGCCGCGAGGAGCGCCTTCGATTCGGCCGCGCCGACGAAGCCGACCGGAAAGCCGAGGATCAGCGCGGGGCGGGGCGCGCCCGCGTCGATCATGTCGAGCAGATGGAAGAGCGCGGTCGGCGCGTTGCCGATCGCGACGACGCTGCCCGCGAGGTGCGGACGCCACAGCTCGAGCGCCGCCGCCGAGCGCGTATTGCCGATCTCGCGCGCGAGCTGCGGCACGTCGGGCTCGCCGAGCGTGCAGAGCACGGGGTTCGCGGCGGGCAGCCGCGCGCGCGTGACGCCTTCGGCGACCATCCGTGCGTCACAGAGGATCGGCGCGCCGGCTTTCAGCGCCGCGCGGCCCGCCGCGCCCGCGCCCTCGGAAAACCGCAGGTCGCGAACGATGTCGACCATCCCGCACGCATGGATCACGCGCACAGCGAGTTTTTCGAGGTCGGGCGGCACGTTCGTCAGATCGGCTTCCGCACGGATCGTCGCGAACGATTCGCGGTAGATCGCGTCGCCGTCGCGAAGGTAGTCAAGCATCAATGTCATCCTGAATGGGCCGCGTGTCGCGCGAGAGCGCGGCGGCGGCCTGGTCGATCGTCAGTTGGCGCGCGACGGCGTGGCCGAAGCCCGTCGCGCCGTCGCGCCGATAGAGGTCGTAGCGGCCCGCCGCGGTCGCGACGAGCGTGTGCGCGGCCGCGTGCGGCAATGCGCACGAGCGCGCGCAGCCGCTCAAGTGCACGTCGATGGGCGCGGCAAGCTGCGCGGCGAGCGCGCGCGCGTCGGCTTTCGTGTCGGCGGGCGAACGTGCGCAGCCCGTCGAGCCCGCGCATGCGACGACGTGCGCGAGCGGCGCCGACGCATCGCACACGAAGCCGAGCGCAGCGACGCGCGCGAGGACATCGCGCGCGGCATCGCGCGCGACGCCCGGCAGCATCACGCCTTGCCAAGGCGTGATCCGCAGCGTGCCGTCGCCGTGCGTATCGGCGAGCGCGGCGAGCGCTTCGAGCGTCGCGGCGTCGAGCCGGCCGAGCGGCGGCTGCGCGCCGACGACGCAGCGCGCCGGGTCCCGCTCGGGCCGGATGCCGAAACGCAGCGCCGTATCGCCGCGCGCGCGCCGCCAGCCGGCGAGATCCGCGCCGCGCCGCAGTGCGAACGGCAGCCGTGCTTCGGCATGCGAAAGGAATGCATCGGGCGTGCATGTCGCGAGCAGATCGCGCATGCGCGTCGCGCCGGCCGGCGCGCGCTCGACGAAACTCGTCACGAGCGCGCGCACGCATTCGACCGCCTGCGCCGGCGCGACGGCCGCGAGCGCGCCGGCATGCGGCGCGGCCGGCTCGCCCTCGACGGGCGGGCAGCCGGCCAGGCCGATCGCGAGCCACGTGTCGCCTCGCGCGTCGCGCAGCGCGGACAGCCAGATGTCGTGCGGATGATCGAGCGCGGCGAGCCGCTCGCCGCCGTCGAGCAGCACGGAGAATTTCGGCGACAGCGCGGCGCAGCATGGCTCCGTCTGCAGCATGTCGAGGAGGCGGGCCGCGAGCGCGGCGCCGTCGACGAGCGCGTGCGGATCGCGGCCGGCCGTCGGGCTCAGCATCAGGTTGCGCACGTCGTCGCGCGCGGCGACGCATGCGTCGAGCGACGCCGCCGGCAAGCCTTCCGTCAGCGGTCCGAGCCCCGCATCGATCAGGGCGCGGCTGACGTGCGCCTCGCTGCCGGCCGTCACGCCGCGCAATTGCAGGTTCGCGCGATTGGTCGCTTCGATCACGCCCGAGCCGAACGCACGCGCGACGGCCGCGACCGCGCGCGCCTGCGCGGCGGCGAGCGCGCCGCCCGGCAGCTTGATCCGGCACAGGCCGCCGTCGCGCGCGGCGACGATGCGCACGAGCCCCGGGCACGCGCTCGCGGCGCGGGCGGCGTCGGATGAAAAAACGGCGGCGGAAGGATTCAACGGCGCTCCGGATCAGGCGTCGCGCGACGGCCCGAGCCGGCCGTTCCGCGCGAATGCGCGCGAGCGGCGAGCTACGGCATCGGTACACCCCGCCCGATGTTGGCTGGCACGAACGAAACGTCCCGGCAGGTCTCCTGGCTGGCAGGTCGTCATCCGCAGCGGGCCTTCCCGGCGGCCGCGAGTGGGCGGCGTGGCCAGTGGCGTGGATCGGATGCGGACTCGCTACTCACAGTTGCGGGGGCAGCCGCAGCGGCGCGGCGCGCCCTGCGTTCCCTCTTGGGCCCCGTGGGGCGCCGGTCGACGGACGCTGTATTATGCCTTTTTTCGCCACGCCAGAGCGCAGGATGCGCGGCGCGCAGGCGACGCTTTCAGGATCGACGGGAACACGATGGAGTACGACGGATGACCGCGTGGTTGACGGTGGTGGGCATCGGCGACGACGGATACGCGGGCCTCGGCAAGCGCGCGCGGCGCGCGCTCGCCGAGGCGGCGGTGGTGATGGGCGGCGAGCGTCACCTCGCGATGCTGCCGGCGCGGCACGGGGCCGAGCGCGCACCGTGGCCGAAGCCGTTCGATCTCGCGCCGCTTCTCGCGCGCCGTCCCGCGCGCGCGTGCGTGCTCGCGAGCGGCGACCCGATGCTGTTCGGCATCGGCGCGACGCTCGCACGCACGCTCGCGCCGCACGAATGGCGCGTGCTGCCCGCGCCGTCGTCGCTGTCGCTCGCGGCCGCGCGCATCGGCTGGGCGCTGCAGGACGTCGACGCGGTGTCGCTCGTCGGCCGGCCGCTCGCGTCGCTCCACCGGCATCTGTATCCGGGCCGGCGTCTGCTCGTGCTGAGCGCCGACGGCGCGACGCCTGCCGCGATCGCGGGCGCGCTGGTCGCACGCGGCTTCGGGCCGAGCGCGCTCAGCGTGTTCGAGCATCTCGGCGGCCGGCTCGAGCGGCGCATCGACGCGCGCGCGCACGCGTGGGGCGACGCGCGCACGGCGGCGCTCAATCTCGTCGCGATCGAATGCCGCGCGTGCGTCGATGCGCCGCGTCTCGCGCTCACGCCCGGCTTGCCCGACGACGCGTACCGCCACGACGGGCAGTTGACGAAACGCGATCTGCGCGCGCTCGCGCTCGCGCGGCTCGCGCCCGCGCCGGGCGAATTGCTGTGGGACGTCGGCGCGGGCTCCGGGTCGATCGGCATCGAATGGATGCGCGCGCATCCGAGCTGCAAGACGATCGCGATCGAAGCGCATCCGGACCGGCAGCGCTTCATCGAGCACAACCGCGACGCGCTCGGCGTGCCCGCGCTCGAGCTCGTCGCGGGCCGCGCGCCCGACGCGCTCGCGGGCCTGCCCGCGCCCGACGCGGTGTTCGTCGGCGGCGGCGTGAGCCGCGACGGCATGCTCGACGCATGCTGGGCGGGCCTGAAGCCGGGCGGCCGCTTCGTCGCGCACGCGGTCACGCTGCAAGGCGAAGCCGCGCTCGTTGCGTGGCGCGAGCGGCATGGCGGCACGCTCACGCGCGTGTCGGTCGCGCACGCGCAGCCGCTCGGCGGTTTCGACGCGTGGCGGCAGGCGCTGCCCGTCACGCTGTACGACGCGCGCAAGCCGCGCGAGCCGGACGAGCCGGACGAGCCGGACGATAGGCAGCCGGAGTGCGGATGATGCGCGACGAAACGCCTGAGCAGCCGGCGCCGCTGCGCTTCGGCTACACGACGGGCAGCTGCGCGACCGCGACGTCGCTCGCGGCCGCGCGCCTGCTGCTGAGCGGGCAGGCGAGCGACATGGTCGAGATCGTGCTGCCGAAGGGACAGCACGTCGCGATGCGGCTCGAGTTCTGCCGCGCGACCGACGGCGATGGCGCCGAGGCGGGCACGATCAAGGACGCGGGCGACGATCCCGACGTCACGCACGGCGCGCTCGTGTTCGCGCGCGTGCGGCTCGTTCATGAACCGGGCGTGCGTTTTTGCGCGGGGCCGGGCGTCGGCACGGTCACGCGGGCTGGGCTCACGATCCCGGTCGGCGAGCCGGCGATCAACCCGGTGCCGCGCCGGATGATGACTGAGCACCTCGTCGCGCTCGCGGCCGAGCATGGCTACGCGGGCGGCTTCGACGTAGAGATCGGCGTCGAGGGCGGCGAAGCGCTCGCACTGAAGACGATGAATCCGCGTCTCGGGATCGTCGGCGGATTGTCGATCCTCGGCACGACGGGCATCGTGCGGCCGTTCTCGTGCTCCGCGTACATCGCGTCGATTCATCAGGGGATCGACGTCGCGCGCGCGAACGGTGTGCAGCACATCGCCGCGTGCACCGGCAACGCGAGCGAGGACGCGGTGCGCGCGCGCTATGGCCTTCCCGACATCGCGCTGATCGAAATGGGCGACTTCGCGGGCGCGGTGCTCAAGTACCTGCGCCGCGCGCCCGTCGCGCGGCTCACGCTGTGCGGCGGCTTCGGCAAGCTGAGCAAGCTCGCGGCGGGCCATCTCGATCTGCACAGCCGCCATTCGAACATCGACTTGCCGCTGCTCGCCGAGTGGGCGGGCGAAGCCGGCGCGAGCGCCGTGCTGCAGTACGAGATCCGCGCGGCGAACACGAGCCAGCAAGCGCTGGCGCTGGCGCTCGCGCACCGCGTGCCGCTCGGCGACGTTGTCTGCGCGCACGTGCGTCGCGTGGCGCGCGACATCGTGCCGAACGAGGTCGAGGTCGAGGCGCTCGCGATCGACCGCGGGGGCCGCATCGTCGGCGTCGCGCCATGAACGCGCGCCGCGTGCTGCTGCTTGGCGGCACGGGCGACGCGCTGCGCGTCGCGCACACGCTCGCGCCGAGCGACGTATACAGCCTTGCAGGACTCGGCAAGGTGCCGGACGATCTCGCATGCGGCGTGCGCGTCGGCGGCTTCGGCGGCGCCGACGGGCTCGCACGCTATCTGCGCGAGCACGCGATCGCGCTCGTCGTCGACGCGACGCATCCGTTCGCCGCGCGGATCAGCGCGAACGCGGCCGCCGCGTGCCGCGCGGCCGGCGTGCGCTACTGGGCGCTGCGCCGCACGCCATGGCGGCCGCAGCCGGGCGACGACTGGCGCGGCGTCGCCGATTGGAACGGCGTCGCCGCCGCGATCGCGCCGTTCGCGCGGCCGCTTTTCACGCTCGGGCGCGAGCCGCTCGCGCATCTCGACGACATCCCGCCGCATCAGCACTGGATCGTGCGGTGCCTCGACGCGCATCCGGGCAACGCACGCGCGCACGTGCTCGCCGCACGCGGGCCGTTTACGGCCGACGGCGAGCGCGCGCTTTTCGCGACAGCCGGAATCGACGTCGTCGTCAGCAAGAACAGCGGCGGCGCGGCGACGGAAGCGAAGCTCGACGTCGCGCGCGAGCGTCGCATTCCGGTCGTGATGGTCGAGCGGCCGGCGCTGCCCGATGCGGATCGTGCCTTCGGCGACACGGCCGCGCTCGCCGACGCGCTGTGCGCGTTTCGCGCGTCGTGATGAATCGCGTGTGCGACGCGCGTGCGCCGGCGCCGCATGCCGGATCGGCAACCGGGCGCGAGCGACCACGCGCCGCGCGCTTCACGCGCCGCGACGAATCGCGTGTTCGGCGCGGCCGTATCGGCGCGCGACGCCGGGACGACGACCGGACGCGAACGGCCTCGCGCCGCGGGCCGATCCGTAGCACGCGCCGCGATGCGCACCGATGCCGCCGCGTCCGGCGAATGCGCATGGCGTTGCGCGCGAAATCCGATGCGCTCGCCGCCGCGCACGACGCACGACGCGCCCATCGCATCCTCGAAACGAATCATCGAATGACGGAGCATTGAATGACGGTGTACTTCATCGGCGCGGGTCCGGGCGACCCCGAGCTGATCACGGTGAAGGGCCAGCGCCTCGTGCGCAGCTGCCCGGTGATCCTGTACGCGGGCTCGCTCGTGCCGGCCGCGGTGCTCGACGGCCATCGCGCCGAACAGGTCGTGAACACGGCGGAGCTCGATCTCGACGCGATCGTCGCGCTGCTCGCGCACGCGCACGCGAAAGGGCAGGACGTCGCGCGCGTGCATTCCGGCGACCCGTCGCTGTACGGCGCGATCGGCGAGCAGATCCGCCGGCTCGTCGCACTCGGGATTCCTTACGAGATCGTGCCCGGCGTGACCGCGGCGGCCGCGTGCGCGGCGGCGCTCGGCGTCGAGCTGACGCTGCCGGGCGTCGCGCAGACCGTGATCCTCACGCGCTACGCGGGCAAGACGACGATGCCCGAAGGCGAGACGCTGACGAGCCTCGCCGCGCACCGCGCGACGCTCGCGATCCATCTCGGCGTGCGGCATCTCGCGCGGATCGTCGACGATGTGCTGCCGCATTACGGCGCCGATTGCCCGATCGCGGTGATCTACCGCGCGAGCTGGCCCGACGAGGCGCGCGTGACGGGCACGCTCGCCGATATCGTCGACAAGGTCGCCGGCACGTCGATCGAGCGCACCGCGCTGATCCTGATCGGGCGCGTGCTCGACGCGGAGGGCTTCGACGAGTCGACGCTCTACGCGAAAGGGTGAAGGTCGCTTCGGTCGATGCGTGCCGGCGTATGCGTCGATGCGGGTGCGTCGCGGACGCGTGCGAACGGCGAAGGGATTGGAGGTTTCTCCAGCGGCGTGCATGCGCGGGCGGGCGCGTCGATGTCGGTGTCCGACATTCGAGGAGCGTTGGACGGAGCGTCGGCGGAGCGGGGCGATGCGCGGCGCCTTCCGTCGATCCATGCCGCCGCCCGCCTCCGCACTTCACGTCCGACGCGGATGCTCCGCGCCGCTCGCGCCCGCCTGAGCGGCGCTTCGTCGTCGATGCGTCCGAACGGTCGCGTCAGTGCGTCGCCGCAGCCGGCGTGACGATGTCGATCGGCTCGCTTTCGTTCGACAGACGATCGAGCGCGGTGACCGCATAACGGTATTCGCGATCGGCGCGCGCGGTGATGTCGACATAATCGGTTCCCCGAACCGTCGCGAGCAAATGGCGCGCGTCGTGGTCGGCGCACATGTCGTGCCGTCCCGGCTCGTGGCGATAGATCGCGTAGGACGTCGAGCCGTTCGAGCGCGGCTTCCAACGGAGCCGCACGCCGTCGGGCGTCCGCTCCGCGCGGAGATCCTTCGCGGGCGGCGACGAAGACGCGCCGATCGCGCGCATCGCCGGCACGAGCGCGGGACGCGAATACCACGTGCGATTGACGAGCGTCGTCGCGCCGAGACGGTCCGCGCGCACGTCCTTCGCGGAAAAGTAGATGTCGCCCTTCACCTCGGGGACGGTGCGATTGAACGCCAGGTGGTTGCTCAATTCGGCGGGATCCGACCAGCCCGGCGATTGATTCGACGTGCCGACCTTGTACGCCGCCTGCCCGATGTACAGGTGCACGTCGCTGCCGCGCGCCTCGTTCGCCCACCACGACACGACCTTGTCGTAATCGGCGGGCGCGAAGCCTTGCGCCCAGTACACTTGCGGGACGACGTAATCGATCCAGCGCTCGCGCAGCCATCGGCGTGTGTCCGCATACAGGTCGTCGTAGGTCTGCACGGCTGCCGAGGTCTGCGAGCCCTGCGGATCGGTCGCCGCATTGCGCCAGACCGCGAACGGCGAGATGCCGAATTTCACCCACGGCTTCGCGGCCTTGATGCGCCGCGCGAGCGCTTCGACGAGGCGGTCGACGTTGTCGCGCCGCCAGTCGGCGAGCGTCGCGAAGCCCGCGCCGTATTGCGCGTAGGCCGACGCATCGTCGAACGCCGCGCCTTTGACCGGATACGGATAGAAGTAGTCGTCGAGATGAACGCCGTCGACATCGTAGCGGCCGACCGCGTCCATGATCGCGTCGACGACGAACGCGCGCACGGCCGGGACGCCCGGGTTGTAGTACAGCTTGCCGCCGTAGCGGACGACCCAGTCCGGATGCTGGCGGGCCGGGTGCGTGGGAACGAGCGCGTCGATGCGGTCGTCCATCGCGATGCGATACGGATTGAACCACGCATGCAGCTCGAGATTGCGCCGATGCGCTTCGGCCACGGCGAACGCGAGCGGATCGTAGCCGGGGTCGCCGCCTTGCGTGCCCGTCAGATACTTCGACCACGGCTCGAACGGCGACGGCCAGAATGCGTCCGCGGTCGGACGGATCTGCAGGATCACCGCGTTGCGGTTCATACGGACCGCGTCGTCGAGCCACGCGCGCAGCTCGGCCTGCTGATCGGCGACGGCGAGGCCCGGGCGGGACGGCCAGTCGATGTTGATCACCGACGCGATCCACGTGCCGCGGAACTGCCGCTTCGGCATCGTCTCGTCCGGCCGGCACGCGACGTCGGACGCCGCGCCGGCCGGGGCCGCGAATGCGCCGGCGGACAGCACGAGCGCAGCCGCGACGAGATGACGGAGTCGAGTCGACATCATGGGCATTTCCTTGGCCGGTTCGGTTCGAGAGGGGCATGAAGTTCGATAGGGACCGTCACGCACCGGACGAGTTCCGGATCGGACCAGGGGGCGGTGCGCATGGGCGATACGCCGATGTGCGAAGGTTTGCTCGCGAAATGCGGCGCGTGGAGGAAAACGCGCTTCGCAGTGGATTCCGGGATCGCGCCTCGCAAGCGTCAGCTGGCTCGCGATCCGACGACGCGAGAACGTGCCGTCTGACGCGACAAGTTCGCATCGACGCATGTCGCCAGAGTAGTTCACGGAAGTGAGGGACGGATGCAATACGAGACGCGGCTACGACCGCGCGGGAATGTTCAACCCGCGCGCGACCGCGGGCCGCGCGAGAAACGCGTCGAGCGCGCGCGCGACGTTCGGATAGCGGTCGAACTCGACGAGCTCGCGCGCCTCATAGAAACCGATCAGGTTGCGCACCCACGGGAAGGTCGCGATGTCGGCGATCGTATAGGCGTCGCCCATGATCCACTGACGGTCCGCGAGGCGGCCGTCGAGCACCGCGAGCAGGCGCTTCGCCTCGCCGACGTAGCGGTCGCGCGGACGCTTGTCCTCGTACTCGCGGCCCGCGAACTTGTGGAAGAAGCCGAGCTGGCCGAACATCGGCCCGATGCCGCCCATCTGGAACATCAGCCACTGGATCGTCTCGTAGCGGCGCGCGGGATCGGCCGGAATGAACTGACCGGTCTTGTCGGCGAGATAGAGCAGGATCGCGCCCGATTCGAACAGCGCGAGCGGCCGGCCGCCCGGGCCGTGCGGATCGATGATCGCCGGAATCTTGTTGTTCGGGTTCAGCGACAGGAACTCGGGCGACATCTGGTCGTTCGTGTCGAAGCGCACGACGTGCGGCTCGTACGGCAGCCCTGTTTCCTCCAGCAGGATCGACACCTTGACGCCGTTCGGCGTCGGCAGCGAATAGAGCTGGATGCGGTCCGGATGCTGCGCGGGCCATTTCTTCGTGATCGGGAACTCGGAGAGATCGGACATGGATAGGCTCGGTCGTTGAAGCGAGAAGAAAGCGCGACGCGCTCGCCCGCAGGCGCGGGCGGGCGGCGCGGTCCGCACAATGTAGCCGATCCCGCGCATTGTTGCCGGCGGCGGCGCGAAATCGCGCGATTTCGTTCGAGACGTCGCCGGCGGCCGCCGCGCGCGGCGGCGTCAGCGCCGTCCTTCAGCCGCCGCGTGCTCGCGCAGCACCGAGATGAATGCGCGCAGCTTCGGCGGCACGTGCTTGCGGTTCGCGTAGTAGAGCCACATCGGCGGCAGCGTCCGGCACGCGCCCGGCAGCACTTCGCGCAGCGTGCCGCGGCGCAGGTCGTCCTCGATCCGTTCGCGCATGAACACAAACGCGATGCCCGCGCCCGCGCGCGCGGCGTCGATCACCGCGCCCGTGTCGGTGCTGACGAAGCGGCCCGCGACGTCGAGATCGACGTCGCGGCGGCCGTCGCGCAGCGGCCACTTGTGCAGACGGCCGCTCTTCGGGAAGCGGAAACGGACGCACATGTGCCGCGCGAGGTCGGCGACCTTCGCCGGCGTGCCGTGCTGCGCGAGATAGCCGGGCGTCGCGACGAGCGCGCACGCGAGCGCGGGCGCGATCTTCACGCCGACCATCCCGGGCTGCAGCCGGTCGGCGAGGCGTATCCCGGCGTCGAGCCGCTCCTTGACGATGTCGACGAGATGATCCTCGTAGCGAATCTCGACGCCCACTTTCGGGTAGCGGCGGAAGAATTCGGCGAGCACGTCGGCCGTGACGACCGATTTCGCGAGATGCAGCGCGCTGATTCGCAGCAGGCCTTCAGGCTCGTCGTGCGCGTCGTTCAGCGCGTCGCGCGCGTCGACGACCTGCCGGTACGGCAGCGCCGTCGCGTCGTGATAGCGCTGGCCGGCTTCCGTCAGGCTTACGCCGCGCGTGCTGCGGCTGAACAGTTTGACTTTCAGCTCGCTTTCGAGCTGCCCGATCGCGAGGCTCACGGCGGCGGGCGTCAAGCCGAGCGCCGCCGCCGCGCGCGTGAAGTTGCCGTGCGTGACGACGCTGATGAACACATGCAGGCCGCCGAGTGGATCGTGTCGCAGAGTCATTAGAAAAACTTGAAACGTTTGTGAGCGGAATACCGATTCTCTCAGATACCGTCAATCTCTACACTGGCTCGCAGTCGAACCGAAAGGAGCCGCCGATGTCCATCGAACTCACGCTTGAACGCGCGCAGCGCATCGTCGACGCAGGCGTCGCGAACGCCACGCGTCTGCACGCCGCGGGCGTCGCGGTCGCGATCGCCGTCGTCGACGCGGGCGCGCATCTCGTCGCGTTCGCGCGGATGGACGACGCGTTCATCGGCGCGATCGACCTCGCGACGCGCAAGGCGGGCACGTCCGCGCGCTTCCGGGCGCCGAGCGCGTCGCTCGGCGCGCTGTCGGCGGGCGACGGGCCGATCCGGACGATCGAGCACAGCAACGGCGGGCTCGTCACGTTCGGCGGCGGCCTGCCGCTCGTCGACGCGCACGGACGCTGCGTGGGCGCGGTCGGCGTGTCGGGCGGCACGGTCGACGACGACGAAGCCATCGCCCGGGCGTGCATCGACGCTTTCGCAACCCTTCTGAACGTAGGACAAGGAGCAAGGACATGACACAGAAACGCATTCTGGTGACGGGCGCAGGCTCGGGATTCGGCCGCGAAGTCGCGCTGCGGCTTGCCGCGAAGGGCCATCACGTGATCGCGGGCGTGCAGATCGTCCCGCAGATCACCGAGCTGAACGCCGAGGCCGCGCGGCGCGGCGTCGAGCTCGACGCCGCGAAGCTCGACGTCACGTCGGCGCGCGACCGCGCCCAGGCCGCGCATTGGGACGTCGACGTGCTGCTGAACAACGCCGGCGTGGGCGAGGCGGGCGCACTCGTCGATCTGCCCGTCGACATCGTCCGCGAGTTGTTCGAGACCAACGTGTTCGGGCCGCTCGAGCTGACGCAGCAGGTCGCGCGCGGGATGATCGCGCGCGGGCGCGGCAAGATCGTGTTCGTGTCGTCGATCGCCGGGCTCATCACGGGCGCTTACACGGGCGCGTATTGCGCGTCGAAGCACGCAGTCGAAGCGGTCGCCGAGGCGATGCACGCGGAGCTCGCAGCGCACGGAATCCGGATCGCGGTCGTCAATCCCGGGCCGTACAGCACGGGCTTCAACGATCGGATGATGGAGACGCCGCGCCGCTGGCTCGATCCGTCGCACGACTTGGCGACGCCCGCGAAGCTCACGTTCCCGTTCGAGCAGTTCGATCCGGAGGAGATGATCGAGAAGATGGTCGAAGTAACCGAAAGCGACGACGGGCTGTTCCGGAACCTGCTGCCCGCCGCGTTCGAGCAGTTCGTGCGCGACGAGCAGACGCACGCGTGGACGCGCCGCCAGAACGACGACGGTCAGGCGTGAGCGCCCGGCGGGCGGGGCCGGCGCCGGGCGGCGCGGGCCCCGCCCGCCGCCGATGGTGCGCGGCTTTCTGCACGCCATGAAGGCAATCGCTTCGGCGGGCGAGCGGCTCGCCCGCCGGCGCTCGCGCCGGCTTCCGTTACTGCGGCTTCCGGTAGCGGATGCCGTCCACCTTCGTGCTGACGCGCGTGCCGGCCCGGCCTTCGGCGATCGCGACGATGTCCGCCAGCGAGCCGATCACCGCGTCGCGCCCCGTCTGTCTCGCGAATTCCATCGCCGCCTGCACCTTCGGCCCCATCGAGCCGGCGGCGAAGCCGAGCCGTTCGAGCGCGTCCGGATGCGCGGCCGCGATCGCCGACTGCGTCGGCTTGCCCCAGTCGACGTACGCGCCGTCGACGTCGGTCGCGATCACGAGCAGGTCCGCATGCAGCTCGCGCGCAAGCAACGACGCGCACAGATCCTTGTCGATCACCGCTTCGACGCCCGCGAGCTTGCCGCTCGCTTCGTAGCGCGTCGGGATGCCGCCGCCGCCCGCGCAGATCACGATCGTGCCTTTCTCGAGCAGCCACTTGATCGGACGGATCTCGAAGATGCGCCGCGGCCGCGGGCTCGGCACGACGCGGCGGAACCTGTCGCCGTCGGGCGCGATGCGCCAGCCTTTTTCCCGCGCGAGCCGCTCGGCTTCGTCGCGCGAATAGATGGGGCCGATCGGCTTCGTCGGATGCTCGAACGCCGGATCGGCCGGATCGACCTCGACTTGCGTCAGGAGCGTCGCGAACGGCGCGTCGGGCGGCAGCAGATTGCCCATCTCCTGCTCGATCAGATAGCCGATCATCCCTTCCGTCTGCGCGCCGAGCACGTCGAGCGGATAGGGCGCGACTTCGGGGTAGGCCGCGCCCTGCAGCGCGAGGAGCCCGACCTGCGGCCCGTTGCCGTGCGCGATCACGAGCTCGTTGCCGGGCGCGATCTGCGCGATCTGCGCGACCGCGATCTTCACGTTTTGCCGCTGCTGGGCCTCGGTCATCGGCTGATTGCGCTGCAAGAGCGCGTTGCCGCCCAATGCGATGACGATACGCATCGTGTTTCTCCTTGAAAGTGCGGACGGCGCGGCCTCGGGCGCCGTCCTGTTGCGCGCCGAATCGTCAGATGCCGCCGAGCGTCGACACGAGGACCGCCTTGATCGTATGCATGCGGTTTTCCGCCTGCTCGAACGCGATGCAGCGGGGCGATTCGAACACTTCGTCGGTGACTTCGATGCCGTCCTTCAAATTCGGATAGCGTTCGGCGATCGCTTGGCCGACCTTCGTCTCGCAGTTATGGAACGCCGGCAGGCAGTGCATGAAGCGCGTGCGCGGGTTGCCCGTCGATTCGATCAGCTTGCGGTTCACCTGGTACGGCAGCAGCGCCTTGATCCGCTCGTCCCACGCGTCGACGGGCTCGCCCATCGACACCCATACATCGGTATGGATGAAGTCGACGCCCTTGACCGCCTCGCACGGATCTTCGGTCAGCATGATCCGCGCGCCGCTTTCGGCCGCGAACGCTTCGCACTGCGCGATGAAGTCCGCGGCGGGCCAGAGCGACTTCGGCGCGCCGATCCGCACGTCCATCCCGAGCTTCGCGCCGATCAGCAGCAGCGAATTGCCCATGTTGTTGCGCGCGTCGCCGAGATACGCGTAGCGGATGTCGTGCAGCGGCTTGTCGCTGTGCTCGCGCATCGTCATCACGTCGGCGAGCATCTGCGTCGGGTGGTACTCGTCGGTGAGCCCGTTGAAGACGGGCACGCCCGCATGGTGCGCGAGCGCCTCGACGATCTCCTGGCTGAAGCCGCGGTACTCGATCGCGTCGTACATCCGGCCGAGCACGCGCGCCGTGTCCTTCATGCTTTCCTTGTGGCCGATCTGCGACGACGTCGGATCGATGTACGTGACGTTCGCGCCCTGGTCGTACGCAGCGACTTCGAACGCGCAGCGCGTGCGGGTCGACGTCTTTTCGAAGATGAGCGCGATGTTCTTGCGCAGCAGGCGCGGCTGCTCGGTGCCGCTGTACTTCGCGCGCTTCAGGTCGCGCGCGAGGTCGAGCAGATAGCGCAGCTCGCGCGCGTTGTGGTGCATCAGGCTCAGCAGATTGCGGTTGTGCAGGTTGAAGCTCATCTGGTTTCTCCGTAGGTTGTCGGGGTGGCGGCGCCGCGCCGATCGGGGCCTCAGTAGTCGACGGGATCGCGCAGGACCGGGCAGGTCATGCAGTGGCCGCCGCCGCGGCCGCGCCCGAGCTCGCTCGAGCCGATCGTGATCACCTCGACACCCGCCTTGCGCAGCAGCGTGTTCGTGTACGTGTTGCGGTCGTAGCCGACCACGACGCCCGGCTCGATGCAGACCATGTTGTTGCCGTCGTCCCATTGCTCGCGCTCGGCCGCGAAATCGTTGCCGCCCGTCTCGACGACGCGCAGCGACTTGAGCCCGAGCGCCTGCGCGACGACGTCGACGAACGGCTTGTCTTCGCGTTCGATGTCGATGCCGTAGCGCGCGTCGCCGCCCGGGCGCAGCGAGAACGGGACGATCCGGTTCACGACTTCGGGGAAGATCGTCACGAGATCGCGGTCGCAGAAGCTGAACACGGTGTCGAGGTGCATCGACGCGCGCGCGTTCGGCAGGCCGGCGACGATCACGCGCTCGGCCGCGCCCTTCGCGAACAGCGACTGCGCGAGCTGGCCGATCGCCTGGCGCGACGTGCGCTCGCCCATCCCGACGAGCACGACGCCGCGGCCGATCGGCATCACGTCGCCGCCTTCGAGCGTCGCCATCCCGTGATCCCGGTCGGGATCGCCGTACCAGATGTCGAATTTCGCGTCGGCGAACTGCGGATGGAACTTGTAGATCGCCGTGACGAGGAGCGTCTCCTGCCGGCGCGCGGGCCAATGCATCGGATTCAGCGTGACGCCGCCGTAAATCCAGCACGACGTGTCGCGGGTGAACATCATGTTCGGCAGCGGCGGCAGCACGAACGACGACTGACCGAGATAGTCGCGAAAAAGCGTGAGCACTTTCGAGCGCTCGCCGCCCGCGATCTCGCTCGCGGCGACGCCGCCGATCAGGAATTCGGCGAGCGTGCGCGGCTCGAGGCTTTCGAGCCACGCGCGCACTTCGTCGACGAGGCCGACGCCGACGTTGTCGGGCGTGACCTTCCGGTCGAGGATCCACTTGAGCGCGACGGGATTCTTGACGGTCTCGGTCAGCAGGTTGTGCATCTCGAACACTTCGACGCCGCGCTCGCGCATCTTCGACACGAAGTCGAAGTGGTCGCGCTTCGCCTGGTTCACCCACATCACGTCGTCGAACAGCAGCGCGTCGCAATTGCTCGGCGTGAGACGCTGATGCGCGAGCCCCGGCGAGCAGACGAGCACCTTTCGCAGCTTGCCGACTTCGGAGTGGACTCCGACTTGAGGGATGGCGTTGGTCATGTTGGTTACCTCTTCGATCAAAGGGTGATGAGCCCGCTATGGAGCGCGTAGGCCGCGACGACCGCGGCGGCGGCGGCCGCCGCGAAGATCAGCTTTTCGGCGGCCGTGAAAACCGGCTTGCCGAGCTCGCGCTTCGCCTTCGCGAAGAAGAGCGCGCCCGGCGCATAGAGCAATGCGGACAGCAGCAGATACTTGATGCCGCCCGCGTACAGCAGCCACACCGCGTAGAGCACGGCGATCGCGGCGACGAAGCCGTCCTTGCGGCGGGCGCGCGCGTCGTTCTCGTAGGTCTCGCCGCGCACGGCGATGAGGAGCGCATAGGCGGCCGACCAGAAGTACGGGATCAGGATCATCGACGTCGCGAGATAGATCAGCGACAGATAGGTGCTTTGCGAGAACAGCGTGATGAGCAGGAACACCTGGACGAGCGCATTCGTGAGCCAGAGCGCGTTCGCGGGCACGTGATTCGCGTTCTCCTTGCGCAGGAACGCGGGCATCGTATGGTCCTTCGCGGCCGAGAACATGATCTCCGCGCAAAGCAGCACCCACGACAGCAGCGCGCCGGCGAGCGACACGACGAGGCCGACGCTGATGAGGACGGCGCCCCAGTGGCCGACGACGTGCTCGAGCACGGCCGCCATCGACGGGTTCTGCAGCTTCGCGAGCTGCGGCTGCGTCATGATGCCGAGCGACAGCACGTTGACGAGCACGAGCACGAGCAGCACGCCGACGAAGCCGATCACGGTCGCGCGGCCGACGTCGCTGCGCTTTTCCGCGCGCGCCGAGAAGATGCTCGCGCCTTCGATGCCGATGAAGACCCAGACCGTCACGAGCATCATGTTGCGGACCTGGTTCATCACCGAGCCGAGCGACGGATTCGCGCGGCCCCAGATGTCGGCACTGAACACGTCGAGCTTGAACGCGAAGAAGCAGATCAGGATGAACACCGCGAGCGGGACGATCTTCGCGACGGTCGTGACGAGATTGATGAACGCCGCTTGCCGGATGCCGCGCAGCACGAGGAAGTGCACCGCCCACAGCAGCACCGATGCGCCCGCGATCGCGGCGGGCGTGTTGCCTTCTCCGAATATCGGGAAGAAGTAGCCGAGCGTCGAGAAGAGCAGCACGAAGTAGCCGACGTTGCCGATCCACGCGCTGATCCAGTAGCCCCACGCGGACGAGAAGCCCATGTAGTCGCCGAAGCCCGCCTGCGCATAGGCGTAGACGCCGCCGTCGAGCTGCGGCTTGCGGTTCGCGAGCGTCTGGAACACGAACGCGAGCGTCAGCATGCCGACCGCGGTGATCGCCCAGCCGATCAGGATCGCGCCGGCTTCGGCGGTGGCGGCCATGTTCTGCGGCAGCGAGAAGATGCCGCCGCCGATCATCGACCCGACGACGAGCGCGGTCAGCGCGCCGAGTCGCAGCTTGTTCGTGGCGGTTTTCGCCGCGACTTCTTGAGTCACTTCAGCCATGATGTTTCCTCACAGTCGCATTCGTGCAAAATCGCGGCGTGCACGCAGCCATCGCGCGTCCGCCGGGGCGGATGAGCGCGGCGGTCTGCCGCTTGCACGCGCGGTCAGGCGGAACGCGCGTCGTTTGAAATCCGAAGGTGGTTGCCCGATTCGGGCGTTATCGGCGGAATGTCGTCATGGGTCCGCCTCGTGGTGGTTGCGTCCGGGCTTCGCGTTGACGCCGCGCCTCGGCTGCGTCGCTGCGCTCCCAGAACGAAAAGATCCAGATACCGATCCGGCGTCGCTTCCAGTACATGCCGTGCAGGCGGCGGCGGATTTCCGCGAGTGCGCCCCAGTTGGCGCCTTCGATGTCGATCAGCGCGCTCGGTCTCGGGCCCGATTGCCCGATGAATTGAATCGCGGTGAATTTCTTTCCGGTGTATTTGAATAGAAAAGCCTGAAGCTCTTCTCGTGTGACCCCCGGTTGAATGTTTTCGATACAGATTCTCATCACGCTTCCTGCCAATTTCGTTCGAATCCGCTCTCGATCGCTTTTGGCGGTCGAATTTCCGCAGGCAGTGGAATCGAGCGATAAATCCCGGTTCTGGCGTGCGAAACGAGCTGATCGAACCCATCCCAAATTCGTCAAATCTGGGATTTGAATTTGCTTTCGTCGATTCAATTCTTCCCGATGGCTCATCAATTGAAAACAATTTAAACGACTCTTTATGTCATGGATCAAAAAACGCGGGAAGGCGGCCGGACGGTGTGCGGACAGCGCTGAGGGTGGCATGCACGTTGCTGTCGTTCGTGCTTGCGGCTGAGCCGTTTTTATCGGCGGCGCGAATCGACGTTCATCGGACATGCACTTATCACGATTACCGTTGTTCGACGCAATTCCATCTTGCTGAAACCGTGATTTATCGTGATTCGGAAGCACGGGCGACAGACGCGTCGGCGTCGTGCTCGGATCGTGTGCCGTGTGCCGTGTGCGAAACATGCGTGGCAACGGGATGGAAGTGAATTCGCGACGACGCCTGCGCGTATGTACGCGTGCCGTCATGCGACGAGCGCGCCGGTCGATGCCGCTGTCGGTTGCTGGTGTGTCGCGCATCGCGCGCGAGCGAGCGCCGGTGCGCCGATTCGCGAAGCGGCACGGCCTGTCCCGGTGCGAGCATGACGCGACGCCGCGCGATCGGAATGTGCAATGGCAATCGATGCAGGTGAAGGGCGCGCGCTCACACGCGTATCGGCGCGCTGAGCGATGCGAATGCGCGCATCCGCGATCGCTCGCGCTTCGCCGGGCGGTGCGGCGAATCAGTCGGCGGGCAAGCCGCCTCGCTCACCGCGACGGGAGCCCGCGCTGTCGCGCGTCGCGCCCGCTAGCTACTCGCCGCCTTCGCGCCGCATCGCCCCCGCCCCCGCGGGCGCGATCCATCGCCCGATCACGCCGAGCGCGTCGTAGACCAGCACCGCGAGCAGCGCGACGATGAGACCGCCTTGCAGCACGAACGCGGTGTTCGACGTCTGCAATCCGGCGATGATCACGTCGCCGAGCCCCTTCGCCGCGACGGTCGAACCGATTGTCGCGGTGCCGAGATTGATGACGACCGCGAGCCGGATGCCGTTCAGGATCACCGGAAACGCGAGCGGCAACTCGATCCATACGAGCCGCTGCGGCGCGCTCATTCCCATCCCGCGCGCGGCGTCGACGGCATCGGCGGGCACGTCCTGCAGCCCCGCGATCGTGCTCTCGAAGATGGGCAGCAGCCCGTACAGGATCAGCGCGATCAGCACGGGCTTCACGCCGAAGCCGACCGCCGGCACCGCGAGCGCGAGCACTGCGACGGGCGGGAAAGTCTGCCCGATGTGCACGACGCTGCGCGCGACGGGCAGGAATTCCGCGCCCGCGCGCCGCGTGACGAAGATCCCGGCGGCGAGCGCAAACGCCGCGCCCGCCGCACTCGCCGTCGCGACGATCGCGAGATGCGCGAGCGTCAGATCGAAGAGGCTCGCGCGCGGGTAGATCGCGGGCGCGCCGTTGTCGGCGAATGGCGCGAAGAGGGGCTCGAGCCAGCCGGGCCGCGCGACCAGCACGGCGAGCGCCGCCAGCGCGGCGGCGCGGGCAAGCGCGACACCCGCCCGACGGCTCGCGGCGCCGATCGTCGCCTTCGTGCTCGCAGCGTTCATCGCGCGCGTCATGCCGGCTGCTTCGCTTGCGCGACGATCGCGGCGAGCGTGATGCGGGTCGTCACGGCGCCGTCGGCGCTCGACACGGGCAGCGCGGGGACGCCGCGCCACAGCAGCTCGGAGATCGCGTCGCGCAGCGTGAGCGCGCCCGAGATCGGCTCGCCCGGCGCGACGCCCGGCTCGGCGAGCGCGTCGACGCGCATGAGCGACAGCAGCCGCAGCGGCCTGTCGAGGCCCGCGACGAGCCGCTCGACGACGCCCGGCTGCGGCCGTCCGAGAATCTCGGCGGGCGAGCCCGCCTGCAGGATGCGCCCCGCGTCCATCACCGCGATCTGATCGCCGAGCCGCAGCGCCTCGTCGATATCGTGCGTGACGATCACGATCGTGATCCTGAGCCGACGCTGCAGCGCGACGAGATCGTCCTGCGCCTTGCCGCGGATGATCGGATCGAGCGCGCCGAACGGCTCGTCCATCAGCAGGATCGCCGGCTCGGCCGCGAGTGCGCGCGCGACGCCGACGCGCTGCTGCTGGCCGCCCGACAGTTGATGCGGCAGCTTGCGCGCGTACGTCGCGTAATCGAGCTCGAACAGCTCGAGCAACTCGCGCACCCGCGCGTCGATGCGCGCCGCGCGCCAGCCGAGGAGGCGCGGCACCGTCGCGATGTTGCGCGCGACCGTCCAGTGCGGAAAGAGGCCGTGCCCCTGGATCACGTAGCCGATCCCGCGCCGCAGCGTCTCGGCGGGCACGCTCGCGGTGTCGACGCCGTCGACGCGAATCGTCCCGCTCGTCGGCGCGATCAGCCGGTTGATCATCCGCAACAGCGTCGACTTGCCGCTGCCCGATGCGCCGACGAGCGCCGTCACCGTGCCGCGCTCGACCGTGAGCGACACGTCGTCGACCGCGACGACGGGAGGAAGTCCCGGTGGGACGAGATCGCCGAAATGCCGGCTCACGCGTTCGATCTCGATCATCGGCGCGCTCCTTTCGCGATCTCGGTCGCGGCCTCGAACAGCACAGCGGTGACGAGCGCGAACGCGATCGTCGGCAGCGCGCCGAGCAGCACCAGGTCGGTCGCCGACTGCCCGATTCCCTGGAAGATGAACGTGCCGAAACCGCCGCCGCCGATCAGCGCGGCGACCGCGGCGAGGCCGATGTTCTGCACGAGCACGATGCGCACGCCGGACAGCACGACAGGCAGCGCGAGCGGCAACTCGACCGCGACGAGCCGCTCGCGGCCCGTCATCCCCATCGCCTGCGCGGCCTCGATGACGGCGGCCGGCACCTGCGCGAAGCCGACGACGACGCTCGACACGATCGGCAGCAGCGCATACAGGAAGAGGGCAATCAGCGCGGGCGCGACGCCGATCCCGCTCACGCCGATCGCGGCGGCGAGCGGCACGCGCGCGGCGAGGATCGCGAGGGGCGCCATCAGCAGGCCGTACAGCGCGATGCTCGGGATCGTCTGCACGACGTTCAGGAGCGGCATCACCGCGCCGCGCAGCGCGGCCGAGCGCGTGCAGCCGATGCCGAGCGGCACGCCGGCCGCGGCCGCCGCGGCGACCGAGGCGGTGACGAGCGCAAGATGGCGGATCGCCTCGTTGCGGAACGTGTCGGCGCGCACCGCATATTCCTGCATCACCGACAAGCCGTCCCAGAAGCCGCCGTGAACGAATGCCGCGAGCGCCGCGACCGCGGCGGCGAGCGCGGCGAGACGAGCGCCAGGCGCGAGCGCGACGCGGGCGAGCGCATCGGCGATCAGCACCGCGAACGCGAACAGCAGCAGCCACGCGCCGGACGCGGGCGACACGCGCGCGAGCGGCGTGTCGGGCGTGACGAGGTGCGCGGGCGCGGCGCCGACGGCGATGCACAGCGCGACGACGAGCGCGGCGCCGACCGCAGCGCGCAAAGCGGCGCGGCTGCGGACGAGCGCGAACAGCGCGCCAGCCGCCCACAGCGCGGCGAGCGCATGCGCGTGCAGCGCGGGAAACACCGCGTCGAGCGCAAGCCCCGATCCGCCCGCGATCCGGTTCGCGCGCAGCGTGACGAATGGCTCGAAAAATGCCGCGTACGCGACGAGCGCGGCGATCAGCACGCCGACCTTGTCGACGCGCGCGATCCACGCCGGCGCTGCGTCCGGGCGCGGCGCGGGGACGGGCGCGCGAGCCCCGCCCGCCGTGCGCGCCGTCATTTGACGAAGCCCTTCGCTTTCAGATAGCTCGCCGCGACGCTCGCGGCCGGCTCGCCGTTGATCTGGATTCGCGCGTTGAGCGTCTGCAGCGTCTTCAGATCGAGGCTCGCGAACACGGGTTTCAGGTAATCGGCGATCTGCGGATGCGCTTTCAGCACCGCCTCGCGGACGATCGGCGTCGGCGCGTAGACGGGCTGCACGTGCTTGTCGTCGTCGAGGACCGTAAGCCCCGTCGCCGCGATGCCGCCGTCGGTGCCGTAGACCATCGCGGCGTTCACGCCGTCCGTCTGCTGCGCGGCGGCCTTGATCGTCGCGGCGGTGTCGCCGCCCGACAGCACGAGCATCTGCTCCGGCTTCAGCTTGAAGCCGTACGCCTTCTCGAACGACGGCAGTGCGGACGCGCTGTTGACGAACTCGGCCGATGCGGCGAGCTTCACCTTGCCGCCCGCGCCGACCCACTTGCCGAAGTCGCTGAACGTCTTCAGGTGCTGCGATTGCGCGACCGAGCTCAGCACCGCGACGCCCCACGTATTGTTCGCGGGCGCGGGCGCGAGCCAGATGATCCGGTTCGCCGAGTAGTCGAGCTGCTTCGCGAGCGCGTAGCCTTGCGCGGCGTTCTTCCACGCGGGATCGTCGGCCTTGTTGAAGAAGAATGCGGCGTTGCCGGTATATTCCGGATAGATGTCGATTTCGCCCGTCGTCAGCGCCCGTCGGACGATCGGCGTCGCGCCGAGCCCGATCTTGTCGACGACGGCGATGCCGTGCGCCTTCAGCACCTGCGCGATCACGTTGCCGAGCAGGTTGCCTTCGGTGTCGATCTTCGACGCGACGGTCACCGCGTCGGCGGCGTGCGCGCCGGGCGCGGCGGAAACAAGCGAGACGGCCACCGCGGCGGCGGCCGCGCGCAGGGTGCGGCTGAAACGGGGAATCTTCATCGAGGCTGGCACTCCTGTCGGACAGCGGAGGAACGGATGCGATGGCGTCCGTGCGCCCGGCCGACGGGATTCGGCCGGGGGCGAAGCGGGGGCCGATCACAAGCGGCAGGGGTTCAAGGTACTTGAGCAGGCGCGCTTTGGCAAACGAGCGCGCATTCAGCGAGCATTCAGGCGCAGCGTAAACGATCGTTTTGGACTGCGCATTTCCGTACCGCGGCGATACAATGCAACGGACGAGGCAGCATTCCGAACGGATATTGCACTGCACCGTCATTCGTCGCTTTGAGCCGCTTTTCCGCCGATTGCCGTCTACGTCAAGGAGCGTCCATCGTGAGCAGCGATCCCAACACGGCGCCACCGTCCGCGTCGCAGAACGTCTACGACGACGCATCGTTCTTCGAAGGCTACCGTACGCTTCGGCAAGGCGACACCGGCCTGAACGGCGCACTCGAATTCCCCGCACTCAAGCGCCTCTTGCCCGATCTCGCGGGCCTGCACGTGCTCGACCTCGGCTGCGGCTTCGGCGATTTCGCCCGCTACGCGCGTGCGCACGGCGCCGTGTCGGTGACGGCCGTCGACGTGTCGTCGCGGATGCTCGACGAGGCGCGCGCCCGCACCGAAGACGGCGCGATCACCTATCTGCAGCGGTCGATCGAGACCTATCACGCGGCGACGCGCGCGTTCGATCTCGTCGTGTCGTCGCTCGCGCTGCACTACGTCGAGGATTACGCGGGCGTGGTCGCGCGAATCTACGACTCGCTGCGCTCGAACGGCCGCTTCGTGTTCTCGGTCGAGCATCCGATCTGCACCGCGTATCCGGCGGGCTGGGTGCGCGACGAAGACGGCCACAAGCAGCACTGGCCCGTCGATCGCTACCGGCAGGAGGGGCGGCGCGATACGCGCTGGTTCGTCGACGGCGTCGCCAAGTACCACCGGACGGTCGAGACCTATGTGAACACGCTGCTGAAGGCGGGCTTCACGCTCACGCACCTCGGCGAGCCCGCGCCGATTCCCGACGCGCTCGCGGTGCGGCCGGATCTCGAAGCGGACTGCCGGCGGCCGCCGGTGCTGTTCCTCGCTGCGACGCGCGCGGCGAGTTGAGCGGCGGCTGTGGCCGCGCGCATGGAACGGTGGTCGCACGCACCGGTCGGGCAAGCATCACGAGAGCTACCTGACCGACATCCGGCGGGCCGATTTGCCAAAATGGCGGACGATCGTCGATCGTTCGGCATCCGATTCAATGACCGCACGGACACCGCCATTCGACGAAGTCGTGCGGCCCGCTCGTCGGCCCATCGCCGCTCGGGCCGCTCGGATTCGAGCCGATGTCAGTGCGCCCGCCGATTAACGGCCGCCGATCGACCATCGTCCATACCCATCGCATCAGACAGCGCCGTCCAGACAGCGCCGTCATCCGATCCGCAGGGAACGCCGGACAAAGCGCCGCCGCGCACGCATGCGCCAGCGATTCGCCGATTCGTCGATTCGCCGGTGCCCGACGCCGCGGCTTGCCGCGTTCGCGCCGTGGTTCGTGCGACCCGCCGCCGTCACTCCCGCGATCGCCGCGCCCGCCCCGCGAGCCCTTCGCCGGCATCGGCCGGCAGCGCCGCGAACATCGGCGCCGATGCGAGCACGACGAGCGCGGTCGCGACGACCGTGCTGTCGAGGTTCTGCATGAAGAGCGCGCTCGCGACGACGGCCGCCGTCACGCGGAAATTATCGGAACGCTTCAAGATTCGGCCGGCATGACGGATTGACGGATGGGCGATGGGACGGGCGGCGGAAAAGGGCGGCGGTCACGACGTGCGCCCGCGCTCGCCGGCCGCGTCGAAGGCGGCTGCGGCGAGCACGTCGCCGCCGGCCCGCTCGCCGACCCAATCGACTGGAAACGCATAGCGGGCGAGTTGCTCGGCGAGCGCATCGCGCGGTCCGCGCACGGCGACCTTCGCGACGAGCCCGCGCCGCGCGTCCTGCACGACGTCGATCCGCTCGAGCGCGGCCTGCGCGTCGCGCGCGCATGCGGCGACGACGTCCGCGATCTCGAGCCGCTGCAATTCCGGCTTGAAGATCTTGCCGACGGCCGTCGTCGGCACGGCATCGAGGATCCGCACGTGCTTCGGCACCGCCGCGCGCTCGAAGATCGCGCCCGCGGCGAACGCGAGCAGCGCGTCGGCGTCGGCGCTCGCGCCCGTCTTCAGTTGCACATACGCGACGGGCAGTTCGCCCGCGTGCGCGTCCGGCCGGCCGATCGCCGCCGCGAGCGCGACGGCCGGGTGCGCGGCGAGCGCGTCCTCGATGACGCGCGGATCGATGTTGTGCCCGCCGCGAATGATCAGTTCCTTCTTGCGGCCGACGAGCCAGAAATAGCCGTCCGCGTCGCGGCGGCCGAGGTCGCCCGTGTTCAGCCAGCGTTCGCCCGCGACGTCGATCCACAGTCCGCGCTCGTGGGCCGGATCGAGATAGCCGCGAAACACGTTCGGCCCGGACAGCGCGATCAGTCCGACCTCGTCGGCGAGCGCATCGCGCACGTAGCGGCCCGTGTCGTCGACGATCACCGCGCGCATCCGCTGATACGGCAGGCGCAGGCCGATCGAGCCGATGCGCCGCTCGCCGTCGAGCGGATTCAGCGACGCGACGCACGCGCTCTCTGTGAGCCCGTAGCCTTCGACGATCTTCACGCCGGTCATCCGCTCGAAGCTGCGCGCGAGCTCGACGGGCATCGGCGCCGCGCCGCACGCCGCGTATTCGAGCGAGCCGATGTCGTGCCGGCCGACCGGCTGCTGCAAGAGCGCCGCGTACAGCGTCGGCACGCCGGAGAACGCGTTGATTCGATACGCCTCGACGATCTCCCAGAACCGCGCGATCACGTTCTTGCCGCGATAGCCTTGCGGCGTGCCGAGCACGACGTGATGGCCGCGCAGCCACGCCATCAGGCCCGTCACGAGCTGGCCGTTCACGTGAAAGAGCGGCAGCCCGCAGAAGACCGTTCGCGCGTCGTCGCCGTCGCGCACCTGCGTCTCGCTTGCCGACCACACGTCGAACACCTCGCAGCCGTGCGTGCGCACCGCGATCTTCGGGCGCCCCGTCGTGCCGCCCGTGCAGAAGTACGACGACGGCTCGTCGGGCGCGATCGTGCGCGGCTTGATCAGCCGGTCGCCCGGCTGCCGGCGCATTTCGGCATGCAGATTGACGATCCGGATCCGCGTGCCGGGGCGCGCCTTCTCGCGGCGCTCGATCCACGCGAGCGCCGCGCGCTTCGTCAGCGATACGTAAGGCCGCAGGTCGACCCATACGACGGCTTCGACGGTCGGCATCGCGTCCAGATGCGGCGCGAGCTTCGGCCAGATGTCGACGCCGGGCGTCGGCGCGACGCAGAGCAGCACCTTCGCGCGCGCCGCGTCGACGAGCTCAGCGATCTGCGCGCCGTCGAGGAGCGGATTGATCGCCATCGCGATGCCGGCCGCTTCGCCGCCCCAGATCGCGAAATGCGTCTCGGGCAGGTTCGGCAGCACGAACGCGGCGACGTCGCCCGCGCCGACGCCGAGACTCGCGAGTACGTTCGCGGTCCTGACGATGTCGGCGCGCAGCTCGGCGAAGGTCCACGTGTGCGACCGATCGTGCCGGTCGGCATCGAGAAAGAAGGTGAGGGCGGGCGCGTCGGGCGTCTTGGCCGCGCGCTCGTCGAAGATCTGCAGCGTGTTGGCGGGCAGCGCGTGCGCGCGAAGCGGCACGCGCTCGATCTGCTCGATGTCGTGGATGTCGCGAACCGCCATGGATGAACTCCTGTCGGACTGCGAAAGTCGAGTAAGGGAGGCGAACCGCACGCGGGCGATGTTGCGCGTGGCCGCGGTTCATTCGAGCGACGTCCGGACGCAACGTCGCGAATGCGATGAGAGTGTAACGTGCCGCGCCCCGAACCGCCGACAACCGGCATCCGACCCTCCATGGCATCGCAGCGCCGGTTCGGCGACGCGCCAATCCGCTCGGTTCGTATCCGGATTTGTCCGAATAGAGATGGGATCGCGTGAACAAAGCGCTCATAGAGGGATTCAATTTGCGTCGGCGCTTTGGGTGTCATTCAATAGGTGTCCGCGTGCAAGCCGTTTTGTCCGTTTCCCACCCGGTGGAGAGCAAGCATGGTCCAGAACCGCGTCGACGAGATCGTCCAGGCGATCGCGTCCGAAACCCACATGCCCGCCGAAGCGGTATCCCGGCTATACGAAGAAACGCTCGCCGAATACAGCGAAGGCGCGCGGATACGTGACTATCTGGCTGTTCTCGTTGCGAAGCGGGTGAGGGAGACGCTGCGCAATCCGACGCATTGAGCGTCGGCGGCGCGCCGGATGCGGGCGCGGCGGTTGCCGATCGGTGGAGAAATTCCGTCGTACAGCGAACGTGTCGGCACGAGCGTGCGGCGGGACGCAGCGACGGCCACAACGACAGCAGACAGCAAGGCAGGGCGATGCGCCGCGAGAGTAGTGCTCCCGTGCCTGACACGGTACCGTCATCGAAACGCGTGAAGCTGGCGATTGGTCGGAGCCGCCGGTACCTGCCGGTACATTTGAAACGAAAATCCGGCTTCGACAACCCGGCATATCACCCGAGCGTGGTGCGCTTTCAACGATGGATCGCACCCGGCTGGCCGCCGGATTGCATTTCCCGTCCGGGTAGACCGGCCCGCACCGCTCTTCCGCCGACACCCGCGGCGTCATCCGCGGCGGCGCATCGATCGAGCACTTTGGCCTCGAACGATGCCGTCACGACGCGTTCGCCGACTCCCCGGCGACCCGGCTCCTGTGCAATCGCCCTCTTCGCCTCGGTCGGTTGTGCGAATCGATCGATCTCCGTTTGATCGTCGCCCGCGATCCGTTATGTGACAGATTTTCACCGATTGGTTAACGATTTGTTAACGATTGGCTGACGCTTCGGTCGTCGAAGCGATTTTTCCGAGCCGTAAACCCTGATGCAAACGATTTTCGTCCCGAACGGCATCTCAAGCATTCCTCATCGCGGCCGTTAGAAGACGACAATGCGTCGCGCGGCGCGACGCGAGTTCCGATGTCGGATCAATCGAGGTGAAACAATGAATTTTCAGACAATGACTGTGCGGGCTGGCGCTGCTCGTGTCAGTCCTCGCGCTGCATGCGCTCGGCGACGCGAACGACCGCTTCACGAGCGAAGTCCGCAGCCTCGCGCCGCGCTCGTCGAGCGCGGCGAAGGAAATCAAGGATCTGATGCACGCCGCGCCGACGTTCGGCAAGCCGGCGCCGGCCATGGCGGTCGCGGCCGCGACCGAAGACTGGCAAACATTCTGATGGCGACACGCGCCTCGCGCGCTTGGAGGAGAAGGCAATGAATGCAACGATGGAAGCGCCGCACGCGGCGCGCATGGGCGGACACGACGCGGCGCGCGATGCGCAGGAATTCGTCACGTTCCGGCTCGGCGCCGAAGAATACGGAATCGACATCCTGCGCGTGCAGGAGATCCGTTCGTACGAAGAGCCGACGCGCATCGCGAACGCGCCGGCGTTCATCAAGGGCGTGATCAACCTGCGCGGCGTGATCGTGCCGATCGTCGACCTGCGGCTGAAGTTCGCGCTCGATTCGGCCGAGTACAACACGTCGACGGTGGTCATCGTGCTGAACGTCGCGGCGCGCACGGTGGGCGTCGTCGTCGATGCAGTGAGCGACGTGCTCCAGCTCGCGGCGGCCGACCGGCGGCCGGCGCCCGAGTTCGGCGCGTCGATCGACACCGGGTTCATCACCGACCTCGGTTCGATCGCGGGCGAAGACGGCGACCGGATGCTGATTCTGCTCGACATCGAGCGGTTGATCGCGGCAGCCGACATCGGACTCGTCAGTTGAGCGGTTGTCGCCGTCTCGGCGCGCTCGAATGGTCGCGCGGCGCGACCATCGCCGACGTGCGCGCCCGGCCGCGCCGCGAGTCGCCCCTATCGCGGCCCGGTCGGCGTGCACGGCGGCCCGAGCGGCGTGCCGTACAGCGGATGATCGCTCATCAGATCGAGCTTTTCGATCGCCCAGCCCGACGACTGCCGGCGAAGCGTCAGGTAATAGCGGCCCGTCGCGAGCAGTTCGACGCGCCCCTCGGAAAGCGTCGCGTCGCGCGTCTGCATCCAATTGACGGCTGCCTCCGCGCGATCCCCCGATACGTCGATGAGCGGCGTCACGAGATTGTGTCGAGTCGTCGCGGCGGGCCGGTTCGTCACGTTGCCGAACAGAACCTGTGCGAATCGCGCGAGCTGGGCCTGGCCGCGCACGAAGCAGCCCGGACCGTCGTCCGCAGGCTTGCCCGCGTTCCACACGTGCTGGGTCCATACGCCGTCCGACGTAAACAGGCGCGTAAATCGATCCACGCGGCTTTGCGCCGGTTCTCCGGCGGTATCGGCGTCGAGCGTTGCCGCGTACTGCGCGATGAGGTACTGGATCTCGATCGCGTCGGCCGCTTTCAATGGGTTCGTCCTCGCCAGACCGTTCGAGGTCTGGGCGACGCTGGCACAGGAGAGCGCGGCGAGCGCAAGCGCGCCGATCAGTCGGCCGGCGCGAAGTGAGGTTCGATTCACGATGAAGTACCTGTTCCGGTTGTGATGCGGTGGACAAAGAAACGAGCGACCATGGCATGCCGCACACGACCGCCCGCGATCGACGGACGCGAAAGCCGGCGGGACGCGACGCACCCGCGCGATTGCGTCGCGTCCGGGCGCCGGCCGGCGCGATCTCGGCGTGATTACGGCCATATTGCGGCGAGATTACGGCGCAACGGCGAGCAACAGCGGCGCAGCTCGGTGCGAATCGCGCCGCCGTTGCGGTCATCGATTGCCGAGTCGCAGCAGGAGCGCCAGGCCGCCGACGATCGCGCCGACGGCGCAGATGCCGGGCCAGCCCGCATAGATCAGCGCGACATTGCCGGCTTCCGCGCCGACGGCGACGCCGAACATCGCGCCCGTGATGAGGATGCCGTTCAGGCGGCTGCGCGCGATGGGATCGATCGTGTTGACGATCGTCTGATGCGACACGAGCGCGGCCATCACGCCGAGATCGAACAGAACGGCGCCGATCGCGAGCGCAATCAGCGAGCCCGAGAAAATCCACATGCCGACAAACGATCCGATGACGAGCAGGCAGCCGAGGCGGATCGCTGGCAGCGGCCCCGCGCGGTCGGCGAACCGTCCGAACAGCGGCGCGGCGAGCGCGCCCGCGGCGCCCGCGACGCCGTACGCGCCGGCGACGCCCGAGCCCTGATGGTAGGGCGACGCGGCAAGCACGAGCGCGAGCGTCGACCAGAATGCGCCGAGCGACATCGCGAGGAGTCCTTGCGTATACACCGCCCGTCGCAGCGCCGCATGCTGCCGCCAGAGCTTGACGAGGCTCGCCATCAGTTGCGAATACCGGCCGCCCGCGCTCACGGGCAGCGGCGGCAGGAAGCGCCAGACCGCCAGCACGACGAGGCTTTCGAGCGCCGCCGCGACCGCGTAGATCGCGCGCCAGCCGAATTGCTGCGCGACGAGGCCGCCGAGCGTTCGGGACAGCAATACGCCCGTCAGCAGGCCCGTCGTCACGGTGCCGACGATGCGGCCGCGATGCGCATCGGGCGCGAGCTGCGCCGCCACCGGAATGAAATCCTGGCCGACGCTGCTGAAGAGTCCGATCGCCGCGCTCGTCAGGATGAGCGCCGCATAGTTCGGCGACAGCGCCGCGGCAACGAGCGCGAGAACGAGCAGCAGCCCCTTGCAGACGATCAGCGAGCGGCGGCTCAGCATGTCGCCGAGCGGGGCGAGCAGCAGAATGCCGAGCGCGTAGCCGATTTGCGTGAGCGTCGGCGCCCAGCCGATGAGCTGCGGCGGAACGTCGAAGTCGCGCTGGACGAGGCTGAGTATCGGCTGGATGTAGTACACGTTCGCGACGCCGATCCCGGTCCCGATTGCCAGCAGCAGGACAAGACGTCGCGATAGCGCTTCATGACCCATCGATAACGCGGCAGGTGTCGTCAAGATGTGCTCCTTGCATCGAAGAATGAATGGACAACGCCCATGGGCGAACGGCGCGCGGATGTCGCCGCGCACCGACGCCTGCCGGCGAATGTCGCAGCGCTGATTCCGGCTCGGCCAGCCGAATTGCGATACGGCCCTTTCGCCAATTAGGCGGCCGAATATGATCTCATGCAAATAAATCATATGCGATATTTTTTGTGCTGTCGCATTCAATCGACAAGAACATATCGATAAAGCGAATCGACTCGAATTTGTCTTATTGCGGGATTTGGCGTCCAAATTGCGGGAAATTGGGCGAAAAAATCGCCGGCATTCGGCAAATTAATTGATGTTGCGAATTGACCGTATGCGATCTAATATTGCGCAGCATCGCGTTGAAATCGAAACAACTCATCCAGTCGTTTCTTTGCTAAAACGGCATTTCGGGAGTGCCTGCGGATGCATACCCCATCTCGTTTTTCCTATACCCGGCCCGCCGAACTCGACCTCGACGCGCCCGCGCGCGTTCCGGTCGTGATCGCGGGCGCCGGACTCATCGGCCTCGCGCTCGCTTGCGATCTCGCCCAGCGCGGCGTGGCGAGCGTGGTGCTCGAGGCGCGCGACGCGCCGATCGACGGCTCGCGCGCGATCGTCTTCGCACAACGCAGTCTCGAAATCCTCGCGCGGATGAAGCTCGGCCCCCGGCTGCGCCAACAAGGCGTCAACTGGAAGGTCGGCCGCCTGTATCACCAATCCCGGGAAGTGTTCAGCTTCGACTTCCAGCCGGAGCCGGGATTCGAGTGGCCCCCGTTCATCAACGTCCAGCAGTCCTATATCGAAGCATGGCTCGCGCAAGCATGCGCCGAGAGCGGCCTCGTGGATCTGCGCAGCCGCAGCCGCGTCACCGACGTGATCGGTCGCGACGACGGCGCGACGGTCTCGGTCGAAACGCCGGACGGCGAGTACCGGCTCGATTGCGACTGGCTGATCGCGTGCGACGGCGCGCGCTCGACCGTGCGAAAGGTACTCGATCTGCCGTTCGTCGGGGAGATGTTTCCCGATCGCTTCCTGATCGTCGACATCGAGATGAAGGGCGCGGCGCTTCGCGCCGAGCGCCGCTTCTGGTTCGATCCGCCGTTCCATCCGAAACGGTCGGTGCTGCTGCACAAGCAGCCCGACAACTTGTGGCGCGTCGACTTCCAACTGGGCGCCGACGCCGACCCGGCGCTCGAACGGGAGCCCGAACGCGTCGAGCGACGGTTGCGCGCGATGTTCGGCGACGAAGTGGCGTTCCGGATCGACTGGGTGAGCGTCTATACGTTTCGCTGCCGGCGCCTCGCGCGCTTCGTCCATTCGCGCATCGTGTTCGCGGGCGACAGCGCGCACGAAGTCAGTCCGTTCGGCGGACGGGGCGGCAACGGCGGCTTGCAGGACGTCGACAATCTCGGCTGGCGGCTCGCCGCGATCGTTCGCCACGGCGCGCCGGCATCGCTGATCGATTCGTATGGCGATGAGCGCGCATTCGCCGCCGACGAGAATATCCTCAACTCGACGCGCAGCGCGCGCTTCATCTCGCCGGAGAGCCCGGCCGCCGACGTGTTGCGGCGCGCGGCGCTCGCGCTCGCGCGCACGACGCCGTTTGGCCGCGCGCTCGTCAATTCCGGGCGGCTGTCGCGTCCGGCCGTGCTGACGGGCGTCGGGCAATTCGCCGGCGCCGTCGCGCACCCCGGCGTGCTGAAGCCCGGCTCGCCCGCCGTCGACGCGCCCGTCAAGCGCGCCGGCGAGCCCGACTGGCTGCTCGCGCACCTGGGCGGCCCGGGGTACACGCTGCTCGTCTACGGCGATCCCGACGACGCGGCGATCTCCGCGCTCGCCGCCGCGCCGCGCGCCGCGCTGCTCGCCATCGTCGTTGCGTCGCCGGCACGGCCCGCGCACGAGCACGATGCGCCGGGATGCTCGACGCTGTGGGATCACGAAGGCTTCGTCGCGCGGCGCTACGGCCTCGCGCCGGGCAACGCGGTGCTGCTGCGGCCGGATCAGCACGTGCTCGGCTCGTTCGAGCGCGTCGATTCGAGAGCGCTGTGGACGATCCTCGATCGCGCCGTCGGCACGCCGATTCCCCTTTCGTTCGAGGAGACGCAATCATGAGCGGCAACGTGAGCGACAGCTTTGCAACGCCCGTGACGGGGGCGCGCGTTCCGGAGCTCGCCGATCCGGATGCCTATTTTGCGATGCTGGCCGATGCGTGCCGCGATCTCGACGACGCTCAGGGCCATCTGTTCCATGCTCAGCTCGTGCTCGTGCTGATGCATCACATCGCGGACTCCGACGTGTTGCGCGACGCCATCGCGATCGCGCGCGCCGGCATCGACTGATCCGGCGCCCGGCCTCGACCGCTGCTTCACGAGGCCGAATTTCCGGGCGAGCGCGCGAGACGACGCTGCCGCCCATCTTCAATGTGGGCTTTCCGCGATCGAGGGCACGAAACCATGTTCAAGACTACTGAATACCGGCGCGACTCCATTTATCGCCAAGGACTCGAGGATCCGCCCGGACGCATTTTCGTGAGCGGCCAGCAGACGCTGGTGCGTCTGCTGCTCGCGCAGGCCGCCGCCGACCGCGCGGCGGGTCTGAACACTGCGGGCTTCGTGAGCGGATACCGCGGGTCGCCGCTCGGCGGCGTCGACCACGAGCTCTGGCGCGCGAAAGCGCGACTCGAGGACGCGCATATTCGGTTCCAGCCGGCGATCAACGAAGATCTGGCCGCGACGGCGCTGATCGGCACGCAGCGCGTCGAAACCGATGCGACGAGGCGCTACGACGGCGTATTCGGCATGTGGTACGGCAAGGGGCCGGGCGTCGATCGCTCGGGCGACGCGATCAAGCACGGCAATGCGTACGGTTCGTCACCGCACGGCGGCGTGCTCGTCGTGACGGGCGACGACCACGGCTGCGTGTCGTCGTCGATGTCGCACCAGTCGGATCGCACGCTGATCGCGTGGGGCCTGCCCGTGATCCACCCGTCGGGACTCGCCGACTACGAGCGCTGCGGACTGTGGGGCTGGGCGCTGTCGCGCGCATCGGGCCTGTGGGTCGGCTTCAAGGCGATCACCGAGACGGTCGAGGCGTCGGCGTCGGTGCCGACGTTCGAGCCGCCGCATTTCACGCAGCCGCCCGTCGATCCCGGCCCGGACGGACTGCATTGGCGGTGGCCCGATCTGCCGGGCATGCAGATCGAGCGGCGCCATCCATACAAGCTCAAGGCGGCGCGCGCGTTCATGCGCGCCAATCCGCTCGACGAGGCCGTCACGACGCCCGCGCGGCCCGTGCTCGTGATCGCCGCGGTCGGCAAGGCCTATCGCGACGTGCGCGAGGCGCTGCGGCAAGGAGGCGTGTCGCTCGACCAGCTCGAGCGGGCAGGCGTCGCGCTGCTGAAGATCAACGTCGTCTATCCGCTGTCGCCGTTGCTGGAAACATGGGCGCATCGCGCGGGCAAGGTGTTCGTCATCGAGGAAAAGCAGCCTGTCGTCGAGGAGCAGCTCAAGCACTGTCTCTACAACGCGCGGCACGACCGCCGCGCGACGATCGTCGGGAAAGTCGACGAGAAGGGCGCCCCGCTTGTCTCGGAACTGGAGGAGCTGCGCCCGTCGCGCGTTGCGCCGCTGCTTGCGCGACAGCTGAAAGCGTTCGACGTGCCGCTGCGCATCCCGCACGCGTGGGGCGCGGCGCCCGCAGTCCGCGCGCAGGCATGGATCCGGCGCACCCCGTATCTGTGCTCGGGCTGCCCGCACAATACGTCGACGCGCGTGCCGGCGGGCAGCGAGGCGCGTCTCGGCATCGGCTGTCATGCGATGGCGGCGCGGATGCCCGAGCGCGCGACGAGCGGCAGCGTGCAGATGGGCGGCGAGGGCGTCGACTGGCTCGGACAGGCGCCTTTCGTCGATACGCCGCACATTTTCCAGAACATCGGCGACGGCACCTTCTTCCATTCGGGCTATCTCGCGATTCGGCAGGCGATCGCCGCGGGCGCGACCCTCACGTACAAGCTGCTCTACAACGACGCGGTCGCGATGACGGGCGGCCAGCCGGTCGACGGCCAGCTCACCGTCCGCAAGGCGGCCGAGCTCGTGCTGAGCGAGGGCGCGCGGCGCGTCGTCGTCGTGGCCGACGATCCCGGCCGCTACCGGGCGCACGACAGCGTGCCGAAGGGTGTCGAAGTCCATCATCGCGACACGCTCGACGACGTGCAGCGCCAGTTGCGCGACACGCGCGGCGTGAGCGTGCTCATCTTCGATCAAGCCTGCGCGACCGAAGCGCGGCGCAGGAAGAAACGGCAGCCGCCGCCTGCGGTGCAGACCCGGGTCGTGATCAACGAGGCCGTGTGCGAAGGGTGCGGCGATTGCCAGGTGAAGTCCAATTGCCTGTCCGTCGTGCCGGTCGACACGCCGTTCGGACTGAAGCGCACGATCGACGCGCACTCGTGCAACACCGATCTGTCGTGCGTGAAGGGCTTTTGTCCGAGTTTCGTGACGGTCACGGGCACGCCGCGCGAGCGCCGGCCCGCGAAAGCCGATCCCGCCGACGTGATCGCACGCGCCGACGCGCTCGCGCAACCGAAGCCGCGCTCGCTCGACGAGCCGTTCGAAATCATGCTGGTGGGCGTCGGGGGAACGGGCGTCGTCACCGTCGCGAACGCGATCGGACTCGCCGCCCATCTGGACCGACGCTCGGTCAGCGTGCTCGACTTCACGGGCTTCGCGCAGAAGGGCGGCGCGGTGCTCAGTCACATCCGGATCGCGCGCGAGGCGGAGGTGCTGCATCAGTATCGGATCGACCGCGGCGGCGCCGACGCGCTGCTCGCCGCCGATCTGCTCGTCGCCACCGAGGACGACGCGCTGGCGTCGCTCGAACGCGGCAAGACGTTCGTCATTGCGAATACCGCGCAGACACAGACGGGCGCGATGTTGCGCGATGCCGACGCGCGCATCGAGACGGACGCGATCCAGTCGCTGATCGAGAAGGTCGTCGGCGCCGAGCGCTACGACGCGATCGATGCGAAGGCGCTGGCGGCCGAACTGCTCGATCCGATGCAGGCCAACATGCTGCTGTTCGGCTACGCATGGCAGCGCGGCGCGGTGCCCGTGTCGCTCGCGTCGCTGCGCCACGCGCTGGGCCTGCAGGGCGGCCAGGCCGACGCCAAATATCTCGCGTTCTCGTGGGGACGGCTGTGGGCGGCGAATCCGGCATTCGTCGCGCACCATCTCGGCACGGCCGGCGCGACGCCGCCGGGCGCGTGGCGTCCCGTCGGCTTCGTGCGGCGCAAGAAGGAAACCATCGACGAATTGATCGCGTCCCGCACGGCGTTTCTCACGCAATACCAGGACGCGCGTTATGCGGCCCGCTACCGGCGAATGGTCGAGCGCGTGCGCACGGCTGCGGCGCCGCTCGGCGACGTCACGCTCGTCGACGCGGTCGCGCGCATGCTGTTCAAGCTGATGGCCTGCAAGGACGAGTACGAGGTCGCACGTCTGCATACGTCGAAGGCGTTTCTCGACGGCCTGCGCGCGCATTTCGCCGGCCGTGCGAAGCTGACCTTCCACCTCGCGCCGCCGACGCTCGACGCGCGCTCGAAACAGGGCGGCCAGCCGCCGCGCAAGCGCGCCTTCTCGCGCTGGATGGTCCCGGCGTTCCGCGTGCTCGCGGCGGGGCGCGTGCTTCGGCACACGCCGCTCGATCTGTTCGGCTGGACGGCCGAGCGTCGCGACGAGCGCCGTCTCGTCCGCGAATACGAAGAGACGCTCGATCGCCTGCTGCCGCGGCTCACGCGCGACACGCTCGCCGACATCGTCGCATGGGCGAAGACGCCCGATGCGATTCGCGGCTACGGCTACGTGAAGGCGGGCGCGATCGTGAAGGCGCGCGAACGGCAAACCGAGCTCGTCGAGCGGATCCTCAGCGGACACGCGAAGCCGGCGGCGGCATCCGTCGCCGTGCGGGCGCACGACGAGAGCGGCGCCGAGACGGTCGAATGAGTTGAAGGGCGCGCGGGGCCGATGCGCGGGAGCCATGGCCTCGCGCGTCGGTTTCGTGTCTCGCGCTCGCTCGCACGCGGCGGCGAAACCGCCCCGCCCGCCGGGCGGTTTCGGCCGGCGTCAGGCAGCGGCTGGCGCGTGCAGCAGCGACGCGAGTTGCGCGTACTTCGGATTCCGATTCGATGCATCGACGACCCAATCGACGATGCCGGCGCGATTCGCTTGCGCATGCGGAAGACGCGAATAGGCGACGCACTTGTCGAATTTCGCGGCGAGTTCGTTGAGCGTCATCGGGTTCTTCGGGTTGCCTTTCGCGTACGAAACTTCGCCGGACAGCACGCGCCCGTCGACGAGCTGGATCGCGATCTTGATCTTCCCGTGCGTGCCGAGCTCACGGCGCTCGCAATCGGGATCGGTGGTCGGATGAATCTTGCGGCTCACGGCGATCACGTTAGGGCGGCGGATCGCGTCGTCGGTGAAGTCGCCGATGAACAGATCGCCGGTCGCGAGGACCGTCGCGACGTTGTACGCGATGCTGAAGCGCGCCTCGACGACGCTCGTCGGCGCCTGCTTGCGCGCCACCGGCGCGCTGACGAGATCGTAGATCTGCTGATTGGTCTGGATGTCGACGCGCTCGATCTGCGTTGCGTCGAAGCGCTCGCCGTTCGTCAGCGCGAGCGCGAGCGCGGCGGCCGACGTGTTCGGGCGGCAAGTCGGGAACGGCTTGAACGCGATGCCGTCGACGTTCGCGAACGTCTTGCCGAGATCGGCGTCGACCGTCTCGACGGCCGAGCCCGGCTCGAACGCCGAATAATAGCCCCAGCGGCCCGTCAGGAAGTCTCGCGCGCCCGTGAAGCCGTGCGACGCGAGCACGACCGCGCGCACCGCGTTGGCCGCGACGAGCCCTTGCTGGTAGAACACGGTCGGCGCGCCGTCGATCATGCATTGCGTCTCGCCGAGCGCCGACGTGTACGCGATCCCGAGCGCATCGCGCAGCCGATCGCCCTTCAGCCCGTACAGGATGCCCGCCGCCGCAGTGGCCGCGATCACCTTGCACAGATCGTAGCGGCCGCTCTCGAGCAGCGTCTCGCGGCGCGCGCGCGACAGCCGGATCGACAGATCGAGCCCGGCGACGTAGGCGGCGATGAATGCCTGGTGATCGATTTCGTCGGCCTTCAGATCGGCGACGGCGAGCAGCGGCGGAAGAATCGCGACACTCGGATGCGTGCCGAGCGGATCGGCGACGTCGTCGAAATCGAGCGCGCGCGCGGCCGCGCCGTTCAGGAGCGCGGCGGACGGCGCGGGCAGGCGGCGCGCGCGGCCGATCGCGCGCGCTTCGGGCAGGCCGCCCCAGTGCTCGATGACGCCGGCGAGCAGCTCGACCTCGGCGTCGCGCGATCCGGCGATCGATACGCCGAGAATGTCGATCAGCGAATGCTTCGCGATTTCGATCGCAGCGGGATCGATCTTCGAATACGTGAGGGTGTCGCAGTACCGCGTGATGTTGGATTCGAGACTCACGGCAACTCCGCTATGGTGGAAGGTCAGGAAATCGATTGAAACGGTCGCGCCGGCATGGCGCGCGGTTCGGCCGCTCGGCGAGCGCGGTCAGGCGGGATCGGCGTCCGCCACGCTGACGAGCAACGCGCCGGCCTCGACGTTCTCCGCCGCCGCGACGTGCACGGTCTCGATTCGGCAGCGACGCGGCGCAGCCAGCGTCATCAGCATCTTCATCGCCTCGATGCGGACGACCGGCGCGCCTTCGTCGACGACGTCCGATTCGGCGACCAGGATTTCGGCAACGCGCGCGGGCATCGGCGCAGTGATCGCCGCGTGCGCGGCGCGTCCGCGCTCGCGGCGCGTTCCGTTCGAGCCGCGCGGTGCGCCGCGCGTGCCGATGGTTCGATGAATGCCGGCGTAGTCGAGCGTCATGCCGCCTCGCGCGGCGGGCGTCAGCAGCACATCGTGATGCGCGCCGTCCGCTTCGGCGACGAGCCTGACGACGCCGTCCGGCAGCGATTCGCGGGATATCAGGCGAAGCAGCAGCGCGCAGCCGTCGCCGAACGTCGCGCGATAGACGTCGGGCTCGAGGGTCTGGACGTCGATCCGCACGGGCGGTTCGTCTTCCGGCGCGTCGCTCAACGCGCCCGTATAAGTTGTGCGAAGCAGGGGGATGCTCATGCGAGCGCTCCTCGTCGTGGTTGACAGGACTCGTCGAACGGGCGCCGTCACGGCAGCCACGAGCGTCGGTCGTTCCGGATCACCCATGCGGAAGGAACCGACGCACGGTTAGTCGGCTCGCTCGTTCTCGGCGCAAGCGTCGGCGTGCCGACGTGCGCGGCGAGCGCCGCGAGCGCGTGTAGCACGCGCACCGTGCCGTCCGGCATGCCGTGCGCGAACGGGAAATCGCGCGTCACCGAGAGGTCGTAGCGCCCGAGCCGGAAAGGCGGATGATCGATCAGCCAGCGATGGAACGGCAGGTTCGTGCTGAAGCCCGCGATCGCGAGTTCGCTCAACGCGTCCTGTGCGCGGCGCAGCGCGATCTCGCGCGTCGCGCCGTCGACAATCAGCTTCAGGCACAGGCTGTCGAAGCGCGTCGACTGCCGTGCGCCGGCGTGGACGCCCGAGTCGATGCGAACGCCCGGCCCTTCGGGCACGCGGTAGTGCGAGACTACGCCGCCCGTCGGCAGGAAGTCCGCATGCGCGTCCTCCGCGCACACGCGGAACTCGATCGCGCAACCGCGAAAGCGCACGTCGCCCTGAGACAACCCGAGCGGCTCGCCCGCCGCGGCGCGCAGCATCTGCTCGACGACGTCGACGCCGGTGACGGCCTCGCTGACCGGATGCTCGACCTGGATCCGCGCGTTCATCTCGATGAAGTAGAAGCGCTCGTCGCCCTCGACGAGAAATTCGACGGTGCCCGCGCTGTCATAGCCGACCTCGCGTGCGACGGCGAGCGCGGATTCGTGCAGCCGCTCGCGCAACGCGTCCGACAGCGAGGGGGCGGGCGCCTCCTCGACGATCTTCTGCCGCCGTCGCTGCACGCTGCATTCGCGCGTGCCGAGATGCAGCAGATTGCCGTGGCGATCGCCGAGCACCTGCACTTCGATATGGCGAATCCGCTCGCCGAGGAAGCGCTCCAGGTAAATTGCGTCGCTGCCGAACGCGAGCTCGGCCTCGCGGCGAACCTCGGCGAGCGCCGACTCGACCTGCTCGGCGCGCTCGACGACGCGGATCCCGCGACCGCCGCCGCCGAGCGCCGCCTTGATGAGGATCGGAAAGCCGATCTCGTGCGCGGCGGGGACCGCTTGCGCGTCGCTCGACACGATCGCGCCCGGCACGACAGGCACCGCCGCCCGCTGCGCGGCGACGCGCGCCTCGATCTTGTCGCCGGTGCGGCGGATTGCCTCCGCGTGCGGTCCGACGAAGACGAGCCGCTTCGCCGCGCACGCGGCCGCGAATTCCGCGTTTTCGGCAAGCGGCCCGTAGCCGGGCGCGACCGCGTCCGCGCGCACCGCCTGCGCGATCGAAACGACCGTGTCGATCAGCGTCGCCGGATTCCATGCGTCGATGTGAAACGACGAATCGGCTGCGAGCACGAAGCCGGCGTTGCGATCGTCGTCGGTGTAGATCGCGACGGTCTCGATATCGAGCAGCCGGCAGGTACGGACGAAGCGCAGCGCGATTTCGCCGCGGCAGCACAGCAGCACGCGCTTGATGCTCATGTCGTGCGCTCCGACGGCGCGCGCGCCGCTTGCTCGAGACCTCGGCCGAGCACCGTGTGCGCACGCGTGAATTCGCCTGCGCTCACGGCGCCCGCGACCGACACCTCGCCGGCGAGCGCGACGGCCGCCGCGATTTCCGCGAGCTTGCGCGCGTCGTCCTCGCAGCCGAGCATGCGCAGGCATTCCTGCTGCGCGGGCAGGCGCGTGCCGCCGCCGACGACGCCGACGATCACGTTCGGCAACGTGACGGCCGCCAGCAGGTCGCCGTTGTCGAGCACGTCGAACGTCGTGCACGCGTTCTTGAACGACACGGTGACGAACGCCGGATCCTGGCCGCATGCGATGAACAGCGCGGTCAACGCGTTGGCGACGTGGATGTTCGGCGCGGTCGCGCCGCGCTGCGCGAGCAGCGTGTTGCACGCCTGCAGGAAGCGGCGCATGCGCGCAGGCGTCGTGCGCAATCGCGCTTCGACCAGTTCGGCCGGAATGCGCGCGCTCGCCGACACGTAGCGGCCCTTCGCCTGATCGCCGACGAAGCGCTTGTCGCCGCCGAGCGTGTTCAGGTAGCCCTCGACGAACTGCGGACATTGCTCGGCGATGTATCGGCAGGCCGCCTCGTTCGCCTTCGTCGCCATGTTCAGGCCCATCGCGTTGCCTGTTTCGTATGTGAACGCGAGGCCGACCAGATCGCCTTGCAGCAGCGGCGTGACTTCGAGCAGACGCGCATGCCGGCTCGTCGCGTTCGCGGCCTCGACGATCCGCGCGACATGGGCGCGCAGCCACGCGTCGAACGCGCTCGCGTGGTTCGCCGAGCGCAGCACGATCGCCGAGACTTTTGTGAGCGCATCGCCGAGGAAGCGGTATGCGGGCCGCTCGCTGTCCGGAAGCGCGTTGTCGAGCAGCGTCGTCGTGCAACCGCCGCTGTCGGAGATGAGACTCATGCCGCGGGAAAAGGATGCGACGAGCGCGCCTTCCGTCGTCGCGAGCGGCACGACGAATTCGCCGCTCGCATGCGCGCCGGTGATCTTGAGCGGCCCCGCGAGTCCGAGCGGGATGCCGACGAAGCCGGTGAAGTTCTCGCACGTGCCTTTGACGGCTTCGGGCGAGACAGGCTCGCCGCCGAGATGCGGGTAGCGCCCGCCCGTCAAATTCTCGACCCAGCGCAAGCGGGCTTCGATCTGCGCGGCGGCGTAGTCGTTTTGCGAATCCCTCGGAATGCCCATTTGCGCTCTCTTTATAGTTGAATGTTCGAATGGCGGCGGCTCGGCGCGCCCGGAATCTTGTCGCGAAGCAGCGCGAAGGTCGACGTCACCGTGTTGCGCAGCTCGGCAGGCTCGACGAGTCCCTCGATATAGGTGCGGCTCGCCGAATAGCGCGCGCTCGCATGCGCGTCGCGATATTCCTCGATCAACCTGCCGCGATGCTCGACCGCATCCGGCGCGTTCGCGAGCGCCTTGCGGAAGATCACGTCGACCGCGGCCTCGGGCCCCATCACCGATATCTCCGCAGACGGAAACGCATAGATCATGTCCGTCGCGGACCGGTTCGCGAGTGTCGGATAAGCACCGCCGTACGCCTTGCGCAAGACCACCGCGACCTTCGGCACGACCGCTTCGCAGTACGCGTGCATCAGCTTCGCGCCCGCGCCGATCACGTTCGAGCGCTCCTGCTGCTTGCCGGGCAGGTAGCCCGGCACGTCGACGAGCGTGAGGATCGGAATGCCGAACGCATCGCAGGTGCGAACGAATCGCGCGGCCTTTTCCGATGCGTCGATGTCGAGGCAGCCGGCAAGCCACGCCGACTGGTTCGCGACGATGCCGACGCTTTGGCCGCCGATGCGCGCGAAGCCCACCACGATGTTGCGCGCGTAGAGCCGGTGCACTTCGAGGAACGCCCGGTCGTCGGCCAGCAGCTCGATCAGCTCCCGCACGTCGAACGGCTCGGTCTTGCTCACGGGAACGATGTCGGCGATGCCGTCGAGCGTGCGAGGCAGCGTTGTGGGCCCGTGCGTCGGCGGAACGGGCGACGCGTTGTTCTGCGGCAGATACGAAAGCAGTTCGCGCGCGAGCGCGAGCGCCTCGTCGCCGGATTCGACGAGAAAGTGCGCGAGGCCGGTTTCGGCCGCGTGCAGATGTCCGCCGCCGATTTCCTCCCTCGTGACTTCCTCGCCGGTCGCGCGTCGAATCACCGCGGGGCCCGTCAGAAACAGCGCGGACTCCTGATCGACCATCACGATGAAGTCGGTGAGCGCGGGCGTATAGGCCGCGCCGCCGACGCAGTCGCCGAGAATCAGCGACACCTGCGGCACGACGCCCGATGCGCGCACCGTCTTGTAGAACACGTGGCTGAATTGGGAGTCGGCGTCGACGCCTTCATGGATGCGCAGGCCCGACGAATGATTGAGCGCGACGACCGGCACGCCGATGCGCAGCGCGAGATCCAGCACCTTGCCGATCTTCAGCGCGTGGACGCGGCTCGAGCTGCCGCCGAGAAAGCCGCCGTCGTGCGCATAGACGAGGACGGGGCGCTGGCCGATCGTGCCATGACCCGTCGCGATGCCGTCGCCTCGCTGCTTTCGGCGATCCGCGCCGAACCAGGTGCAATCGTGCTCGGCGAGGGCGTCGAGCTCGCGAAACGAGCCCGGGTCCAGCAGTTCCCGAATCCGCCGGACGTGAGCGGGGGGCTCTGCCGCTTGCGCTTGCCGTTCGCGGGAACGTTCTTCTACACCGGAAAAATCACTCATCGAATCGCCCTGAACATGGTTCGATGGCGCAATCGCCGTACTTCGCCCGGTGCAGCAACGAGTCAACGGCGATGCTCGGGTAAATGGGAACCGGATTGGACACAGGAACAATCCGCTAGCGAGAATAAATCATGAGCGATTTAATCGCAATACACCATAATTTGTTCGCCTAAAAGTGCGATCCATGCGGCGGCCGGCGCTCAACCGGCTCGACCGGCTCGCGCGAGGAAGCGCGAAAACGCGATGCCAAGGTCGCACTGGCGAGGCGGCGGACGGCTGGACGGAAATCGATGAACGGATACGGGCGCCGACGTCGGCGCCGCAGGAGAGGCGGGAGAAGAGCGGCGAGAGCGAAGCGGGGCGATTCTGACGAGGCGGAGGCCGGCGGCCAGCGCCGCACCCCTTACTCTTCGGCGGAAGTCGCGATGGTGTTCAACACCGAATCGACGAGCGCGAGCTGATCGGCCGCGACGCCGTGCAACAGCTTGCCCTTGATGTGCTTGACCATCGTATCGACCTGCTCGCCGACCCGACGGCCGGCTTCGGTCAGATACAGCGTCTTCGCGCGGCGGTCCGACGTGTCGTCTCGGCGCACGACGAGTCCGGCTTCCTCGAGCTGATCGAGCAAGCGGACGAGCGAGTGGCCTTCGATGCCGAGATGCTCGGCCAGCGTACGCTGGCGCAAGCCTTCCCCGAGCTTGTAGATGAGCCACAGCGGCGTGGAGGTTGCTTCGGAGAGATTCAGCTTGCTAAGTTCGACGTCGGCGACCTTGCGCCACATGCGCGCTGCTCGCTGGAGGCGCAGGCAGAACGTATCTTCGGCAAGAGAGAGCAAACTGGAAGACATTCAACGTGACCAACTTAAAAATAAACGGTATTCGGCGCATGCGGGCCGCCGCGAATAGCGGGGTGCGCAGTGCGTCGCGCTTGCCGGGCAACGTCCACGAATGCCGCCGCCCTCGGGCTTTGCGACAGACGCACGGCTTGTAGAACAATTTTTTCAATATAGCATATGTGCCATTGCCATTCGCGTGGGCCCGGTACTGGTAACTACCGAGTTGACGCGTTTTCGGCTTCGCCAGGGCGATGCTTCGCCGATGCGAACGCACACGCCGATTGAGTCGCCCCCGCAAGCCGGTCCTGCATGTTTTCCGGGACGCGGCGATCAGATCGCGCCAATCCGCGAGCCTGTGCCGGAAGCGCTCCCGCTGTTCGAGCAACGCCGGCGCGTCGTCCGGCGGACGCGGTTTCGAGCGCAACGCCGGACGTCGTCGATCGCATCGAACCCGATCGACTCGACGCCGGGGTGGCGTTTCCCGGCCACGCGCGCAATCGAGTCACTCACGAGCCCCATGCCGACTACGCCGAACCGTTCGACGGAAAAGCGTCCCATCCGGATACCTCATCGAGCGCGAAATTGCTCGTCGATTTCCGCTATATTCCTCACTATACATCTCGAACGACTAATATCACCGCGATGCAAAAATTGGATGATGGGGCAGATTTTGCGTCGCGACGCCGGCTGATGCCCCCTCATTTCCGGGAGAAGAAATGGCACGGTTCCGATACTCGATTGGAGAAACGCGCAGCGATTGGGTCGCGCTGCGCCCGGTCGCGCGACACGACGTGCACAGCGCGGTTCAGCCGCCGAAAGACGACGTGCCGACGCATCGCCTCTCCAATCAGGCGGCGCTCGCGTCCGCGTTCTCCAAGCTGTTCTTCATGTTCGCGGCGGAGCACGACGCGAGTTCGCTGCTGTCGTTCACAGTCGACTGCCGGCGCACGCCTGAGCCCGGCAGTACGTGCCTGCTTGCGTGGAGAGTGGAGGCGGTCGAACCGCATGCCGGGCTTCGTGGCGACGTCGTACGTTTCAGCGGCAGGGCGTGGCTGCCGGATGGAACGACCGTGCTGTCCGGGGCCGCGCGAGCGGTCGTCCATCCGGCGAGCCGCGTCGATCTGGACGACGATTCGGAAGACGAGGAACGATATCGCCCACGCCCCGCGTCACCGGCTTGAGCGGCTCACGCCGACGCGCGGAACCGCTTGCGCTTCGGTGCATCGACAACCAACCAAATTAGATTGCATGCGATCTAATCTCGTGCGACTATTGTACACGCGGATCGATTCCGCCGAGCAGAGCGAAGTGGCCGGCCCTGTCGTTCGGGCCCGTGCCGTCGGCTCGAGCCCGGTTCGCCGATCCTTCCGTCGCATCCAGAACCCGAGGGTGTGAGCGAGAGGCCGTATGCGGCGCGCCGTTCGGTCGGCGCAGTCGGTTGTGATGCATGGGCGCACTGCGTTCGCGGCCGACTCGTTTCGCTCAGCACGTTGATTAGACGATAAGCAATGCAAAGTTGTTGCGAGACATCGCCCGCGCGTTCTCGCCGTTTGCCGCGGGCCATGCGGCAAACGGCGTCGGGGTGAGCGTTTGCAGCGCGATCAACCATTCCGGAGAGCAGGAGTCCGTCGTGTCCAGTATTTCCGCCGAAAGTCAGTTTCGTTCGCCTTACCTGAAAATCTACCGTTCGTACGATGAACCTTTGACGGTCATCTGCTCGCTGCTGTCCCGCGCGGACAACGCGCCGCTCGACGAGCGCCGCAGAGATCCGAACCTGCTGCTGAACTCCACGGGCGAGCTGATCAAGGATCCCGCCGTCGAAACGAGCGCCTTCGAGCGCAACCCGAACCTTGCGTTCGAAAAATGGACTGAGTATTGGCGGAAGGTGCACGGGCCGCGCTTCGTCTATGCTCAGCCGCCCGAAGCGAACGGCATCCAGCATCTGCTGCGCTACGACCAGATTCACCGGTTGCCAGCCGGCCCATCGAGCAGCGCGCCGCTGCCTTACGAGCCGCCCGTCGACCGTAACGGCAAGCTGTTCGATACCGTAATCGGCCATATTCCCGAATACCGCCGTCCACAGTGGGACGGCATCGCATACCTCGGCTTCGAGAACGTCGAAGGGTTGCAGGCGGTATTCAGTCAGCCGGAAATCGCGGCAAAGGTCTTGCCCGAGGATCAGGCGATTTTCCGCGAGCTGTGCCCGGTGCTCGCTCGACAGCACATCATCGTGCCGAGCGAAACGCAGCGCGAGTCGTTTTTGCTCGTCAAGGTCGCGCGTCGCAAGGCATCGCTGTCTCGCGCCGATTTCCACGACGCGTGGTTGAACCAGTACGCGAAGCAAGTGCTCGCCCAGCCGGCGACGAGCCGCTATGTCAAGCGCTACGTTCAGTTGCACAACATCGGTCCGACGCAGGAAGGGCAGCCGTTCTTCCATTCGGTCGGGCACACGATCGACGGCGTGTCGATCCTCGCGTTCACGTCGATCAACGATCTCGAGGATTTCCTGCTCGATCCCGGCGTGGTGCGGCTTGCCGAAGAAGAAACAAAACTCGTCGCGGACGATGCAAGCGAATACTGGACGGCGCTCGCATACCAGGTGGTCAATCAGATTTTTCCGGAAACGGCGACGCGATGATTGCGGCTGTCCCGCGCGTCGAATGCGGCGCGCGAGTCGTCGGCCGAGCGTTCCGACGCGCATGACGGCGTCGGCGCGCCGACATAATGCCGCCGGGCCGGCGGAGAAAGACGGCGGTCGCAATAAGTTAAGTAGGCTGGAGTGAGGCAAGGACCCGCGGGCATGTGCTGCGGGAGATCATCTGCTTTGTCGGAGCCTGACTGTGGATCACTACGATTTCGATGTGTTGATTGGCGCAACGCTTCCCGCGAACCGGACATCTCCCGAGGCGGAGTTGCACGCCGAAGCGGGCCGCCGATCCTTCTCCGGCACGTCGAGCGGCGACCGCGGTTCGCATGTCGAGCCGGCCGGAGCGCAAGAGGGCCGCCATGACGCATGCTGACTGGTCCCCATCCTCCTGGCGCGATCGGCCGATCCACCAGGTGCCGAGCTATCCCGACTCGGCGAAGCTCGCGGCGTCGGAGGAGCAACTGAGGCGGTTGCCGCCGCTCGTGCTCGCATCAGAAATTCGCGATCTCAAGGCGCAGCTCGCGGACGTCGCGCGCGGCAAGGCCTTCCTTCTGCAAGGGGGAGATTGCGCAGAGTCGTTCGCCGAGTTTCATCCGAATGCGGTGCGCGATTTGCTCCGCGTGTTCCTGCAGATGTCGACGGTGCTTGCGTTCAGCACCGGGCTTCCCGTCGTCAAGGTAGGCCGCATCGCAGGGCAGTTCGCGAAGCCGCGCAGTTCGCCCGACGAAACGGTCGGCGACGTCACGCTGCCGAGCTATCGCGGCGACATCATCAATGGCATCGAATTCACGGCGGCCGCGAGGCGACCGGACCCCGAGCGCGTGCTCAAGGCCTATTCCCAGGCAGCGGCAACGCTCAACCTGCTGCGCGCGTTGAGCCACGGCGGATTCGCCGACATGCGTCAAGTGCAGGAATGGAATGCCGGCTTCGTCGCGTCCGCGCCGCAGGGGCAGCGTTATCGGCAGATCGCGTGCCGCATCGAACAGGCGCTCGTGTTCATGAACGCGTGCCGCGTATCGCCGGAGTCGGTGCGCTCGCTGCGCGAAACCGATCTCTACACGAGCCACGACGCACTGCTCCTGCATTACGAAGAGGCGTTGACTCGGCAGGATGCGCTGACGGCGGAATGGTACGACTGCTCCGCGCACATGCTGTGGATCGGCGAGCGCACGCGCGGCGCCGACGACGCGCACATCGAGTTCCTGCGCGGCGTCTCGAATCCGATCGGGCTCAAATGCGGCCCGACGATCAAGCCCGACGATCTGTTGCGGCTGATCGACGTGCTCAATCCGGACAACGAACCGGGCCGCCTCACGCTGATCGCGAGAATGGGCGCGGAAAAGCTCCCCGAGTTGCTGCCGCGCCTCGTGCGAATGACGAAGAGCGAAGGGCGCGAAGTGATCTGGTCGATCGATCCGATGCATGGCAACACGATCAAGTCGGCATCCGGATACAAGACGCGCCGCTTCGAGAGCATTTTGCTCGAGGTCGAGCGCTTCTTCGATGTCCACGAGGCGGAACGCACGCATGCGGGCGGCCTGCATCTCGAAATGACGGGAACCGACGTGACGGAATGCACGGGCGGCGGGCAGCAGATTCGAGACGATCAGTTGTGCGAACGCTATCACACGCATTGCGATCCGCGCCTGAACGGATCGCAGGCGCTCGAGCTCGCGTTCCTGGTTTCGGAAAAACTGTCGGCCAGGCGCGATCCGCGCGAAAGCCTCCAGCACGACGAAGCCGCGTGATCCGGCTCACCGGTCGCGCGATTGCCCATGCGATCCATCCGCCGTACGCGATGCGCCGGTTCGGCGTGCATCGCGTGCGCCCAACATAGTCAGCCGACGAGGACTCCATGTCGACGACAAACGTCTCGAATTTCGACATCATTTTTGAACCGGTTTCGCTGGGCAGTCTGCGCGCGCCCAACCGCATCGTCATGGCGCCGATGACCCGGCGGCAATCGCCGAATGGCATTCCCGACCGCGAAGTCGCACGCTATTACGCGAAGCGCGCCGAAGGCGGCGTCGGCTTCATCATCACCGAAGGAACGTACGTCGATCACCCGGTCGCGGGCGGATTCGCCGACGTGCCGCATTGCTTCGGCCAGTCAGCGCTCGACGGCTGGAAGCGCGTCGTGGAAGGCGTGCACGATGCCGGAAGCGCGATCGCGGCGCAGCTCTGGCACCTCGGCAACGTGCGTCGGCGCGGCACGCCGCCTCATCCGGAATGGCCGAGCATCGGACCCGAGCGCATCGTCGAAGACGGCGTGATCATGGTCGAGAAAATGACGGACGCCGACGCGCGCGACATCGCGGCGTCGTTCGCGCGCGCCGCCTACGATGCGGTCGAGACCGGCTTCGACGCGATCGAACTGCATGGCGCGCACGGCTATCTGTTCGACCAATTCCTGTGGGCGAGCATGAATAGGCGCGCCGACGCATACGGCGGCTTGCTCGAGAACCGCCTGCGACTGTCGACCGAAGTGGCTGCGGCGGTGCGAAAGGCAGTCGGCGCGAGCGTGCCGATCGTCTTCAGATTCTCGCAATGGAAGGTGCAGGACTACACCGCGCGCATCGTCGAATCGTCGGGCGAGCTCGAGACGATGCTCGATGCGCTCGTCGCCGCAGGTGTCGACATCTTCGACGTCAGCACGCGCCGCTTCTGGGAGCCCGCGTTTCCGTCCGAAAGCGACACCGATCTCGCGTCGCTCGTCCGGAAGCTGTCCGGCAAGCCGGTGATCATGGTCGGCAGCATCGGGATCGACAACGCATTCTCGGCGGCGCAGGTGCGCGGCGCGGAAGGCCTGTCGGTCGGCGTCGAGAATCTCGATCGCGCGGTGGCGCGAGTCGAGGCGGGCAGGGCGGATTGCATCGCGCTCGGCCGCGCCTTGCTGGCCGACCCGGCGTGGCCCGCGAAAGTGCGGGCGGGCGAGTACGATCGGATCGTTCCGTACCGCAAGGACATGTTCTCGACGTTGACCTGACGGCGCACGCGACGCTCAGGCGGCCGCCGACGTCAGCCGCGAACGGAGACGACAATCTTGCCGAATGGCCCGCGATCGAGGTGCTCGAATGCGGCGCGCACGTCGGAGAACGGATAGATCGAGTCGACGACCGGTTTGATCGCGTGCCGATCGATTGCGCGGACGAACGCTTCGAACGACTGCCGGCTGCCTACCGAGACACCGTGGATCGACGCGCGCGTCAGCATCAGCGCAATCGCATCGATGTGCACCTTCGGGCTCCCCAGAAAGCCGACCTGGACGATATGACCATGATCCGCGACCGCGCCGACCGAATGCATCACATTGTCGCCGCCGATGAGCTCGACGATGACGTTCGCACCTCGGCCAGCGGTGAGCGCGAGGACGGCATCCTCCCATTTCGGCGTGCGCGTCGTGTTGATGCCCGCCCATGCGTCGAGCGTCCGCGCACGCGCGAGCTTGTCATCGTGACGGGACAGCACGACGACCTTCGCGTCGAGTGCGCGCGCGATCTGCAGGCCGAAGAGTGCGACGCCGCCGGTGCCCTGTACGACGACGGCCTGTCCCGGCGCGAGCTGTCCGCGTTCGACGAGCGCAACCCAAGCGGTCACGCCGGCGACGGGCAATGTCGATGCCTCGGCGTCGGACAGAGACGCGGGTGCGATGACGGCCGCCGATTCGGGCAGCACGACGTATTCGGCGAGCATGCCGGGCAACGGCCCGCCGAGCGAACGTTCCGACGTACGCATCTCGGGAGGCAGCGTGGCGCCGATCCATGGCGTCCAGAAATTGCCCATCACGCGGTCGCCCGATTTGAAGCGCTCGACGTTGGCGCCCGTCTCGACGACTTCGCCGCACATGTCGGAGACGGGCGTGAAGGGCATCGCAGGCTGCGTCGACATCAACCGACCTTCGATCACGAGCTTGTCTCGATAATTCAATGACACGGCTGCCACGCGCACGAGCAATTCCCCGGCGCCGGGTTTCGGCACGGGTCGTTGCGCCAGTGCGAGGCGGTCAATGCCGAATGCGTCGAGTTCCCAGATCTTCATCGTCTGCGCCATCTGTCGCCCCGTCCGAGAACGAATCCGCGCCATCGCGAATTCCTGTCATTCATTTTACGAGCGCGCGGCGCTCGGCAGTGGCGATATCTGCTCCTCATATCTGCGCCATTTCGTCGCCAATTTCATGAACCGAATCAAAGTGACTCATCTTCAAGCGATGGTGGCGTTCGTGCACGCGGTCGGGGCAGGCAGCTTCACCGCAGCCGCCTGTCGAGTGGGCCTGTCCAAGTCCGCCGTCGGCAAGAACGTCGCGCGACTGGAGCAACGGCTCGGCGTGCGGCTGCTGGACCGCACGACGCGCGCGCTGACGCTCACGACGGAAGGCCGCCTGTATCACGAAAGCTGCCTGCGCATTCTCGATCAGCTCGTCCACGTCGAAGCCGTGCTCGCGCAGCGGCGTCACGAGGTTGCGGGGCCGCTGCGCGTGAGCTTGTCGACTTCGTTCGGCAGGCGTTGGGTGTTGCCGGTCCTGATCGATTTGGCCGAACGGCATCCGTTGCTGCAACTCGACGTGTCGTTCACGGATCGGTTCGTCGATCTGATCGACGAAGGCATCGACGTGGTCGTGCGGCTCGGCGAGCTTCACGACAGCGCGAACACGGCTCGTCGCCCGCTCGGGATTCAGCGGTCGGTGTTGTGTGCGTCGCCCGCGTATCTCGCGGTGCGAGGGCGTCCCGAGACGATCGACGAATTGACCGGTCACGATTGCATCGTGTTCGCGCGCGACGGACGGGCGATACCTTGGGTATTTTCTGACGTACGGAACGGGACGGTGACGGCGGACATCCGGGCGAAGCATACGATCGGCCAGGGCGATGCGCTGCGCGACGCGGTGTTGTCGGGCAACGGGCTCGCGTACTTGCCGACGTGGCTCGTTGCCGACGATCTGCGCGCGGGCAGGCTCGACATCGCGCTACCCGATTTCGCCGGCGGCTGCATGCCCATTCACGTGCTGTGGCCGGTCGCGCGCGAACCTTCGCCGAAGGTGCGGGCAGTTGTCGAAGAACTGACCGACTATTTCATGCCGATTCCGCCGTGGGACCGGCTTGGGCAAGCCGAGACGGCTGGTGTCGAACTGCCGGTCTGAAATCTGTCCTCTGCGGGGGCGGCGCCGAGGTTTCGTCACGGTCATGGACAGCCCGCGCAACAACCCAAGAAAAGCCCCGCAGTCGGAAAAAATCGAACTGGCGGGGCGGCGTCGATTGGGGTTCGCTACCACTCAATGCGAATAGCACACGAGTTCGATGGCAACGCTTTCGTCAACCTCGGATCGTGCAGTTGCGCCGACGGATCGCCGAACGCGTCGAGGAATATTGTGCAGCCGTCTCGTTGCGCGAGCGCGGCAACGTCCGGCAGCGCGGCATACGGTACTGCGCTGAGGGGAGCCGGGAGGAACGCCGCACGCAAATCTCTAGCGTACGACGACCGGGCCGTGCACCCAATATCCTGTATGGACCGTGACGACGGGACCCGCGACCACCGGCCGCACGGGCGCGACGTACGCGGGCGTCACCACGACAGCCGGCGGCGGGACGACGACGGGCGGTGGCGCGATCACGGCCGGCACGGCGTAGACGGGCACCGCGGGCGCCGCCGCGACGACCGGCACAGCGACCGGCACGGTGATGCCGACGGCAACGCCGGCGAATGAGGAGGGGGCAATCAGCGCGAGCGCGACACCACTTGCGGCGGCAAACGATGCATGCAGTTTCATGGCAGTTCCTTGATCAGAAAGGGATCGGCTGGCCGCGGCCAGGACGACATCGCCACATTAGAAGCAATGCCGATGAAAATCTGTTGGGAAACCATGTCATCTCGTTTCAACGGATTCACGACATCGTCTGACATGAATTGCTAACAGTTTTTTCGGACCGGATTCTCTACATTGCGAGGCATCGAATCACCCAATCCGTCTCGGGAGAGTCCACATGAAGAAGATCTATCTGGCCGCTTGCGCGTCGCTGCTGATCGCGCTCGGCATCGAGCCGGCCCTCGCCGGGGCATTCGGATACGGTCGCGAGGCGTCGGTCCGGGGCGCATCCTGCGGCGGCGGCAGCTGCACGCACGGTGGCGCGTCCGTCGGCCCGCGCGGCGGCCTGACGACGAATCACGGCACGGTCACGCGTACGGGGCCGGGGCAGTTCGCCAACACGGGAACAACCGTCGGTCCACGCGGCGGCCGCTATGAGCACAGCGGGACAACGACCTGCAGCGGCGGCACTTGCACGCACGACGGCAGCGTGACCACGCCACACGGGCAGACGATCGACACGGCCGGCAGCGTCACGCGGTCGTCGCCCGGTCACTATTCGTCGACCGATACGGTCACGGGGCCGAACGGCACCTATACGCGTACGGCCAGCACGAGTTGCGCTGGCGGCGGGTGTACGCATTCGGCGAGTGTCACCGGCTCCGACGGCCATTCCGTCAGCTGGACGGACACGACGACACGAGTCGCCCCCGGCGTCGTGACGACGACGAGCAGCGTGACGGGACCGCGCGGCGGGACAGTGGCGACGGGTGGTGTGGTGGTCGCGGGCGCCCCGCGCGTCGCCGTCGTCGCGCCACCGCCCCCTGTCGCCGTCGTCGCGCCCGCCGTGGTCGCGGCGCCCGCCGCGGTTGCAGTTGTGCCGCCCCCGGCGCCTGCTGTCGTCGTTCGTCCGCGCGTCTGGGTGCCCGAACATTGGGTCGGTGGCGTCTGGGTCACGGGACACTGGTCCTGAGCATCGGATCGGCCGATCCGATCGGCGCGGCAGGCTGACGTTCCCGGACCGTCACGGCAGCGTCGCGCCGCATTCTTTACTACCGCCGAATACGGTGCGCGTCCGAGCCCGGGCATGCGCGACACCGCTGGCAAGCCATCCTGACCCCTTGCAAGGAACACCATTCGATGTTGACTCGTACGACTCGATTCGACGGGCCGGCGCACGTCGCCGCGCGTTGCGGCGCCGTCGCGGCCGCGCTCGCGCTTCAGGCCTTCGTCGGCAATACTCACGCATTCGCCCAGTCTTCCGCGACGGGCAGCGTCGGCCTGGACCTGGCAGCGGTGCCGCGCTACGCGGGCGCAAGCAGCTATCACGTGCTGCCACTGCCGGTGGTGGCGTTGGCCGGCCATTCCGCGTCAGACTGGCATGTCTTCGCGAGCGGTCTCGAGGCCGGCGCCGCGTGGTCGGTCACGCCGAACCTCTCGATCGGTCCGCTCATCGGCCTGGGGCTTGGTCGCAAGGAGGACGACGCGGCGATCCTGAACGGCACCGGCAACATCGCAGACAGCTTTCTCTACGGCGCATTCGTTCGCTGGAAAGCGGGCCCGGCGAGCGCCAACGTGCGCTTCCTGCAGTCGGCCCATTCAGGTTACGGCAATCACGTAACGTTAGTGCTCGCATATCGGATCTTCGACGGGCCGCGTGATCGTGTGACCGCGTCACTTAGCACGGTCTGGGCCAACCGCTCGGCCGCGCAAACCGAATTCGGAATCGACGATGCGCAGGCGGCGGCCAGTACCGCCCATCTGCCGACTTATGCGCCGTCGTCGGGATTCGAGCGCACGGATCTGCGAGTGACGCTCGAGCACAGGCTCGACGCGCACTGGTCGGCACGCGTGGGCGTGGGCGCGGGCACGCTCGTGGGCGACGCGGCCGACAGCCCGATCGTCGAGCGGCGGGCAAGCGTGTTCGGCTCGATGGGTGTCGCTTACCGCTTCTGATAAGTTCGTCGCGGCGTACCGTGACATGACTTGACATCGAGTTGTAACAGACCGAAATCTTTGCTTACTTTAGCGTTCTGCAATTCGCCACTGGCGAAAAGCGACTTTTTTTGTCATCTTTACCAAGGAGAACAGAATGAACCGTTTTAGTCTGATGCTCGTAGCCGCTCTCGGCGCGTCTTTCGTCCTCGTGTCGAACGCGATGGCGCAGCAGGATGACGCAATGCAGCAGAAGCTTGAGGCGCGCTTCGCAGCGGCTGACGTCAATCACGACGGCAAGCTGACACGCTCGGAAGCGCAGGCCGGAATGCCTCGCGTCGCACAGCATTTCGACCAGATCGACACGGCGCACAAGGGCTACATCACGCTCGCCGATCTCAAGCAGTTCGCCGCGCGCAACCAGCGTTGATCGGGCGTGACGGCGCCCGTTCATCTTTTCAGCACAGGAAATCGCCCGATCGTGATGCCGAACGCCACCTCTTGCCCGAATGACATCCCGTCGGGCCGCATCATCGTCCTGGACGACGAAGCGGAGATCCGAAACATACTGCAGCGCTTTCTGGCGTCGCACGGCTTCGATGTTCGGTCGGCGAGGAACAGCACCCAGCTCGACGTCTTTCTCGAGCGTCAGCCATACGATCTGCTGATTCTCGACATCATGATGCCCGGCGAGGACGGGCTGGCCGTCTGCCGACGGCTGCGCGCGCGGGGACAGACGATCCCGATCCTCATGCTGACGGCGCGCGGCGATCCGGTCGATCGTGTCGTCGGGCTCGAACTGGGCGCGGACGACTATCTGGCGAAACCGTTCCTGCCGCGCGAGTTGCTGGCCCGCGTTCGCGCGATGCTGCGTCGTCAGCAAGTCACGCTGCGTCAGCGCGATCTGCGCGATGGCGTGCTGCAGGAAAGCGGGGGGGCGATACTGCGTTTCGGCGGCTATCAACTCGACACCGGACGCCAGGAACTGGGCGGCCCCAACGGCGCCGCGGTCGAGGTCGGGTCGGCCGAGATGCGTCTCCTGTGCGCGCTCGCGCAAACACCGAACCGGCCCGTGAGCCGTGCGAACCTGATCGAGCGGGCGCGCGGGCCAAACTACGATGCGAACACGCGCAGCGTCGACGTGCAGGTACTGCGCCTGCGACAGATCATCGAAGCCGACGCGTCGGCGCCGCGCCATATCCGGACGGTATGGGGTACCGGCTACATGCTCGTCGCGGAGCTGGAATCATGAAAGTGCCGCGGCCGCGCACGCTGCTCGGGCGCAATCTGTTGTTGCTGGTCTGCATCGTCGTCGCGAGTCAAGTGACGACGGTCGTGATCTATTTCGTGCTGATCCAGCGGCCGAGGGTCGACGAGATCGCGTCGGTGGTCGCTTCGCAGACGAAAACCGTCGAACGGCTGCTGGCCACGCGGCCGGAGCCGGAGCGGCGACGCGAAGTCATCGCGATGAACGGTGGCCTGCAGAGCCCGCCCGAGCGGGACCTGACCGCCGTGCCGCGCGGTTACCAGATCCGCCGCTTCGTGACACAGCTCGCCGCGCGGCTCGCGCCGGGTACGTTGGTGCTGTGGGAGGGCGGCCCGCAGCACCGATTCTGGGTCAGGCTCGCGATCGACCGCGACAACTACTGGGTCGCGCTGCCCGTCACGACGTATATCGGAAATGCGCTGCCGTGGAGTGTCGCGTGCCTGTTGCTGGTGTTCGCGACATTTCCGGTATTCGGCGCTTGGATGATCCAGCGCGATACGACGGTGCCGCTGCGACGCCTGTCGCGTGCTGCGGCGACGATCGAACGCGGTGAGTGGCCCGACGCCGTGCCCGTCACGGGGCCCGCCGAGCTGGCGATGGTCGCCGATGCATTCAACCGGATGGTCGCGTCGCTCGCCGTCATGGAGACGACTCGCGCCGAGATGCTGGCGGGTATCTCGCACGACATCCGCACGCCGCTCACGAAGCTGCGGATGGCGATCGCCGCGCCGGAGGCATTCGATTCGCCGCGAGAGAGTGCCGAGCGCTTCGTCGCGGAGATCGACGCGATCGTCGAGCAGTTCATCGATTTCGCGCGCAGCGGGGACGGCGAAGCGGTGTTGCCGGGCGACCTGAATGCGCTGATCGAGCAACTCGTCGCGGACTACACCGGCCTCGGATATCGGTTCGGCATGCGGCTCGCGCCGCTGCCGGCGATGCGGTTTCGTCCGGTCGGCATGCAGCGCCTGCTGATGAACCTGATGCACAACGCGGCGATACACGGGCGGGTCGGGCTGTCGGTGCGCACCTCGGTGGAGGATGGGCGGGTCGTGATCCGCGTCGAGGATGCCGGGCCCGGCGTGCCGGAAGACGCGCTGCCGCTTCTCACGCAACCGTTTCGGCGCGTCGAGCGGCCCGATCGTCCATCGGGTGGCACGGGCCTTGGGCTCGCGATCGCCGAACGCATCGCCCGTCAGCACGGCGGCCGGCTCGATCTGTCGCTGCGCGACAGCGGCGGGCTCGCGGCTACGGTGCGTCTGCCCATTGCATGATGCGCGGCGTGCCGCCGCGCCGGCTCGCGCGTCGTCATCGTTATCCGTTTCATCACAGTGATCGATGCACCCGGCACCGGACAAACGGCGGCCAGATGGCTTACGCGGCAAGCCTCCCCTTGATCTCGGTGCGTTTTGCCCGGTAGACCGATCTAGGCGTGACAAGGCTTATCGGTCGGACCCTAAAATAATTATCAATCGAATCAGCCACTTCCTGATTAGTCTTTCCATCTTGAAGCATATATCTTCTCGCCGAGCCTCGCCGATGACAGGCGGTGGACAATGCTCAACGGCGAACTACATTCGAGTCCTGTAGTTTTCTGAGTTGCTGCCGCTAGTCGGTCATCAGACACCTCTTCATGACGCGCATTCTCGCCTAAATCAGTGTCCGGATTAGACCACTACACGGGGTCACCTTGATTTTGATGTCGTTTACCGGGGTAGACCGGCCTAGGCCCGACAAGGCCTATCCGTCTGCCCCTTAAATAATATCCCGTCAAATCAAGCACTTCCTGACTGGTCTTTTTGCCTAGCGTGAAGACCTCCTTGCCCGGGATTGCCGTGCGGACTGCGGCTCCCGATGGCCCCTCGGGAGCCGCTTTACCGCGATAATGTCAGTTATCGTGGATCATGAGTCTATGAACTGTACAAATACGGTTTTCTAACGTTAGACTCGTATGGGGAAGGTCTTCGCGCGACGCCAAAAGACCAGTCAGGAAGTGCTTGATTGGATGGAATATTATTTAAGGGGCAGACCGCTGACCGTTGTCGGAGCTAGGCCGGCCTAACCCGGTAAACGACATCGAAATCAAGGGGACCCCGCATAGCGCGACTGCGGCGCGCGTACCTTTCCGTTTGCCTGCGTCGAATGATCTTTGACAATCGCGCGGGGCGCCGGGCTTTCCAAGCCCGAGCATCGCGCGACGAAGTAAACGAGCCGGCCGCGGATCGACGCATGCGGCCGGACGCAGCGGATCAGGCGGTGTCCTCAGTATGGGCGATTGTCGTCGCCGCGGCGGTCGCCGTCGCGCCGATCGTCGCCTCGGTAGCCGCCGCGATTATCGCGCCGGTCATCGTCGCGCCGATCGTATTGTTGCTGCGGATGCGCATGCTCCCATTCGCCGCGGTCCCAGTAGCGGTGGCCGTCCCAATAGCGGTCCCCGTGCCAGCCGATGCCGACATCGACGCCGACACCGACACCGACGGCAGGCTCCGACGGATAGACAGCACATCCCGCAAGCATCGCGCTCGCCAAGAACGGCAGTAAGATCAGTTTTTTCATCGCCATGCAGTCCTTTGAAGTCGGTTCGTATCCCGAATAATAGAAAGCCGGCGAGCGTCGGCGTGTAATGGATTGCAACCGTATATGACGGTAGCCGCGCATGCCCGCTGCCGGGCGCGTCGCGGGAGGCCATGCGGCCGTTCGTCGAGCCGATCCGTGGACGAACGATTTCGGGACGTGCCGTTCGTACAGTTCCCGCCAGCCGTGTTTTCACGACAACGATCAGCCATGTCGCCGCCCGATCGCGCCGCGCCATACACAACGCATGACGCCGCATGACGCGACGCGATCGGGCGCACCCGCATCACTCGTTCGGCGGCGGCAGGTTCTGCACCATCAGCGTCTGCGGATTCGACAGAGGAATGCCCGCCGCGCGCAGCCGCTTCAGGATCTCGAACAGCAGATCGCTCTTCGTCGTTCCGGCGATCCGCGGACTGCCGACGTAGCCCGTCACGCTGAGCGTGATTCCGTCCGGCGTCAGCTGGCTGAACGTGACGGACGGCGCGGGCTTGTCGAGGATCGACGCATGCTCGCGGTACGCGCCGAGCAGCAGGTCGCGCACTTGCTCGGGATCGGTGTTGAGCGGGAACGTGAGCATCAGCGTTGCGACGCCTTGCGTGCTGTTGCCCATCGTCACATTGCGCAGGTTCTGCGAGATCAACTGCGAGTTCGGCACGATCACCGTCGAGCGGTCGGAGAGCTGGATCTCGGTCGCGCGCACGTTGATCCGGCGGATGTCGCCTTCGACGCCCGAGATGCTGATCATGTCGCCGACCTTCACGGGCCGCTCGGTCAGGAGGATCAGCCCGGACACGAAGTTCTTCACGATCTCCTGCAGGCCGAAGCCGATGCCGACGGACAGCGCGCTCACGATCCACGCGAGGTTGTCCCATTTGACGCCGAGGAGCGACAGCGTGAGCAGCACGATCGCGACGTAGCCGAGATTGCTGAACAGCGTGATGAGCGACGCGCGCATGCCCGGGTCCATGCCGGTCGAGGGCAGCAGCTCGTTGTCGAGCCAGCGGCGTATCGAGCGTAGCAGATAGATGCCGATCCCGAGCGCGAGCGCCGCGTTCAGTATCCGGTCGGGCACGATGTTCAGGCGCTGCAGCCTGTCGCCGCCGAACATCGAGATCACGCTCACGAGCAGGTCGTTGGGCGTCGTGCCGAAGCCGCCCGTCAACAGCGCGACGACGGCGACGAGGAGCAGCACGCTTGTGCCGATGCCGGACAGCACGGTCTTCGCCTGGTCGAGATGGCTGTCGTTCAGCCCGAACAGATGCTTGATCAGCTTGCCGCTCGACAGGCTCGCGGAGAACGCGCTCGCGCACAGATCGCGCGTGAGGCGGGTCAGCAGATACAGGCTGCCGAGCACGATCTCGAACCAGACGAGCTCGTAGGTCAGAAAACGTGCGACCGAGATGTAGCCGACCAGCAGCGCGACGAACGCCGCGACGACGGTCAGCGTGACGCCCGCGTGGATCAGCCCGGCGAGCGTCGAGCGCGCCTCGGGGGGCTCGCCCGCCGCGGCGAGCGCGGTGCGCACGCGGTTCGCGCGCAGCAGCGACGCGCCGATCGTCACGGCGACGACGAGCGACACGATCCCGCGGCCGAACAGCGTGACCTGCAGGCTCGTGTCGGCCGTCCTGTTCAACTGCTCGAGCGCACCCGCAACGAGCAGGAGCGCTGCGAGAATCACCGGAAACGGCCGCATTGCGAGCGCGACTTCGTCGGCGAGCGCGGGCAGGCGCCATGTCGGATGGCGTGTGCACAACAGCGCGCGGCCGAGCCCCGCGATCAGCGCGCAGGTCAGCGCGAGCTTTGCGAGTTCGTCGGCGAAGTCCTGCAGCGCGCTCGACAGCGCGTAGTCGCGCGTGAGCGCGAGATAGACGAACTGCACCGCGATGCCTGTCGTCACGACGCTCGACAGCGCGACCGACGTCGCGAGCGCGCTGCGCCGCACGCGGGTCGCCGGCAGCTTGGTCAGGCTGAACCACGCGAGCGCGCGTTCGATGAGTCGTCTGCCGATCGTCCATACCGCGAGCGCGGCGGCGAGCAGGAGCGCGGTGCCGATCCGCCGGCCCGGCTCCCACGCCGCGTGCAGCACTTGCGCGATCTGCGCGCTGAACGCGTCGAGCTCCTGACGATCATCGTCCGACGGGCGGAAGAGCGGCGTCCAGAACTGCGCGCCGAGGATGCTGCCCGAGCGCAGCGCGAGCTGATCGCGCAACAGGCTGCGACGCAGCTTCGAATATTGCTGGGTCAGGTTCGCGAGGCTGTCCTTTTCGTCGGCGGCCTGCTTCAGCGCGGCGTCGAGCTGCGTTTTGCGCGTATTCAGATCCGCGCGCTGCCGCGCGACGGCGGCCGTTTCGGGCGCGGCGCCCGGCGCGGGCGGCGGCCCGAGCACGTCGAGCTGCGCCTGCAACTGCGCACGCACGGGCACGAGCGCGGCCGTCAGCTTCTCCACGTCGGAGGTCAGCGTTTGCGTCGCTTCGTCGAGCCCGCTCAACTGCTTGCCCGTCGTCGCGGTCGACGCCTGCTGCTTGATCCGGTCGAGCGCGGCCTGCACGCGCTTGAGCTCGGCGACTGCTTCGTCGCGCGAGATCGTCGGCGCGGGCGGTACGGTCACGCCGGACGCGAGGTCGACGGCCGCCGCCGCGGGCAGCACGGCGCAGAGCAGATGCAATAGGAAGGCGAGCGCGACACATCGCGCGAATTTCGGATGACGGACCATCGGGAAACCTTACAGATCGGTTGCGCGAACGGACAACCGGGATGCGCTGTAGATTGCCACGGTTTTTCGGCTTGCGTATTGCCGACGACAAACCGAAACAACTGAAAGGAAAACGAAACAGTTGAAGGGCATCGCGCCGTGCATGCTGCGCGCCGGAGCGGCGCGCAGCATCGGCGGTCACGTGCGCGTCAAATCTGCTCGATCGGAATGTACCGTCCGTCCTTGCCGACGGGAGAGAGCGGCAAGCCGGCCCTCTCGCGGTGCTTTCTTTCCTTCGACAGCGGCGGGCAGCTTTGCTCGTCGCAGTACATGACCATGCAATCGAGGCACAGCAGGCACTCATCGGATCGATCCGGCCGGCGGGATCGATCGCTTGCGACCCGCAGCCGACCGCGCACGCATGGCAGGTCGTGCATTCCGGCTTGCCGCGCAGCTTGAAGATCCGCAAGCGCCCGGGCAGCGCGAGGCTCGCGCCGAGCAGGCACCGATACTTGCAGAACGGCCGCTCGACGAAGATCGATGCGCCGACGACGAAGGTCCAGAACGGCACGAACGGCCAGGCGCGGTTGAGAGCGCCGACGACGAAGGTCGTCTTGAACGGCTCGATTTTGGCGAGCTTCTCGGCCCACGGCATCGCAAAGAACGACACGACGAGCAGCGTGGCGAACACCACGGACTTGAGCTTGCGCAGTCGGTTGTGCCACGGCGCGGGCAGCTTGCGCTGCCACTTCTGCAGGCCCGTCGCATGCGCGATCTTGTAGATGAGCTCGGAGAGCAAACCGAACGGGCACATCGAGCCGCAGAAGAGACCGCGGCCCCAGACGATCACCGTCGCGGCGATCACGATCCAGAAGACGAAGATGAGCGGATCGGACAGGAACAGCGCCCAGTTTCAGCCGCTCGCAAGCAAATGAACGAGCGTCAGCACCTGCGTGATCGATGGCTGCGCCATCTAGTAACCGCCGGCGAAGCCGATCGCGATCAGCCAGCTCACGGTCTTCGGCCAGGACACCCAGCGCTTGTCGGCGCGCTTCGCGCGGCGCACCCAGCGCTCGCGTCGCGAAGAACAGCACGACGGCGAGCGTCCGGCCGACGAAGACGGACGAAGACGGCGATTTCGACGCGCTTGCCCGTCCACGCCTTGCGCCAGCCACGCGGGCGCGTCTTCGTCGACGTGCGGACGGCCCGCCCGCGAGAACCTCGCCCGGCAGCCCGTACGGCGACGCGACCGTGGAGAAGGTCTTCGCGCCGGTTTGCTTGTCGGAGCGATGGCCGAGGAACGCGAACTTCCATGGATACGCGGCGCTGAACTTCGTGCCGCGCACGATGAAAAGCGCGTGCTCGCCGGACTGCAGCCGGCTCATCAGCTGCGCGTACTCGTAGTCGCTGAGGATGCTCTTGCCGATCGCAGGCGCATTCACATTCAGGTAGCCGTAGTAGAGATCGAGATAAGGCGCGCCGTGTCCGGCGCGTCGACGTCGGCTGGCCGGATCGTCAGGTGCGCGATCGCGCTGCGCTCGACGAGCGCCTGCCACGCATAGCGCGTATTCGACGGCAGCAGCCTCGCCTGCGGCAGCACTGTTTCCTTCACGATGCCGACCTGTTCGAGGAGCGGCGCACCGGCGGTCGCGTCGACGCCTTTCAGCCGCGCGACGAAACGCAGCGTTTCGAGCACGGTCAGGTTGTCGTAGAGCGCGACGTTTTCCGGCAGATAGCGCGATGCCGGATCCGGCGGGCCGTTCGCCGCCCGCGAATCCGCCGCTTGCGTGAGTGGCGCGCGGGCGAATCCGCTTGACCGACGGCGGAGCGGCCGTTGTCGGTGGGGCCGGCAGGCGCGTCATCGATATCCGAACCGGGACGTTCGCCTCGCTCGGGACGGCAACCGAGCGTTCGAATTTCTATGCGGCCGCGCCACTCGTCGCTCACCCGCGCCGCATCGACGGCCTGGGCTTCGCAGGCGACGGAGTCAGGGCGCGACGCGCGCGCTAGCAGGACGGCATGCCGAGAATGCCTCGCGCGTCCTGGCCGGGGAGCGCGTCGGCGGCGTACGAGAAATCGCCGTCGCGCTGTCGTTTGGCGAGTTGCTGCAACAGGACCCGATAGCGCAGGCCCGCGCGGTCGAAGCGTGAAAACAGATCGCGTCGCTCGCCGGCGTCCTGATAGCGACCGCTCTGCGGGCCGACCATGCGGTTGTCCTGCGGCGCGACGACATATGGCGTCAACGGCATCAGCACGCGCAGCGGCCAGGGCGCGGACGTCGCGTTCAACGCGAAGCTGAGCCGGCAGCGGTCGCGCGACTCCGGCAGGCACGGATGGAACAACGGCAGGTCGGTGCCCGGCGTGTAACGTCCGTACGCGAGCGCGACCGAGCTGCGCACGTGCACGTGGATCACGGCGTGAACATCCTGATGCTTCGCGCGCACGCCGCCGAACCAGCGCATGATCGGCGCGACCGATTTGTTCGTGCAGCGCCGGATCATCGTCACGGTCTCGGACGTGAACTGCACGTCGATCCGGTCCTCGTCGGATTGCTCGTTGCCGAGCACGTTCGCATGCAGGAAGTCCGCGTGCGTCAGATCAAGCAGGTTTTCGACGAGCAGCGGCGAGCAGCAGTCGAGACGGACGTTGCCCTGCATGTACGTCGGCAGTCCGCCGTCGCGCGGCAGGAACGGCACGTCGGGCACGAGCGCGTCGCTCGCGTCTTCGGGATCGCCGTACCAGATCCATACGTAACCGTACCGTTCGAGCACCGGATAGCGTCCGGCGGCATTGATCGGCGAATCGGGAGCGGGGCGTGTCGGGGCCGGCAGGCCGGGGTGCCATCGCGACGCGTGGACGCGGCTGCCGGCGCGCCACAGATAGCAAGGCTGCGAATGAATCTGCCAGCGCGATGCGCGCTCGCCGACCTCGAATGTGTGAGCGAGCGGAAACCACGCATTGCGCAGCCGAATCCGGTTGGGCAGCCAATCGTCTTCGTTCCGGCGGCTTGCCGTACCGGTGTCTTCGTCGTCGATGGTCGGCATCATCGGTTCCTCGCACAAGGTGATCGATCGACGCCCACCGAGCTCGCGCACGCCGTTTGCGGGCGTGGCCAGGCGCGCGAGCACGACACGTCGAGCTTCGACAGTGCGCGGCCGTCGATGTGTTCGAGCATCGCGAACGGCGAACGGCGCAGGCGGGCCCACAGGCGAAACAATGCCGCGCCGGCCCCGCCCGTATCCGCGGCGACGCCGCCGCGCCACAAGACGTTCGTCGTGCCGCGGGCCGCGGGCACGATGGCGATCGACGCCCACAGCATCGGCGCGCCGTCGCGCATGTCGAGCGCGACCGACGCGAGCGCGCCGTCCTGCGGCGACGTGAGCCGAAGTGTCCACGGATAACGCGCGCCGAACCGATGATTACGCCGGCGCGTTGCCCACGTGACGCCGCGCTCCATGCCGACCCGGCCGTCGTGCGGCTCCGGATCCGCGATCACGTAGTCCGTGATTCGCAGGCCCGCGATGCGCATCAGCAAATGCGGACCGTCGGCCAGCGCGGCGACGTATTCGTCGCACGCGACGGCTACCGTCGCCGAGCCTGCGAATCGCTGCGTGCAACGCGATGGGGGCGAGGTCGCGTCGGCCGGCTCACTCGCGTCGACGCCGTGCGTCGCACGTCCCCACACGAAGCCGTCGCGCTCGAGCGTCTCGTATGCGCGCGCAACGTAGTGCGCCGGCACCCGTTCGTGCTCCGACAGATTGGGAATCGCGACGCATGCGCCCGTCGCGCCGTCGTAGATCCAGCCGTGATAGCCGCACTGCAGCCGGCCGTCAGGCGTTATGCGTCCGAGCGACAGCGGCGCGCGGCGATGCACGCAACGATCCTCCATCGCGCGCACGGCGTCCGATGCGTCGCGATACAGCACGAGCGGCTGCCCCATGCAGACGACGCCGAGCGGCGCCTTGCCGGTCACCTGCTCGGACAGCGCGAGCGGCAGCCAGCGCGCCGTGGAATCGGAAAAAAGCGGAACGACGGTATCCATGGGCGTTCATCGCGATGGTCGCGATGCCTCCGGCAATCCCGGCAGATGCGTATCCTCGTTGGGGTCTTGGCGGGCGGCGCGGGCCTGCGGCGCTGGAAATTCCACAGGCGAATCGTCGACGGTCATGCGCGGCGCTTGCGGCCGATGCCGCTTCGCGAGCCGATGGGTCGACATCGCGCTCAGCCACGTCATCGTCAGCGTCGCGATCAGCAATACCGTGTACAGCGAAGCCGGGATGATCCGCAACTGCAGACCGATCGCGAGGACCATCAGCTCGACGGTCCCGCGGCAGTTCATCAGCACGCCGATCAACGTCGCCTCCGCGCGATCGATGCCGCACAGTCGCGCGCCGGCGTAGCAGCCGCCGAACTTCGCCGCGATGCCGCCGATCAGGAAGACGACGAGCCAGCCCCACGTCGCGCCTGTGTCGAGCGCCGAAAACGAAGCCTGAAGCCCCATGCTGACGAAGAACAGCGGGATCAGGACGAGATCGGCCAGCCCTGCGAAGCGCGCGTTCCACAACTGCCGCAGATCGTCCCGGCCCGACAGGTTGGCGGCCGCGACGAGCGCGCCGAACGCGCTATGAAAGCCGAGCCGCGACGCGGCCCACGACGACAGCAGCACGTAGCACAGCGCGCAGATCAACGTCGCGGAATCGCTTCCGGCCCGGCGCGCACGATCGAGCAGCGAGAGGGCGATCTTGCGCACGAGCGTGACCGACACGACGAAGAACACGATGAGCAGACACACCGCGCGCACCGTCGATACCGGCGACAGGCCCGATGTCGCGATTGCGCCGACGGCGGCGAGAATCAGCCAGCTGAACGCGTCGGTCAACGTCGCCGCGAGTATCGACACCGTCGCCGAAGGGCGGTCTGCGATGCGCGCGTCGGAAACGATGCGCATCATGACGGGCAGCGCCGAAACGGATAATGCGATCCCGCAGAACAGCACGTAGGCGAGAGGCGACGCCTGCGGCTGGAACGCGCCGGACGACGCGACCGCGATCGCGCAGCCGGTCGCGAACGGCAACGCCATTCCGAATCCCGCGACGACGGTCGCGACGAGCGCGGCCGAGCGCTTTTGCGGAATCTTCCAGGTAATGTGCATGCCCGTCTGAAACATCAGGAACACGAGCCCGAGTTCGCCGAGCCGCGTGAGAATCGCGGCCGAATCCTGGCCGAGCCGCATACCGAATCCGCTCACGGCGAGCGCGCCGAATGCGGACGGGCCGAGCAGCAGCCCGGCGAGCAGCTCGCCGACGACGCGGCCTTGCCCCAGCCGTTGTGCGAGCGCGCCGAGCACGGATGCCACGACGATCACGATGCACAGTTGCAATATCCAGTCAGCCATCTTTCGTCGCTTCCTCGGCCTTGCCTTCTTGCCTTCTTGCGTTCGATGAGTGCCGGCGGTGCGTGCGCGGTCGCGCCGCCGGCATGCGCGTCGCGCGCCGACGGCACCGGGCCGGCCCGCGCGGGCGGCCGGCTCCGGCCATGCCGGCCGCTCGACGCGAGCGCGGCGGCTGCGCGCGCGGGCTATACCGCGGCGGCGACCCGCTGCAGGCCGAGCCGCGGCCTCGTCGACACGTACAGTCCGTCGAGCGCCATGTTTTGCGACAGGCAGGGCAGGCCCTCGATCGCGTCGAAGAATCGCGCGTTGTCCTCGACTTCCGAACTGCCGATCGCAGCGGCGAGCGCGCCCTTGTCCTTGCGAAGCGCGAGATTCTGATCGATGCGGCGGGACATTTCGCCCATCAGGTGCGACGTGGCCTGCTCGACGTCGGCGATGTCCTCGAGGCCGGACACGAGATTCAGGAACGCGCGCCGGATGTCGCCCGCCTCGATCGTGTAGTGGCTCAGCTCGTCGGCCTTGCTGTAGTAGCCGAGCTTGCCGTGCGCTTCGTAGAACGTCTGCACGAACACGAGAAAGCGCAGGTACGCCTGCTGATAGCTGTCGCGATAGTATGCAGCGGCCTCCCGCTCAGACACTTCGTCACGCAGGATGCTGGCGAGCGACGCGGCGGCGAGCATCCCGCTGTACATCGCGAGGTGGACGCCCGTGGACAGCAGCGGGTCGAGGAAGCACGCGGCGTCGCCGGACAGGAAATAGCCGTCGCCCGCGAACGAATCGCAGGTGTACGAATAGTCTTGCTCGGTCTTGAGCGGCGTGACGAGGCGCGCGTGCTGCGTCAGCTTCGTCATCACCGGGCTCAGCGCGAGCGCGCGCTCGTAGACCTGCTCGAGCGAACCGGACCGCTTCGCCTCGACGAATGCATCGCGGTGCATGACGACGCCGACGCTCGTTGGACGATCGGCGAGCGGTATCGCCCACCACCAGCCGTCCGGAATCGAGCTCACGAGAATCGACCCCGGCGCGCAGTCGTCGGGCCATGCGAGGCCTTCCCAGTAGCCCCATGCCGCGACGTTTCGGAAGATCTCATGGAATTTGCGATTGTCCAGGTATCGGGTCGACATCAGTCCGTTGCGTCCCGACGCGTCGACGAGATGATCGAACTCGACGGTGGTCGTCTCGTCGGCGCCTTGCGCGACGCACAGTGCCGCGCAAGGGCGACCGTCGTCGAACCGGATCTCGCGCACGCTCACGCCTTCGTGCACCTTTGCGCCGACCGTTCGCGCATGCTGCAGCAGCAATTGATCGAATTCCTCGCGGCGCACCTGGTAGCTGTAGTGATAGGCGCCGCCGAGCTCGCCGAAATCGAGTTTCCAGGTCTCGCCTTTCCAGTTGAAGTAGGCGCCCGGTTTGCGTTGGAAGCCGTGCCGGTCGAACGTGTCGCGCGCGCCCATCAGCGTGAGGATTTCGAGGCACGACGGCAGCAGCGATTCGCCGATGTGATAGCGGGGGAATATTTCCTTGTCGACCAGCGTGACATCGATGCCTTCTCGAGCGAGAAATGCCGCAGCGGTCGCACCGGCCGGACCGCCGCCGATGACAAGGACTTTTGTGCGATTCGGAAGACGCATGTTTGCTTCTCCTTGTATTGGGGAACGTCATGTTCACGAGCGGATCCTGCCGTCCGGCGCGGCAATTCGATTCCGATCGCTTAATGATTGAGCCGGACTTCGGTCTCGCGAGAGTCATGCCCGGGCGGTGCCCGGGTTCTTGTCAATTGGCGAGCGCGAGTTTGTTGACCTCGTACTTGTAATCGAGGAAGGCAAGGAAACTGCGGAAGTGATCGTCGACGATCGCCAGCGCATCCGCATGCTTGTCGGCGGACAGCCTCTGATCATGGAAGATCGATTCGTTGATCGAATGATCGAGCTCGCTGTCGATGTGCTCCGCACCCAGATAGCGAAGCGTATTGCCCGTGTCCGCCTCGTAGGCCGCCGCGAGCTTGCGCGATGTCGTGAAGAAAACCTTCGACGTCGCTTCGCCGGCTTCCATCGATGCCATTTTCAGCAGCGGGCAGTCGCCGCACCGCCGCGCGCGAGACACGAGCGAATACATGTACTTCCGCACGGGCGCGCCGAGATCGTCCCAGATCACACTGATTGCGCTTTCGCAATCGACGGCTCTACCGTTTACACCGAGCGTCTTGATATCCGAAACCATCATGTGCCAGTGCTCGGTGTCGACGTCGACATGATCATTGATCGCGTTTTGCAAGTCGTTTTCCGGCTTTTCGTAGTGGTAATACATTCGATTGATGTCGCGAAACGTCATCGCCAAATGAATCAGCAACGGCGACCATACGCGCATCATTTGCTTGATTTGGGGAAGGGTGACTGCTTCGAGTTGCGGAAAGACCGGATGATCGAGGAGTGCTGCCTTTTTTTTGCGAATTGTCGCGAGAATTTCCCTCATGACGAAAACTCCTGTTATGAATGAGTTGTATCGCTGCGGGTTTTTGATCGAGGCCGGGATTATGACCGAATTGTTATGCCTCACGAGGAGTCTAGATAGATATCCGGAGATGTCAATAAAAGGGGCAGAGGATTTTTAAAAACAGTGAGAATTGGTAGTTTCTGTAATTTGAAGATTGGTGAAAATTATCTTTTGATTTCTATGTTGGAGTGTTGTTTTGTGGATTGAGTGGTTAATAATTGCAGAAATAGATAAATAGGCTGGCATCCGAATAGCGTGAATAAAGATGCCGGAAGTTTTGGTTTTTGATTCGATTGTGTTGACCATGGCGCGAAATTTCAAAATCCAGGCAAGAGGAAACAATCGGTCGATCTATTGAAAAGAATCCTTCGACATACCGGTGGCTCGGGGATGAAAGCCAAAGCGAAAGGCGTGGCGGCGGAGGGACGCCGTGCGGTTTGTTGTGCTTGTCGTCGGCGAAGCAGGGTGGCGCGCTCCGCGTTCAGTTCATGATCGAACGCTGATGAGCCGACATGATCGGCTCAGTATTTGAATGCGGCGATGGCTTCCATTGGATACACAACGGCAGGCAGCAGCCTGCGTTTGGCGGATTTCGCGGTGGGAAACTTGGCAGAGTAGGCCGCCTGACGCGCGCGCCGGCGCCTTTCATGACCGGCGCCCAATGAACCTTTGCTCATTGGGCGCTGGCGGAATGCATCGAGTCGGCCGGCGCGCCGCGCGTCATTCATCCATCAGCCGAACCTTCACCTTCTTGCCCTTTACCTTGCCCGCGCCGAGCTTGCGCAGCGCATCGCGCGCGACGCTGCGCTCGACCGCCACGTACGTCGAAAACTCGGTCACATTGATCTTGCCGATCTGCGCGCCGCTAAAGCCCGCTTCGCCCGTCAGCGCGCCAAGCACATCGCCGGGACGAATCTTCTCCTTGCGTCCGCCGAGAATCTGCAGCGTTTCCATCGGCGGCAACAGCGGGGCATCGCTCTCGGCTTCGAGCTCGGCAAGCGGATGCCATTCGACATCGCGCTTTTGCGCCTGCTCGATGCTGCCGACGCGCCCCATCTCGTTCATGCTCACGAGACTCAGTGCCCAGCCGTCCTGATCCGCGCGGCCCGTACGGCCGATGCGATGCACGTGCACTTCGGGATCGGGTGTCACGTCGACGTTGATCACCGCTTCGAGTTGCGCGATGTCGAGACCGCGCGCGGCCACGTCGGTCGCGACGAGCACCGAGCAACTGCGGTTCGCAAACTGGATCAGCACCTGGTCGCGTTCGCGCTGGTCGAGCTCGCCGTGCAGCGCGAGCGCATGAAAACCCTGCGCGCGCAGCACGTCGAGCAGATCGCGGCATTGTTGTTTCGTGTTGCAGAACGCAAGCGTGCTCACGGGACGATAGTGATTCAGCAGCATGCCGACTGCGTGCAGCCGCTCGTCTTCGGTCACTTCGTAGAAGCGCTGGCGAATCTTGCTGTCGTCGTGACGCGCTTCGAGCTTCACTTCCTTCGGATTGCGCAGAAATTGCTGGCTCAGCGTGGCGATGCCGTCCGGGTACGTCGCCGAGAACAGCAGCGTTTGACGTTCTTTCGGGCACTGACGCGCCACTGTCGCGATATCGTCGAAGAAGCCCATGTCGAGCATCCGGTCCGCTTCGTCGAGCACGAGCGTATTCAGTGCGCCGAGCGCGAGGCTGCCGCGCTCCAGGTGGTCCATGATGCGCCCCGGCGTGCCGACGACGATATGCGCGCCATGTTCGAGGCTCGCCGTCTGCGGCCGCATCGGCGTGCCGCCGCATAGCGTCAGCACCTTGACGTTCTCCTCTGCGCGCGCGAGGCGGCGGATTTCCTGCGTGACCTGATCGGCGAGTTCACGCGTCGGACAGAGGACCATCGCTTGCACGTCGAAGCGGCGTGCGTCGAGCCGGGCGAGCAACGGGAGCGAGAATGCCGCTGTTTTGCCGCTCCCGGTCTTCGCCTGCGCGATCAGGTCGTGCCCCGCGAGCGCAATCGGCAGGCTTGCCGCCTGGATCGGCGTCATGTCGACATAGCCGAGCTGCGTGAGATTGGCGAGCGTGGCGGGCGCGAGCGAAAGCGCGCTGAAAGGCGTGGCGGTCGGTTTGTTCGTCATGTCGTAGCGTCGGGTTGGATGAACGGACGGCCTTCGAGTTGCTCGTAGACGATCGTGCCGTCGTCGGCGTCGAACCGCTCGACGTAGTTGCGCGCGCCGCACAGCGGGCAGCGGAACAGCAGTCCTTGGCCTTCGTCCTTGATGGCGACGTCCGACTGCTCCCACTGCGTGCCGCAGCTTTGGTTTCTACAAGTAAACACGGTCATTCTCCCGCTGGATTCTGTTGCGCGCCTTCGCTGGTTCGAGTGAAGACGCGTGCGTTGCGCGGCCACGGCGTGTTTGATCCGGATGAAGGGACGGATGCCACGCGGCCGTTCGCTTGATGTTTCGTCGAGGTGGATGATTGATCAGGCGGCGATGGAAGATCGCGCATGCCGTGATTTTAACGGATGCGCGAGACGGGACCGCCGGCGGTGCTGCCGCGTCGCGCCTGAAGCCATCACAGGTACGGCGACGGGATGAACGGGGCAGGCTGGCCGCCGACCGCTTGAGGGTTGGCCGGGATTCGTGAAATTTTCGCCAAAATCACCTTGATTCGATGATTTAAAAGGGAAATTTCAACATTCCGCCGGGCAACTAGGCCACGCGGCCCTTCAGATCCGAGGGCACGGTCGTAGCCCAAGTGCTGCCTCTTCCAGAGCCGTTGCCAGCACCGGCGACGGTGTCCATTGACCGCCTTGTACCTTGAAGCGCGCCGTCGCATCGACGATCTTCGTGTCGCGGCCGTTCCGGCTGCCGCCGGACAAAGTGACATCACCGTGCGCGGCCATGCGTTCCATGATTTGTTCGATGTCGAGCGCGCCGTCGGCATCAAAGGTGACGATCATGAAGTCGCGATACACGCCCCGCGTCGGGACACGGTTCACAAGCTGGACGAGCAGGTTTGCGATGCGCACCCGCTGCCCGGCAAAGGCCGGCAGGCGGTGACTGTCCGGCTGCCCAAGCATTTGCCAGTAGCGCTTGCTAAGCCGGCAGATCGAGTCGTCCGCGGCGATCAGAAATGTCCGGGGCGAGTATCCCATCGTGAGCCAATCGGATCAGTTGAGTGGAGGGCGACATGTTCCTTGACGCCGTCGTTTCCGGACGTAGTCAGTCCGGAGCTGCGGGAGGCTCGAGCACATCGAAAGTGAAATGCACGCCGTGATACCGCTCAGCAGTATAGATGCCGTTCGGCACCTCGGTTGATGGCGTTCCTACGAGCAGCGTCGTCGCGATATCCAGGGTGGCGCACAGGTTGCATAGCAGGCGGGCCGCATTGCGGAAAACCATACTCTTGATCTTGTCGATCCCGAAACCCAAGGCGGTGATGTGCTCGCAAAGAAATACGCCGCCCCATTGATTGTTGTCGAGCTCGTCGATGTGGGCCATCTTCATCAATCGATCGAAGCCGTTATCGTCATCGAGGGCGCACGCGGTCCAGAAATACATTTCCATGGCGACACGTTTCGCCACGATGATTTGCTCACGTGTGATGGAGACTTCATTGTGGCCTCGACGGGGCGCGCAACCCGCGAACAAGGTACGCGTAATTTTCTATCATAAGCCTCGTGGTTATTAAGATGTCGTTTATCAGCGCTGATCTCGCATAAGCGTGTTCGGCCGTAGCGTCAGTTTTTCCGCGCCTCGAACGCTTGGTCGAACTGCCGGGCGCGCCGAACTTCGTCGCTATGCAGGTAGGTCGACGTCGTCGAGATCGACGCGTGACGGAGATTGTCGCGCACCATGATCAGTTCGGCACCACGGGCCAGCGCGTGCGTGGCGTGCGTGTGGCGCACCCAGTGCGGACTCGCGCGCCGAAGCTTTTCGGCTGTCGCCGGCCGTTCGTCGTGAATCGCGTCGGCCGCCAACAAGAAAAAGCGTCGCAACACGCGCCAGAGCCGCGTGCTCTTGATGCCGGCACCATCCTCCTCGAGGTTCGCGACCAGTGGTGTGTCCCGGGCCCAGCGAGTCGGGGTGACCGGCAGTCCCCGCTGTACGAGAGACTGATCCAATGCGGTTCGCGCCAGCGCAGGCAGCGCCACCTTGCCGGGTTTGCCGCCTTTGCCAATCACGTGTAGCCAGTGATCGCCCTGTTCGTCGCGCCGGATGTCGCCGAGCGTCGCGCCGACGAACTCGCTGGCACGCAGGCCGGTCGCGTAACCGAAGTCGAGCAGGAAGCGCAGGCGTTGGGCGGCTGGCGCGCTCCAGCCATACGACCATTCCAGCCCGTCGGCCAGCGCACGGATCAACAGCCACTCGCCTTCGGTGAAGCCACGGGCAACGTCCATCCCCGCGCGCACGGCGGCACCGCGCACCTTGACGCCCGCAAAGGGGTTCGCCAGCACGTAGCGCTGCTCAATCAGCCAGCGGAACATCGCCGACAGGACCGCGAGTGCGTACGCCGCCGACCGTGCCGACAGCGGGCCGCTGAATGGCCGCCATTCGATGCTCTGTCGCGGCCGCGACGGCCCGACCCAACGCTCGCGCGGTGCCGGTCGCCGCAAGAACGCGCGGTACGCGATCGCATCGTCGGTCGTCAGCGACGACAACGCCCGACCGCGTTCGACAATGGCCCACAGGATCAGCCGCTCGGCCTCTTTCCGATAGGCGCGCTGGGTTGCCGCCGATTCGTGCAGGGACAGCCAGGACTGAATCGCTTCATAGTCGTTCGACGCGCTTAGCAGACAGGCCGCCTGCGGGGCCCGGAACAGCCCGCGCGAGCCGTCGACCTCGTGCGGCACATAAATCTGCTCCCACGGCACGACGGTGCTGGACGGTGCCGCGACGATCAAGGCGCGCGCCCGTTCGGTCAGGGCCGGATGTGCAGCGAAGAACGCTTCGACCTGTCGCGCGCCGGCGACCCCGAGACCATCGATCGTCGACCACCAGCGGCGGCGTCGCGGAATCCGCACGGTCAGATCTGCCAGCGTCCGGATACCGTGCGCCTGCAGGGCCGCCACGATACGTGGCGCCAACCATGTGCCGATCTCGTCCGAAATGTGCGGCTCCGGCACGGGAAGGTGCCGAAGTGCGTCGATGGCCCGCGCGACGGCGTCAGCCGACGTCTTGGAGGGGCGGTCGACAAACGCGGCTGCCAGGTCTTCGCGATGACGTGTTCGCGCGAACGCGACGAGTTGCCTGCGAATGCAACTGAGGATGCCGCGCGACGATCCTCCGGCGGCTCGCCGATCGCCCAGATAGCGGGCAACGGCCGCGCGCGCGTCCAGGCCGGCGTACCAGGCGCGCAGTGCGGCTAGCTCGGCCTCATCAGGGAAGCTGGGTTTGCCCGTGTCGGGAGAGGAGGTCTCACGCGTTTTCATGATCACCAGTTTAGATGCATTTCGATGATGGACAGATAATATTGGTTATCGGTCTATCTTCACCAAACTGCTAAAAGTTCCCTTTCCGTTGATGCGGTCACCTGCCCGCTACGGCCGCGATCGGTGAACGCTGGCCCGCAACGATGCAATGCCGCAGCCGTTTGGTAGCGATGCCAGGGAATGGCGGGAGGCTGTTCATCGTGGATCACCAGAATGCGCGCAATCGTCGCCAGTTCGTGGTCAAGCAGCATGCAGCGTTCACCTTGCTGCACACGCGTGACGCGCGCTTCATGAAAGGTTTGTCGCGGCAAGGAGGGATGGCAAGGTGGGAAATCGAAGATGTTATAAGAAATAATTTCATAGATTATTGCAAAAAATGTGCATCTGGCCGTGTGCCGGCCTGAATCTGAAGAAAACCTATGAGCGCGGGCCAAGCGCAAGCTGGAAAGCCGGAAGCGTTCGTTGCGACAAGCCGGACGATCGGGCATGACGAGAGAAATGTGGTTGCCGATACCGACTGAGCAGATCCGCGCGCTGTCGATTGAGAGCCATCTCGCCGATGGCTACCATGCGTGGTGACCTCGGAGACAACGGTGTCAGATCAGTCGCCTGGTGCGCGTTGTTTACCTGGGGTTCACCTGCGGGATGCGACCCCGACTGCCACGGATTTTGATCTGTACCAGCGTGCCGAAGCAGCCCTCAATGCGCGCATTGATAAATCATTCTTGACACGTCGATTCGCAAGTCCTAGATTGATTCAAATCACGCAATTTACTTGAACAACGACAATTGGCGTGACTGAGTCACCAGAACGAAGCAATCAGCGCTGATGTTGGAATCCCGTTATGGTTCGTTGCGGAACTACTGATCGCTAAGCTCTCTCATTCTTTCCGCTTCGGATTTACTCGCTTCGCACCGATGTCGCCTTGCCGTGCAAGGCCATAATGACAAACAAGCCGCGATTCGCGGCCATTTTGCGTGGTGGAGAAATGACATGACCCGCATTGGTTTCGAACGTATGCCTTTCCGCTAGGGCAACATGTAGATGCCACATTCCAACGCCTGAGAGAATCGGGATGGATGCGTGCGGCCAGATTATTGATATCGTCCGCCATATGGTCGACGGATTTTATTTGCCAAAATAAATTAAGTTGGAAGATTAATATTCGCGTCGATTTATGGCGTCGATTGGTAATTGTTTTAAACATTTAATGATAAGGTCGTAATGGACGAGATGCTCATTCTGGTGGATCGAAACGATACTCCCTTGGGTTTCGACACCAAGGCACGGATTCACCAAAGTGGCGCATTGCATCGGGCTTTTTCGATATTTATATTCGACCATCAAGAGCGTCTGTTGCTTCAGCGGCGCGCACTCGGAAAATACCACTCGGCGGGTTTGTGGAGCAACAGCTGTTGCGGGCATCCACGGCAGGGAGAAGAACTCGGTGCAGCGGTGGCTCGGCGTTTGCGCGAGGAGATGGGGTTCGATTGCGAGTTGTGCAAGGTATCGGCGCTGACGTACCGGGCGCAGTTGCCCAACGGCCTGATCGAACACGAGTACGACCACATCTACGTCGGTATGTTCGAGGGCGAACCTGTCGCGAATCCCGATGAGGTTGCCGACTGGCGATGGTCCCTGTGCGATGAAGTCCTGGATCTAATGGAGCACCGGCCTCATGACTTTACCGTCTGGTTCCGGGAGATTATGGGCCGCGCGACGGCGGACGGTCTCCTCGCACAATGGCGGGCATGGGCCGGCAGAGGAACCCGCCTAGGGCCAATACTGTTCACTTGATGATCACTTTCGGTACTATTCGTTGATTCAGCGGCTCCCATCGTCGCCGGATCCGGAAATTCGACATCTTTCGTTTCACGCCGCGGGGATTACGTTTGCCGCGGCTTTGCACCGCACGCCCGCTGGCGAGTTCGCGCAGCAGACGCTGTTTCCAGCTTTGCCACTGCTCAGGGGGGAATTGCCGCCGCCTCGGGCAGGCGTCGGTTCAGCACACGCACGGCATGGACAAAGGACAGGTCTTCAGGTCGCTGCTCGCTGTCCTGAGCAGCCTCGTACATCAAGCGGCGGGTCGCCGCGTGCGTGAGCATTAACGCATAGAACTCCTGACGTACCAGATCAGGTGTCTTACTGCGCAGCACCTTCTTCCCATCACACAGATGCGTCTTGATCTCATCGAACATCTCTTCTATTTTCCAGCGCCGGTGGTACAGCGCCGCGAGTTCTGCGGCAGGTGCCAACGCCGGGTCCAGCAGATTAGTGATCAGGCGATACTGCGGCTCGGCGTCAGGCACGCCTTCCAGGCGATACTCGATGACCCGTGCCCGCATGCCGCTGCGCTGGCGTAGAGCGAATTAAAGTCGTCAACTCGGGATGCCCGTCGCGCAAGGGGTTAGGCTGCTGAGTTGACGACTTTATTTGCATTCTCAACAAAATAATGTCGTCAATTCGCATAAGTGCGCATTCAATTTGTCACTTCGCGTTCTAGTCTTACTGTGTCAATAAATCAGCATTGGATGCTGAACAAAACGGACATCGCAGGAGCCGGCGCGCGATGTATGCAGCGATACGCCAGCGCAGCGTGGTAATGGAATCAGCCACGTGGCGCTGCGCGCGCTGGAGACCCGCGTGGCACGTAATCCGAGGGTAAGACAAACGGGTCGCGGATCGCGGAGTTTTTTTTACTGTCGCCTTGAATGAGGCGTTGAGCGACGAGAAAGCCGTAGGCAGCGATACACAACGAGGCATGGTGATGGAATCCACGCCAGCCACGTCCTTCGAAGTGTCCCAGGCCAAACTCCTGCTTGAGATCCTGATAGTCCCGCTCGATACGCCAGCGCATCTTGGCAACATGAACCAGACGTTCGAGCGGCGTGTCTGGGGGCAAAGTCGAAAGCCAATATTTGAGTGGCTCCGCATCACCTTCGGGCCATTCGATCAGCAGCCATTCCTCATCGCGCAGTGTGGAGCGCCAGTAATCGCGGTGTGAAGCACGCACGCGCACGGCGGCAAAGCGCGAACTGAGTGCGGCGCACGTACCTTCGCGCCATATCACCGTGCGATAACGCGAGACATCGAGCGCCAAGGCCAGATCCTTGACTCCGATCGGCTCATGCCCCGGCGCGCGCCTTAACAAGCTACGCGGCCGGCCCGATTTCCCAGTGGAAGGTTCGGGCGGTAGAGGTGCGATGCCGGGCGCCCATACGCGCGTGTTCGAGCGAATGCCCACCGCATACTGCAGCCCGAGCTCGCTGACGGCCTCGCGAAATGAGGTGTCGTCTCCATAGCCCGCATCGGCCAACACGATACCGTCGGGCGCGCCGCTTTGCCGGGCTTCTCGCAACTGCCCGGTCGCAATCTCCGGCTTGGTTGCAAACTCAATTTCCTCGGGCACGCCGGCTTTCTGTCGCCGCGCGGGATCGTCGCTCCATTCGCGAGGCAGATACAGTCGATACGATACCGGCAAGCTCGCGTCTTCCGTCGCCACCGACAAACTCACCGCCACTTGGCAGTTGTCCTGCTTGCCCAGTTGACCGCAGTATTGCCGCGCCACGCCGACCGAATGTCTACCCTTCTTGGGGAAACCCGTGTCGTCGATGATCCAGTACAACCCGCCAGCCGGGTCCATGTACGGCAGCACCCAGCGCCGCACCTGCTCGAGCAGCGCCGTATCCGACCATTCCGACTTCGCCACGAAATGATGCAGCGACTGGTGTCGCGCGCTCACATGCTCCGGTTCCAGATGTGCCGCCAGCGGCTCGACGCTCTTGCGCCGAATCGGCAGCATCAGCCCTTGGCAATAGCCCTTCAATCCTGATTCGCGATCGTTATGCCCAAGCGCTTCACACAAATGTTCCAGATACGTCTCGAACGACGTTTCCCAGTCCATCATTCCTCACGCCGTGGATGAAGAAGTTTCTATAATGGCATGAATTTTGTGACACAGTAAGACTAATGGCAAGTTAGCTGATTTATTCACAATAATTTTGAAGTTACGATGAATGATGCGTCTAATCATGCGGAATTCGGCGTTCTATATTCAAATCGCGTTTTACTTGGAGGGGAAATTTTGTAGATGGCGGCTGCAGCCAACATCCCCATTAAAAATATATAAATTGCAGGCGCGATATTCAAGTTAGTTAATTCAATCAGGTAAGCGCAGAAAACAGGGGATGTTCCACCAAAAATCGCGGTGGCAAATGAATAGGTAACGACCATTCCCAAGCTCCCCCAATTTTCCTTGAATAGATCTGGCAATACGACGAAAATCACCCCAACGACACATCCGGCCAATATCGCGAGGGCAGCTTGAGTGGACAATAGTACGAACATACCTCCGTATTGCATTATCGCAAATAATGGATAAACGGATATTGTTATTGTCATAGTTCCGAGTAGTGCGATATTTCTAGCACAAAAATAACGCTCGGCATAGCCGGCGCAAGTCATCGATATCGCGAATATTATCAGGGCCGCAATGTTGGACAATCGCGCATCAAAAATCTCCTGCCCGAGATAGACGTGCAAATAATGTGGCATCCATACAAAAATCGTATATATAACTATTTCCATAAATGCAACGACGGCGAGCGACTGAAGTAGTGGGAGAGCTGGCTTGGCTCTCAATTTCCCAGAATCCGCCACAACCTCACTCCTATTAATTGTCAATCTTAATAAATATATTGAAATCGACAATGGCACGCAAAGCAAAAACGGCCAGCGCCACGGCTCGTTAAGGTAGCTCGGATTTTCATATTTAATTAGATGATCGATGGCAAGCTTAATGTGCGGCAGCGAAAATACAGCCCCGGAAGCTAATAGCATTCCGACAAATCCGCTCGCCACAGTTAAGGCGCAATAGAGACCGCGATTCTTCCTGTCTGCATTGAGCGATACGAAATATCCACTTAATGGCATTTCTCCGCCTGCGCAGAATCCTTGAGTTATTTTCAGAATCAGCAGCAAGAAAGTTGCGAAATAGCCTGCTTTTTGATAAGTAGGGAGGAACGCGATCAGTGAGGCTGGCACTGCCATTCCTATCATGCTGATTCTTAGTGAAGCCCCTGTCCCGTATCGAACTCCTAAAATACCAAAAAGTATGCTGCCGATCGGTCGCGCAAGATAGCTACTAGCGAACACTGAGAAGCTTGAAATTAGGGCTGTTTTTTCGTTTGCATCGGGGAAGAAAAGCCTACCTATCTCTAGCGCCATGAACGCCATGAGTGAGAACTCATACCATTCAAAAAGATTTGCGGTAAGCGCAATCTTTAGAGTTTGGTCAGATTTCGATCGCACGAGAAGCTTCCTTTTACAAGCGACAGGACATATGGCAGGTTCCCATCAATTATTTTGTTGCGCAGAGCTGCGCAATGACATTCGACCGTTCTGTCTGAGATGCCAAGGAATCTTGAGATTTCTTTGTTGGTCAACCTCTCAGACTTCATCAAGAAAACTTGGATTTGTACATCAGTCGGCGGCACAAAAAAATATTTCTCAACTCCAAAATATATGAGGGTTCTATTGATTGAATCGGTGGTACCGTAAAACACCCGATTTAATCTATAGATTTCTATTGGCGGAAGTGTTCGTGTAATATCATTTCTGTAGGTTACGATTCCAAGTATATTTCCCCTGGATCCGAGAATGGGAAATTTTATCATCTCCTCAACCTGCGCCTCCCCGCAGTCGTCGAGAAATTGATGTCTTCCCAGCACGTGTGATTTATTCTCGCGCGCCGAGTGATCTAGGTCCTGAATCAATCGCGCATATCTAACCCCCCAGTCTTTTTTGTTGAATTTGACATCTTGTATTGTTAGCCCCTCGAGGTCTTTGGGATTCTTTATTCCGAATTGAATTGAATTGTGAGAATTATTTATAATATATTTTCCGGTGTCTGCTGCTTTTAGACTGGCGGAGGTTGGGAAGTTCTCTATAAGGCTAAATATTGCGCTATCGGATTCCATGGCATTCCCCTCGGGCTTTCGTTCGGAAGGGCACATTGCGGACTCGCCAGGATATAGCCCAACTTATAGTTTCCCTGTTTGTTCGCAAAGCCGTTGTCTTGTGCACTTAGGTTCACACTATATCAGTGATCTCCACGGATGCGCTACCGGATGTGTAACCGGAAAATCAACTTCAGGTATTCACCGACTAAATGGTATCTAACAGTCAGAATGAATCTTTATTCCCTGCGGATTCATCCCGTTGATCGTGGATAGATTGGTAAGGAGATTATTATCTCCGAATAGAGATGGTCTGGCTGTCCGGCGGCAAGCTGTTCGCTGCACTTTCGACTGGTGCCCCGGTACCAGCGACTGTTTGCCTTGTTTAGGCCACCGCCTGCTGCCCTCCGATCTGCCTCGGAGCAGGCGGTTTTGCGATCGTCGATATCGACGATCGCCTTTTTATTCCCGTCATATCGTCGCATGCATGGCACACGATACGCGCCCCTGACGACGCACGACGCTCGAATGTGCACGTTTAACGTAATTCGATTGGAGAATCATTGTGGCAACTTACGAGGAACTGAAAGCTCAACTCGATGCACTTAATAAGGAGGCCGAAGCAGCCAAAGAGCGCGAAATCTCGACAGCGCTGTCTCAGATCCGGGAAACCCTCCTGAGGTACGAAATTCGTCCCGACCAGATCTTTCCGCAATGGACGCGCCTTCGCTCGCCGGACAAGCGGCGTGGTCCACTGCCTCCAAAGTATCGGAACCCGATGACTGGGGAAACATGGTGCGGTCGAGGCCGAGCACCAAAATGGATGTCCGGGTTGCAGCGCGAAGAATTCCTTAGAGACGGTTTCAAAAAGGCCCGGTGGGGCTGTTAACTTTCGCGGCGAGCTGTTAACCTCAGGCATCGGAACAACCGAGACCGAGGAGATGGCCAAGCCGATCATCGACGACGAACTGTGGATATTGATCGAGCCGTTATTGCCGCCACCCAAGCCGCGGCGCGAGAAGAACCCAGGCCGCCTGCCTGTTTCGAATCGCGCCGCGCTGACCGGCATCCTGTTCGTTCTCAAGACGGGACTGCGCTGGCGCGACCTGCCCGCCGAGATGGGCTGCGGCTCGGGCGTGACTTGCTGGCGACGGCTACGCGATTGGCAGGCTGCGGGCGTATGGGATCGCCTGCACGAATTGCTGCTCGCGAAGCTGCGAGCAGCAGACCAAATCGATTTCTCGCGAGCCGCAGTCGATTCCTCATCGATTCGCGCCGTTGGGGCGGGCCAAAAACTGGGCCAAACCCCACCGATCGCGCGCGACCCGGTTCCAAGCACCACATCGTCACCGACGCCAATGGCACGCCGCTGGCGGCGATCCTGACCGGCGCGAACGTTCACGATGTCACGCAGCTGCTGCCGCTGATCGATGCGATTCCGCCAATTCGTGGATTGCGCGGCCACCCACTGCAGAGACCGCGCGTGGTCTACGCCGATCGCGGTTACGACTCTGAGCGGCATCGACGAGCGTTGCGCGATCGCGGTATCGAGCCGGTTATCGCCAAGCGCCGCACCGAACATGGCAGCGGCCTTGGAAAATATCGCTGGGTCGTTGAACGCACGCATGCCTGGCTGCATCACTTCCGTCGTCTCCGCATTCGTTTCGAGCGCCGTGCAGACATTCACGGCGCGTTCCTCAAACTCGGTTGCTGCCTGATCTGCTGGAATACCCTTCGGCGGGCCGACCAGTCTTTATGAAACCGTCTCTTATAGATCGACCCGCCTGATCGACAATCGAGCACTCCGCTCTCGCGCCCATGGAGCGAGCCAGTCCGCCAAAAAATTTCCGCTTTGAAGGTCCATTTCGAGGCAAGGGACGCTGCGGTCCATACTCAACGCACCAATACGTGGCATCGACCTGTCAACCTTGACAGGTCGCCTCCAGGTTGTCGACCCGTCCGTCGTCAGCGCGATGGTGAATCTTCGTTAATTTGGCCGCCATTTGCCTCAGCGTTGATAAAATCTACGCGCCGTGGGGAGGGCATCATTTACATCGAGAATCAATACTCCTCGGATTCGAATCCAAGCAGAAACCTGAGAGTCTGCCGTGACTAATTTGAACGATACGCTACGCGGTTTCGCGTCGGGGGCGGTCGACTGGAATAACCGCCCGGTCGCGTTGCACTTTGGCGCCGCGCAGGCCGCGATCGGCCATCTCCTCGCGCTGCAGCACGCGAGTGTTCAGGAAGGGCTGATGAGCGGGATCCGGGGGCGTCTGACCTGCGTGTCGACCCGCCACAACCTGCCGCCCGGCGTATTCCTCGGCATCCCGGTTTCGATCCGGCTCGTTACCGACCGCGGACAGCTGCACATGGTGAACGCAATCATCCGCGACGTCCAGATCGGACAAAGCGACGGCGAACTCTGCGTGTACCAACTGACCGTGTGCGACGCACTGTCGTTGATGGACAAGCGCACCAATTCGCGCGTGTTTCGGAAACGGAATATCGTCGACATTCTCACCACGCTGTTCAACGAATGGCAGCAGCGCAGCCCGGCCCTTGCGCGCGCGTTCGAGTTCGATCTATCCGGCCTTCGCGCCGACCGGTACGGTTCGCTTGTATCCGCGTGATGCCGGCACCGAACGCGACACGGCAGCTACCTCGAGATCGGCAACGGCATCACGCTCGGCACGAACGGCGACATCGAGCTGCTGTCGGCGTCGCACCAGTGGGGCGGGCCGTCGACGGCGCAGGCGGCGAAGAGCGCGTTCAACCATCAGCCGACGGATCAGCGTTTCAAGCTGCACTATCCGGGCGAGGACGGCGATCTGCCGGCGGCGGCGAACAAGCCATTCCGGATCACACTGGACGACGGGCGCGTCATCGAGGGCAAGACCGATGCGAGCGGCCTGACGGATCTGGTCAAGGACGACGCGATGCGTATCGCGAAGGTCGACTATCTGAAGCCGAAGCTTTGAATCCGAGCGAACGATGAGCGATAACAACGATCAGTATCACGCGGCCGCCCAAGGGGCGGGCGTTACGATGGCGAATCGGCCGGGCGATCGGCCCGTTCAGGTTCCGGCCGATCTTCCGGGCGTGGTGATCTTCATTCACGGCGTCAACGATCCGGGTGCGGCCTATGCGACCGTTGAGCGCGGGCTCTGCCAAGGGCTCAACGAGCGCCTGTCGCGGAGCGATCTGCGGCCGGGCGAATACGGCCAGGAATATGCTGAGGCCATCAAAGCGAAAAGCCAAAAAAGCCGGTTCTTCGATAGCAAGATCGCCAACGATCCCGACATGTTCCTGTATAGGCGTTCGGAGAGCGGCGGCGCTCATAGCATGTTTTTACCGTTCTACTGGGGCTATCGAGCCGCGGATAACGAAATTGCCAAGGTGAACAATTCTGGCGAGGTCAAGAGCCGCGTGGCGGACAGCGACGGCAATCTGCTGACGCGCGGCCAGTATCAGGACATCCACGCGAACCGGCTCGACGCCCATTTCGGCAAGGGAGGCGGGTTCTTCGCCAACGCGACGAACAACATCCCTCAGATGTACAGCCGGGGCTTCGAACCGGACAAGCTCGAGCGCACGGTCATGCAAAATGCGCTTGCCGGCAATACGATCTTCGCCGGCAACTCACCAGACCGCCGTTACTTCGTGCTCGCCGCAGCTCGCTTGGCGAACCTCATCAAGACAATGCGCGCCATCCAGCCCTCCGCGCTCGCGTTGGAACACGGAATCGATCCGAAGCACGAAACGATCACGGTGATGGGGCACAGCCAAGGCACGATCATCACGCTGCTCGCGCAGGCGATGCTCAAGCAGCAAGGGCAACGCTGCGTCGATTGCATCATCATGGTCGATACGCCATACAGCCTGCAGTTCACGAAGGACGGCAGCCAGCAAACCGGGCACGCGAAGCTCAAGACGCTGGTCGACATCGTCAACGCGGTGACGAGCGAGCCGCATACGCTTCCGGACTTGGCTGACCTGATGATCGATTCGGTTTGCTCGGGCGGACGAGCTGGATGGAACTGGAGCCAGACGCAGGGAAAGCGCCTGGACAAGCATGGCAAGAACTGGATCACGTTTGACGAGCGCGACAACCGGGGCAAGGTCTATCTTTACTTCTGCCCCGAAGACACCGTGGTCGGCCTCGACAAGGTGCGCGGGATCGGGACGTTCGGCGTGCCCGACGACGTTCCGGCCGATGGCGCGGCCGCCAAGCAGGGCAAAACGATGCCCGCGATGACGACGCTCGCGCCGAAACGCTTTTTCCAGCGCATGTGGACGCGACTGGAACGCGACCAGGACGGCAGGGGGAAGCGGTCGAAGGTTGCTGTCGGCACGCCCCCCCGCGCGCGTGCCGGTTCGGGACCAGGTTCAGCGATTGACACCAGGGCCCGACACGGACGGCACGATGTTGGGCTCAGTGGTCGAGTCCAGCAAGAACATGGCGCTACAGGCGTCGTTCAAGCGCAACGACATTCGCTTCATCAACGGCGAGCAACTGAACCCGCCGTACGAGCCTGACCTGTACGTTGGCGAAGTCAAGAAAGGCGGGCAGCGACCCGGGCACGCCGATGTCGCCGGGCTGATGCGCCCGGATGACGTGACGAAAAACGTCGCGCTCGGCAACCAGTACGCGAAGTTCCAATGGAAAGACGTCGCGACGACGGACGATCCGAGTACCGGCATCGCCCCTCACAAAGAAGCCTTCAATCGAGGCCGTCCGATCGACGAGCAGTCGCATAACTGGCGCATCGTGCCGAGCCGGTCGCTCGGCTCGATTCTCTCGGCGGCCGCCACGGGCGGACGGTATCAGACCTACGTGATCCAACGCGAGGAAACGCCGGACGAAGTCCGCAAGCGCATGGGCACGGATGCCGATCAATTGGAAGCGAACAACTATCATTCGGGGGTTCTGCTCAGCTCCGAGAACCATCGCTGGGTCACGGCGATGGATGTCGCGGTCGGCCAGGCGGTGACGTTGGATGATCCGGACTGGCGGCAGTTGTTGCTATTGATGGCTGATTGGAAGATGACGCCGGACGTGTATCGAAATATCCAGAAATGCAAGAACTTCGGGCGCTTGGACGAACACACGCGCGAATTCGTGAAAGCGTGTGTCGATTACTACAAGACCGGCCGATTTCCCGACGAGAAGTATGTACCTCTCACCATGCCACCGCTCGTGACCAGCGAACTGAAGGTCGAGAGCAAAACATGAGATTATTGAAGAGGCGCTATGAAACCTCGTATCTGGCCGTTCGCGGCTGTATTCGTATTGATCGCGCTGGGTTGGACGTTCCTCGTGATGGCGCGGCATTATCACTATTGGCAAGCAACGGGACAGGAGATGCCGGGCATGGCGGCTAGTATTCGCAACGGGGTATTGGTTGCACTGGGGGGCGTCGCAGCGGCCTTTGCGGCGAGCTATGTGTGGATGCATCGAGCTCCGCATGAGTCGACGCCGGCAACTATGAGTTCAGCGTCTGCTGCATTGGATACGCACGCAGCGACGACGCACGGCAATAATGGCGCGCCCGCGTTACTCGGTCAGACCGGTGCTAATTACGTGTTAGAGGTTCGCGGCCTTGGACTTGTCACGGGACATGAAACAAATGAAGAGATCTGGAAGGCTATACGAGCCAAGGCAGACAATCATTCGACGTACATGTCACAAAATCCCACTGATTATCCGGCAAACAAGGACGAGCGAATGACGGATCTCGGCTTGTCGACTCGGATCAGCTTCAAATTTGGAGCGCGCAATTCCGTCGAATATTGGCCGGTTCCGGTGTTCATTTGGGAGCCGCCGAAGGACCGCCGTTTCGGTCGCCCCGGAGCAGCACTCGATGGAATTCGGCAAGAGGCGAGCTTGGGGGTAACACTGTTGTTGTGGCAGGAGGATGCGAATACGGACGATGGCGCCAGTATCATCGAAAAGCTGTTTGCGTTCTTCGACTCGCATCCGGATGTGCCGGAGGCCATCATCTACACGCTGGATGGATCGATGAAGCGCTGGCTCAATGAAACCCCCGGCTACATCGATACGTTCGGACAGTCCAACATTCCTTCAATGCCGGACAGCATGGTCGCGATGCTAGTGTCCCGCTCCGATCGAGTTGATCGACTGATTCGTCCGTATGCCGTTGAGCAAACGGAGAATGTAAACAACGGCACCGCCGACTACGATGTCACGCGGCTGTGGAATTTTTTCTGGAAAGTCAATCAGGATCGGGGGCCGGACAGCTTCACGGCGCATTACGAGGCGGAAGAAAAGCGAGCCGGAGTGGATACTCCGATGTCGGCCGGTTTTGCAACGTCCGCTTGGTGGCAAGCCAAACTCCCCGATTTCTGGAAAACGATCAGCAACAAAGGCCCGGGCGAGTTCAAACCCACGCCGTACATCCCCGTGCGCTGGACGACATGGCAGGTGAGGCAATTCGACAACGCGCCGCTGCTCGGCTACCTGCATCGGCCCATCGACGTGAAGCTCGCCGATGCGCACGGCAAGCCGCTCAAGACCGCGCAGCAGGCGGAAGCGCTCAAGGCGGGGTGGCAGCAGGCCGTCGATACGCTGCCGACCGGCGAAACGCCGAAGCGGATCTTCTATGACACGACGGGCGATCGCAGCTGGGTCGCGCCGATCAACCAGGCGCTCGCGCAAAGCGGTCCGTCCGCGCCGAGTCTCGATGACGTGAAGGAAGGCTACGACATCGGCCGCCGGATCGGGAACACGGGCATCAGCTCGCCGTTGGTGCAAATCGGACTGGGCCTGATCGCAAGCTACAACGAAGGCGGAGCCAGCGCCACGATCAATCGGCGGCCGAACGGCACGGCGACGATCGTGATGGTGAGCTCACCGACGCACAAGCAACCGGACGTGAGTCCTTTCCGATAAGAGGCCTGTATGCGCGGTGTGATTCGTATCGGTGACTCGACTTCGCATGGCGGCCACGTCGAAACCGGTCGCGAGGGCTCAACCGTGATGGGGCGAGCTGTCGCCTGTGTCGGCGATCGCTGCACCTGTCCGATGAACGGACACGATTATTGCGTGATCGTGGAAGGCGACGAGAACGTTCGCATCGACGGTCGTGCCGTCGCATTCGACGGCCACAAGACCTCGTGCGGAGCCAACCTGATCTCGTCGATTTCGACGTCGGGGCGCGCGTGATGAAACTCGTCGGCCGGGACCAATATGATGGTCGTACACGATGATGGTCGTACACGAAACGTAAGCCCCTGAGTCGCCAGCAGTTGCTGCCGCTGCCGCCCGACCAGTTACGACGCCTACAGCTCAAGCACCTGGTCCGGAAAACCCAAGCGGATCACTTTGTTGCGATCCACACCTTCGTCCCGGATCTTGACTCGCAGCGCGTCGAAGAACACCACCGGATACATCGTCTCAAGCGGGCGACTTGGCGTGATCATCCGTTTCGTGTGAATTCCGGCGGTTTGGTCATAAAGTAATGTCCGGATTGGCGTAAATCTGGTGCAATTGCGCTGCTTGCTTGTCGCAGAAGCGGATTGCCTGTCCACTCAGGCCGCGCAGCCATAGCAACTGCCAGCCGTCGGACGCCACCGGCAGCAGTCCGCCAAAGCGGAAGCCGGCCCGCTCCAATTCCGGCCGACACGCCAGCGTTTCCGCGCTGGCCGGCAGCTTCAGATAGATCGGCTTGCCGGCGGGCATGGTTGCGATCTCGGTCAACTGAGCCTCTGACGGCTGTTGCATGGTTAGCTCCAGCCATTGACCGTGATACGTTAGCGCGAGGCTAGGCAGGCTGGCGTCGGCGGGCAAGCGTTCTTCTTCACCAAACGTCTGGTGCAGCGGTGCCAGCCATTCGCGCCAGGCTTGCGGCCAGTCCAGTCGCGGAAGCGGCAGCGGCTTGAGTGGCAGGCAGCCGAAAATGATACTTTCCGGTTCCGGGCATCCGAACGGCGAATCCACGTAGTCGAGTAGCAGTGCCGTGCTGCGAAAACCCAGCGCCCGAGCCACGTACTGGCTTCGCGGATGGGAGCACACCTGTTTGATGGTCAGCAGCGCAATACCGAGATTGGCTGCTGCCGCACATAGGTGGCGGCCCAATAGGCTGGCGATACCCTGGCCGCGCGCGTCCGGATGCACCACATTCAGCGCCAGCTCTGCTTGGCCCGGCTGGGCCGGATCCAGCCACAGCGCGGCGTGTCCCAACAGCCGGCCGTCGCGGACGGCGACCGCCGAACGCCAATGTCCACTGGCATTGCGTTGCTGGATCTGGCTGGGCAGGTAGACATCGGCGTAGACGTAGTGGTCGCCATAGACCGTGCGAAACAGCGTGCTGATGTCGATGGCGTCGGACGGCTGGTAGTCGCGCGCACAGATGGCTCGCGGATGGCGAGTGTTCATGCCGGCGCCTCCGCCGGCTGATAGTCACGCCGGTCCACCACCCGCAGCAGCTTGCCGGAACGCGGATGGGTGCGCATTTGCTCCGGTGTGGTCTGCCGCAGTGCCAGGCTCAGTTGCTCTTCTTTGCATAATTCGGCAATCGCCGGCTGGCCGGCCAGCAGCGCCAGCCGCAGCCGCTCCAGATCCAGCGGCGCGCGCGCCGACAGCAGCAGCGCCAGGCAGTCCCGTCCCCCCTCGCGCGAGATTTCCAGTTGCCAGCCCAGCAGTTCATGTAGCTCGCCCAGCGTCCGGCCCAGTTCCTCCGGAAACAGCGACAACGTGCCGACGCGGACGCGGTGGCCGTTGCTGGCGCGGCCCAGCAGCGCGAACTTGCGGTTGGGGCCGGGCGGTTCGCGCCAGCAGCCGAGGTCGCCGCTGGGATATCGGATCACCGGCATTAGTTGGCGCTGCAGATTGGTTACCAGCAACAGGCCGAGTCGGCCCGACTCGTCTATCGTTTCGCCGCTGTCCTCATCGACGAATTCGACGATGCTGTCGCCATCGAACACCCGGTGTTCGCCATTGCCGCAGTTGGGGTCGGCGTAGCCTATCAGGCCCGCGTCGACGCTAGCGCAGCCGACCGAGCCGATGCGTGCCCGCGGGAACACCTGCTTCAACAGTTCGATCTGCTCGCCGAATAGGCTTTCGCCGCCGTAGAGAACGGTTTCGACCTCTGGCAGCACCTGGGTTTTTTCCTCCAGACGATGGGCGAAGCGCAGCAGTTGCGCTGGCACGCCGGCCAGCACATTGATGCGGTGGCGGTGAATGGCGGCGGCCAGCGCGTCATTGTCGACGCTGCAGGTGAACGGGTATTCCAGTACCGGCACCGGTGCCTGCGCCAGCGCGCCGTGGATGAACAGCAGGCTGGTGTAGAGGTCGCCGGCGAAGAACAGGTTGGCGACGCGGTCGCCGGGGCGCAACTGACACGCGAGACCACGGCCGAAGGCACGGACGAAGGCCTGCCATTCGGCGCGGCTGAACACCGACAGCTTGCCGTCGCCGGTGGAGCCGCCGGTCTTGAACACGTGGCCGTCCGCCGGGGCTGCGATCAGGGTCGGCTGGCGCGACAGGTCGTACGAATCCCCCCAGTAGACGGCGGGGTCGACCGGCGGCAGGTCGGATAGTTGCCAGCCTTGGTCGGGCAGGTCGCGGTAGAGCGCGCGATAGTGTGGTGAATGGCGTCGGGCGTGTTCGACGAGCGATGTGAGGTTTGGATTCATAGGGTTCGCGTGCATGCCGGCGCCGCGACGCCGGCCGGGTTTCAACGTCGCAGGTCCAGCACCAGCGGAGTTTTGCCGCTGTGCGGCTGGCGGCGGAATTCGGCGGCCGGGATGGCAGTCACGTCCAGCTGGAGCAGGCCGCCGCCCACCACCTTGCTCAGCATCGGTTCTTCCAGGAGGCGGGCGCGTATCGCCCTTGCGTCGCCGTCGGCCAGCAGTCGGATGCGATCGCCGCCGCTGTCGGCGCTGTCCACCAGCCACTGCATCGGCAGACCGATCTTGCCACTCAGTTCAGCAGGGTTGACGAAGATGGTACCCACCCGCAGCAGCGCGCCGTGGCGACCGATGAGGCGGAAGCGCGGCGTGGCCAAGCCGCAGGGGCAGCCGTCGGGCAGCCACCGGCCGAGATCGCCCAGATCGTAGCGCTTCACCTGCTGTGCCTCGCGCTCGCGCGAGGTGAACACCATGCGGCCGGGCGCGCCGGGCGCGGCCGGCAGGTCGCTGTCGGTTTCCAGCACTTCCAGCCACTGGGTTTCGGCCAGCAGGTGGAACTCGCCGTCGACGCAGTGCGGGCAGGCGTGGCCTAGCGGGCCGGCGTCCACCGAGCCGTATATCGCCGAGCGGATCAGCTTCACGCCGAAGCTGCCGAGGTAGGCGCGCTGGCCGTCGCTGATGTGCTCGCCGCCGCAGAATACCTTGCCCACCCCGCCATAACGGCGCAGCACCTTGTTCTCGCATTCGAACAACCGGTGCAACGTGCCAGGCATGCCGATCAGGGTATTGATCTGCTGCTCGGCGATGAAGTGGGCGATCTCACCGAAGTCGTCGTCGGACGGACCGCCCATCGGGTACTGCGCCACGCCCATGTGATCCAGTATCGTAAAGAAGCTGAGCATGCCGCCGTACAGTTTGCCGCCGTACAGCAGGTTCATCGCGCGGTCGGTGGCCGGGTTCAAGCCAGCGGCCAAGAGGCCGTCGGCGGCGGCGCGCATTTGGCGGTGGTAGTCGCGGTAGCTGAAGCCGGCCAGTTTGGGCGCACCGCTGCAGCCGCCGCTGCGGAAGAACAGCTGGGCTCTGCCGTTGGCGGATTGGCTCTGGAAAGTGCTTTTGTCCATCAACGGCAACGCGGCCAGGCCCTCGGGCTGGGCCGGCGGCGCGTCCAAGTGGGCGTGGCCGGGCAACGCGGCGGCGTCCAGGCTGACCGACACCCGGCGCGACAGCCGCTGCAGCGCGTAGACGCCGTCGTGCGGCTCGCCGTGGTAGCCGTCGTGCATGCGGCCGGCCGGCGCGATTCGGCTGACGCCGGCGGTCACCAGCGCGCGGCTCAATTCCGGCAATTGCGATGCGGGGGCGATCAGGCCGCAGCTTTGCAGATGGGTGCGCCATGGGCGCAGGATGCGGGCGAGCGCGGCGCGTGGTGCCGGGCGCAGTTCCACGGT